>JBMNIG010000029.1:0-144265 GCA_050950785.1 Eubacteriales bacterium | reverse complement strand
TGATGGCGAAGCGAGTCCGCGAAGAGTATGCTGCATCCATAGAACAGCAGCTTGGCTCTAAGACAACCGATCAGTTAGCAGGTGCATTTGATATGACAATCGCCGATTA
Organism: Eubacteriales bacterium; assembly: GCA_050950785.1. GTDB lineage: Bacteria > Bacillota > Clostridia > Oscillospirales > JAAYOS01 > JAAYOS01. The sequence continues at coordinate 144,156 of JBMNIG010000029.1, read as the reverse complement.
CACCGAACCGGAGCTTGCCGTTCTCTTTGATAAATATATGCCCTCCACTGTTTCGGAATCCACATATGAAGACAATCTTCAAGCTCTTGGCTATATCGATCGCTCAAGCCCCAGCAGAATAAACCTCTACGCTCCAACGTTCCAGGCAAAGGATGCAATAGCCGATATAATCGTGGATTACAACGAGTCGGTGGGAGAAGAAGACAAAATATCATACACAGACTATGTGGCGCTGTTAATGTCATCGATCACCACCATTATTAATGCAATATCCTATGTTTTGATTGCCTTTGTAGCGATCTCCCTTGTTGTTTCCTCCATCATGATCGGAATCATAACCTACATTTCTGTGCTGGAGCGCACAAAGGAAATCGGTATACTGCGAAGCATTGGAGCATCAAAGAAGGACATCTCCAGAGTGTTCAACGCCGAAACTCTTGTTATAGGATGTGTGTCAGGGTTTATTGGAATTGGACTTACCTTGGCTCTGATTGTACCTATAAACTTCATCATCCAGAGACTGACCGGCATTTCAACTCTTGGTGCTCAGCTACCTTGGGTCGGAGGTGCGATACTGGTTGTCATAAGCATGGTGCTGACCTTTATCGCGGGTCTTATCCCGTCAAGAATCGCAGCTAAAAAGGATCCGGTAGTGGCACTGCGCACTGAATAGACCGCCATATTGGCATTCCGAAATATATAAGTCTTTGAAATACAACTAAGATATAAGGACAGCTTTACCCAATTCCGGTCCTAATAGGGTAGCTGTCCTTTGTATATTCCGGGGGTTCACTAAGTTGCTGTGTTATGTTATAATTTGGCAAGGTATAGTAACAGCTCAAAGGGGGGATCAGAGTGGAAAATAAAATAGTGCAAGAGTCAAACAACAAAGGTATATTGCTTTTCTCCGAGAGCTTTCCGGGGGCATTTACAAGAGCAGTAGATTTGGACGAAGCCCTTAAAAAGTTTGAACCCGAGATCCAATCCTATTGTAAATGGGCAAGGATACCCTTTGACGGTAAGTTGGATAACGCAATAATCCAGACAAGCACGACGAACCTGGCGGTCGAAGACGCCGACAGTGAAGTGATTTTTCACTCGGAACTAAGACCACTCCAACGAGGGGCTTACGGCAGATTAAAAAACCTCGTACTTAAATCTGCGGAGGACTTTCAGAGCTTATACGATTCAGTTCCCGACAAAGATGAGACCAATCTCCCGGACCGGGAAACCTTCTATGGTAAACGTCCACGAACCGCAAGGGAAATGTACGATCATGTCTGCAGTGTCAATAAATACTATTTTGCTCAATTAGGTATTGACATCAATGAATATCCCGATGTCCTGGCAGGGCGGTTACAGGGATTCTGGATCCTTGAAAATAAAGGCGGCTTCCTGTTGAACAAGCCTATCGTGGGCAGTGATGGAGAACAGTGGACTTTATCGAAAATGCTCCGAAGGTTCCTTTGGCATGATCGTATACACGCCAAAGCTATGTATAGGATGGCAAGCAAAATTTGGCCCGGCAAAATCATTAATCCATTCCGTTTTGAAATCGAATACGGTTCTTCTAGCTAAAACAAGCCAGAAGAACCGTATCTCTGTTTCGGTATTTTTTCTACCGTTGTTCAAAATCATCCCAGTTGTTCCCGCTGTTACGGAATTAGTACTGTATCTACAGCGAATATGATGCATGTATAGGGATCTTTTGATTTTTACATAAATCAACTTTCAATATGTACAGTGTAGTTCCCGCTGCCAACCACAAATGAAACACGTCCCGATTCATACTTCGCATCCGGGAAGGACACCCGAACAGACTCAAGACTTGCTTTGCCAGCGGCAAGTGTAACTGTTGCGGTAGTGTTTACCGGAACGGTAAAATTATATGTAATTCCCCCATCGCCCTTTGACCAGCTTGAACGAATCGTGCCGTAAATCGACTCGTACGTAGCAGAAGCCTCTGTGAGCGAGCCACCAACTACCGGCCGAATCTCGAAATGCTTATACCCGGGGCTTTCAAGCACAGGGCGTATTCCGGCAACACCGGAGAACAAGAAATCACATACCGCTCCAAATGCATAGTGGTTAAACGAAGACTTGATCTGTTCATATCCGGTCCAGTTTTCAGGAATAGTTGTTGCGCCGAGTACAACGTTGCGAAGCCACGAAGGGGCACTTTCCTGTTCGAGAAGTTTGAATGCGATATCGGTGTATCCATGCTCGGTCAGCACATGGAGAATATATGGTGTAGACAAAAATCCGGTGTTGAGGTGATAGTCTTGCTGACGCACCATCTCCGCAAGCGCATCCGCAACTTTCTGACGTTGTTCTTCAGTGCATAGTCCAAACTCCAGTGCACGAACATTTGGAGCCTGACGTCCGTTTCTGATCACACCGTTGTCATTGATAAAGTGCTTTGCATAAACCTGCTTTACTTTTGCTGACAGTTTGCCATAATATTCGGCGTCCTCAGTCTTCCCTAATATTTCTGCCATTTTTGCCACCAAGCCGGAGGAATAGGCATAGTAAGCAGTAGCTACAATGGCATTGCCCTTTTCCCATCCAAAGAAAGGCATAACTGGCTTGCCATTTATCTTCTCGCCTCCGTCAGCCTCTACCCATTCACCCCAATGGAAGCATGTGTCCCACACATATCTTCCATCACATTCTCCGTCCGTCTCACTGTGGTAGTACGGTTCATCGGCATTAAGAGGGTTGTAAACCTGCGCCTGTGTGTCCATGTAGTCCACCCACTTCTTGGCAGATTCATATTGGTTCTCCAAAATCTTGCGATCACCATAACAAAGATACAGAATATAAGGATTGATCACCGCAGCATCACCCCACCCTGCGGAGCTATCCATCAGGCAACCTTCTCCGTCGGGTGCTTCTTTTGGCATGCTGTGAGAGAAAGTTTGGCGATTGTCGCCTAGCAACGCGTCAACACGCTTGTATTCTTCAGGATTGTTTATGATAAATACATTCGGAACGATGCATGCAATCTTGCCGCTTGGGAACTGTTCCGGAATATAGTCCAGCATCCACTTTTCAAAAAAGGGATACACATTCATAAATAGCGATGATGTTTTTATATAAACCTGTGAATCTCCTGTGTAAGGTCCCCTTTCCCTGGTAGGACAGTCAGTGGGAACATCCAGAAAATTACCTTTTTGACTCCATCGTGAATTTTTCACAAGCTGGTTGATCAGCGGACTGGAACAGGTGAAGTCGCCAGCCTCTTCGAGTGCAGAATAGACCGCGATAGCAATAAAATCGCCAGGATTTATAAGTTCCCTGTCATATCCTTCGATCCGAATATAGCGGAAACCAAATACCGAAAACAGTGGTGAATATGATACCTCGTCCGGACCCTCTGCTATATATGTAAGCTGTTGGAAGTATTCAGTTGTAAATCCCGGTCCAGCAATATTATCCATGGTGAAGTTGCCGTCACGATCCAGCGCCTCACCATGTGTGACAGTTATGGACTGACCCGCTTTGCAGCCACGCAATTTCATTTTGACAAATCCCGCGATATTTTGACCAAAGTCGATAACTAGTTCTCCGTTAGGGACATCTATTACTTTTCCTTCAAACTGCTCAATCCCGCGAACAGGAACACTGCGGCTTGCAATAAGATTAACTACGCCATCAGTTAGAACGCGAGTATTCTTCCAGCCACTATCGTCAAAGCCGACCAAGCGCCAATCATTTGGCTCGATGCGTGCGTCATATAGCTCTCCGTCCTTCATATCTGCACGCAAAATTCCACCGGTCGAAGCACGAAAACTGTCATCGGTGATAACAAGTTCGGAAGAACCATCATCATATTCAAGCAGCAGTTGTCCTATGTATCCTACATGGTATCCATAGTTGTTCCTTGTGCCATTTCCACGCCACCAGCCGTCACCAAGTGCAACAGACCAAACGTTATCACCTTCATCGATGAGGTCTGTGATCTCATATACCTGATATTGAATGCGGCTGTAATATGATGTGAGTCCGGGTTTGAATAGATCTTCCGTACCTCTCCTGCCGTTCATCCAGAATTCGTAAAGTCCTTTTGCGGATTGATAGATGCGGGCACGCTTTAACCCTTTGCGAACGTTGAATACCTTTCGCAGATAAGGCGCTGGGGGATACGAGTCATAGAACTTTTCGTCTTCCGCTTCGATCCATTTTGCTTTCCAATCGTCGGGACTCAAAAGACCCATCTGAAAATATGCATTATCGCTTACCGCTTCCTCCTCACCGGCCCACACTTGTACTTTCCACCAAACATCTGCATATGAGGTCAGCGAGACACCGGAATACAGAATACGTTGTGATCGTTCGCTTTCGACACGCCCGCTATCCCAGTAGATATTTTGAAAATCACGATCTCCCGCAGCAAGTATGCGGTATGCTTTCTGCATTACATTTTGGCCGTCGCTGAGCAGTTTCCAACTAAAGCGCGGCGAAGGTGAATCTATTCCGATTGGATCTTTACGATATTCGGTGCGAAGATCAAAGACCTTAAGCATTTATTTTCCTCCAATATGTACTGTCGTTCTGTACGTCTTTTTAATACGGCACATACTGCCGTTTGACCGACAATATGTGCCGTTTATGTCATGCTACAACACTGGACAGTTTTTCAATCGATTATCTTGAGTTATATCTGTCAAGTGCGCTTTGCTGGATTTCGACGCATTTATCAATACCCATATCTCTTAGGGTATCCAGCATCCTGTCATATGCTTCCATTGGCTCTGCCCCGGTAATTATTTTAACTGTAGTTTCTTGCACAAGAGTCTCCGCATCCGTAAAGATTGCATTGTACTCGTATGTCTCATCTGCCGTCAACGTTACAAATGGTGGTATCAAAGCAGAGGCATCATTTTCCAGCCATGCCTGTCCTGCTTCCATATAACTATAATTCATACCCATTGAGGCTTTCTTGAGGCCATATCCGTTATATTTAATGCTGTAATAAGACATATCTACAGGACCTGTTACCATCTGAAGTGAGGAGAACGGTGCACCATACATATCTTCGAGAGCTTCAGCATCCAAAGTCGGATGTCCCTCTTCATCAAAGAAAAATGTTTCATTTTCTTTACCGAAGTTTACAAGGACCGCACCCTCATCTGAGTACAAGTAGTCGATCCAACGTGCGCAAATCTCGATTTGATCGCACTGTGAGGAAATCACATGGCCGCTTTCAATATCTCTTGCAAGAATTCCGAAACGACTAGCATCACCTTTGTTCATAACCGGGTTTTTAACTCCGATTGTTAAGTAGTTGGGGTTTGTGCTTTGTCCGCCTACTTCTTCATATGTTCCGACAGTTGCAAAACCAAAGCTGTATCCTGTGTTTTCATTGTACCAATCAGCAAAGTCAAAGGGAGAAGACGACGCGAAATCTCTATCGATCAATCCCTCATCATACCATTTCTTTGTAAGCTCAAGATATTGTTTGTACTCTGGCAGCATAGGTCCATAGTATACTTTGCCGTCTTTTTGAACCATAGTAGCCGCAGTACCAAAACCGCCCGCCATCGCATATCCGAATGTATCACCGTTGTTTCCAAGCTTCATAGGTTTTCCTGCGCCTTTAACATCACGGAATGCAACAAGTACGTCATAAAGCTCATCATATGTCTCGGGAATACCCATTCCGAGATCGTCAAGCCAGTCCTTTCTGATTGTCTGGCCGCCCCATGGAGCCTGTTTTTCACTCATGACCTTATATATGGCCAAGAACTTGCTGGAGTCTGTTTTGACGTTTTTCACTCGCTCTTCATTTACACTTATGCGTGACCAATAGTTGGGCATATACGTGTTAATGACATCTTCAAGCTCTATTATAATGTCATTTTCCAAAGCATGATCCAAACCGCCTGTGTAATAAGTAGTAAAGCCCATAATAATATCGGGGTATACGTCAGAAACCATCAGGAGGTTAAATGCCTCTTGTTCACTTCCTTCGGAAGCAATAGTCCAATTTACATGGATATTCGTTTTTTCCTCAACGGCCTTAAATCCAACAGCATCATTCCAATCCGTCAGATACATAGAAATTCCAGAGCCGCCCCAAGTGGCCCATACATCAATATCCGTTCTCTCGTCGGTAATAGGTAGGCCTGCGCGAGGTGAATCTGTTTCTTCAGGCTCGGGCTCACCTGATGCTTGAGGTGTAGGTGTTGCTGTAGCTGTGCTTGATGGTTCCGGGGTGTTGTCTGAAGCACATGCCGCGAGCCCTATCAGAATAAGTAGTGCTAGCAGGAGTGATATTTTACTTTTCATTTTTGAGCCCCTTTCAAGTGTTTAAAAGTATAGGAACATTGAAACCAGTCCATTTATCTTAGTACATTTTTATTGTAATTCAAACAATCCTGTATGATAATGACCGTTTCTTTCATTGAACTTAACCTTTTTAGTCAAAAGGAGCTCTGCTTTTTTCACATCGATGAAAATTCGTCGATCTTTCAAAAATTAAAATGTCGAACAGAATAAATATAAACCTTGCATTTGATTGAGAATCACTTTCTGATCATTTTCTCTCGATACTCCGCTGGTGTTACCCCCTCTTTATCCTTAAAGATCTTATAGAAGTGGCTCATATTGTTGAATCCTATTTGCCCTGCAATATCCATGATCGGCTTATCTGTCTCCGTAAGCATCGCTTTGGCATAATCCACACACACCCTATGCTTTATCTCAATAAATGATTGGCCGAGAGTTTTCTTGATCATTTTGGAAAGGTAGTTTTTCTCATACCCAAAGCGTAAAGCAGCTTCGGTCAAGGATGCCGTAGCCACATTGTTTTCGATATACTGAATGATCTGAATGATGTCACGATTTTTAATATCGCTTCTGGGTTTTACAGCACTTCCGTTTCTTTTCCAAACGCGGAGAAGGTTGTGAAAAAGAACCGCAAGAAGACACTTGCTGATATTAGCCGAAGATACATCCGGATCGAGAAACTCACAGAGGATCTTCTCAGCTGTGTCAATCACTTCTTCGTCTTCACTGCATGGGAAATACAAATATCTCTGCTTGTCCTTATACCCTTCAGTGTTAAGTAAAAAGTCAGTTATAAGACTGTTGGACGATATGAGATTGAGAAAATCCGGCGTTAAAAATGTTGGATACATTATAAAGTTAAAGGCAACGTCCTCTGCTTCAAACGCATCGATGCTGTGGTATACTCCTGGCGCAAGAAGTAAACAGTCTCCCTTTTTTAATGCGACCACATCTTCACCAATTCGGTGTGTAATGCGACCGCTGTAGACATACATCAGTTCAAAAAACTCATGACTGTGACCGGGGACATCCTCTCCACCGTTAAAACCATGGGAATTCATCATCAGGTCCGTTCTCTCCACCGCAAGAAAACTCATCGCCTCCACGACGGAATCCACTCCTGTGGAATATTGTCCCGACGCCCAATCATCTCCAGCGTATGCTGACATACTGATACATAAATAGCTGGCACTATCATTTATCAGTTCTTTTAGTTTTCTCGTATTCATGGGACACCTCACTTTAACTGGCACAACCTTAAAAAATCAACAGATTTTTCAAGACATTTGAAACAAACTATCAGCCTCATAACGTTCAGACATCTAACTATTTATCCAGCAACATTTCATTGATGTCTCTTATCTCTTCCGCACTTATCTTTATTACCTTCCGATCATATGTAATCAAGCCGTTGAGTTCATCCTCAACATCGGTAAGCTGGGTATACACAGCGGCACAAAGACCCTTTTCCTTTGCAGGAACTATCTCATCCAAGTAAAGATCCCTATAAGCCCTAAGCAGTTGCTCACGGGTATCAAACCGCCTATAACCAAAATCCTTTTCATTATAGCAGTGCCCCTCTACCCGATGATTATATCCGCCAAACTCGGATAAAACGACTGCACGCCCCAGTCTGTCCTTCTTGAACCGGTACTTTTTGAAGTACACATGAAGGCTTTTTATATTGCCGATATATTGATCATGCCATCCGCTTGCATGATCGATTGTACGTGTAGTATCGAGCTGCTGTATTCTCTCAACCGCTACTTTTGCATCAAACTGACCCCATCCTTCGTTAAATGGAACCCACATGGCTATCGAAACAACATTGTATAAGTGAGTTATCATCTCATCAAGCTCACGGTAGAACTGCTCTCTTCCTTCCGGATCTTGACGCCCAAACAGTTTATAACGGTCGTCCTTAAAATGTATACCTGTTACAAGCGGCGTTGAAACTGTGAGAAAGCTATAATCACCACCGCCATTGACCATATCCTGCCAGACCAGCATGCCGAGCCTATCACAGTGGTAATACCACCTGAGAGGCTCAATTTTTATATGCTTCCGAAGCATATTGAAACCCAATTCTTTTGCGGCTTTGATATCAAAAATCATTGCCTCGTCACTTGGCGGAGTATATAAGCCGTCGCTAAAATATCCCTGATCCAACAATCCATTGTGGAAATAGGGGCGATCATTCAAGAAAAGTCTCATCACTCCATTTTCATCGCGATCCACCGAGAATTTGCGCATTCCAAAATAGCTCTTTACATGATCCTTACCCATTGTGACATCCAAGTCATAAAGATGGGGATTTTCTGGAGTCCAGGGAATCGGGGAGTTTATAGGGAGTCTAGCAGGCTCATTTGCCATAAAGATTATTTCACTTTCACCACAAGTAGCTTTACATTGAAGAGCGCTGTTAGAATACACTATTAGCTCAACTTCGTCTTCATCGAACATGGGAGTGATTCGTAACCCTTCAATATACTGTTCAGGCACGCTCTCAAGCCATACTGTTTGCCAAATGCCACTTTGAGGAGTATACCAAATTCCTCCCCGCTTGATTTTCTGTTTGCCTCTTGAATGGTATGAGGTATCGCTAGTGTCACGCACTTTTACTACAATTACATTTTCTTCTTTTATGTAGTCAGTTATATCTGAACTGAACGGGGTATAGCCGCCGACATGGTGACACACTTCTTTATCGTTGACATATACCGTTGCTATCTGATCAACTGCACCAAAGTGAAGTAGGACTCGTCCCTCATTAAAGTCCTGGGGCAAGTGGAGTGAACGTCTATACCAAAGTGTTTGTGTTGGTGATAAGGAGCGCTTTACGCCACTGAGCTCGGATTCGGGAGAAAAGGGAACAATGATTTCCCCCTCAAAACTCTCGGGAAAGTCCTTGGTCTCAGTAATTGCATACTCCCATATCCCGTTTAGGTTTATGTAGCTATCCCTCTCCATTTGAGGTCTAGGATATTCGGGCAATATGTTTTCTATATCTATTTTTTCACCCCAGATCGTTCTCATTTCTCTTTCTCCTTCTCAAAAGCAGAATCGGAATCGTTACAAGTAGCAATACAGCTGCCGATGCAAGAAATATCGACGGTGTTGGCACACTTTTTACAACACCCAGATCCACATATGTACTGTCACTGTTTATGATGACAGCAGCTCCTATAAATGGCCCTATGACCATCGGTAGCAATACTGCAAAAATCATCCTGATTCCCTGAAAATGTCCGACTTTATCAACAGGTGTATGATCTCGCACAATAGCAGATAATGTTGCCGACACAAGCATATATCCTGACATCATAACACTGCCTATCATAATCACCGAAACCATAGAACGGGCAAAGAACATTCCAATAAGACCTGCAAACATTATGATAGCAGAAGGGAATACAAACTTCATTTTTCCGGCTTTATCTATAAAACCGCCACCAATGACACTTACCACCGAGGCAACTATTAGTACAATACCCAAAACAATTGCGTAGGCATCGATTTGTAGATAGTGCTGCATATAGATAATGAGATATGGAAAGAAAACCTGCACCGCGATCGAGAAAATACCCAGTGCAGTCAATGCCAAATATATTGATGGATTATTACGAATAACTGAGGGTTTGAAACCATGGACAAGGCTTCTTAAATAGTGGTCTTCTGTTTTGTCAGACTGAACCACTTTGCTATCCTTAAGTAGAACTAAAGAAACCAAACCTGTAACGGTAACCATGGCACCAAAGATATTGAAGAATTTCTGCCACTCACCTTTTTGTGTCATAGAGTCGAATGCCCCAAAAATGATCAGCATCGACATCAGTGGCAGCACTGCAAGTACCGATTCTACCCTTCCCCTGTTTCCAGTGGTTGTCGTATCGGTTACATATGCGTTGAATGCTGCGTCATTTGCAGTGGAGCCGAAAAAGGTCATCACACAGTCCATAATAATTAGGACTGCAGAAGCAGCCGCTACAGCGTTTGCCGCTGGGAACAGCTTTGCGATGTTTTCTACGCTTATGAGCCCGAAGGCCATTGTTGATAAACCCCAGAATATGTAACCTAAGGAGATAAAGGGTTTTCGCCTTCCTAGCTTATCTGAAAAGGCACCCATGACAAGTGTTGTAAGTGTTGCAACAATGGCACTCGATGCTACCATTAGAGCAATATTATTCGGATTTGTTGAAATGGTATTGTAAAGATATACGTTGAAGTACATATTTTCGATTGTCCATGCAAATTGACCCGTCAGGCCAATGATCAAGAAGGAAGCCCATATTCGTTTTGACAGTTTCACAGCAATATTTCCCCTTTATATTTGTTCTAATAGCATAATACTCCAAATAAATGGTTCATGCAATAGCTTAGCCACCGGCAAAGGATACACACACTAGGGGATGGTTCATATCTTGGTGTTGGCTCTATGACAAAAGACCGCCCACTGTTTTGTGGACTTGGCTCTATGGCAAAAGAATCGCCCATAGTCTAGTAGACTTGGATCTATGGCAAAAGAACCGTCCCCTCATCCCGCGCGTCCCGGTCTAAACTTGCTCAATCTTGTCGAACAAAAAAGCATTATACTTTTATTGTTTCTCTTGACACTAATAAGTTTCTGTGCTATAAATACTTAAAAGTTTTTATATAAATATTTTTAAGTTATAATTTCCCCCAAGCATTATCTGCCGTTATGCGCTAATCTAAGTGATTCTAATATAATTAGCTGATCTGCAAACAAAACAACCAACGAATTGGAGAAACAAATGAGTCTAAAAATACTGGGTGCTGGCATGGCACACCCCGGCTTTGTCCTATCAAACTCTGCACTCTCTGAGATTGTTGAGACAGACGACCAATGGATCACAACAAGAACCGGGATCAAAAGCCGTTTTATTTCCACCAATGAATCGTTACTGGATATTGCAATGACTGCAGCAAAAACTGCAATGCAAAATTCAGGGATGAAACCCGAAGACCTCGATCTTATCATCTGCTCCACGATTCAGGGCGACAATATCACTCCTGCACTTTCATGTGAGATCCAGCACGAGTTGGGCGCTTCATGTCCTGCCTTTGATGTCAACGCTGCCTGTACGGGATTTATATATGCCTTAGACATCGCAAAATCTTATTTTGATGCCGGACGCTCAAAGAATATACTTATAGTTTCAGCAGAGCAGATGTCAAAGCTTATCAACTGGCAGGATCGTTCAACCTGTGTGCTGTTCGGCGATGGAGCCGGTGCCGTTGTAGTTACGAAAGCAAACAACTTGAAGGCTATAAAGGTAACAGCAAAGGGTGACAGCGATCCCCTGGTAATCCCGGGTTTGACCGGAAATAACCCCTATTGGGAGGGGGAAAACCCCGATTCATTTCTGCACATGAAGGGCAAGGAAGTATTCAAGTTCGCTGTCAATTCCATGTGTAACGACATTACAGATGTACTTGCTGAATCAGGCCTTGACATAGAGGGCGTAACAAAAGTTATTCCACATCAAGCCAATATACGGATCATTCGCTCGGCAGCAGATAAACTTGGTCTTCGTGATGATCAGCTGGCGGTCAACGTTGACCGTTATGGTAACACTTCTTCAGCAAGCGTCCCGATCCTTCTAGGAGAGCTTATGGAATCCGGGGAACTAAAAGAAGGAGACATCATCGTACTATCAGCATTCGGAGGCGGCCTAACTTCCGGTGCCTGTATAATTGAAGTTTAGACTTATCCTAATTCTCTTAGCGCAATAATACTTTACTAAACATAGGTGATTGCGAAACTCAAAAGATATCGGGGTCAGGATATAGCTTATGAACCCAAAATCGCTTCTTTCAGAAATCAAGGAATGGAAAGGCAGTAATTCATCCGGCACCAACGCAAAAAGCGTATAGCAAGTAAAGGGTATCTAGCGACACCCTGAAGATGTTAAGATAACTACGCTATCAACTGCTTTAAGCTCCTAATGTATTTATGCTGGTGGATCTTGTCAGCAAGTACAACGGTAAGAAGTTGAGTAATTCCAGACAAAAGCAGATCCGCATGAAGAGTTTTTTCGTTCTGAGTGCGTCTGCCGGCCAGGCAGTAGCTATCCTTAAAATGATTGATAGTCTTTTCGACTGAGGTCCTGTGCTTGTAGGTGTTGTCCCACTCTTCAGTTCCACGAACCGTGCCCGGATAGGCTCGAAGATTCTTTTCAGGGTATATGTAGACCATCCGTCCGCTGAGAGAGTCGGTGCATGGGTTTTCACACTGGCAAACCGATGATACTTGCCATTATCAGCTTTTATCCATCGTATCATGGGACATACAAACTTGAAACGTTTAAGACCATTTTTCCGTTTCGAAGAACCTTCGTGTTTCATGGGGAGGGAGGGGTTGCGGGGACAACAAGGGATGCCGTCTTCATTGATAGTACAATCTGCATTTTCAAGCTTTGAGCGATTGTTCAGTGGTATATATGCTTTATCAAAGTGCAGATCCTCAAACAAAGCTTTGTAGATGGCGATAGAATCAAATGCAGAGTCACCAAGGAATGTTTTCGGATCAATAACCGGATGTTTTTTGAAGAAATCAATCAAAGTCGGTATTAAAAGCCTTGCATCGTGGGCCAGTTTATCTTCATTGGGTGAGTCGGTTTTCTTGGAAAGCACAATCTCGGGTGGTCCTTAAAGAACTCATTATTGTATAGCTGGATATTCCTAACGATACCGAGACCGTTTGTGATCATGCCAAATTTGAAGACATAGCAGAAGTGGCCGTTGATATACAGCTGTTTGATATCAGCATTAGCTGAGGCGTGAGAAGGCATAGAGCCGTAGGCTGCTTTGTAAGGGTCGTAGGATTTGTCGAATCCCATTGATTTTGCATATGTCTTTAACTGATTGATGATGCGATTTGCAAATTTGGGGTTATTTTCAGTAACAAAAGCCTCAATACCGGAGGTATCGAAAATGGTCATGGAGGCAAGTTCTTTATCAATACTCTGGCATATCGGTTCGGTGGCATCAACTAACTTATCGAAAAACGTTTGTAAGTCCATCAGGAAATCCTGCTTGAAGCGAGTGATTTTAGAGGCATCCGGAACCTTCCGGAACCCGCAGAAATCCCTTAGAGCCTTTGAATAATGCAGGAAAAAGATAAGCAGTGAATCGGTTGGGATAGAGAAAATACGCTGTAGGATCAAAGCCCAGAGCATCGCCTGAAGAGGATATTTCCGGGGTCTTCCGTAGATGCATAGTAATGATTTCTGAAAGAAATCGAAATGAACTCATCGAGATTAATGTTCTTTTCCAGAAGCGATAGAAACGCAGGTTTGTCATTTTCAAATTTATCTTGACAATCCGAAAAAATATCTGCCAAAGAAAGCTGTTTTTGTGTTATCATATACATGTAGCTCCTTTCTTGATATATGGTGGATTTGTTTCTAATCAATCCAATTTTACATATTTCGGTGAGGAGTTACACCTTTTTACCATTGAAAAAAGTTAGTATTTATGCGCATTCCGGCGTTTCGCAAACGCCTAAGATGAGAGGTATATGAAATGTCAAAAAATCAAACTTTGGAGAAAATCGTATCAATGATTGCGGAAGACAGAGATATAGATATTGCAAGTATTACGAGGGAAAGTACCTTTGAGGACCTTGGACTTGACTCTTTGGACACAGTTGAACTTGTCATGGAGTTTGAAGAGCAATTCGGAATCGACATCGAGGTCAACGAAGACCTAAAAACGATCGGTGACGTTGTAGATCTGATCGACAACATGACTGCGTGAACACAGGAGAGAAATCAATGATCAATTCGATTAGCACGTTGTTTGGGATCCCATACCCTATATTCCAAGGCGGCATGGCTTGGGTTTCAGATGCATCACTTGCAAGCGCAGTGTCGCAGGCAGGAGGCCTTGGTATCATTGCCGCGGCAAATGCACCTGTTGAATATGTCCAAGGCGAGATCAAAAAACTCCGAAAAAAAACAGATAAGCCATTCGGGGTAAACATCATGCTTATGAGCCCCTATGCAGAAGAAATTGCACAGCTCGTCGTAGAAGAAAAGGTACCCGTAGTTACAACCGGAGCCGGATTGCCTAATAAATACATGAAGGAATGGCTCAAAGCAGGCATTAAAGTCGTGCCGGTGGTTCCTTCCACCGGAATGGCCAAAATGGTGGAAAGAGCCGGCGCATGCGCAGTTATTGCCGAAGGCGGAGAAGCCGGCGGCCATATTGGCGAAAACAATACCATGGCACTGGTTCCTCAGGTTGTAGATGCTGTAAAAATACCTGTCATCGCAGCCGGTGGTATCGGAGACGGACGCGGCGTAGCAGCTGCATTCATGCTTGGTGCTAAAGGTGTTCAGTTGGGAACCCGGTTTTTGGTTGCCAAGGAGTGCACGATCCATCAAAATTACAAGAATAAGATCCTTGGAGCTAAGGATATCGACACCATCGTGTCGGGTCGTCGTCTCGGACATCCTGTAAGGTCACTGAAAAATCCATTTTCACGTCGATTCCTAAAAAATGAGTATGACAGCACAATGACACTCGAAGAGATGGAAGCATATGGTGCGGGCGCGCTTCGACGTGCAGCAGTAGAAGGCGATGAAAAAAACGGCTGTTTCATGGCTGGTCAGATCAGCGGATTGATCAGCAAAGAACAGACCTGTGAAGAAATCATCAAAGAGATTTTCGAGCAGGCAGAAAAGCTTCTAAATGGTGCATTCTATGAGTAAAATTGCATTTCTTTTTTCCGGACAAGGGTCACAGTACCCCGGTATGGGAAAGGAGCTATTCGAAAGCTCAAATGCCGCAAGGCGGGTATTTGAAATGGCAGACGGGATTCGCCATGGCACTTCGCTTCAATGCTTTACAGCATCAAAGGATGAGTTGTCTACAACCGTCAACACACAGCCTTGCTTATTTTGCGTGGATCTTGCTGCAGCAGAAGCCCTATCCGAAGCGAACATAAGGCCTGATTTTATCGCTGGATTCTCTCTTGGCGAAATTCCTGCTCTCGCTTTTGGCGGTTATCTCTCATATGATGGCGCATTCCGCTTTGTATGCAAGCGTGCAGAGTACATGGATGCTGCGGCTCAGAAAAACAAAGGAGCAATGGTCGCAGTATTGAAGCTCTCCGAGGAAAAAGTCGAAGAAATCGCCGAAAATGTGGGCTGCTGCTACCCTGTCAACTACAACTGCAATGGTCAAACAGTAGTCGCTTGCGCTGAAGAAAAGGCTGACGCATTGATCCAAGCTGTAAAGCAGTCAGGTGGCAGAGGATTAAGGCTGGCTGTGAGTGGTGCTTTCCATTCCCCATATATGTCCCAAGCAAAAGCCCAATTGCAGAAGACGTTTAGCTATCTACAACTTAAATCTCCAAAGATCCCTGTATACTCTAATGTGACAGCACAGATCTACACAGGCATAGAACTGCTCTTTGACCAAGTATCTTCTCCCGTCCTTTGGAAAAAGACGATCGAAGAGATGTGTGCACAGGGTGTCGATACATTCATTGAAGTTGGAGCAGGAAAAACCCTCAGTAATCTCGTATCAAAAATCGTTTCCGATGCGGTAGTTCTAAACGTCGAAGATGAACGCAGTCTTGTTAAAACATTGGAAGTTCTAAAAAACAAGTAACATGTCCTACACAGGTAACATGTCCTAAAAGTTATACACGTAGAACCGGAGGATAACATGCTTAAAAATGAAGTAGCAGTCATTACTGGAGGAAGCCGTGGAATCGGGAAAGCGATTGCCCTGGAGTTTGCTGCAAACGGCGCAGACGTCGCACTGCTATATGCCGGAGACCGTGATGCAGCGGGACAGACCGTTGAGCAAGCCCTGCAGTACGGTGTTCAGGCAATTGCATATCAGTGTGATGTGCGATCCTTTCAGGCTGTTAAAGACACAGTCACTGAGATCCTCAAAGACTTTGGTTTTGTAGACATTCTTGTCAACAATGCAGGCATCACAAGGGATGGTCTTTTGCTCTCTATGAGCGAAGAAAACTTTGATGATGTCATCGACACAAATCTGAAAGGCGCATTCAATATGATCCGCCACCTCTATTCACATATGATGAAGCGCCGCCGCGGCACTATCATAAATATTTCATCGGTTTCCGGGCTCATGGGTAATGCAGGTCAGGCCAACTACTCATCTGCCAAAGCCGGCATTATCGGACTTACAAAAACCGTCGCACGTGAGCTCGCATCGAGGAATGTGACCTGTAATGCAATTGCACCGGGTTACATTGAAACCGACATGACAGCAAAGCTTTCCGATAAGGTTGCGCAGGCTGCATTGAATATGATCCCGCTAAAGAGAATGGGAAAGCCCGAGGAGGTCGCGAAACTGGCTGCATTTCTGGCTTCGGACTCTGCTCGGTATATCACAGGTGAAACGATCCGGATCGATGGGGGCTTATGCATATGAAGAGGGTCGTAGTTACAGGACTTGGTGTAATCACGCCCGTAGGCAATGATGTGGAGTCCTTCTTTTCAAATCTTGTAAAGGGCGTCTGCGGAATCGATTATATTACAAGATTTGATACCAGTGAATATAAAGTAAAAATAGCAGCCGAAGTTAAAGATTTCAACATTCTAGACTATGTTCCAAAAAATGAAGCCCGGAGAATGGACCTCTACACTCAATATGCTGTAGCTGCGGCAAAACAAGCCGTGCAAGACAGTGGTATTGTCGATACAGTGGATGAGCAGCGTTTTGGAGTTTATGTGGGATCCGGCATTGGTGGTATTTCAACATTTATCACCGAAACTGAAAAGCTAT
Source organism: Eubacteriales bacterium (assembly GCA_050950785.1). GTDB lineage: Bacteria > Bacillota > Clostridia > Oscillospirales > JAAYOS01 > JAAYOS01. The sequence continues at coordinate 127,074 of JBMNIG010000029.1, read as the reverse complement.
TAAAAAGTGGACCCAGAAAGGTATCTCCATTATTCATACCGATGATGATTTCCAATGTGGCGGCAGGAACGATTGCAATCCGCCACAATGCACAGGGACCTTGTCTCCCCGTCGTAACAGCGTGTGCGACTTCCACGCATGCCATCGGCGAAGCCTTTAGGGCTATAAAGTATGGTTATGCTGATGCTATCATAGCCGGAGGCGCAGAGGCTGCGGTCAATCCCCTTGCCGTAGCCGGGTTTACCAACTGCATGGCACTATCCTTCCGTAACGATCCGTCCTCGGCATCGATCCCCTTCGACAAGCGCAGGGACGGCTTTGTTCTAAGCGAAGGAGCAGGAATCGTTATCCTCGAAGAGTATGAGCATGCGATCGAACGAGGAGCAAAAATCTATGCTGAATTAATAGGCTATGGAAATACTTGCGATGCCTATCACATAACAGCTCCCCACCCTGAATCGAAAGGTGCAGCGGAAGCAATACGCTTAGCACTGGCTGAGTCCGGTGTGGAATCTCCCGAGCTGCTTGACACCGATAAAATCTACTTCAACGCACACGGTACTTCAACACCGCTAAACGATGCTGCAGAGACACTTGCAGTCAAAAACGTATTTGGCGAGAGAGCGATGGGCGTTCATATAAGCAGCACAAAATCAATGACCGGTCATATGCTTGGTGCTGCCGGTGCTGTTGAAGCAATCGCTTCCATCCTGGCTCTTAAAAACGGAGTCATCCCCCCTACTATCGGTTATGAACAACCGGACATTGATTGTGACCTAAATTACACGCCAAACACGAGTATACATGCAGATTTGGAATTTGCTTTATCCTCCTCGCTTGGATTCGGTGGACATAACGGAGTACTTGCATTCTCAAAATCCAGGTAAGACTGTTGTTGATGATCAACTGAACGCAGATTGGAAGGTGGACGATGAACACAAACAAAATCCGGGAGCTTGCAAAAATCGCAAATGAAAATAATCTTGAGAGCATTGAGCTCCATATCGACAATATGATGATCAAAATCAAAGTTGCACGAGGTTGCTTGGCAGAAGCTGAGCGATGTAGCCCTGTGAAAATAATGCATGATACAAATGTAATCACAAAAAGTGATATTTCTATAGAGGCCGCTCCTGCAAATGAGCCGGCTTTGCACGAAGTCAAATCGCCAATGGTTGGAGTATTCTACGCAGCGCCCGCCCCTGACAAAGAACCTTATGTACGGGTAGGCAGCAAAGTAAAAAAGGGCGATGTTCTTTGTATAATCGAATCGATGAAGTTGATGAATGAGATCACTTCGGACAGAGATGGTGAAATAGCAAAAATCTGCGTCGAAAATGGTCAAGTGGTAGAGTTTGCACAACCTCTCTTCAAAATCATCTAAGTTATGAGGGTAAGAAAATCAAATGATGAATAAATCTGAAATTGAAAAAATACTGCCCCATCGTCATCCTATGCTACTCATTGAACAGGTCGGAATCAACGAAGATGGCAGTGCCTTCGGAACATATACCGTCCGCGGAGATGAATTCTTCCTGCAAGGACATTTTCCGGGTGATCCGGTTGTGCCGGGTGTTATTCTCTGCGAGATGATGGCACAGACTTGCGCAGTGCTTTTGGCGGAAAACAGTAGCGGTAAAACGCCATATTTCACAAGTCTTGATAAAGTCCGCTTCAGAAATGTTGTAAAGCCCGGCGATACGATAGAGTTTGTTTGCAAAATCAAAAAGCAAAGAGCCCCCTTTTACTTTGCTGAAGGAAAAGGGAGGGTAAACGGAAAACTGAGTGTGGAGGGCGAATTCTCCTTTGCATTGATTGGAGGGGAATAAATGTTTTCGAAAATACTTGTAGCAAACCGTGGCGAGATTGCTGTACGAATTATTCGAGCTTGCCGAGAGATGGGCATCGCAACGGTTGCGGTTTATTCCACCGCGGATGCAAATTCACTGCATGTCAGTCTGGCCGATGAGAGCGTATGCATTGGCGGGAACACAGTAAGTGAAAGTTATCTCAACATGGACGCAATACTTTCCGCCGCCATATATACAGGAGCCGAAGCCATCCACCCCGGTTACGGTTTGCTCTCGGAGAACCCACGGTTTGCTGAGCTCTGTGAGAAATGCAATTTCACGTTTATCGGCCCGACCGCAGAAGTGATTCGGAATATGGGTGATAAGGAGAAAGCTAAAAAGACAATGCAAATGGCAGGCGTTCCTGTAGTACCGGGCTGCAATGTCGTTGAAAGCATTGAAGATGCCAAAAAAGAGGCAGAGCGTATAGGGTTTCCCCTGCTCTGCAAATCCCGCTCAGGCGGTGGCGGCCGCGGGATCCGCCTTGTCACAAGTATGGATGAGTTTGAGCAGGCATTTCAATCCGCATCCATCGAAGCAAAATCGGCTTTCGGAGACGGCGGCATATATCTTGAAAAGTATATTGAACCGGCAAAGCACATAGAAGTACAGCTGTTATGCGATCACTATGGAAATGCAGTGTGCCTTGGTGAACGTGAATGCTCCATGCAACGAAGGAGCCAAAAACTGATCGAGGAAAGTCCTTCCCCTTCCGTCAGTGATGAGCTGCGGCGCAAGCTTATCGACGTATCGCTAAAAGCAGCGTCAGCGATCGGATACCGGAATGCCGGAACGATCGAATTCATACTCGATGAAGATGGAAATTTCTACTTCATGGAGATGAATACTCGTTTACAGGTTGAGCATCCGGTCACGGAAATGATTACTGGTATCGATATTGTAAAATGGCAATTACGAATAGCCGCAGATGTTAAGTTGCCATTCAAACAGGAAGACATCCGTTTTTCAGGTCATGCAATCGAATGCCGGATCAATGCGGAAAATCCGTATCTCAACTTTCTCCCAAGCTGCGGAAAAATCACCTCACTACACATTCCTAGCGGACCATGGATCAGATTTGACAGCGCAGTCTATCAAGGATATTCCATCCCTCCCTTCTACGATTCTATGATCGGTAAGCTGATCGTCCATGCAACAGATCGTGAAGAGGCAATACGAAAAATGCAAGCCTCCCTCTGTGAACTGATAATCGAGGGAGTGGAATCCAATATTGATTTTCATATGGAGCTTCTGGAGAACTCAGCTTTTGTTGACGGAAGCTACAGTACCGGTTTTTTAGCAGAATTCTTAACCAGACAGCCGGTCAGCAAAAACGATTGAGAAAGATTTTAGCACTCAATCAAGTGAAACGGAGTAGACAATGTTTCAATTCAAAAAACCACGCAACGAACTTGAGTTCATTTTGAAAAACGGTAAAAAACGGACTCCATCGATTCCGGATGAAATGTTCACATACTGTCCGTCTTGTAAAAAAGCAATGATAACAGATGAGTTATCAGACAACGCAAATGTTTGCTCCAAGTGCGGATACCATTTTTATATCAACGCGCGTATGCGGCTCCATCTTATAGCGGACAAAGACAGCTTCACAGAGGTCGATCGAGATATGCAGTCCACAAATGTGATTGGATTTCCCGACTATGAAAAGAAGCTCAAGCATGCTAAACTTGCCTCTTCAGAAAATGAAGCTGTTGTGACAGGGCTGTGCTCAATAGCTGGTGTTCGCTGTGCAGTTTTTGTGATGGAGAAAAACTTTATGATGGGAAGTATGGGTACAGTTGTCGGCGAAAAGATAACAAGGCTATTTGAAACTGCAATAGAACAAAAGCTGCCGGTTGTCGGGTTTACGGTTTCAGGTGGCGCCCGTATGCAGGAGGGTATCCTCTCTTTGATGCAAATGGCAAAGACGAGCGGTGCTGTTTCCAAACACAGCAAATCAGGACTTCTTTACATCGCCGTACTGACTAATCCGACTACAGGTGGGGTAACAGCATCCTTTGCCATGGCCGGGGACATTATTCTTTCTGAACCCGATGCACTCATCTGCTTTGCAGGACCCCGCGTTATTGCTCAGACAACAAGGCAGAAGCTGCCCGCTGGTTTTCAAAAAGCTGAGTTCCTTTTGGAAAAAGGCTTTATTGATGCAATCGTAAAGCGGACCGAACTGAGAAAAACCATTGGTAAACTACTTTGGATGCACTCTTGAACCAGAAAGGATCCAATCAAAGGGTAAGGTTAAATCATGAAAGCTATTGAATATGTATATGCTGCAAGGGCCAAAGGTCGCAGTACCGGTTTGGATTTTATAAACAATGTCTTTACAGATTTCATAGAACTGCATGGTGACCGCCGCTTTGCTGACGATAAAGCTATAATAGGCGGCCTTGCACGAATCGGTAATATGACTGTAACCGTGATTGCAATTGAAAAGGGCCAAGACACCAAATCACGCATTGAACGCAATTTCGGCTCAGCGAATCCCGAAGGTTATCGAAAAGCACTTCGCCTCATGAAACAAGCCGAGAAATTTCACCGGCCTGTGATCTGCTTTGTAGACACTTCAGGTGCGTACTGTGGAATTGGTGCTGAAGAACGCGGACAGGGCCAGGCAATTGCTGAAAACCTCATGGAAATGATGGATCTTCAGACACCGATCATAACTATTTTGATAGGCGAAGGCGGCAGCGGTGGTGCATTGGCGCTCGCAGTTGCAAATGAGGTTTGGATGCTTGAGAAAGCAGTCTACTCGGTCATCTCTCCCGAGGGCTGTGCTTCAATTCTCTACAAAGACCCGAAGTTGGCTGACAGGGCGGCGGAAAACCTAAAGCTCACCGCAAAAGATATGCTAAAGTTCGGTGTAGTTGATAAGGTGATCAGCGAGTCTCTGCCCAAAAGCACATTTCACATAATTCGCAATGAGCTGTCAACAGCTCTTAAGCAACTCGGCGCCCTTTCGGGTGAAGAGCTCGCCACTCAGCGCTATAATCGCTATCGCTCCCTCGGTTGACAACCATGACGAAGAATACAGACACAAGGGGACGGTTCTTCTTTGCACAAGGAAAATGCACAGTAGGACCGTCCTCTTGTATTAGTTTGCTTGTAAATATACATATTTATGGTATAATTGATAAATAGTCTGGCATTTTTTAATTTATCTATGTGCATGACCTACAACTTTATTTCTAAGCTTTGGAAGGGGGAATTTATATGTCAAACACTGTCACTAAGTCTTTGCCGGTGCAAAATGAAATTACCAAATCTACACCATTACTGGACGATAGGGGCAACCTCAAAGTCGCAGGATATGCAAGAAAGCTTTTGCCAGTCTACAATCGCAATGACATCAGGGCCAACAAATTGCGAATCAAGGAATGGGATTACTATTTGATAGCTAACGATCACTACGCCGTTGCATTGACGATAGCTGACAACTCATATATGGGATTAGATTCAATAACGTTTCTAAATTTCGATGAACCCTGGCAAAAAACAGTAAGTCTCATGCAGATACTGACCATGGGCAAAAAAAATCTGCCATCCTCTTCATCCACAGGCAATGTCAGTGTAATGGGCAAAAACTACAGGATCAGTTTCTGTCATCAGGATGGAAAACGAATTCTTGATTTTCAAATGGATCCCTTTTATGAAGGCAAACCAATATCAGGGCTGATAACACTTGACAACGAACCCGAAGAAAGCATGGTCATTGCAACTCCATTTAGAAGAAAAGGGCATTTCTATTTCAATCAGAAAATTAATTGCATGACTGCAGAAGGTGTTGTAAAATTGGGTGAGGCAGAATATGTCTTCAGTCCTGAGGATTCTTTTGCAGTGCTCGACTGGGGACGAGGAGTATGGACATACAGTAATACCTGGTATTGGGGCAGCGCGTCAGGAACAGTTGATGGTGTCCCCTTCGGATTCAACATCGGTTACGGTTTTGGAGACACCTCTGCAGCAACAGAAAACATGCTTTTTTATGATGGCAAAGCCCATAAGTTGAGCAATGTAAGCTTCAATATCCCGTTAAAGGAAAAGGGAAAAGAAGATTACTTGAAGAAATGGACTTTCACAAGCGACGATAAACGTTTCGAAATGGAGTTTGAGCCGATAATCGACAGGGCATCCTGTACAAGCGTAGTTGTGATAAAATCAGACCAGCACCAGGTTTTCGGAAGATTTTCGGGAAATGCTGTCCTTGATGATGGAAAAATAATTTCAATCAAAGACTTTATCGGTTTTGCGGAGAAAGTTAAAAACAGATGGTGACTTAACTATATGGACATATCGAATATATGGACATATCGAAACCACCATTGGTTTTTAGAAATTCCCCGACTATACTTATCATGCAGATCCTGTGGCAGATGGAGTAGCGATGAGGGATAGTCTGCCAGCCTAAGATGCTATATGCACTGTCTTAGGAAGGATGATGGCACACTACTTTTGGAACTAAGGATAGCGGAAACGAACTTCCGACTACCACTAAAGAATCCCATGGCTTTAGTTGTGGGGAGTGTCAAGAAAGGAAAAATCACGGCATGATCATTGAAGCGGCGACCATTAAGCTTTACGCACCTTGGGTCCATTCTTTGAAAGAAAAACGCATGGTTGTAAAAAGCTTGATCGATAGAGTAAAGAAAAAGTTCAATATTTCGATTGCTGAGATAGACGAGCAGGATGTGCATCAGACTATTGTGCTAGGGCTCGCTTGTGTCGCCGGCAGTGTATCACATGCAGATAGTATTATTGACTCGGTACTATCATTTATCGAGGGAAATACTGACGCTGAGATTATTGAGATCCGGCGGGAACTCAGATAACGCTGTTACCAGCCTATCCCCCGCGTCCTACGATAGTTTCCAAACCCGGCCAATATCGATTGGAAATGAGACATATGCTTTAAGGGACTGTTTCTCCCCTTGAATACGGAGCAACAGTCCCTTTTTTCGTCTCAAAAAACAAGGATAGAGTGTTACTTGCCTGAGATGGTAATACCATCAAACGCAATCCACGGCAGTATGGACACACCATCGCATACTGTGTCGGAGGAAATAGCAACAACATTGTTTAGCATTTCGGCAAGATTGCCGCTTATCATCGTCTCACTAATTGCAGCAGTAACTTTGCCGTTCTCGATCAGGAAGCTGTTTTTTGCAACTCCTGAAAAATCACCGCTTGTTCCGGGACGGCCACCGGAGAACCTATTTAAAAGGATACCGCGATCTATCGTACTTATGATTTCATCATGTGTGACATCCCCGGGACGTACCCACAAGTTGTGGCTTAGGTTCTTGGCTCTTGTAAAACCGGTCTTTCTGGCACCATACTCTGTCAAAAGAAAGTTTTTCAAAACGCCGTCGCTTATTATTTCCATATTCTCACTTCTATAGCCCTCACCTGTAAACCTTTCGCCGCATACTACGCGTTCATCAAGGGGGACAGTAGAAATAGACAACTTGTCAGACGCAACCTTTTGATCGAGCTTGCTTTTCCATGGACTTGTGCCATCAATAAGTGTTGTGTCCGAAATGAAGTTTCGGAAAATCGTCATCAGTATGCTGTCAAGACAAGCGGGTGTAATCACTACCTTCCCGACAAACTTGCCCTCTACCGGCTTTGTATCCAGCTGACGCTCACTTTCGGCAAGAAGAGTTCTCATCATCCCAAAATCAATTAGCCTTTGGTCAAGGTTTTTGATGTCACCGCCATAACCGACAAATGATGATGATTTCTCTCCTTCGTGGGCCGAAAACATTGCGCTGATGTCATATCCACCATAATCGTAGCTGTATTCCACGCCATTTGTGTTCATCAATAGTTGGGTGCCGCGTGTGTAGGAAGATATCAGCTGCTCCATTATTATCTTGGGATATTCATTTTTTACATCCTGAAGATACTCTTGGAGCCTGTCAAAGAGTTTATCACGATCCGGTTGTAAAACACCGACCGTAAAGCTCTCATTTCTATCTAATTGTGCGATGCTTTCCGCTTCATCGGCAACTGAGGACTCTGCTGCTGCGATACAATCCTTGACCGCTGCATCAATAGTCTCCTTGTCAACCTTGTTGACGGAAATCGTTCCTTTCTTTCCGTCCTTGAGAGCCTTCATTGAAATAGAACTGTTGAAAAGTGTACGCATGAGGCTAAACTCTCCGCCGTCAGCGTTGATTTCGTCAACATTACCGTTTGCCACGATGCACTGCGCATGGTCGGCACCTGCTTTTTTCAAAGCCTCCAGCGTATACTCCGCAATTTCACGGTTTGTTTTCATAAGAGCTCCCTCCTTATCTTCCGCGGTAGTGTCAAGTCTGACACTCCTTTTTTTTGGAATAACCCTTTATTTTCAAGGGTTTTCTGATTTTTTTTACATAAAAATAACAATGACCCCCCATTTTCAGTTATAATTGAAGTTACCACACACCAAAAATCCCTGAAAGGATGTCATTGTTATGTCTTCAATTATAACCTATTTACTTACTCTAATCCAATACCAATATTACCAAATTTGTTGGTTAACGCGTTTCATCGCAAAATTCATTCCACTCAAGCAGTGGAACTTTGACGATTCTCATTCCCCTAAATATCAAAAGTTTAAAACTGATATTCTTCCTGTTGTAATTAACTATGAGATTGTTGATTATCTTCTTCTTATCCAGTACTACAAAGAACGTTACAACTACACTGTCAAGCCGGTTAGGCGTCGTAGAAAAATGTGATATTCCGGAGGAGTGCCACTGCCCTCGTTGCGGTGCACCTTCGCCTTATTTATACAAGAATAATGGCTCCAAGGGTCAAGTGCTTTGCAAGGTATGCCAGACCCGATTTAGTTCAGAAAACAAGTACAACCAACCTCTTAAACTGCGTTGCCCTTATTGCGGACATGCACTTGTTCACAAGAAAGACCGTAAGCATTTCATCATACACAAATGTGTTAATACTAGATGCTCATACTACCTACATAATCTTAAAAAAGTTGATCCGAAGGATCTCGAAGATTTTGGCAAAAACAAATATAAGCTCCATTATATCTACCGCGAGTTCACCGTAGACTTCTTCAGCATGGATTTAGATTCCTTACCCAAGAATGCCTCGTCTTTGAAATTCACCAAGAACAATGCTTACATCATGTCTCTTTGCTTAACTCTTCATGTGAACCTTGGACTTTCCCTTCGCAAGACTTCACAGGCACTTAGAGATCTATATAACATTCAGGTATCCCATACCATGGTGGCCAACTATGCAAAAACGGCTGCCACTGTCATTAAGCCTTTCGTTGACCATTACGATTACAAAGCCTCCAATACTATGGTGGCTGACGAAACCTATATCAAAGTTCGTGGCCTTAAAGGCTATATTTGGTTTATTATGGATGCAATCTCACGATCCATCATCGGGTATCAAGTCTCAGATAATCGTGGTGTTGGTCCATGCATTATTGCCATGCGCATGGCCTTTAGGCATCTTAGAAAAATTCCCGAAAAGTTTTACTTCATTGCTGACGGTTATAGTGCCTATCCTTTAGCAGCACAACAGTTTGCTAAAGAAGAAAATGGTGGACTACACTTTGATATCACTCAAGTTATTGGTCTTACAAATGATGATGAGGTTTCCACTGAATTCCGTCCTTTTAAGCAGATCGTCGAGCGCCTTAATCGTACTTTTAAGGCTTCTTATCGCGTCACTTGTGGATACGATAATTTTGATGGTGCCAACTACAGTGTCGCACTTTGGGTTGCTTATTACAACTTCTTGCGCCCACATAAGACCAACAATTACAGAGTTCTCAATAACGTTGATATGCTTCGTGATGCTGACAACATGCCGGGTAAATGGCAGCTGCTGATTTTCCTTGGACAACAAACCATACTGCAATTACAACTTCAAAAAGACAAGGGCTGTGTCTGTTCTTAGATTCTGAGCCAGAGGTAAACGACCAAGCCATCCCGTAGGGACTTGCCCTTGATAACACTCAAAAATAATGTCACAATGCCTCATCCAACGACGGTGAACTCTAGCTGTTCTTGAGTTCTTCGCCGTCGGTTGTGATGTCTAAGCATTATTTTTGGGGGTTTGTCAAGGGTGGCGGGAGCTTTATATCAACTCATTTTTGAGTTATTAGGGGTTCTTTTTCAACCTCTTGCTTTAACCACCTTTTTCATATATCACTTTACACTACCTCTTCCGCCGATGTTGACCCTGCACCTGATGGCGGGACCGCCCATTCCAACGGGCATCGGTTGTTTTTTGCCGCACATTCCCGAACAGGTCCAAATCATATCATCGGAAAGCATATCCACCGTTTTTAGCATTTCAAAGGCAACACCTGATATCGTTGTGTCACGGATCGCCCTGCCAAGTTTTCCGTTCTTTATCTCATATCCCATCGAGACTCCGAACATAAACTCACCTGTGGTATCTGCCTGCCCGTTATTTGTTTCCGTCAGGTAATAACCATCTTCAATTGAAGCAATCATGTCCTCAAGCTTATCCTTCCCGGGCAGGATGGCAGTGTTCCTCATGCGAATAAGGGGCTCATCGGAAAACAGATACGCTCTTGCATTGCCCTGTGGTTTCATCCCAAAGTGCTGCGCGGTCTCTCTGCTATTCATATAGCCAGTCAGGATTCCGTCCTTTATCAGAACTGCATCTTCACATGGGGTGCCTTCATCATCAACATAAACAGGAAGCGGCGCTGTCTCTCCAAGAGCGGTGTGAGCAAAGTCGACCATTGTCACGATTTCACTTGCCACTTGTCTGTTTAGGTTGTGAGCGGCAACTGAACCGCCGAGAACAAGGTCGGCTTCCACGGTGTGGCCAACCGCTTCGTGCGCAAGGATCCCGGCAAGGTTTGGGTGCATAACCACTTGTTTGTGGCCGGCGTTAGGATATACTCCTTCTGCCTTCTTCATGATATTGGTGTAGAGCTCCTCGATTCCCGGATAAAGATCCTCAAGGCTTGAGAAGTTCTCATCAAAATATCCTCGTCCCCCAAAAACCTTGTATAGTTCTACCGGTGCGCCATCGGCAGTTTCCGCGGTAAAGAATAAATAGATAAAGCTCCGGGGCATAAGTGAATGGGAGCTATGTCCGTCACTTACAACCAACAACTTCTCCATTGAGTCAGACCGTATATTGACTACCCTGCTTGCCAGCTTCGGATACTTTTCTGCTAAATAGCTGTCCAGTTCACGAGCAAAGTCAATATATAGCTTCTGGTCCGGGTTGTTAACATCCCGATCAAGTTTAACTGTGCCCGGCGCCACTTTAGGCAGTGGCCCTTTATTTTTCTTTACACGAGAGTCCATAAAAAGAGCATTTTCCTCTGCTGCTTTAAGAACTGCCCTGATGCTTTCGTCGGTGTATTCCGCACCGGAAGCAAATCCATATACCCCGTTTTTGTACATTCTTGCAGACACACCACTCTGGTCCGAACGTGAGTTTGTAACGAGGTTGCCTCCAACCAAGGTTACCGCACGGTTTGTGTTAACTTGAGCACGCAGTTCTGTATGCTCATGCAGCTGATCACGGTACTTTGATATCAGGTCTTTTAGCAAACAAATCCCCCCTGATGACTTTCACATTTAGTGGTGGTTACTCCAATTAGTATATCACCTATAGCCATAATTTACAATTATTGTTGCTGGAATTGTTCTGATCGCAAATTGCAAGTTAAAGTGAAACACTTTTTCTCTGTCAAATGTTATCTAGATATCTTGTAGTTTTCACTTGTTTCTGGCGGTTTGGGTCTGGGCGGAACGGGAAATGCTTTCGCTATGAACACTTTCTTAGTTCTTCTTTAACTACCTCGTTTGCGCATTTACCTTCTAAAACCTTACGTGGGTAATCATTAAGCCATTCTTGGATCTTTAATATTGCTTTTGTACTGTATTTCGCTATCGAACATCCCTTGGGGATAAATCGTCGTATGTGTCCATTTATCTGTTCATTGGTACCTCTTTCCCATGAATGATATGGGTGACAGTAGTAAATTCGGGTGCGTGCTTTACTGCTTATGCAGGACCGTTCTAGCTTGCGCCAATCTAAAAACTCACTTCCATTATCAACTGTTATTGTTTTAAACATCTTTCGAAATCGCTTTGCACCTATCTTTTTCTCTAGTTGGTCAAGTCGTTTTAGCACTTCTTTTTGTGTTTGGCTACGCAACTTAAATATCAGTGTCTTTCTAGATAGCCTCTCAACCAGCACAAGCAAGCATGCCCTGCCTTTTCCTCGACCTGGTTCAACGCAATCCATTTCCCAGTGACCGAGCTCACTGCGGTCATTCGCCTCTTGTGGGCGCTCATCTATGCGTTTGGCGTCTACATCCCGTATTCTGCGGGTTACTCGGGTATACTTGCGTTTTGAACTCTTGCCTTTTCGAGGTAAGTCCTTTTTTGTTACATTGAGTAATAACTCACGGTCTATATAATTATAGAGCGTTCGCTTAGATATGGGTGTTCTTTGATAGTCAGGGTCATCCTTAAGTTTCTCTATGGTCGCATAAGGAGAGAACTTGCCATTTATAATACAGTTCTCAATTTTTTCTGCTAACTCATAGTTCTTACCAATTTTTAGATGAGCCCCTTTTGCACTTGCCTTCTCATCATAGTCCTCTTGGGCTTTTAAGGCTGAATAGCTAACCACTTCACGCCATTGGCAATCCCTTAAGATTACCTTCCCACGCCTCAGCTCCCTACTTATTGTGGCTGGGCTTACTCCCATTCGTTCTGCTATTTCCCGATGGCTAAGCCTTGATTTCTTAGGCAAGTAATTGTTCTTAGTTACTATCGCTTCTAGCTCTTCACGCTCTTCGAACCTTAGGTGTTTACCTTTTATGCGAGTTCTGATACAATAGACTTGGCTCATGAAGCTTCTCCGTTTCTGTTTGTTGTAGGAACTAACATTATAACAGAGAAGCTCTCGTGGGTCTATTTATTTCTTTATTTGTGTTTCATTTAATTTTACAACTCGCCTGGAATTGTTCTGATAATTAATAATAACCTGCTATTTTCCAATCAATCATTGTGGCTTATTTGAATCCAGCGTGTTCGAGATGGTTTACGGCTAATCATCCCACCATCTTTAAGGTTCCAAGAGGTGAGTTTTCTTGCATGCAGTATTAAATATTTAGTTGCGATGGCTGTGGATTGGTGCAGGTATGCGGCCGCGCCTTGCGATAAAAAGCTCAGATGATGCGCTGTGCACAGGCATGATCGGCGCTTCACCAAGAAGACCTCCATAGCATACGCTGTCGCCTACGCCCTTACCGTAAACAGGTATTATTCGCACAGCAGTGGTCTTGTTATTGATTGTACCGATAGCTATCTCATCCGCAATGATAGCTGAAATGGTAGTGTCTGCTGTGTCACCCGGAATGGCAATCATATCAAGTCCAACCGAACATACTGAGGTCATAGCTTCTAACTTGTCCAGGTTTAGGGAGCCCGATACTGCTGCCTCTATCATCCCGGCATCTTCAGAAACAGGAATGAAAGCTCCGGATAGGCCACCAACATGGGATGATGCCATTACTCCACCCTTCTTTACCGCGTCATTTAGCAGAGCAAGTGCGGCTGTAGTGCCATGAGTTCCTACTACCTCGAGCCCCATAGCCTCAAGGATCCTTGCTACTGAATCCCCCATTGCAGGTGTAGGAGCCAGTGAAAGATCAACAATACCAAACTCCGCATCTAAGCGGCGGGATGCTTCAGTTGCAGCTAGCTGTCCCATGCGTGTGATTTTGAAAGCTGTACGTTTGATTACCTCTGCCAATTCTGTGAAGCTACATTTTCCTGCCCTCTCTATTGCTGATAGGACTACCCCCGGCCCTGAAACCCCGACATTGATAGCACACTCAGCCTCACCAAATCCATGAAAAGCACCTGCCATGAATGGATTATCCTCAGGTGCGTTTGCAAACACAACAAGCTTTGCGCAGCCTATAGAGTCCTTATCCCTTGTCAAATAAGCGGCGTTCTTAATAATCCTGCCCATCTCTTCTACGGCATCCATATTGATCCCGGCCCTCGTTGTAGCAACATTTACCGATGAGCATACACATTCAGTTTCGGCAAGAGCTTCGGGAATAGCACTGATCAGGCGCCTGTCACCGATGGTAAATCCCTTGTGTACCAGTGCTGAAAATCCACCGATAAAGTTGATGCCAACAGTTTCAGCGGCACGCTGCATGGCAAGTGCGATCGGTATGACATCGTCGCTTTCCACCGAATCACAAAGAAAAGAGATCGGAGTTACCGATACTCGCTTATTGATAATAGGTATGCCATATTCGGCTGATATTTCGTCACATGTTGGTACAAGTTTTTCAGCGCGCATACATATCTTATCATACACCCTTTCCGCCACCTTTTTCACACTGTCAGAAGCGCAGTCACGTAGTGAAATTCCCATAGTGACGGTACGTATATCAAGGTGTTCCTCTTCGATCATTTTAATTGTTTCCAATATATCAAATGTATTCAGCATAAAAACCACTTTCCTCAAAAGTATGTTCGAAATTCAAAAAAAGCACAGGGCAGGTGTATGACTCCCTATCCCAAATTTCAGTTACCATCTACCTATTAGTAATGGCTAAGTACATTCTAAATCCTGTGCATAGAGTTGAATATGTCTTCATGCATAACATGTATTTTTACATTCATCTCTTCGCCTTTAGTTACAAGCTCTTTAGCAAAGTCGGTAAAGCGCATTCCGCATTTTGAAGCGTCAACTAACATTACCATAGCAAAAAGATCCTGCAGAACGCTTTGAGAAATATCAAGGATATTCACATTATTTTTTGCAAGCTCACCCGATATCCCTGAGATAATACCAACGCTGTCCCGCCCGACAACTGTAATGACAGCTCGCTTTTCCATAACTAACCGCTCCCTACTTTCATTTATTTAAGTTTTCTTTATTGGCAACGCAGTCCATAGCGCAACGAAAAAAAGATGACTTTAAGTCTCTAAAACAACCAAAATCGCTGCTATTTAGTTTATCCTATTCTTATACGGTTTGCAATTACAAATAGCCAAAAATCGCTTGTCAAACATATTAGTGTTTGTTATACTGTATAAAATGTGATAAATATTGTAGCAGTAATGTAACTGCTGACCAAAACTTTAATTATAGGGGGGCAAATGTTGTCCAAGTATAAAGCTTTTTTATTCGATCTTGATGGGGTTATCTGCGATACGGCAAAGTATCACTATCTTGCATGGAAGCGCCTTGCCGACATGTTGGACATACCTTTTGATGAAGAGGCAAACGAGGCTTTCAAGGGCGTAAGCAGGATGCGCTGCATGGAGCTGTTGCTAGGGTTTGGAAATCGCACTGCCGATCAAGAAGAAATGGTACGGCTTGCCAACATGAAAAATGATTGGTATGTCGAGTATCTGCATGAGTTCAATCGCTCAGAACTATTGCCGGGTGCCCTCGATGTGCTTGAAGAGTGCCGCAAACGTGGAATAAAAACCGCCATCTGCTCTGCCAGCAAAAATGCACCCATCATTTTAAGCAGACTGGAAATTATGGATTACTTCGATGCTGTAATAGACGGCAACAAAACAACTAAAGCAAAGCCCGACCCCGAGGTCTTTTTACTCGGAGCAAAAGAGCTTGGTGTGAACCCAACAGAGTGTGTGATCTTCGAGGACGCTCTTGCAGGGGTACAGGCCGGAAAGTCTGAAAACATCTATGTCGTGGGAATTGGAAAACCCGAAAACCTGCCCGGGGCGGATATTGTAATCGATGACCTTGCACATCTTGACATTGATTCCCTTCTTAATACATAAGGATAAGTCAATCAACATCGAGTTTACTAAAATTTAGGCTTTTATAATAATTAAGTTGTGTGAAAGGGGATTTTAAGCATGGTAGATTTAAAAGCAAAACCTTTTTATCTGGACGATGAAGCAATAAAATGGGTCGAGGAGACCATCGAAGGCATGTCCATCGAAGAAAAAATTGGACAACTCTTTTGCCCGGTTGGTTTTTCAACTGATCCAGAAGTCCTTAAAGCAATGCTAAGCAAGGGTATCGGCGGAATGATGTATCGTGCCGGCTTAGGCAAGGACATTCAGGACACCCACCGTTTCCTACAGGACAACTCTAAAATACCGCTTCTATTGGCAGCAAATCTTGAAGCAGGCGGCGTCGGCTCAGCAATAGACGGCACAAACTTCGGAAAGCCAATGCAGGTAGCCGCTACAGATGATGAGGAGCAGGCATATCGGCTCGGTCTGATCTCATGTAGCGAAGGCGCAGCAGTCGGTTGTAACTGGTCCTTTGCTCCTATAGTTGATATCGATATGAACTTCAGAAATCCCATAACAAACCTCCGTACCTTTGGAGATAGTGCAGAGCGCGTTCTTCGGATGGGACTTGCATATCTAAGAGGCGCTGATGAAGCAGGAGTTGCTGTTTCCATTAAGCACTTCCCCGGCGACGGAGTGGATGAGCGAGATCAACACCTTCATGTAACCCAGAATGATCTGTCCGCCGATGAATGGGATGCCACATTTGGCATGATCTACAAGGGCTTGATTGACGCAGGCGCAAAAACCGTCATGGTGGGCCACATTTCACAGCCCGCCTGGGCAAAGAAAATCAACCCTGACCTGTCGGAGGAAGATGCATATCTGACCCCTGCTACGCTATCGCCCGAAATCCTTAACGGACTTCTGCGAGAGCACCTCGGCTTCAACGGTATGATAGTCACAGACGCCACCCCCATGCTGGGCTTCACATGTGCTATGCCTCGTGAACTGGCCGTTCCGACCAGCATTGCTGCCGGTTGCGATATGTTCCTGTTCAACAAGAGCTTTGACGAAGACTACGAGTTTATGATGCAGGGCTACAAAAACGGAATTCTTACTGATGAGCGTCTGAATGAAGCCCTTACAAGGATCCTAGGTCTAAAAGCCTCTCTTGGGCTCCACGTCAAAAAACAAAACAATACACTCGTTCCAACTGAAGAAGCTCTCTCAATTCTCCACTGCGATAAATATGTGGAGTGGGCGAAAGAATGCGCTGACAAATCTGTTACACTCGTAAAGGATACAGCCGGACTACTACCGATCACTCCTGAGAAGTACAAGAGGATCGCTCTGTTCGTATCAGAGGGCGGCGGCTACTTCGGCGAAACCTCAGGTCTTGAAGAAAAAATCAAGGCAGCACTTGAGGCGGAGGGGTTTGAAGTACTCGACCCACCAGCCGGAGGATACATTACCGACAAGCCGGTAACTGTTGACAGCTTCAAGAACAACTATGACCTTGCCCTTTACGTCTTTGACTTCCCGACTGCTTCAAATAACACAGTTATCAGAATTTCCTGGAAGGGCGGTCTTGGCGGCGCTAACACTCCCTGGTTCTCAAAGGAGATCCCCACCATGGCCATTAGCTTTGCAAACCCCTATCACCTGCTTGATGTGCCAATGATGAAAACATTTATCAACGCATACACAAACAACGAATTTACAATGCCAGCAGTCATCGAAAAGATGATGGGTCGTTCTCCATTCAAGGGTAAGAGCCCGGTAGACCCCTTCTGCGGTAGAGTTGACACTAAATTTTAGTAAGTGTTCCCTATACAAAACTGAATAGATAAAAGGCGGGAGTTCGGCAAGTATGCTCCCGCCTTTTATAATGCCCATTTTTTTGGACGCGGGTGGATGGGTGTGTGGACAGGGGAGACTGGTTCTTGTCCATTGGGCACAGAAATGTAGACGCGGCGCCTGGTTCCCTGCCCACTGGGCACTGTAATGTAGACGCGGCGCCTGGTTCCCTGCATTGGTCACTGTAATGTGGGCGCGGCGACTGGTTCCTTATCCACTAAAGACAGTACCAGTCCCCGCGTCCTCCTCTGTCCACATCGAGCTTGATCTATGCCTTCATGAAAACGTAGATAAACGCATATCCTTAATACATAAGTATCAAACAAGCTGTTATAAACAGCTATATGCCCGGGAACATCCTCTGTTGAACTTCGTCGAATTCTATGATAAGATGAAAAAAACTTTTTTGATACTTATTGTCTTGATTTATAAGGAAATTGTAGTCGTATAGATGTGATAAAAGCTGAGTATCGTGGAGGTGTGTAATGACATCAAAAAAGCTCCGGTTCATAGCGCCGCTTATCCTTGCCGCTACTATAATCCTATCCGGATGCAGCCAGATAATAAGCACATTTGGACATATATACTCCGGAGCGGAAGAAATCCCGCCCTCCGATGAGCCTCAATATAACGAAACAACTCCTACACCTGACACCGGACTTGAAGTTGAAGGCGAAGGGGAAATTGAAGACGAAGCTTTTCGCGGCATTTGGGTATCTACGGTCATCAACCTGGATTACCCTTCGAAGCCGGGACTTTCAGTATCAGAACTGAAAGCTGAGGCAGTTGAAATACTGGACAACTGCGCAAAGATGGGCTTTAACGCCGTCTTTTTACAGGTGCGCCCGTCTGGAGATGCATTCTATAAGTCGGATTTATTCCCCTGGTCGGCATACCTTACCGGTAAGCAAGGGCTTGCACCTGAGGAGGATTTTGACCCGTTAGAGTTCTGGGTTGAGCAGGCTCATGACAGAGGGCTGGAGCTTCACGCATGGCTAAACCCCTACCGTGTAGCACGCCTAACTCACGACCTTGAAACACTGTCTCCTGAAAACTATGCATATAAGCATCCTGAATGGGTTGTGATGCATACTGATGGACATATGTACTTTAACCCTGGTATCCCCGCTGTAAGATCCCTAATAGTCGACGGAATCGTTGAAATAGTTGAAAATTATGATGTGGACGGAATCCACTTTGATGACTACTTCTACCCTGACAGCAACTTTGGTGATGAAGAGACATATCTCAAATATGGAGACGGATTTTCCAACCGGGACGACTGGCGAAGAAATAACATCGACAAGCTTGTTGAAGAGGCATACTCAGCTATTAAAGCCATAGACCCTGATGTCAGCTTCGGTATATCCCCCTTTGGCATCTGGGCAAATAAATCCTCAAATAAACTTGGAAGCGACACAAACGGCAATCAATCCTACTACAGCCATTATGCTGACACAAGAAAGTGGGTGCTCAATGGCTGGCTCGACTATATCTGTCCGCAAATCTATTGGAACATCGGTTACAACATTGCAGACTACGAGATACTGCTAAATTGGTGGATAGATGTTGTACGCAACACTGATGTGGACCTATACATCGGTCATGCATCCTACCGCAGTGGAAATGAAAATCCGGACAGCCCTTGGTATGGAACGGCTGAGATCCGCCGACAACTTGAACTTAATGCTTCCCATCCCGAGGTCGCCGGCTCTGTTCACTTCAGGTATGCTTTTTTCATTACCTATCCCCCTTTGGCAAATTATATAATCCATCATCACTATGGCCCCGCCGAAAGCGTGGACTATCCGGTCATGGAGGGTCCGGATCATGAAAACAGCCTAACACTTGGGCGACCTGCAAAGGATATCACAACGACATTTAGTAAGATGTATGTCATTGGCACCTGTGACCCCGATCAGACTCTTTACCTTAATGGCGAAGTGGTTGACAATGTGACTGATGGCGGTTATTTCGGCGTTTTAGTACAGCTGGATGAGGGCGAGAATATTCTTGAATTTGTGCAGGGTGAAACCACTCTCATCCGAAAAATTCACAGGTCTGTCTCTCAACCGGTGGCAGACCCTGTAAAGAAAGATGTCGCTGAGATAATCGATGGCTCAACTTATCCACACAACAGCGACGTCTATATAATGCCCGGCGAAAAAATAACATTTCGATGCACCGCACCTATAGGAGCTACAGTAAATGTTACCATCGCAGGCAATACCTACAAACTCCACCCTGCTACAACAAAAAGTCCCGGGGATGATGCTGTCTATTACACAAGATATTCTTATACCTACACAATGCCAAAAACCGATAAAACAGGAAAGATACTTGTAATTGGTACCCCTGTGTATAAAATGACATATAAGGGAACCACTGTTACAAAGACTGCAACCGCAGCACTGCGCTGTGTAACTCCGGGTGCCCCGTATTACGCAAAGGTTATAAATGACAATGCCTTTCTTTACGCTAAAAGTTCCACTTCCGGCGGACCGATAGGTGAATTGAAAGCTGGAATGGTAGATTACGTTACCGCAGTTACCACCTCAGGAACTTGGGTGCGCCTCAGAATGGGCGGATGGGTCCAAAGTTTCGATGTAGAACGCTTTGAAGACGACATTTCCTTCACCGCTGAAATCATTGCATCGGAGTACGAGGTTGGCGACAAATGGGATCGTATTCGGTTTACAATCAACGGTATGCCTGCCGCCAAGGTATCTCTCGATAATTCCACACTCTCACTCACTATCAGCAATGTTGACAAACTACATCCGATCAAACTGATCTCAGGTGGTCTTGTTTCTGCCTATTCATCCAACCTTGAAGACGGCAGTGCTGTTTACCGGCTGACGCTGGACAAAAATGTTGATCTTGACGGCTATTATATCGATACAGAGTACTCTGTCGATGATTCGAAAGACCCGCTTAAGGCATCCGGCACGCTGTCATTGTATCTCAAAAGACGTCCTACAGTGTCCGGTTTGATCGACAAACCACTAAAGGGCATCGTGGTTATGCTAGACGCCGGACATGGCAAGGCTGATGCCGGAGCCCTCGGTCCTTTAGGACTCGACCTTGCCGAAAAGGACATCGCCCTCTACACAACAAAAAAAGTGAAGTACGAATTGGAACTGTTGGGTGCAGAAGTCTTGATGACACGTACAGACGATGAAACTGTAACATTGGATGAACGCCTTAGTATGTCCAGAAAGGCTAAACCCGATCTCTTTCTGTCGATACACAACAATGCTGTTGAAGTTGATGTTGACGCCACCTCGATCGTAGGCATAAGTACCTGGTATATGCGAGGCATCTCCCATGATGTCGCATCAGATCTAGTCAACTATATCTCATCCGATCTTGGGCGCTTTTACCGAAAGGCAAATCAGGCAAGCCTGTACGTATGCAGAGGATTTTGGGCGCCTTCAGTTATACTCGAAACCGGATTTATTTGCAGTCCCACCGAATATGAATGGCTAAGCAACGATCAAATGCAAACGGAACTTGCCCAGTCGATTGCCAGGGCTGTGGTACATCACTTTAGCCGGTAATAAACCCACACTTACAATGCAAACTGATCCTAATTTTGATTAATCCTAATTAAGAGTCCTATAGCTCTGCTTAATATAGAGTTCATTTGTATAATCGAACAATAAAAAATTCTTGGGTTCCAAATTGGTGGTATAGAATTGACTACCCCAACAGTTGACTTTTAGCACCACAATTGACAATGATCCAAAAAAAGACACGCACTGAAGTGAATCTCCAGTACGTGTCTTTCTTATATGTTATGAATTATTTATGAGGTTACTCAAAATTTATTGATGTATGTGTGTGTACTGAACCAAGGAGCCTCACAGACCAATAAATTACGGTCGCAAAATTACAGTCGCATTTTTTTGAGAACTCCTACCACGATCGTTCCGACTATTAGGGTAAGGATAAGTTCGGGAAGTAGGTATGAACCGTTGTAAACTATTGAGTAGACAAGGGGTGACTCAAAACCTGCATCAGCAGCATACATGCCGTAGAAGATAACTCCCGAAAGTACTAGACATATAAATCTTCCGAATATCCCTAAGATAGTACCAATTTGAAAACCGTATTTCTTGTCTCTGAAAAAGCCTGTAACACCCAAGACCGTAAAGGCCAGCACGTAATCAAGTAAAAGCTGCACCGGTGTCAGAAAATAGGGCGACTCAACAAATTGCAGTAGCGAATAAACAAGTCCCGATATCAATCCCCATCCAAGTCCGTGCCGATATCCAATCAGCAATATTGGAAGCATAGAAACAACAGTTACACTGCCACCCATTGGCATACGCCACAACTTAAACAAGCTCAGAACAAACGCCATCGCAATAAGTATAGCACTTTCAGTAACTATACGCGTCTTTGTGAATTTCTTTGTCATAACAATCTCCTTTGTATTCTTGAGCAGACTTGTATCGACTTATCCCGCCTAAAGATCGATATCTCTCTAAATGCAGTAATAGAGCCAGAACCTGCCCATATTTGAATTTCAAAAAAGATGTGTTCGAAACCTATATAGAAAACCGCATCTTATACCTGATATAGTATAAAATGCGGCGTAGCTTCAACAATTATTTATGTTTCCCTACGCCGGCATTATCCGGATCAGGTTCCCGGGTCGAAACCGCAGTCAGGTTTCCTCTCAGCCGGCTTGCCGCCAGCCCCCCTACATCTTTTTTTATAGTTTACACCCTTCTCTGTAGTATTGTCAATACTCTTTTAAAGTCTTCAGGTAAATCTGTCTCGAGTAGCATTCTTTCACCGGTTACCGGGTGGTCAAATTCAATACTCTTCGCATGCAGGCACTGTCCTTGAAGTCCAAACTCGCTTCTTTTCCCACCATATAAAGAATCACCGGCAACAGGATGTCCGATATGTGCCATATGAACGCGAATCTGATGGGTGCGCCCGGTATCTAGGATACATCGAATATGGGTGTATGTCGGTATGTCTGAGTTTCCGGGGTATCTCGTAATCACTTCCCAGTCTGTTGCTGCATATCGAGAATTTTTGTCGGTGACCGCCATCTTTTTTCTGTAAACAGGATGTCGTCCGATAGGAGCTTCAACGCGTCCACTGTCCTCTATGAAGTTTCCCCTCACTACTGCTTCATAAACTCGAACTGCTGAACGGGATTTGATTTGTCTTGACAAGCAGAGGTGTGCACTGTCGTTTTTTGCCACCAATAGAATTCCGGAGGTGTCCTTGTCGATCCGGTGAACGATTCCCGGGCGGAACTCTCCATTTATCGTTGACAGGCTTTCTCCGCAGTGCGCAAGCAATGCATTGACAAGTGTATCATCAGTGTGGCCCGGTGCGGGGTGAACAACCATCCCCTTAGGTTTGTTCACAGCAATTATGGCTTCGTCCTCATAGACAATGTCGAGTGCCATTTTCACCGGATAAAGCTTTTCATCGACAGGCTCGGGTATCTTTATCTCAAAGACTTCACCTGCTGATGCCTTGTGATTTTTCTTGATACTTTTGCCGCCCAATGTCACAGAGCCGTCTTCAATAAGCTTCTGGATCGAGCTGCGACTCATCTCTAATAAAGATGCCAAAATGGTATCCAGACGCTCACCCGTCTGATCCTCTTTGACTACAATTACTTTTTTTTCTGTGTCCTGTCCCTTCAGTTTACTTATTTTCTTCGCCCTCCGTGTAAGGCTGTCCAGCCACTTCACCGCTACTGTCTTCATCCTGAGAGTTCTCAGCCGCTGCAAAAGCTTCGGATTTTTTTAGTTTCACAGTTTCTGCGTACAGATAGTATATACAAAACAGGATACCACCAACGGTAACAAATATATCGGCAACATTAAAAATGGCAAATCGGACAAAGGCAAATTCAAACATGTCCACTACATAACCGTTGGCAATGCGGTCGATCAAATTTCCAACAGCACCTCCAAGCACCATTGAAAGCGGGAGCAGTCCCCACACCGACCGTATCTTTTTGAATAGAATAATGTAAATAATAACTATAACTGCTATAATCGACACACTTATAAAAAGCCAACGCTGGTTGCGAAGTATACTGAAAGCGGCACCGGTGTTTTCGGCATAATAAAAGTTCAGAATGCCGGGGACAAACTCTACAGTTCCTCTGCCCCTGAGATTAAGTACTGCCCAGTTTTTTACCAACTGATCGGTAACCGCTATAATGACAGCCAACAACAGGTAAAGCATTCAGCTACCTCCAGATCCGGTTACAGCACCGGATTTTTTCGTAAATTTATAAGGCGGGACAGGGACTACGCCCCCGTCCCACCCGGTCTAACAAAACAGGTTACATCTCGTGATCGTGATAAAAAGTTTTAACTACATTCGCACAGCGAGCGCAGAGCGTTGGATGATCGTCATCCTTGCCAACATCCAGGGAAAAGCTCCAACAACGCGGGCACTTTTCTCCGTCGGCACTGTCAACGACTATTCGAACACCTTCAATTCCCTCACAGGGTTCACCTACAGTACCGCTGTCTACGTATACCTGCGATACAATAAACAACGTGGGAAGGAATTTCTCAAGTGATTTTGCAAATTCGAGTGTATCTTCACTGCAGTTCAATGTCACCTTGGCTTCCAGGGATTTGCCGATTTTCTTCTCGGCACGTGCCTGTTCAAGCGCCAGGTTTACTCCATCCCTCAGCAGGACTATCTTATCCCACTTTTCGGTCATTTCAGCATCAAAACGGTATTCAGGATGGGTAACCGCCATAGAGTTGAACACCACATGACGAGGATCGTCGCCATCTGCGTGTGGCATGGCTTGCCATATCTCGTCCGAGGTGAAAGCAAGGATCGGTGCCAGCATACGAACCATTGCATCAAGAATGATATACATAGTTGTTTGGGCACTGCGATAAGAGAGACTGTCACTGCCTTCGCAATAAAGTCTGTCCTTGATCACATCCAGGTAGAAGTTTGACATATCAACAACGCAGAAATTATGGATCGAGTGGGAGATGATATGATATTCAAAATCATCATATGCCCTTAATACACGCTCTGTAAGCTGGTCCAGCTTCATCAAAGCCCAACGGTCCAGTTCTTCCAGTTCGTTGTACGGGACGAGATCGTTTGGATCAAAGCCGTTTAGGTTTCCAAGGATATAACGCGCTGTGTTTCTTATTTTCAGATAGGCTTGAGACAGCTGTTTGAAGATCGCATCAGAAACGCGTACATCAGCCCTGTAGTCACTTGATGCTACCCAAAGACGCAGTAGATCGGCACCATATACCTTGATGATATCTTCAGGGGCGATGGTGTTTCCAAGTGATTTGTGCATTGCCTTACCTTCACCGTCTACAACCCAGCCGTGAGTCAGAACTGCTTTATAAGGAGCTGTTCCCTTTGTTGCCACTGCAGTAAGCATGGATGACTGGAACCATCCGCGGTACTGATCTGATCCTTCAAGATATAGGTCAGCTGGCCAAGTAGCGTCTTCCTGCTTGTCAAGTGAAGCAAAATGCGATGAACCGGAATCAAACCAACCGTCAAGGGTATCGGTTTCCTTTGTAAAGGTCTTTCCACCGCAGTGAGGACATACAAAGCCCTCAGGCAGGATGTCCTTAGCTTCCCTTTCATACCAAACGTTCGATCCAAATTGGCCAAACAGTTTGGAAACCGCATCAATAGTTTCCGGAGTGCAAACAGGTTTTTCACAGTCTTCACAATAGAACACAGGGATCGGTAGACCCCAATGACGTTGCCGGGAAATACACCAGTCGGCCCTGTCGCGGATCATGCTTACGATCCGTTCCTCACCCCAAGCGGGGATCCATTTCACCTGTCTGCAGGCCTTTTCAGCCTCATCCTTAAAGGCCTCTACTGAACAAAACCACTGTGATGTGGCACGGTAGATAACAGGATCTTTGCAGCGCCAGCAGTGAGGATAAGAGTGGATCAGCTGTTCGCTTGCAAACAGTGCCCCGGTCTCTTTTAGGTGTTCTAGAATAGCGTCTGCTGCTTTTTCATAATAGAGACCTTCAAAGCTACCTGCTTCGGATGTCATATATCCTCTGTCGTCGATAGGTGTTATATCGGGCAAATTGTACTTTCTACCCGACTCATAGTCCTCAAGACCATGAGCAGGTGCAGTGTGGACACACCCTGTTCCTGAGTCCATAGTAACATAGTCGGCTAAGACTAGCAGACTCTCTCTGTCAAGGAACGGGTGCCTTGCCTTCATTCCTTCGACCTGCACACCTTCAAATTCATGAATGATCTCATAGTCTGTATGGCCTGCAAAGTTCATTACTTTATCGATCAAGGCCTTCGCCATTATATATGTCTCTCCTGAAGGAACACGTGCAAGTGCATACTCCTCAGAAGGATTAAGCGCAATTGCGAGGTTACCGGGAAGTGACCAGGTAGTTGTAGTCCATATGACAAAATAGAGCTTATCAATATCACAGACTCCTGAAAATTTACCCAAATCGTCTGTCACCCTAAATTTGACATAAATAGATTCTACCGGATCGTCAAAATACTCTATTTCGGCCTCAGCCAGTGCTGTCTCGTCATGAGGACACCAATAAACGGGTTTAAGACCTTTGTAGATATATCCCTTCTGATACATCTCCCCAAAGACCTTTACCTCTTCCTCTTCGAACTTCGGATCCATGGTGAGATATGGGTTCTCCCAATCCCCCATCACTCCAAGTCGTATAAACTGTTCTCTCTGAATATCTACAAAAGACTCGGCAAACTCCCTGCATTTATTGCGAAATTCGGGGATCGTCATCTTTTTGCGATCAAGCTTGCTCTTTTTTATTATTGCACTTTCAATGGGCATTCCGTGGTTATCCCAGCCCGGCTTATAAGGGGTGTAATAACCACACATAGCTTTGTAACGGTTAATGAAGTCCTTCAAAACCTTGTTGAGGGCTGTCCCCATGTGAATGTTCCCGTTTGAAAAGGGAGGGCCATCGTGAAGGACATATTTGGGTTTCCCTTTATTCTTTTTTAATAACTCCTCAAATACCTTGTCATCTTCCCACTGCTTTAAAAAACCCGGCTCACGGTTTGGCAACCCGGCACGCATAGGGAAATCTGTTTTTGGCAAATTTAATGTTTTATTATAGTCAAGTGCCATTGGAACTACTCCTTTGCTGATGGATCAAATCGCGGACTGATTTCCGCATGGCTGTTATTGGCCTATATGATCTGATTTTCGTATTATATAACTGTTATATCGTATTGTCATCTTTTTTGTCTGAACTGAGATCCATTTCAAACACACGCACGCTCATTCCACCGACATTGACATCCCTTGGCTTGCGCTGGTCTCTACCACGGTTGTTCTTAGCACTGATGTTAAAAGTATCTTGTTCTGTGTCTTCGCTCGTGGTGTCGGATGGAAAAAGTGTAGATAGGTCATAGTTATTGTAACCAGAATCTGAACTGTCACTTACAATAGTTTCAGAATGAGCGGTAACAAATGCGTTATCGCGCTCGATTATTGTATCATTTGACTTAACTTTTTCAATAGGGATGCTATCTATATCTGTTTGATCTTGATATTCAGCAGCTGTTGATGGCTCGTTGACCGGAGCTGCAGCTTCTAGATCCTGTTGCTTTTCCACATTATATGTATTCGATGGTTCTGCTGACCTGGTAGGAACCCCTGGGATCTCCTCATGTATTGCCTGCTTTACGCTCTGTTCAATGATTTCCACAGTCTGATCGACAGGGCTTGGTTTCTTGACGGCAGGTTCGGTCACCATTCTTTTTAATGTGTCGATCTGCCGCTGATATATAATTATGGAGGCTTCTGCAAACCGGCTTGTCTCTTCCCGGAGTTTTTCAAGCCTTCGCTCCTCGTTTCTTATGCTATCTTTCAGTGCTGATATGCTGTTTTCGTAGTCGGACTGGGCTTTCATACGCAGTTGTTCACTTTTTGTCTTCGCTTCTTCGGTTATTTCCGCTGCCATCTTCTGTGCGGCAAGTAATGCTTTTCGCATTGCGGCATCCACACTGCGATACTCCTCGATCTTTTCAGCCAGCACCTTCAGCTTATTTTTCAATACGACGTTTTCCTTGTAGAGAGCAGCGTAATCAACCGAGACAGCGTCCAAGAAGTCGTCCACTTCTCCCATATCGTATCCGCTAAAAAGAGACTTAGGGAATTTCTTATCTTGAACCTCCTGGGGTGTCAACATCTCAATACCTCCCTTACATTTCGAAAAAGGCCGGACTTAACGCCCGGCCTTTGCCATTATCCGCCAGCGGATTTTGCGTTAAAAGTACAGCCCGTTGTTTTCCAACTCATCAATAATGTCACCGAGGATTTCAACATTGAAAGGTGTGATTATGTAAGTTGAATTTGCTACTTTTTTGATTTTCCCCTCATTTGCATATGCTACACCGCTCAGGAAGTCAAGGAGCCTGCGCGCAATGTCCTTATTAGTTGACTCAAGGTTTAAGACGACAGTTCTCTTTTCACGCAGATGATCAGCTATCTCTGCAGCATTTTCAAATCTCTCAGGTTTGACCAATACTACCGAAAGCTGAGTTGTTGCGTGTATGTTTACTACCTTGTCGCGCTTAGTATCGAGATTTACTTCCAGGCCGGTACTGCGTTCCCTGATAGCAGAGCGAGGTTCAAAGCCTTCAAACTCGTCCTCATTATCTTCTGCATAAGGTCTCGCCAGACGCTTTAGTTCATCAAAAAGGCTCATTTATATTCTCCTCCTGTGCGGTATATATTCTAAGTTATATCCTTACATGGCATATTACCGGGAATCTCTTTGTCCAAATATTGCCGATCCAATCCGGATCATATTCGATCCTCCGGCAATAGCTGCTTCAAAATCTCCACTCATGCCCATGGATAGGATGTCCATAGATATATTATCGTATTTTTTCCCTCTTATGTCAACTAAGAGTTTATACATTTCCAAGAAATATTTCATATTTTCGGACGAAACTTCAGTTTTTGGTGGTATTGCCATCAATCCCCGCAATTTTATCCCGTCTAGCTCTGATATCATAGCCGTCAGCTCATCAGCACATTCGGGATATACTCCCCCTTTTGTCGATTCTCTGCCAATATTGACTTGCACGAGAATTTCCTGAGTAACACCTAGTGCCACAGCGCGCCTGGATATGCAACAAGCAAGCTCGATCGAATCGACCGATTGGATAAGGGAAACCTTTCCAACGACCTTGTTTACTTTGTTTTTCTGCAGGGTTCCAATCATATGCACAGGAGTATTTCCGTAGGCACCCTCTGCCTGTTTTGCAAGCATCTCCTGAACGCGGTTTTCACCATACGCAGATAAAGCACAGTCGTGAGAAAGCTTGACAGTTTCTGCGTCAAAAGACTTGGAAACAGCTACAAGGGAAATCTCGTCAGGATTCCTTCCAGCAGAAATTGCTGCAGTCATCATTCGCTCTCTTATGAGCGCGACATTTCTTAGAATCTCTCTTGCACGATTGTCATTGTTATTGCTGTTGATCGAGTTGTTCATTGTGTCCGGTTTTCCTCTCCACTGTATTACATTGACACTCCGCTATTGCACGATTTTACCGTCATAGAGGTTCTTGGAGCTCACAATGATCTCTTCCCCGGGTCGCAGTCCTCCGGTGCTGTTGGGATCGTATTTTACTATATAATGATGATCGAGTTCATAGATCTGCTCGGTTTCGACAAATTTCGCCTGAAAAGCGACAAGACAGTACACCCCTGTCTTACCTTCCTCGTTGATACGCAGAGCTTGCTTTGGTATACGTATACCTTCATATTTTGAAAGGACGATATCTGCGCTCTGGTAACGAAGTCCCAGCAGCTCACTTACATGAGTTGATCCCGAAAACACCACAAGACATGTCCCGTTTTCCGCCTGGCTAATGCGTAGAACAGTTACTTTAACTTCACCTATATAGTCCCCTGTGAACCTTAGAGTGACCCTAGTCCCCTCGGCAAGCATTTTGGCGTAATTTTCAGGGATGCTCGCAGCAAATCGCCACTCAAACCCGGTTGCCAGTCTTCCAAAATATGACCCGGTACTGTCAGTTCTTTTCAGAGCTTCCAAATCGTAAAATTCTGTAAGGGTAAGTGACTTGCTTTTGTCAATAGTTAGAACGCCCTCAAATCCATCGCCTGAAGCAGAAAAATAACCTGACTGCGGTGATTTGACAGATGCCGTACCCCTATGAGCCATAGCTGATAGACGTCTTTTTTCCGAAGCCAACCGGGACAATTCGGCAGATGCCTGTTCACTTCCTGAGTTGGAAAAGGCAAGGCCCCTCTTAAGTACGTTTGACTTAAGCTTATTTGCCTCGTGATTGATATCGGTGGACTTCGGCTGCTCAATACCATAGATAAGGTTTATCAGGTGATTAGAAATGTTTTTGTCAACTTGGGATATGTCAATGGTGTTCCCACTATCAACTGCCTCTATCAACAGGGATATCATTTGCTCCGTCTGTTCAAGCTGACGGTCTATTTTCATATCCTCTTCGCTGTCATAGCTAACTGATAGCACCTGTCCCTTGTGAACCTTTTCTCCCTCTGAAACAAGCAGTTTTTGCACCGGGTTGTTGCCCATCGGAACCGGAATCTCATCGCGGAAAAAGTATCCCTTTATAGATACGATTTCTTCTGCGGTATACAATACAGCTTCAGCAGTCTTAAGGGGACTTGAGACGGCTACGAATATGTAGTAGGCCATGTAGCCGACTACCATCAGAATAAGTAAAAGGATCAGTCCCGATACAAGGCTGTTTCGTCT
The DNA here is from genome assembly GCA_050950785.1 of Eubacteriales bacterium. Classification (GTDB taxonomy): domain Bacteria; phylum Bacillota; class Clostridia; order Oscillospirales; family JAAYOS01; genus JAAYOS01. The sequence goes on along the minus strand of JBMNIG010000029.1, from coordinate 96,807 downwards.
CATTCAAATTTCCTGCGCTTCACTTTGGTATACTCTTATTCTTCGTCGTCCTGCTTGGTTAGACCTGACATATCAATAGAGCGGATAGGAATGATGGTTGAGATGGCATGCTTGTAGACCATTTGTTGTCTGCCTTCACTTTCGATGATTACAATAAAGTTATCAAAACCACGTACCTGTCCCTTCATCTGTACGCCATTCATCAGGAAAACTGTGAGGGGAATCCTTTCTTTTCTTGCTTGATTGAGGAAAAAGTCCTGAAGATTATAGTTTTTTTGCATAATGGCAACTCCTTAATTTTATTTTTCTAGACGCAGAGCTTTTCCACCTATACTTGATTATTGTATCTCGACCTTAAAAAATATTCTGTCGAAGCCTGTAATATGTCCTCATATTTCTGCAAATCTTTGTAAAACCAGATGATCCGAGGATTCCTGCGAAACCATGTAAGCTGCCGCTTGGCATAGCGGCGGGTAGCTCGTTTTATCTCTTCCGTGGCTGACTCAAGAGGAAGATTTTCATTTATGGCCGCTATGATTTCTTTATACCCGATAGCCTGAGAAGCTGTCGCAGATAGTTCACCTTTGTTCAACAGGCGCTTCACTTCTTCCACCAGACCCATCTGAAACATTTGATCTACCCTATCGTTTATCCTGGAATACAGTATCTGTCTGTCTTTGTAGTCAAGCCCTATATACACGGCGTTATATCTCGGGGGCAGCTTCCTCGTCTCCTCGTTGTGAGCAGAAATCGACCTCTCGGAGCCGTAATATACCTCAAGGGCTCTGCAGAGTCTTTTGCGGTCGTTTGGATGGATCTTGTCCGCAGCACCCGGATCTATTGACTTAAGGTGACGATAAAGCCGAGGACCGCCAAACCTGTCATGTAAATCTTCTATTCTTTTCCTCAGTATACCATTTCTTGTTCCATTTGAAAAGTATAAACCTTTTATTAATGCATCCATATATAGTCCGGTTCCGCCTACAACGACCGGGACCTTTCCCCTACGAAAGATGTCGTCGATGCAACGGGAAGCTTCCTCCACATATCGTGCAACTGAATAATCTTCTGTAGGGTCGGCAATGTCCATCATATGGTGGGGAATACCCTTTCTTTCATCCATGTCGGGTTTAGCAGTTCCTATGTCCATACCCCGGTAAATTTGCATGGAATCACATGACACGATTTCACCGTTGAGGGCTAATGCAAGATCTATTGCAAGGGATGTCTTACCGGACGCCGTAGGGCCGGCAACACAGATCACTTTGTTCAAATCAGGACCTCCCGAATCTTTTCTCAAGCTCGCTTCTTTTGAGAACAGCCACAACCGGTCTCCCATGCGGGCAATATCGAACATCTTCAAACTCCAACACCCTTGTGACCAGTTGATGGTTCTCCATATAGGAAGATTTATTCCCCGCCTTAAGAGCCGCCTTGCAGGCAACCAAACGATAAACTTCCTCACGCCGACTAGTTATGGTCATGCGGCGGTTTGCCCGCAGGCTCTCGGCTATCTCCTGAAGAGATGCCTCTGCATCATCACTATCGATCTCCTCCGGCAGAGCTCGCACGATGATGCTGTTTCCTCCAAATCCATCTATTTCAAATCCCATACTGCTCAGCAAATCTATGTTTGATATTATATCCTCCAAATCATCGCGTTCAAACTGCAGTACCGCAGGTTCAAGCAGATACTGCGAAATAGGTTTATCCTGGTTTTCAAGCAATTTGTTGAACAGCATACGCTCATGGGCGGCATGCTTGTCTATAAAGAGGATGTCGTCCCTATCTTCTACAATGATATAAGTTTCAAAGGCTTCCCCCAATATCCTCCACTTTGGAAGATCGTTATCGGACTTGCCATAATCGATATGATAATCAGATACATCCGGACTCTCTTCAATGCTTGCGATTTTCTGTTCGTTTAGCTCCACCGTATCAGCAGGTATAGTGCTCTCGATATTATCCTTATCCGTATGATCGGTCACATTTCCAATCGACGCATCGGTCGATTCAAATCCGGTTCTTATATTCGATGAATATATCTCCCTGAATTTTTCGGTAGTCATAGTATTGTAGAATTCAGGATTTTTTTGCACGCTCATGGTGGTTTGGACATAGTTTTGATCGGTCATTTCAAACTTCGGTGCACTTGAAAGCTTTGAATGTATAACAGCCCTGGAGTCCTCATCATCCACCGCAGCTTTGACCGCAAGATACACCGCGTCAAATACGGGTTTCTCGTATGCGAATTTTACTTCACTCTTGGTTGGATGTACATTCACATCCAGAAGGACCGGATTGATTTCGATTTGAAGTACACACGCAGGATATCGTCCTACCATTAACCTGTTTTTATATGCTTCTTCTAAAGCAACCGTCAAAATCCTTGCCCTAATTGGTCGGGCATTTACAAAGAACTCCTGCTTTGCTCTATTTCCCTGGCTATATGTTGGCTTTGATACATAACCTGTTACGCGCACCCCTTCGTGTACGGCTGAGACCTTTTCCAAGCCGGCAACAAAAGTCTTCCCATATGTACAGTACATTGCCGAAAGCAGTGAGTTGTCTCCCGGTGTATGAATTATCTCCTCACCATCCCGGATCAACTTAAAGGAGATATCCGGTCTTGCCAAAGCAGCTTTTCTAACTACAGTTTGTATATGCCCGGCTTCAGTTGAGTCCTTTTTTACAAATTTCATGCGGGCAGGCGTATTATAGAAAAGTTCACTTACAATGATAGTGGTCCCTGTAGGACAACCGGCCTCCGAAAAACTCTTCTCGTCCCCGCCTTCAATCTCATAGCAAAAGCCTGCGGTAGAGTCTTCGACCCTTGAAAACACGGAGACTTTGGATACAGCCGCGATCGATGCCAGCGCTTCCCCTCTAAACCCCATTGTATATATCGAATCAAGGTCTTCTGCTTTTCGGATTTTGGAGGTTGCATGGCGTAAAAATGCGGTGCGGATGTCCTCCGGTTCGATTCCGGAGCCATTGTCGCTAACTCTTATCATCTCCAAGCCGCCGCGTCTGATCTCTACTGTAATTGCGTCGGCCCCGGCGTCAACGGCATTTTCTACTAGTTCCTTTACGACCGATGCCGGCCTCTCGACCACTTCCCCCGCGGCAATCAGATCCGCAACATGCCTGTCCAGTTTTAATATCTTACCCATTATATCCTCATCCCCCGGCTAATACTCCCCGGCTGATACCGCACCCTTGTCCGGCAGCAGATCATTGTATTTTTTTCTTAAGTTTGTATACGAGATTTAGCGCTTCTATAGGCGTTAAGGTGTCCGGCTCTACTTTCTTAAGGGTTTCAACCACTTCATTTGCACTCATGTCAAGAAGCGAGATCTGAGCGCTGTCGCTTTCAGCTTTGTCAGCTTCACGCATCCGATCTTTCATCGGAGCCTTCAACTCACCTTTTTCAAGGGACTGAAGTATTTCATTTGCCCTTTTTATAAGCCCATCGGGTAAACCGGCAAGCCTTGCTACCTCGATTCCGTAGCTTTGATCCGTTCCGCCGGGCACGATCTTTCGTAAGAAGATGATCTCACTGCCCCTTTTCTTGACCGCGATATTGTAGTTTTTGACACCCCTGATTTGGTTTTCAAGATCGGTAAGCTCATGATAGTGGGTTGCAAACAAAGTCTTTGCGCCAAGACGCTTTGTATTGCTTACCCATTCCAGAACGGCTCTTGCGATCGCCATTCCGTCGAATGTAGATGTCCCTCGACCGATCTCATCTAAAATAAGAAGGCTTTTTGAAGTTGCGTTTCGCAATATGTCGGCGACCTCACTCATTTCAACCATAAATGTCGACTGTCCCGAAGCCAGATCGTCGGATGCCCCGATGCGGGTAAAAATGCGATCCACGGCTCCGATCCGCGCTGATTTAGCAGGCACGAAGCTGCCAGCCTGAGCCATCAATACAATAAGCGCTACCTGGCGCATATACGTGGACTTTCCGGCCATGTTGGGTCCGGTAATGATGGAGACCATATTATCACTGCAATCCATGTTTACGTCATTTGGCACAAACAGACCGTCGGCAAGCATCCTTTCAACCACGGGATGTCTGCCGTCAGTAATTTCAATGCGATCTGAGTCGTCAACATCCGGTCTGCAATAATGCCCTCTGTAAGCAGACTCAGCGAACGAACAAAACACGTCCAACTGTGCTATGGCGTGTGCTGTTTGTTGGATCCTTTGTAGCTGATTTGCAACCAATGTGCGCAACTCTGTGAATAGCTCATATTCAAGAGCCGTAACACGTTCACTTGCAGTCAGGATAGTAGTCTCTAGTTCTTTTAGCTCTTCAGTTATGTACCTTTCACGGTCAACAAGCGTTTGCTTACGTATGTAGTGTTCGGGTATCTGATCATAGCCTGATTTTCTAACCTCTATATAATACCCAAACACCCGGTTATATCCAACCTTGAGTGACTTTATGCCCGTCCGCTCACGTTCATCAGCCTCGAATGAGGCAATACTGCCCCGCCCACCGGAAAGAACTTCCCTAAGCTTATCAATATCCGCGTTATATCCGCTTTTTATGAATCCACCTTCCCGGACAGAGAAAGGCGGGTCATCCACAATAGCACTGTCAAGCAACTCCGTAATATCCATAAGCGGATCGGCCTGTCTGCTAACTTCGGACAGGGCGGCTGATTTTGTATCCTGCAACAGCTCTCTAATAACAGGTATATGTTTTGCGGCATCTGACAAAGCACGAAGATCACGACAATTGGCAGACCCATAAACTACCCGGCCGATTATCCGTTCCATGTCGGAAATGCCCTTAAGCTCATCTACGATCTTATCACGGAGTATGTGATCCTGTAGTAGCTCTTCAACAGCAGTCAGTCGCTTGTTGATGGCAGCAGGATTTGTAAGGGGCTTTTCAAGCCATGACCTTATCAGCCTTCCTCCCATGGGAGTACGCGTCTTGTCCAGCACCCAAAGCAAACTGCCCTTTTTCTCTCCTGTGCGTATCGTCTCACAAAGCTCCAGGTTTCTACGCGCAGTATAGTCCAGCTCCATAAACATTTCTTGATCATTGTAGGTCAAAGAGCGAATATGACTTAAATCTGTTTTTTGAGTTTCGTAGAGATATTGGAGCAGCGCTGCACAGGCATTAGCAGCACAAGATAGTCTTCTTCCATTCTGAATTAGAGGGTTTTCCTTGCCAAACTGTTTTTCTACCAACTCCCAAACATCATCGCCTGTAGGTGTTGACTGGGGAAGCTCTTCCACCATACATCCCAGCTTGTCACGCAGAAATCCAACAACTTTCGATTCCTGCATTGCGACAACGTTCAGCAGAGCTTCAGCAGGAGCAAATCTTCCAAGCTCGTTTATCAATTGGTCAACCGCTTTATCACCTGCAAACTCAGCGCAATATGCCTCTCCTGTAGAAAGGTCGCAAAAACAAACACCGGCACTATCGGGATCACTGTCCTTGGACACGGCAGATGTCATTTGTCCTGAAATGTACACAGCACAAATAAAGTTGTTTTTTGAGTCCTCCAACATGGAGCTTTCAATTGCTGTTCCGGGTGTTATTATCCTTACGATATCGCGCTTAACTAACCCTTTTGCCAACTTGGGGTCTTCCATCTGTTCACAAATAGCAATCTTATACCCCTTAGCCACCATCCTGGATATGTAGCTTTCGGCCGCGTGGTACGGAATACCGCACATCGGGATCCTCTCGTCCTCAGGCACGTTCTTGCTGCGGCTGGTCAGAACCAAATCCAGCTCCTTTGCAGCAATGACTGCATCATCTCCGAACATTTCATAAAAGTCACCAAGCCTGAAGAAAAGAATGCAATCGGGATTGCGCCGCTTTATCTTTTTATATTGCCGCATCATCGGTGTTTCAGACATCCATAATACCCCACTCAACCATACTGTTCCAAATATGTTTACACTATTTCGATAACTAATTAATAATTCCTTTGCAATAAGCAAACTATTGTCTACTTAACTATTTCCCCAACAAGAGACCATGTTGTGGCCTTTGTAATACGAACAGGTGAAAACCGTCCTATCATCGAAGGATCTCCGTTAAGATGTATCAGTCTTCCCCCATTTGTGCGGGCAGTCAAATTAAATTCACCACTTCTCCCTTCGCCGTCTATAAGGGCAGTCAATGTTTTTCCAACATATTCGCTGTGTTTTTTAAGCGAGATCGAATTTTGAAGTTCGATCAGGCGATTAAACCGGTCACTTTTCTCTTCCGGAGAAGTGGGATCCTCCATTTTCGCTGCAGGAGTCCCTTCACGTTGGGAGTATATAAAGGTAAACAATGAATCATATTCCACTTCAGCAACCAAATCAAGTGTTTGCTGGAAGTCTTCCTCGGTTTCGCCTGGGAAGCCGACGATTATATCACTTGTCAGAACTATATCGGGCATCACCTTTTTTGCATATCGGATAAGCTCGAGATAGCTTTCGGACGTATAATGACGGTTCATGATTTTAAGGATCCGGTCAGACCCTGACTGCACGGGCAAGTGTAGATGGCGAGCAATTCTCGGATATGATGCCATCGTATCCAGAAGTTTTTTGGACGTATCCTTGGGATGGCTTGTCATAAATCTTATGAGGAACTCACCGTCAACCTTTGCGGCCATTTCCAGCAAACCGGCAAAGTCGGTCTCTCCTTCGGAGTTTTTGCCATATGAGTTTACGTTCTGGCCTAGGAGGGTTATGTCTTTACAACCGTCTTCCACTACCCCGCGGATCTCTCGCAGTATGTCTTCACTGCGCCTACTGCGTTCCCGACCGCGTAAATATGGCACAATACAATATGTACAGAAGTTATTACAGCCGTACATAACCGAAATCCACGCCTTGTGTGGGAAAACACGCTGCACCGGCATTCCCTCGGCAATGCGGTTGTCCGGCGAGACCACACCGTCTACGGCATTTATCTCTGCAACTGTTGCATCTCCTTCAAGAATGCCGAGAATGACCTCGGGAAGCCTCCAAAACGAGGTGGTGTCGAGGACAGCGTCAACATGCTTGTAGCTTTTTTTGATTTTCTCTCTCACAGATGTCTCGCCGCCCATACAACCGGCAAGAATGATTATCTGCGACGGGTTTTTGCGCTTCGAATGCACAAGTCTCCCGATCACACCAAAGACGCGATTTTCGGCATTCTCTCGAACCGCGCAGGTGTTTATGATAACGACGTCCGCTTCGTCGGAGTCGGTAAGTATATATCCCATTTCTGTGAGCATGCCCCGCATGCGTTCAGAATCAGCTTCATTTTGTTGGCATCCATAAGTATCTACGCAAGCTGTGCGACCGTTGTTTTGTGCGGCAACTCTATGCATGCATTCGCGCTGATATTCCATTTCCTGTTCTGTAACAAAATTGCTCAAAGGGTTCCTCCGTTATTAGTTAAAAGGTTTTTATTGTTTATGATGTGTCGCCTGATAAGATCAAGTGCTCTGTTGACAGACAATGTCCTTATCCGACCTCGATTTTGCGCGCGTCCGAGATTATAGGTGTAAGCCTCGGTACATACTGTTGAAGAAACTGCAATACATACAGTGCCGACAGGTTTGCTTTCACTTGCAGCAGGACCTGCAACTCCGGATATGGCGACTCCAATGTCTGCGCCAAGTTGCTTTCGAACATTTTCCGCCATAGAGCGCACTACTTGTTCACTGACGGCACCATATTTCTTAATATAGCTTTCAGGCACAGAGAGTACGTTCATTTTAACTTCGTTTGAGTATGCGCAGACACCGCCGTTAAACACAGCGGAAACGCCCGGTAGTTCAGTCATTCTTGCAGAGAGTAAACCTCCGGTACATGACTCCGCAGATGCAAGTGTAAGCCCATTTTCTTCAAGAAGCTGCTTTACCACCTCTTCAAGACTATCAACGTCCACACCGTAGACTACATCTCCGAGAATGCTCAGCACCTTATCAACGACCGGCTCTGTCATTGCAAATGCGGCTGCCTCATTTTCTGCCTTGGCGGTAACTCTTATCGTCACTTCGCCTTCCTTTGCGTAAGGCGCCACCGACGGATTTATTTGAGTTATCATCCAGTCGTGCAGCCGGCTTTCTATCAAGCTTTCTCCCATCCCGAATATGTGGATATTGCGCGATACCAGAGTGGCGTCAGACAGCTTTTTCAAATATGGAACTGCACGCTCTCTGAACATTGGAGTGCATTCCCTCGGCGGGCCCGGAAGCATTATCACATGCTTTCCCTGTGCTTCAAATGCACAACCAGGAGCAGTTCCCCAGTCGTTATCAAACACTACACAATCTTCGGGAAGCATGGCTTGTCTCATGTTATTTGGAGAGGGTTCGGCTGAAATATTCTTAAAGTAAGAATGGATCTTATTCACAGCCGATTCATTGAGTATGAGTTTTTTCCCAAAACACTCGGCAATAGTTTCCTTTGTTATATCGTCATATGTCGGTCCAAGGCCGCCTGTTGTAATAATGATGTCAGCCCGTTCCCGGGAAATCTCCACCGCACGTCTTATACGCTCGGGGTTATCACCCACAACAGTGTGATAATAGACATTTATACCAAGTTCAGACAGCCCTTGCGAGATGATCTGGGCATCTGTGTTTGCAATATTTCCAAGGAGCAACTCTGTGCCAATCGACAAAATCTCAGCTGTCATACTCATTTGAAACCACCAGCCTCTCGCAGTTTGCAACCGCTTCCTCTTCCAATTCGGCAAAGGGTACTGCTTTCTCGATTTCTAATATATTTTCAAGCTTTGGCTTGGTCTTGGGACGTCTGGGTGTGAAAACGGTGCAGCAATCCTCATATGGTAAGTTTGAGGTTTCAAGGGTGTCTATTTCTCTTGCGATCCTGACTATCTCCTCTTTGTCCATACCGACTAACGGCCGCAGGATCGGCATCGTTATTGCCTGCTCGGTCACTGCCATAGCCTGCATGGTCTGGCTTGCGACCTGGCCTAAGCTTTCACCTGTTATTAAAGCACTGCAACCATTTTGCAGCGCTATACGCTCGCTGATTCTCATCATGGAGCGGCGCATAAGTAGCGTAAAGTACTCCTCAGGACAATTTGCTCCTATTTCCTCTTGGATTTTTGTAAAGGGCACAATGTGAAGCGGAATACGTCCACAGTATTCGCTTAATTTTTCTGTTAAGGTTATGACCTTCTGTTTAGCACGCTCCGAAGTATATGGATAGCTATAGAAGTGGATCGCTTCCAGTTCGATTCCGCGCCTTGCCATACGCTGAGCGGCCACCGGGCTGTCAATGCCACCCGATAAAAGGATAGCGGCTTTACCCGAAGAACCTATCGGAAGTCCTCCGGCACCCGGAGCGGGATCGGTGTGGACAAATGCAGCCAGTTCCCGCACCTCAACGAAAACAGTCACATCAGGATCGTGTACGTCAACACGCAGGTGCGGAAGGGTTTGCAGCAGCGCTCCCCCCGTAATTCTTGAAATCTCCGGGGACTTCAACGGAAATGACTTGTCGGATCTGCGGCTTTCAACCTTAAAAGTCCGCACGCGCCTAAGTTCGGAAGCCAGATTCTTCTTAGCAGATTCAACTATCGCATCAATATTTTTTTCAGATGAGTATGCTTTACTCACTGCGACAAGACCAAACACCTTCCTAACTATATTGAAGGCGGCATCCATATCTGCATTTTCGTCAAGGGGTTCCACATAGACAGTGGACTGTGCGGAATATACTTTATAATTACCTATAAGCGAAAGACGGTATCTCAAGCTCCTCAGCATCCGGTTTTCAAACATCTTCCGGTTTAGACCTTTCAACACGACCTCGCCCATTTTACCGAGAATGATTACCATGTTTTTGTTTTGCTCCTATCCGATTAATTTGTCCGATTCCGTAGCAGGAGTAATCAAGCGAAATACCGCTTGCTCATCATCAAAATAGTCAAGTAGTATATCAACTGTTGCGTTCAAATCAGCCTTGACACCTGCTCGAAAAACCACCGGGTTTCCATTTTCAGCGGATTGCTCAATGATGGAAATCCATCTATGGGACGTCTGCCAATTGGTTGATGCAGTAATGCTATCAGCATTCAGTGTCCAATCCCAAACAGCATAACCCGATTCGGCCAGCGTTTCTCTTATCGACTTGTCATCCTTAAACGGCGAATCGGTCCTGAAACGAAAAAGTCTTGTCTTCGTATGTGTATAGCTGTCAAGCAGACGATTTGCTCTCTGCACGTATTCGACTATCGACTGAGAGTCACCCTGAGATTCCGCTAATGATTCGTTCTCATAAATCCCAATATTATGCCCTGATCCTATTATACTTAGCACCAAATCCCGCTCTGAACCGATCATATCTTCAGTGAGAAAGAAGGTAGCGCTGATTTTGTGCTTATCAAGGGTTCCTATCATTTCCTTCAAACCATCCGGCGTTTTGCAGTCAAAGGTCAAGTAGACCTCCGGAGCCAATGTCGGTTCTTTTGATGGTGGCGGAGATACACTGGTGACTGGGACGCTGGGAGAAGGACTTTGATTCAAGTTGAGAAAATCCCTTCCTTCGCTTATTATCCTGTCATAATACTTGTCCTTAAATTCATTTGCATCGAGTTTTGCGTCTGAAACAACACGTATTACGGGAATCGGCGTCTTGATCAACTGATACTTGAGCCCGAACCTTTCACAGACAAATTTTATCGGTATATATAACGTGTTGTTGTGTGATATAGCTCTTTCTCTATACTGCTGATTGTTGTCATATGAGTATTCCAATAAAAGTTGGAAAATAAGGGTGTTGTATCTGTTGTACAGAGCAAGTGTATGGTTTTTTTCACTGTTGTCCGAATAGAATACGCCAAGGGACAGATCGTCAAATATAGTATAGGGCACATAATACTCATCATTGTAGTAGTAGGGCATGGTTGAAGCTTGAAGTTTCTTTAGGGTGTCATTGACTGCCGTAAAATAGATATTATCCTCCTCAGCAGAACTTGACAAAACCCCAAAAAGCAAAACAAGCGCCAACACCAAGACAGCCCATTTGCTAAATTTCATTCTATTCATATCAATCTTCCTTATAATAGGCGGATCTTCATCTAAAGTCATATAATATGTCCTTTACAGTATATCATAATGAATTATTCACTTCAATCATAGAACTATTGAGTGTAAACATTTCCGTTGTGAACTTCCACTCTTTTCATCTAACTAAATCGGTGATATAATAGCAGACATTAACTTTATTTTTGCAAATCAGGCCTGCCGTTGCCGGCAAAAAGCGGCTACCGCCATTCGGGGCGGTTTGGAGCATAAAATGAAAGAAATTACTATCAGACAAACCAGCACCCCAAAGACCAAGCCCGACTACTCCAAGCTTGGGTTTGGAAAATATTTTACCGATCACATGTTTTTGATGGATTACACACCGGACAGCGGATGGCACGACCCAAGGATCGTCCCCTACGGTCCGATTTCTCTTGATCCTTCGGCAATGGTACTCCATTATGCGCAGGAGACATTCGAGGGTATGAAGGCCTATTACGCTGGCGATGGAAGAACTCTTCTCTTCCGTCCATGGGACAACTTCAACCGGCTAAATTCCTCGCACAATCGACTCTGCATCCCACCGGTGGATGTGGATTTTGCGGTGGAGGCCGTAAAAACACTGCTGCGTGTGGACATGGACTGGATGCCAAAAGAAGAGGGAACCTCAATGTATATCCGTCCCTTCGTGATAGCCACCGATCCGCACCTTGGAGTTCGCGCATCCAACGATTATCTTTTTGCAATAATCATGTCTCCAGTTGCTGCGTACTACCCCGAGGGTATGGCCCCTGTAAAGATATATGTGGAGGATGAGGATGTCCGTGCGGTTCGGGGCGGAACCGGAGAAGCCAAAGCCGGCGGAAACTATGCGGCAACCATCAGGGCTCAAATCAAAGCAGCGGAAAAGGGTTATACCCAGGTTCTCTGGCTTGACGGTGTTCACCGTAAATATATTGAAGAAGTCGGGACAATGAATGTCTTCTTCTGCATTGATGACACTGTAGTAACACCTGCCCTTTCCGGAAGTATCCTCCCGGGTATCACCAGGAGATCCTGCCTTGAGATGCTTCGCTCTTGGTCTATACCTTGTGAAGAACGTTTGCTGTCTGATGACGAAGTTAGGGCTGCACTTAAAAACGGCAGAGTCAAAGAGGCCTTTGGAACAGGCACGGCTGCAGTGATATCCCCGATCGGTCACCTTGCCTTTGGCGAACAAGTTTATGAAATCAACAACGGAAACACAGGTCCTATTTCACAAAGACTGTATGATGAACTTACAGGTATCCAGTGGGGCAGGCTACCGGACAAATTTGGGTGGACTACAGAGGTGTAACGATAAAAATGCCGAATTAAGGCAACCATTACTTGACAGACTTGGTAAGTTGTAATATAATAAATATAATAGTGAAACAGTCATTTTTTGTCGGATAATAAGTTTTATTGTTTATATATAACAAGTGCACAATTGATTTTCCTAATACCTATAGAACCGAAGTGTTGATAAAGGTGAATTTGCTTTCATAAGATAATATAGTCAATTGCTCATCAAAGAATGCAATATGTCTCGGGATGCCGAGACCGTTTGTCAGAATACCCACCTTAGCGGCATAACAGAAGTGACCGTTGATGTATTGCTGGCGGGCATTCGTGTTCGTTTTTGAAGCAGGCGGCATAAGATTATATGCTGCACCGTAAGGGTTGAAATCCGGATTGCTTTTAACAAGTTTCTTTGTTTGCTTGAGTATGCCGTTCAGATATTTCGGATTGTTTTCGGCAACGGGAAAAGCGATTCCGGTAGTATCATAGATAAGATAATCGGATTTCTTTTCATCAATTTCACGGCAGATTGGTTCGGTTAAAGCAACAAGACATTCAAACATTTCCGCAAGATAATCGGCAAAGCGTTGTTTAAACCGTGTCATGGCCGAACCGTCAGGTATTTTTTCAAAGCCACAGAAATCGGTTAACTCACGAGAGCATTTCAGTATGTCAAGTAAGAGCTTGTCTGTCGGGATACCGAGGATCTTTTGCAAAAGCAATGCTTTGATGTAGTTTTCGAGATGATAAATATTGTTTCTGCCGTAGCGAGAATAGAACGCATGGTAAAAACTTGCGGGAATTATTCTTTGAAAATCGATGTGTTCTTCAAGGAGGGCAATTAACTTCGGCTTCTTCTTTTCAACCGCTTCGGACACATCGTTGTAGATGTCAAACAATGACATTTGCATTTTATTTCGCATGATTTTTTCTCCTGCTTTTATGGTTTTTTGTTTTCTTACCTACCAAATTATACCATAAAAGCGGAGAAAAATCAGTAGTATATTTCACGAAAAAGCCTTGTGCCGTGCGGCTTTTTTGAGTTTTACAAACGGCTAATAAGGTAATATAAAAGGAGAATACATATATGAACAACTCGAGTTCCAAAATCAAGGAAAATTTAAAAACTGCATGGGCAAACCTATTATCCGGCATTTCAAAAAAGGAAAGCGATACCCCCAATCAAACCTATAATGATCAAGATGAACCTTCCACAGTTGTAGTACATAGGGAACGACCCATCCCCACTCATGTTGCAGGCCCGGAGGAGACAACGATCATTTCTAAGCAAACGATCATCAACGGTTCGATACAGAGTGATGCAAATGTCAAGATCCAGGGTGCCGTAAATGGAGACGTGATCAGCAAATCAACTGTTATGGTGACAGGGTCTGTCGAAGGCGACATTGCAGGCAAGTCAGTGGATATTCAGAGCGGGAAAATCGTAGGAAACATAACAAGCGAGTCAAATGTTCTGGTAACTGAAAACTCGGCAATCAGAGGAGATATAATCTGCGACAAACTTAATTTGAACGGAACTGTGAGAGGCAACGTCAAAGTCTATTCCAACGCCACATTTGGCAGCAGCACGGTCCTTATCGGAAACCTAAACTCTCAACATCTATCCATCGAAGAAGGTGCGTTTATTGACGGTACCGTCAAGGTGACCACCGACAGAGATACTCTGACCGATGACGAGTACAATTTAAGGCTAGATACCAAGCCTGACTATACTGTCGAATAGGATTTTATACAACTGGTTTTAGTTAACTACCGATTTGATCCCCGGTTTGGTTTTTTGATCAAACCGGGCTATTTGCTTGTTGGCTCGTTGTCATTGTGAATCAAATACTAAACCCTACTTGCTGGCGGAAAATATTATATGTAATCCAAAAACAATCATCTGTCCCACTTAAAACCTTGATTTTTAGTTAGACAGATTTTTTTATTCGTCTAAGTTAATTAGACCACGCCAAATAAATTATAAATACCAGGTGACGCACCGTATGCCTATGCTAGGTAGCAGAGTTTTATTGTATTATTAATATTCAACCAAACACGCAGCTCAGTAATGCTCTGAGCATTTCAAGCTTTCCTTGCTCATTTATAAGTGCTATTGGTTCAAATATATGTTCCGATCTGCAGAATTTATTTATATCGGGTGACTGAACATCGAAAATTATATGCGGAAGCCTTATCATGACGAACTCTCCTTTCGTTGCACTCACCTATATAACGAATGGATACTCCTATGTGTTGACCGGATATGTTGCCACCCGTTAATATATTATTCAACAGAATTCTTTACTTGTGAATCTTCTAACACAATTATAGGCAAAAATTCGGAGTGTCCTGAAGATTTAACTACAGGACACTCCTATTTTAAGCAGTTTTCATATCTAATTATTCAGAAGTTCTTATAAAACTTAGCTTAATCGAGAAGACTTGCTAGGATTACTGCAACCTGACCACGAGTTGCATCACCTGCAGGACCGTCAAATCCAACGACTTCCCTGTCAAATTTATTCGCAAATCTCTCAATTATCAGATTTACGTGCTCTTGAGTGAGGGTATCCTTAGGCCCAAACCTTCCATCGCCATAGCCTTGGATCAGACCATTTTCCAGGCCCCAGGCAATATATCCGGTGCTCCAGCCGTCAATTGATACGTCTGTGAATTCCGGCTTCAATGTGTGATCGACTTTCGCACCAACCACACGTCCAAGGAAGGTCATAAACTCGGCACGGGTCAACCCTGCATCCGGATCATAAAGGTTGTAGTCCTTACCGTTTGTCAACCCTGCATCGTACAGTTTTCTGACCGCATCAAAGTATTTGCTCCCCTCAGGAACGTCCTTGAACGGGAATGCATACCCGTCGGTTTGCGCAGCCAGGAAGTGAGTAAATGTCTCGTAGCCTATATCCGAAGGAGCAAAGTTGGGCGTATAAGCATGGGTAGTCGATACCACATTGCCGTCCTCATCCATCGTTTCCCTTACACAGTGTACCAAGAGGTCGCCGATATTGACTGTCTTTGCAATGTTCTCGCCCATCGTCGCCCTGATCTCGTCAATGTTGTCCTCTGTCACCTCAACCACTGTGCAGTTGTCGTATTCGGCTGCAACGTCGGTTTCGATGAACATCTTTCCGTCATAGTCATCGCCCTTGGCGTCGAAGCCGTTATGTACATAGATCCAGCTCCAGTGGTCCAAAGCCATGAAATCAAATCGTGTTTCCTCGGTATATTCCGCACCCTGAGCTGTTGCCATGAGCTTTTGAGAATCCTCAAGTCCCTCAAAGTCGACATGCTCAAACAGGGCTATGTAGGTCTTCGGCTCCGCTCCTTTTGAAAGCGCATAGTCGACAAGAGCATTATATGCTTGCATCATGCTGACCGGCATTGAGTCGCCTGTCGATACGACCATATATACCGGAAGGTCATAGAGGTTTTCCAGATCTTCCTCGGTCAGCGTCGTGCCAGCGCAGATCGGGAATGCCGCAGCAAAATAATCCGGGAACGCCTTGATCATTGACCAAGTTGCTCCTCCACCGTAGGAACATCCTCCTACATAGATCCTGCTTGTATCAATGTCCGTATTTTTATCCAAAACGTACTCAATTACTTCCATGCAAGCCTTTACGCTTCTCCCGGCATGGTTTTGTGGTGCGAGGATATATGCTCCTCCAAATATATCCTGAGCTTTGTCTTTTGCCCAATTGACTACAGCGTTGGCAGTAATATGTATCTCGTTATCGTCTCCAACCTCACCACCGCCGTGTAGCCAAACAACCAATGGATATCCGTCACCCTTGTCCTCATATTTGGTCTTATCCGGGGTATACAATCTCGCGTCCATCGAGGTATACGTGGTTGTTTCACCTGTACGGTTGTTTACATAAGTATACTCGGTTTCAACAGTGAGTCGCTCAAATTTATCTGCCCACTCGTTGATCACTTTGCCGCTCCATTCGAACTCTGTGCCTTCCTTCAAGTCACCAAGATCCTTAGCGAGGGAGATGTTCCAGGAGCCATCATACTTTGTGAAGTTACTTATGCGAGTAAGGTTGTGATCTGCATATTTAGTGCCTATGTTCAAGGTCGCGGAAGTTCTATCCTCCGCAATGCTGGCACTCTCGACCGCAACAACGTCGCTCTCGGCATTGACTTCAATACCATAAAACACATACTCCAGATCAATGGATATTGAAAACGCTTCAAGTAGATCTTCGGCTGTAATATTCTCACTTAGTGGTTCGGGAAAATTAACTTTGATATCAGTAATCGGTGTTCCCCAGTCATAGCCGGTTGCAAGCAGGTCAAAAGTACCGGTAGCCGGCTCTTCAGCATTTGCTGCTACGCCTAGTGTAAGCAATAGCGAAGCACTGAGCATGATGGACAAAAACTTTCCAATCCTTTTGTTCATGATATTTCCCCTTTCTTCAAATTAGATAAATATGTACGCCTACCTAAATAAAGCACACCCATCGTAATCTATAACCACCTTCTCTCATTGAAATTACTATACCATTTCTTTTATATGCCTTAAGTATATATTTATATTCCATAATAGTCAATATGATTATTTTATTACTTTTGTGTCTTTCGACAATCTTCGACAGTTTGCGCACAAAAAACACCACCCTGTTTATGTTTCAAACAGGGTGGTAAATCAATGTCAGGCTATGTAATATAAGTCAATGCAAAAAGCCATGGTGCTATATGAATATCGCACTTGTAGATGCGATGTCGTTACTTGTTTTGCAGCTTGTAAACAACCTTGTAACCACCAAGCTCAAGGCTCTTTTCAATTCCTTGAGTCTCAAGGGAGTTCGTTCCGATCACAATGTCGCTTTTCCCGTTCTTGCCGCGGTAGACCGCCACATGTGTGATATTGGCATCGTGTTCGCCATAGATCCCTGTGAGCTTAGACAAAATCCCGGGAGCATCCACTGCCTCAACCGTTAACCTTGTGCCAGGCTCTTTGAAGCCCAGCAATTCGATAAAAGCGTCCAGTAGGTTACTCTCTGTTATTATACCTACCACTTTATCTCCCTCAACAACAGGCAGGCAACCTATATCATTATCGCGCATAAGAGTGGCTGCTTCTTCTAGCAGGGAGTCAGGTGAAATCGTGATTGGATCCTTTGTCATTATGCTGCTGATTTTGGTCTTGGCAAGGAGATAGCTGATTTCTCCCATACTAAGGGATGTCGCCTTAGAAGGAGAGTATCGCGAGATGTCTCTACTTGTCACAAGGCCTACTAGCTTTCCGTTTTTAACTACCGGTAGGCGTTTGACGCCGTGTTTTGCGATGAGTTCCTGTGCATCGATTACTGACTGGGAAGGGGAAACAGTATACGGGTTTATAGTCATCTTGCTTCTGACATACATCATATCAACCTCCCAAATATGCTTTCCTTATTTCATCGCTCTGCATAAGTTCGGCTCCTGTTCCCGAAAGAACGATTGAACCCGTCTCCATTACATACGCTCTATTCGCGATCTTAAGAGCTAGTCTGGCATTTTGTTCAACAAGGAATATCGTAGTGCCAAGTGCGTTTATTTTCTTTATTATATCAAATATTTCTTGAACAAACAACGGTGCCAAACCCATTGATGGCTCATCAAGAATAAGCATTTTGGGATTTGACATGAGTGCCCTTCCCATTGCAAGCATCTGCTGTTCGCCCCCCGAGAGCGTGCCTGCAAGCTGTTTTTTCCGGTCGGCCAAAACAGGAAAGTGTTCATACACCATATCGATATCCCGTGAAATCCCTGCCTTGTCGCGCCGCAAATAAGCTCCAAGCTCAAGATTTTCCAGCACGGTCATATTGTAAAAAACATGCCTGCCTTCGGGAACATGTGAAATCCCTAACTTGACTCTATCTTGCGCACTGATGGAAGTGATGTCATTTTCGTTGAAAACAATTGTCCCACTTGTTGGCTTCTTCAGTCCGGAGATGGTACGAAGAGTCGTAGTCTTACCGGCTCCATTTGCACCGATAAGCGTTACGATCTCGCCTTGATTTACTTCAAGGGAAACATCCTTAAGAGCGTGGATCACGCCGTAATGGACATCAAGATTTTTTATCTCAAGCATCTTCTCAAGCATCTTCCACTTCCTCTCCAAGGTAAGCCTCTATGACCCGTTTGTTCGACTTGATTTCATCCGGGGTACCCTCAGCGATTACCACTCCGTAATCCAGTACATAGATGCGTTCGCATATGTTCATAACAAGGGACATATCGTGTTCTATCAATAGTATTGTAACATTGTACCGTTTGCGTATCGATGCAATCAGCTCTGTAAGCTGAGCAGTTTCTGATGGATTCATGCCTGCCGCTGGTTCATCAAGAAGGAGGATTATAGGATCTGTGGCAAGAGCCCGTGCAATCTCCAACTGCCTCTGTTCACCATAGGGCAGGTTCTTTGCAAGCTCATCTCTTTTGTGGTAAAGATTTAAGATCTTCAATAGGTCATTTGATTTTTTAAGGATCTCAGCTTCAGTTTTTTTGTAAGCTCTTGTGTGGAAGAAAGCAGAAAACAGACCGTGTTTAACCTGTTTGTTCATTGCGATCCTTACATTGTCAAGAACAGTCAGATCCTTAAAAAGTCGTATATTTTGGAAGGTCCTCGCAATACCGTCTCTGCAAATAACATGGGGCTTAAGTCCCTGTATTTGTTTTCCTCTCAGTGTGACCGTACCGCTTGTAGGTTCAATAATACCTGTAAGGAGGTTGAAGACGGTAGTTTTTCCGGCACCGTTGGGACCAATAAGTCCGATAAGCTCACCCTGCTTTAACTCTAAACTAGCTTTAAGAACAGCAGTGAGACCACCAAAAGTCTTAGTTAGCCCCTCAACTTTCAACACAGACACTACGCTTGCCCCCCCTTCCCTCTTGCCGAGCGAATTCTGTTCCACAGCTTTCCGGCTTGATCTTTAAACATCAGAGCAGTGATTTCCTTCGATCCCATAAGTCCCTGCGGCCGGAAAAGCATTATGATGACAAGCAGTGTAGCATAGAAGACCATCCTAAGCTCGACAATACTCTGTAGCATTGTGGAAATCACTTCAAGCAACACAGCTGCCACAACAGAACCGGAGATGCTTCCCAAGCCTCCGAAAACAACGATTACAAGAACGTCAATGGACTTTTGAAAACCAAACAATTCAGGTTTGATAAAGAAAAAGTATGATGCATAAAGCGCACCAGCAATACCTGCAAAGAAAGCGCCAATCGTAAAAGCCATCACTTTAGTGCCTGTAGTGTTGGTACCCATTGACTCAGATGCAATCTCATCTTCACGAATCGAAATGCATGCCCTGCCGTGGGCTGATTTTATAAAGTTTCTGATAAGCACAACGGTACCAACAGTAAAGATAAACAGCCATGGCCAATTAACAAACTGCGGTATACCTATAAGTCCTGCTGCGCCGTTCGTAATATCCATATTCAAGAACATTATGCGAATGATCTCAGCCATACCAAGTGTGGCGATTGCTAGATAGTCGCCGCGAAGTCGAAGTGTGGGTAGCCCGACAAGGGCTCCAACAATAGCCGCGCATATAGCTCCCAAAAATACGCCTGCAATAAAGCCGGGAATCGTAGGAAATCTGAATGTTGTTATTGCACAGGCATATGCGCCAATTGACATAAATCCCGCATGACCAAGTGAAAACTGTCCGGTAAAGCCGGTGATCAAGTTGAGACTAACAGCCAATATGATGTTTATGCAGATCCTTGCAAGTATTCCCATTATGTAGCCATCTATAAAGCCGGCAAAATCCAAAAGTTGCACCACTACAAAGCAGATAAGCAGAACAAGTGCCTTTATTATAGTTCTGTTTTTCATAATCTTCTTCATAAGCCTACACCTTCTCTCTGGTGTTTTTGCCGAGCAGACCGGATGGCTTGATGATCAAAATCAAGATCAGTATAGCAAACACAACGGCATCTTTGTACATTGAGTTTCCATACCCCGATACAAAAACCTCTACTATTCCAATAAAATACCCACCGATCATCGCTCCGGGAATTATTCCGATGCCTCCGAAAACAGCGGCAACAAAAGCCTTTAAGCCCGGCAGCGCACCCATCAAAGGATTTATAGAATTATAGTATATTCCAACTAGCACCCCTGCGGCACCGGCCAGAGCGGAGCCCAGGGCAAATGTAAATGAAATCGTGGAGTTGACGTTTATGCCCATAAGTTCGGCAGCGTCTCTGTCCAAGGATACGGCCCTCATTGCTTTTCCAATGCGAGTCTTCTTGACAGTAAACTGAAGCAAAATCATCAAAACCACAGTAGCTGCAAATATCAGGATCTGCTGTGATGTTAGAGTTAGACCGCTAATGTGGAAGGACTTTGCCATCCAACCTGTCATTGGAGGATAGGCGCGTACATTTGCCTTAAAGATATACATCATGACATACTCCAGGAATATCGAAACACCAATAGCCGTTATCAAGACAGCAATTCGTGTTGCATTCCTAAGTGGCTTGTATGCAATCTTTTCAATCAATATGCCAAGTACTGTGCACACGACCATAGCGATAAGGAGGGACGGGAGAACCCCAATCTTTAATGTGGTAAGGCACAAATACCCCACATACGCACCTATCATATAAATATCACAATGAGCAAAATTTATAAGCTTTATGATCCCATATACCATGGTGTAACCCAGGGCTATCAATGCATATATACTTCCCAATGACAGCCCGTTAATTACCTGTTGAAGTAAGTTCACCAGTGTCTCCCCCTGTTCTCGCTGAGTAATAATCCTTATGAGAAACAAGGGCGATAGGCATCGCCCTTGTATAACATCATGAAAAGCTAACCCGTGGTTTAATAGACTTCTAGTCTAAACGAATAAGTATATCACTTAGTTTTTAGCTAGACTTTTCAGCAGTTGCCTGTACTCCGTCCTGTAAGCCGATTACAACAATAGATTTAATAGCGTTATGATTTTCATCAATGCTGATGGTTCCCGTGACTCCCTCGAAGTTGGTCGTCTTCTCCAAAGTGTCTCTCAATGTCTCGCGGTCAAGTTTCTCACAGCGTTTCAGACCGTCGATCAAGAACATTGCCAGGTCATAACCGAGAGCGTTAAAGGCATCAGGCTCTTTACCATACTTTTCTTTAAAGCTTTCGATGAACTTTGCGACCTTGGGATCGTTGTCAAGAGAAGAATAGTGGTTTGTAAAGTATACATCATTTAGTGCAGAAGCTCCGGCCAAGTCAACAAGGGTAGGAGAATCGAAGCCGTCAGCACCAAGTATCGGTGCATCAATACCAAGACCTCTTGCCTGTTTGATTATAAGGCCTGCCTCTTCGTAGTATCCGGGTATGTAGATGACGTCAAAATCAAGAGCATTGATTTTAGTAAGTATTGCATTGAAATCGGTATCCTTGGCAACATATGCTTCTTCGCCGACAATTGTCCCGCCGTTGGCTTCAAATGTTGCCGTGAAGTTTTCAGCTAATCCCTTGGCGTAGTCACTCGAGGTGTCCTTAATCAGTACGGCTTTTTGGGCTCCAAGCTTGTTGATAGCAAATTCAGCCATTGCTGCGCCCTGATATGAGTCTGCAAAGCAAATCCTATAGGCATACTTCTTTACATTTCCGTTTTCATCTACTGTAACGTCGTCAGCAGTAGCGGAACCACTAAGTACCGGTACCCTTTCCTTTTCTGCAACTGATATCTCAGACTTAAAAGCTCCTGATGTGGCAGGGCCTAGAATTGCCAGGACCTTATCCTGAGAAATCAGTCTGTTGGCAATAATAACTGCTTCTGCCGGTTCAGAACCATTATCATACTGAACTGGAGCGATCTTTTTGCCGTTAACGCCTCCGGCTGCGTTGATTTCATCGATAGCGAGCATGATTCCGTCTACGGAACTCTGACCGTAGGAGGCAACACCGCCGCTAAGCTCATAGTTTATGCCGATCTTTATCTCATTGGAGTCGGAGGTCGAGCAACCTGCAACGATAGATACAAGCATGATGATAGTCAGCAAAAACACTAGCTTCTTCATAATTTCACCTCGTTTCAGTTAATGCTAATGATTGTATCTTGTGACCGGCAATTTGTCAAGATATCAATTTAGCGCAATAGATACAAAATGTGCAAGCTCAAATGATGGTGTTTTGTATGTTTGTTTAGTATGAGCAGAATATATGCTCAAGTATATGTTTTCATGCATCATTTTGTGATTTTGTTCTGACCAAAACAGCATGCGATATGAGGTCTCAATGTAGAGAGGTTCCTCGTCCAAGGAAATGGTGATCAGGTGAACCGAGGGACAGGTTCCTTGTCCATTATAAAATGTGGACAGGGAACCTGTCCCCTGTCCAACGCTGTCGAAATCGTCAAGCAGCATCCTTGTTCATTGGTCTGCAAGCTCGGCAAAAGCCTCTTTGAGCTCAAACACGTCGTCGTTTCCTACAAGGAGTCGTGATTGACCATCAAACTCAACCAAGTAGCTTTGGCTGTTGAACTTGAATAGCGATAGTGTCATAGTGTGGAAAAACTCCGTGTTGCGGTGAAATACTATCCTAACTTCAGGTTCCTTAAAGGGAGATGCCTTATCGGTCTGTTCAACAGATGTCATGCCCGTAATAGAGTCAAGCAGGTTCTCAACTGCTTCAGCGTCACCCTGATAGCCGTTAACGATATATGAAACCGCTCCTTCATTGCTACGGTCAAAGTAAATGGTGAGCGCTTTGCCATCCACCTCGATCTCAATCGAATCGACTGTATTCCATTCCATCAGGCAGACATCATCGGGGCGAAGTGACTCAAAGTCTACCGAAATAAGCTCCTCCACAACATCTGTTGAAACCAAATACACGATCCCTGTATCCCCGGTCTTCGCATAGCAATTGTCGTCAACTTGATCACCAAACATCAGGTTGAAATCCCCGTTGGAGTACTTTACATTGACAACTACACGTGGCCTGTCGAGTCCATAGTTTGCAAGCTCGTCATTTGTTGCATCATAATCGACACAGCCTTTCCATGTAATATCCGAAACGCTGCTCTGCAACCTTCTCACTTTGTTTGATCCGAGTGGGGAGTATACTATATTCCCTTCAACATCAAACTCATAGAACCACTTGTAGGCATTTGTATAGGTGATTCCTTTGTGGGTGTCTTTGTATACGATTTTCTTTAAGCTATCATGCGTTTCGATCATGATTTCTTTTGCGCTTGAAAGATCAGGGATCTCCTGTCTCTGGACCATATCCATAAGAGTTTTACTGAAGGCATTATGCAGACCGGAGTCTACCATATATACTTTTTCGCTTTGGCCAGTGAGGAGGTAATATTCTCCGGTGACTTCATTTTTATCACCAACGTGATAGGTAAATTTTGATCCCTCAAGGGTGCCAACAGTGATTTTGCACCCAGGCTCCTCAAGACCGTACTCCGACAACGAATCGATTTGCTCGATTGAGCGGGATGCCTTGATTTCTTGGATCGCAGAGAGCATTGTCTCGACCTTATTCAGATCCAGTGGGAATGCACCGTCTTTAGCGTACCTCCACCGGCCGCCTTCTTTGCTCAAAGTGATTTTTTCTCCATTGTACTCCCATTCAAGCTTTTCGATCGCCATCAAATCGTGGGAGGTCACAGAAATGTCCCCGCCATCAACGTCTGCTTCATCCTGTCCGGTGATAAGTCTTGATACCGCTGTATACCCGATCACCACCACGGCAAGCACTGCGGCCAGTATTAGCATTCGCGTCGTGCGCTTCATTATCTGCGTCTCCTCCTTACCCATACGCTGATCCCGGCTATTAGGAAGATAGCAGGCAGGATTCCGACAAGGAGTATGCTCCAACGGGTCGCTGCAGCAGCCGGAACCATCAGTATTTCATTCTTGATCGTCTTTGGATGTATCGAGATCTTCTCTTCCCTTTCGCACATCCAGTTAAGGGAGTTTAGAAACAGGTCGAAGTTGCCCCCGGATACCATTTCATCTATTGAGGGCTCTAATAAGCTGGATGAAGTAAACCATACTATTTTAGTTTCTACTTGATCTGCCGAGTCTGTTATCGCAACGCCCAAACTAAATGGACCGTCGATGTCCCCTTCTTCCTTTTTCGCAGATGTCATGTTCATAACGTCGACCTTCGAAAAAGCACTGTCGGACGTGGTAAGTAACTTATCGATCTTTACAGTATCGCGCTTCTCGTCCAGCTCCATAATACCTGAGGCAATCGGCATAAGCACATAATACCCGCCATCCCTCAGCGGATTGGTTATAACATGTGTATCGATCTTGGGCAAAAGATAGTGGGTATACATACTTAAACAGTAATTGGGATCACCTTCAAGCACCATACCGTCTACCAACCTCAACGCCATAGTCTTTCATCATGGCAGAAATATTGGGCATTTGAATGTCCGTAACATCCGTAATCAGAAGCAAGTTGCCACCATTTATCAAAAAAGTTTCTATCTTTTTTATCTCACTTTGCGGGATATCGGAAGCGGGACTGTTAACTATCAGACAATCGGCATCCTGCGGAACTTCCTCCACAGTGAGCAGGTTCAGAGTTTCGGCGTCAATATTGTCTTTTGCTATTAAAGTGTCAACTGTTGTGTTTAATTCTTTCTCACCATGTCCCGTAAGTAAATATGCCTTTGGTAGGTTGCTGCTTGTGACATAATCAATAGCACTTGTAACACAGCTTTCACCATAGAAATCGATGGTTCTCTGATATGTGCTGTAATCAATTTGCGAAACATAGATCTCATAATAGCTGATGTACTGACTTCTCTCGCCACTAACAACAATAACGCTATTTTCGTATACAGCTTCGGTAGTATACTGCTGCACAAAGTTAGGATACACCACCGGATCCTTTAGGATCACCTTGACTTTATCATTGATCGCTTCGTATCTTTTCAGCATGTTAAGCAATGTGCTATCTTCATTGCCGCTTTGAGCAAGAAGGTATATCTCAACATCCTTGTCAAGGTTTCCAAGGAGTTTCTCGGTCTGCTCAGAAATGGAGTATAGTTGATTTTGTGTCATGTCGAGCTTAGTATAAGTGGTTGGAAGCTCATCTGTGATCATGATCACTCCCGCGGCAATGGCAATAACTATGATAGAGGATATTGCACTGTACATTCCTATACGGAATGCGCGGCTTTTGAAAAACGACTTTATAGCCCCCATCAGTTCCACCTCCGCTTTTCAAGTGATTGAACAGTAAGGAACACAAATACAAAGCTTGTCATTATGAAATATACTATTGAGGTTATATCAAAGACCCCGCCTATGAAGCTGTAAAAGCGATCAAACATTGAAATCCCCTTCATTATAGCCGGGAACAGGCCTTCAAAGGAGCTGCGGGACGTAATGAACGATACGATCAAACTTATCTCACAGACAAGGGCAAAAACAACGGCGAAGATCCCGCTCTTGACCAGCAACTTGATTATAACAGCCAACACGACTACAAATATCGTCATTGCAATAAACGACGACATCGTAGATGCCGACACGAGATTTGCAAGCTGAGAAATGAAAAAATTTATCAGCATTGCAATAAAACTGAGAACTGCAGCCACAACCTGGCTTTCAGTCACTGAAGATATGAACATTCCCACCGAAATAAGTGAGGCTCCAAGCAAAAAG
Source organism: Eubacteriales bacterium (assembly GCA_050950785.1). Taxonomy (GTDB): domain Bacteria; phylum Bacillota; class Clostridia; order Oscillospirales; family JAAYOS01; genus JAAYOS01. Next base: position 70,810 of record JBMNIG010000029.1, on the reverse strand, counting down.
AATGCCAAAATAGATCCGTATGCACTAAAAAGGTTGACTGTCCCGTAAAGAGTCAAAATCAGTGGATAAAAGCATATTATCGCCACCGGCACCGCAAGTACGATCAGAGAAGCAAAGTACTTACCTAATACGATCCTAGTCACACCCATTGGCAGCGAATATAGAAGTTGGTCGGTTTTCTGCCTCTTTTCCTCAGCGATCATCCGCATTGTAATGATCGGTATTGCTATCAGATATACAAAACTCATCTGACTGAGCGAAAACTCAAAGTTGGCCACATAACCTTTAAGATTTATTGCCATGGTATAGATCCCTACAAAAAGCAGGATAAAGGCAGCAAAAACATAGCCCACTGCCCCGTTATAATATGATCTAAGCTCTCGTCCGATAATGGCTCTCACTGTTCATTTTCCCCCCTCATCAGCAAGTTTCTCAGCGTCTGCTCCCATGGATACGTCCTGAGGATCATCCCACAAATCATCCGTAATTTCGGACTGGGCTTGTTTTTCATCGTATATCTTAGCCCCGTCCTTTGCAGAAGTCAGTTCAACAAATACATCTTCAAGGCTTGCATGAACATGGTTCATCCTAAGTATCGGCCGGCGGATATCACAAAACGCAAAAAACACCTTCTCGCTAATATCCTCTTTACCGTCTGTGGTAATAGTCACCTCAGCCCTGCCATCTTCGCCTGTCTTTGAATAATGAATATCCAGGATATTGATTATTCCGGACAGGGCACTTCTGACCTGATCCTCTTCCGCCTTAACAGTCATCTCGATCGTGGTGGTACCCGAAAAAAGCCTCTCAAGATTTTCCGGAGTATCACAGGCCACAAGTTTACCACGGGAGATGATCATAATGTTGTCACATAAAGCACGAACCTCAGACAGGATGTGGCTGCTCAATATGACTGTATGCTTTTCTCCCAGACTCTTTATAAGTTCCCTTATCTCAATTATCTGTTTTGGATCAAGTCCTACAGTAGGCTCATCTAGTATGATTATTTCAGGATCGCCTATCAGTGCCTGCGCTATGCCTACACGCTGCCTGTAACCTTTGGACAGGTTTTTTATAAGCCTGTCCGCAACCGAAGTGATTCGCGTGACCTTCATTACCTCATCAACTTTGTTTTCCCTTTCCGACTTCGGTACTCGCTTTGCTTTTGCAACAAAGTCGAGGTATTCATACGGAGTCATATCGGGATAGAGCGGCGGCTCCTCGGGCAGATAACCAATAAGCTTTTTTGCTTTCTCTGCATCCTCAAAGATATCATATCCGTTGATTGAGACACTTCCTGAAGTCGCAGCAAGACAACCCGTAATTATGTTCATAGTGGTAGTTTTTCCTGCCCCGTTAGGCCCAAGAAAGCCGTAGATTTGTCCGCTTGAAACTGTAAATGTTAAATCTGACACAGCAGTGTGGTCGCCATATACCTTCGTTAAATTTTTGACTTCAATCAATTAGCCTCAACTCCCGCTTTCAGATTGCTGTTTTTCATTTATTATACATTATCTATACCGAAAAAATATAACAGCAAAATGTGAATAAATTGTGAACAATACCACCAACTCCATAAAACAATACTGCAGAAAGAATAAAGTAGCGTTCAGCAAATCGATGCATATAGACATAATTGTACAGAAAAAATGAATAGTAGATCACTCCGGATAGACCGAACCATACCGGAAATGCATACTTGACAAAATCATGCATAATGAATATTATAAATGATAAACAGTTCCATTTGTTGTTTATATTTTTATTTGAAAGGGAGTTGGTTCCATAAATGGATAGTGACGGTTGGTTGCGAATCCTGTCATTAGTAGCACTTACACTTGGAGCGGCATACTTTGCCGCAACTGAAACTTCATTTGCTGCGATGAACAAGCTCCGCATCCAGAACCCTTGCGGGACAACGGAGATAAGCGTGCAAAACTTGCGTTGAAAATTTCCAATAATTTTGATCGTGCAATAACCACACTTTTGATTGGAAATAATATCACGCATATAGCTTTTGCTGCCCTTGTTACTTTGATAGCCACCCAGATTTGGGGTGTACAATCAGTTAAATATTTGACCATAGTAAGCACTGTGCATGTCTTCCTCTTTAGTGAAATGATACCTAAGAGCATTGCTAAAGCAAACAGTGATAAGTTTGTGTTGGCAGTTTCGGGATCATTGCACTTTATTATGAGGATCCTATCGCCGGTGACTTTTTTATTTATGTACATATCCAAGACCCTGACAAAGCTCTTCCCGGCAGATGATGAATCTGTAATAACCGAAGAGGAATTTCTCGATATAATTGAAACTGCTGAAGAGGAAGGGGTCCTGGACAAGGAGAAGCAAGTACTTGTGCGCTCAGCCCTTAGCTTTGACGAAGTTGCCGTGGGAGATGTTTTTACCCCAAGGGAAAATGTAATTGCGATCGAAGTAAACTCCACAGCAGAAGAAGTCCTGCAAACAATCAAGTCGGTCAAATACTCAAGGCTGCCTGTATATGAAAACAATTTGGACAATATAATTGGAATACTGCATGTCAGAGACTTCCTTAAATACATATTGAAGCATAAAGAGTTTGACATGCGGAATCTGCTAATAAACGCACATATGACAAGCAGCACTACATGTATAAACGACCTCCTCCATGAAATGAGCACAAAGAAGCTCCATATGGCTGTTGTGGTCGACCACGCGGACAAGACACTTGGTATCATAACAATTGAGGATATACTTGAAGAACTTGTGGGCGACATTTGGGACGAAGATGATGTAGTCAGTGAATCAAAACCGCAATTAGCTTCTCCGCAGGCGCTGTAAATTGGGTTTACCTCATTATTCATATTTGGAGTGAATTAAATAATAATGGACATATGGCCTTTTATTGCGATAGTTATTCTTCTCCTTCTGTCCGCGTTCTTTTCGGGAACGGAAATAGCATACACCTCTGTCAGCAAAACCAAGCTGAAAGTGGCCTTAGAAAATGGCGACAAGCGTGCTAAAATTGCAATGTATATCTATGAGCATTACGACGATGCGTTGTCAACCATACTTATCGGTAACAACCTTGTAAATATTGCAGCTTCAGCAGTAGCCACAGTTATCTTGATAGATATGATCGGTAATGCCGGGGCCGGGGTCTCTACGCTAGTGATGACCGCTTTAATACTTATATGCGGAGAGATAACACCCAAGATAATTGCACGGCAAAACAATTTCAAAATAACACTGCTGGTATCTTATCCTTTGCGAATTCTAATGTTTGTCCTTAAACCCATAATCAGAGTAGTTGTCTGGATCGTTGACAAAGTTTCAAAGCTCTGGGGCGATGGCAACGAGAAGGAGCCCTCCGTGACCGAAGAGGAACTTGTCACTCTGATAGAAAATGTAAAGGACAACGGAATAATCGATGAGGACAGAAGCGACCTGTTGCAGTCCGTTCTTGAGTTTTCCGACATAACCGTTGAAGAAGTCATCACACCTCGCATCGATATGGTATCAGTAGACATCAACGACTCAATTGAATCAATAGCTGATACCGTCATAGAATCGAATTTTTCAAGGATCCCTGTCTACGATGATTCTATTGACAACATTATCGGAATCCTTCACACCGAACACTTCCTAAAGCACCTTGTCCAGTCCGATGAAATAGATATTCGTTCGATTTTGATCGATGTCTGCTATATACACAAAACCATGAAGCTCCCTGATGCATTTTCCGAACTTCAGAAAAGGAAACTTGAAATGGCCATTGTCACCGACGAATACGGCGGCACCATGGGTTGCGTGACAATGGAGGACATCCTTGAGGAGCTTGTTGGAGATATTTGGGATGAAAGCGACGAAATCACAAATGAATTTGTATTGGTGAGCGAGAACAGTTATGAAGTAAGCGGTGATATGTCGATATATGATTTTCTCGAGTATATGGACATCGATGACCGCGACTTTGACAGCGAGTACACCACAGTCGGAGGATGGGCGATCGAAATGTTTGACGGATTTCCGAATGTCGGCGACACTTTTGAATATAAAAATCTTACTGTGACAGTTACTGAGCTTGATGGCCGCAGGGTTGAAAAGTTGTATGTGAAAGTAAGTCCTGTTTTTGAAGAAGAGCAGGAGTAGTTTTGTCTTATAGGCTATGCTGAAAATTCGTAATTGACAGCAACGTTGCCACATAGCTATACTCACAGTACTGTGCTCACAGTAAAATACCAACAGCATAATACTTAAGGTAGAATAACATTTTAACATCTGTAAATATAGAGCACCGAAACAAGATCAAAATCCTGTTTCGGTGCTCTTTTTACGTGGTATGTATCACTTAACTCATAAATAGATCATACACCTTATTACTATCCAAAGCACTGTAGAGGGCTTTTCTTTTTTGCATAAGACTTTTGTACTTTGATCGTGCTTTCGCATCGGGTAAAAATTCATCATTACCTTTATTGTCAGCAGTTCTGATTTCGGCTAAGAAGTGTTCGGGCGAGTTATATACTCCTAGTGCCACCATTGCATTGCAACAGGCTCCAAGGGAGCTTGCTTCAGGGTTTCTGCGACGGACAACTTTAGTTCCATACGCCGAAGCCTGCATTGAACAAAACAGATCGCTTCGCGTCATCCCGCCTGCAACATGCACTTCGTCGATATCACCGATAAGGGATCGCATCAGCTCCAAATTCTCGGCAATCTCAAGAGCGATCCCTTCCATGATCGAACGAATCATCATACCCCTTGTGGAAGCAAGGCCAAGATTGAAGAAAACGCCCTTGGCCTTAGGATTCCAGTTGGGTGCAGCACTACCTTCAAAGTGCGGCAGCATTACAATGCCGTCACCATCATAGACTTCCTTATCAGCCTCTTGGCACATCCTATCATATGGGTCGTCAGCTTCCACGTAGTCAGGGCAAAACTGTTCTTTGAACCAGCGAAATATCGAACCGGTATTAAATATTGCGGTTTCGGTCACATAGCTGCCAGCGCTCGCACCTGCCTGACAAATCACTCTACACTCGTCGTCAAATACCGGCTTGTCGGTATACGAGAGCAAAAATGAACCTGTTCCCGTATTTGCCTCCGCCATTCCCGGTCGAGTAACACCCAACGCAAGTGCAGCGTTTTGCTGATCCCCACCCGATATGATTACAGGCAGGCCCGATGGCAAACCACACCGGTCGGCTATTGTTTTAAGTAACTTTCCGGCATAGGTGCCTGGTGGATCTAGTCTGCAGAGTTTGTCTGCTCCGATACCGGCTAGTCGCAACAGGTCTTCGTCCCAGCGAAGCTCTTTCAAATCCATCAACATCGTTCGGCTTGCCTGCGTCCAGTCTGTGACATATTCACCCGTCAGAAAGTGGATAACATAGTCCTGAACTCCTACAAACTTTACTGAATCTGCAAATATTCCCGGTTCGTTTTCACGTAGCCAAATGAGCTTGTTTAGAACAAAGAATGGATTTACCCGAAGGCCTGTTTTTCTATACAGATACTTAAGGCCGTATTCATTTTCCAGCCTGTGGCATATATCGATCGTCCGCTTATCCTGCCACATAATTGCATTATAAAGCGGTTTGCCAGTTGCTCCAACAGGTATCAATGATGCTCTTTGCGATGTCACGGAAATTACTGAAGCAAAAATGCCTTTGTCATTTATATACTCTGCCATATCGGACAGAACCTTTACTGCTGCATATTCCCATGTAGCAGGGTCCTGTTCCACATATGAAGGCCGTGGAAACACTGTGTGGTACTCATACCCGAATGAAACCAAAATCTCGCCGTACTTGTTATACAAAATCGCGCGCATACTTGACGTGCCAACGTCAAGTGAAATTACATAGACCATTGATGACTCCTTTTGCATAGCGTCGTACCGACAAGTTTTCTAATTAGAAAACCTATGTTACAAGAGTCCGGGAAGTACATTTTGGAACAGTGATAATATAATGCAAACTGCAAGTCCGCCTAATCCTGCAATCGTACCTCCGATAGTCCATGTCTGGATCGTCTGTTTCAATGAGAAGTTTGCAAAGCGGTTTACTACCCAGAAGCCTGAATCGTTTGGCAATGATACACCTATGCCTCCGGCGCAAATCGCAAGTCCTACGAGGACGGGCGAAACCGTGCCAAGTGAAGCGACCAGCGGCGCAAGAATCGCAGAGGTTGTGACCAATGCTACAGTCGTTGAGCCTTGGGCAGCACGAAGTATCTGGCTGATAGCCCATGCAATCAATATCAAAAGTATGGTTGTAGACGTGGAAGTCCAACCGGACATCCCTTCTACTAATTTATCACCTATACCGGTGCCATTAATGACCGCTCCGAATGCACCGCCTGCCCCCGTAATCAGCAAAATAATTCCCGACTGGGTCGCAGACTCGGTAATGAAGCTTTCGAATTTCTCTTTGAGGTATGGACGTAGAGCAAAAAATGCCACCAACACTCCAACCAAAAGGGCAATATTTTTGTCTCCAATGAAGGCAAAGAGCTGATGGACAAATGACCCTTCCGTAATAAACTGCTTTCCGAGGGTTCCGATAAGTATGAGGGCAATGGGAAAGAAAATCAAGAAAATTCCCAGCCCGCCGGATGGCTTTTTGTCTGTTGTGTTGATGCTGTCGTCCCCTGCTAAATCATCTCCCTCATAGTAGGCAGAATTGCTCGGGATTTTACCAATTGCTTTTGCGTAAACAACGCCGCCCAAAGTAGCCCCGATCAACGCAATAATCGCACCATACACAAAAAATGCTCCGAGATTTATGTTCATAGCACCGGCAACAGCTAGAGGACCTGGGGTTGGGATAACCATTGCATGTGTGGTTATAAGTCCGATAGCAAGGGATGTTACCAATGTTATAAAGGGTATCTTCCCTTTTCGGGATAGCTGCTTTATCAAATTTACCAGAATTACAAATGCCGCATCAAAGAAAACAGGGATGGACACGAGAAATCCTGTCAGCATGGTTGCAGTAGGTGCACGTTTTTCACCGGTCAACCGAAGCATCGTAGCTGCGATCTCTTCGGTACAACCGGATTTGTGCAACAAGTTGCCGAGCACGACACCCCATAGGATTATGATTCCGATTCCACCAAGAGTGCTGCCAAAACCTGATGCAATTTTTGCCGCGGTATCCGGCAATGTAAGGCCTCCGATGATTCCCATCAGAATGGCACCAAGAAACAGCGCTACAATTGGATGGAGCTTAAATTTGATGATCGTTACCAGCACAAACGCCAATGATACAACGAATCCAATAAGTAATACCGTCAAAGACATAGCATACCCTCCTAAATACTTATGCCTGTAATTGACTTACACATCCGTTGGCTTTTGGCCAAAAAATCTTATGTACTTTGACACCACCTCCCGTACATTCCGTTCGGTCATTGCTCCTAAGACCGAAAGATGGGGCCTGCCTCCTTTGCTGAATACTTCAGCGATTTTATCAACGGCATAGACCGATATCTCTGTATTGACATTGATTTTTCTAATACCGTTCTTTATACATTCTGTTATGGTTTTTTCCGGAACACCCGACCCACCATGCATTACCAGGGGGATTTTGACTTTTTCCGCAATTACCTTTAATATATCGACTCGAATGTTTGGCACGCCCTTATACAAACCATGTACAGTACCGATCGAAACAGCTAATGCATCCACCCCGGTTTCATTGACGAAAAGTTCAGCCTGCCAGGGATCTGTATATATCTCCAAATCGTCGGACTTCCCCTCATGGGAATGCTCTCCTGCCGCAATACTCCCAAGCTCTGCCTCAACCGATACACCCACTGAATGAGCCATCTCGCATACCTGCCTTGTGTTTTTCAGGTTTAACTCGAAAGGCAGCATCGATCCGTCATACATTACGCTTGTAAAGCCCGAATTTATTGCCTGCTGGATAATTGAAATATCATCGCAGTGGTCAAGATGAAGGCAGACATCCATGTCTGTTCTGGATGCTATCGACGATGTGACCGAGAATACATCTGACAGATCCATGTTCTTTAAATATTTCTTTCCAAATGCAACGATTATTCCGTCACAACCCAGATCGTTTCCTGCCTCAACGATCCCCCGTATGGTTTCATAATTGTATCCATTGAATGAACCGATTGCGTAACCTTCTATTGCTGCCTTTTTTAGCATCTCGTTGAAATTAGTAAGCATAAGTACCCCTCACTGATTGGACAAAGTCTTAAGCCATTCTGTAAAATTTGTGTTTTCCAGCACTTCAGGGTTGACGACAAAGCTGGGTTTCTTTCCTGCAAGGAGCCTTGCAACATCCGCAGCAAGCAGATTGGGGGAGTTTGACAGTGCATCGCTTGTAGTGCCCGCAATGTGAGTTGTAAGTGTCACATTGTCCAAGGTAAGATATGGACTGTCCTTCTCGATCGGTTCTGTTGTAAAGACATCAAGCGCCGCTCCCATGATACGTTTCTCTCTTAGAGCCGTCACCAAAGCGTCCTGATCCACAAGTCCCGCCCTCGATGTATTTATCAGATATGCTGTGTTTTTCATCAGCCCAATCAAACGACTATCAATCATGTTTTTGTTGTTATCTGTAAGCCTTGCATGTAACGATATAAAATCGGAGTTTGCAAACACCTCATCCAAATCTGCGCGATGGCAACCGGATGCTGCAATCGTCTCATCATCAACATATGGGTCGTACACAAGTATTTTGACATCAAAACCGGAAAGCTTTTTAGCAACCAGGCTTCCAATGTACCCAAAACCGACAAGACCGACTGTTTTTCCATCAAGCTCCGGTATATGATCACTGTTGACAAAATCCTTGCGCCACTGCCCAGTCTTTATAGCATGATGAGCTCTTGCGATATTTCGGCACTCAGCAATCATCACACCTACGGTAAAATCGGATACAGCATGGGCATTGCGCCCCATAACATTGAATACAAGGATCCCTCGCTTTGTGGCCTGCTGAACATTCACATTCTCAAGGCCTGCGCGTGATACGCCAACTATCCGAAGCTGAGGCATTGCGTTCATTACTTTTGTAGATACAGGCACAAACAGCCCCATAAGAACGTTTGCATCTCTGCCATGTTCCAAAATCAGAGGGTCGCAGGGCTCAATCTCAGGCCCGTACTTTTCAACCTCCAGTCTGCGATATTGCAGAGTGTCCCATGACGACTCCCAGTCGCCGCAAAAAATCACCTCACCATATGGAAGGAGATGATTATCCCAAGCGCTGATGAACTTCTCATAACCGATCATCGCGTCACCTAACAATATTGCTTTTAACTTGCTCATAATGACCTCCCCTTCTACACTGCCTGTCTAATGTATATTATTAATGCAAAACCTTTATTAGACTTCTTATTATTGGTAGTGGCTTTTTCAATGCAAAGCTGAACTTACAGCCGAGAAAACTTACAACCATAAAGCATACAGTTGCAAAGTATACTTCGACAAAAAAAGAGCCTCCCTGTTTACGACAAGGAGGTTCTTATGCACTTGATCACTTAATTTAGTTGCTTATAGTTTAGCAGCCTCAGCCTGAGGGAAGCAGAACTTATTTATCAATGGTTTAAGCCACCTCTGCACCAGAGCAATAACTTTGCCCACAAGAACTGCTGTCAATATGGTTCCTTCGCGAACACCTTTCAACGTCCCAAGGCACACAAATGATATGGCAATACTTATCACAACGATCAAACAATCCACAATAGTTTTCATGTTTTGAAACTTTATTTTTTTTGACTTGTCTGCTAATGCGAGAGTAAGCCCCTCTATGGGCATTGGTATCAATTTTGCTTCAAGATAGAGGGTTATACCGACAGCTATGAATACAATGCTTACTGCCAGCATCGTTAGTTTTCCGAAGTATGTAGGGATGGCAAAATCACCGACGACCCACTTTGCAAAATCAACGAAAATCCCAAACATCGTGGAGAAAACGATCTGGAAAATGTTATACCACTTAAAGTCCTTTTTCAAAATCAGTATCTGTAGCAAAATATAGAAAGAGAATGTTGCTATAACGCACAGGCTCAATGGAGCTCCCGCAACCAAACTTATGACATATGGAAGTGAGTTGACGGGGGACACTCCAAGGTCTGAGTTGATTGCCAATGCCACACCAAATGCCAAAACTAGCAGGCCTATGCAATAAGTCATTACCCTAAAAACGAAAAACTTTATAGACTTCAAAACACTTCAACCTTTAACTATCTTATTTCACGTATTTACCATATTAGCACAGCAACCATCAGCATGCAAGTACATTGAAATCCGCCAGACCATTACACATAAGTCAAATGGCTCTTGTTTCACAGTAAATGCATCTATAGACTTTGTTCTCTTTATCTGTCAGTTTTAGTACATGATCTAACTCCTGTTCGCTGGAAGTTATGCACCGTGGATTCTTACACTTGATCACATTTGTCAGGCGTTCAGGCATATCGATTTGCGTTTCTCGACAAGAACACCGTCCTTAATGATATTCACGGTAGCTTCCGGATCCACATATCCGATCACATCGAAATTTATCGAAATATCAGCATTTATCTTTATGATGTCCTTTTTCTCCATCTTGCGACTAAACACGTTCTTGATTATGGCAACCGAGCAATCAAGGCTACCAAGGTCCAAAAGTTCATACAATAGCATGCCTTTTTCTGCTGTAATGTGGTCGATTACCACTCCCGTTTTAATTGAGTCTATATTCATGTAGTCGTCGCCTCCCTCAAAAGCATTAGTATTAAAGCCATTCTAATATACTTTCCGTAAAGTACTTGTTTGAAGTAGCACGCCCGTGGGTCGTTATCGACTGCTACACCGATCTCGTTTACCCGCGGCAACGGATGCATAATGCACAGGTCCTTTTTCGCATTTTCCAGTTTCCGTGGCTCAAGAATATAACTGTCCTTCAGTCGGAGATAATCTTCTTCGTTAAAAAAGCGCTCCCTCTGGACTCTGGTCATATACAGAATGTCAAGATCCGGCATAACCTCCATAAGGTTGGTTGTCTGTACATATGGCACGTCGTTCTTTTTCAGCACGTCTTTTTTGACATAGCTGGGTAGCTTCAATTCTTCAGGGGAAATAAGGACCATTTTAACTCCCGAATAACGATACAAAGCATTTATCAATGAGTGTACCGTCCTGCCGAACTTTAGATCTCCACAAAAGCCCACGGTCAAATTCTCAAACCCGCCTTTTTCGAGATAAATCGTAAGTAAGTCGGCCAATGTCTGTGTAGGATGGCTGTGACCTCCGTCACCTGCATTTATTACGGGAACGGAAGCATTTAGGGCCGCCACATAAGGAGCTCCTTCTTTTGGATGGCGCATGGCGATTATGTCTGCATAACAACTGATAACTCTTGCTGTATCGGCGACACTTTCCCCTTTTGCGATAGATGAAGATGAATCGCTGGGAACGGACAGGATATTTCCACCTAGCTCGAACATAGCGGCTTCAAAGCTAAGCCTTGTTCTTGTAGATGGTTCAAAAAACAATGTTGCAAGCTTTTTGCCACGACAGGCATCACTGTACTTTTCGGGATTTTTAATAATGTCACATGCCGAAATTATAAGCTTATGGATTTCTTCGGTAGTCAGGTCGTGAATATCGATTATACTTCTCATGGCTTTGGCTCCTTGTTGATCCAGCTTTCATCTGAAGGATCGTTTCGAAAAGCAATTAGTCTCTCAACGTCCTCCTGCCTTATGTAGCCTTCCTCCACCGCAACTTCGGCAATACAGTCAAAGTCGGTAAGGGAAATGTTTGTTATATTTGCCGCTTTCAAACGGTCAAGTCCTTTTTGCATATTGTAGGTAAAGATGCTGACAACACCTAGCACTTCTGCTCCTGCTTGACGGAGTATGTTGACAACATTGATCACGCTGCCTGCAGTGGATATGAGATCCTCTACAACGACGACCTTTTGTCCCCGTTCAAGCTTTCCTTCGATTTGATTTTTTCTGCCATGGTCTTTGGCATCTGATCGGACGTAACCCATTGGTAAGCCAAGGATATGGGCCGTTATGGCCGCATGAGCAATGCCGGCGGTGGCGGTGCCCATTAGCATTTCGGCTTCCGGGAAGTTCTTACTAATAAGGCTTGCCAATCCGTTTTCAATGTTGATGCGAACCTTGGGAGCGGAAAGGGTCAAGCGATTGTCGCAATATACCGGACTTTTGATACCACTTGCCCATATAAACGGTTCCTCCGGGCGAAAGAACACCGCCTTTATTGAGAGTAGGTCTTTAGCAATAAGTCGATTCAATTCCATCATTATCACCTTCAATCTACAAATTCAGCAACACATCGGGTATATGCGGCAACCGGATCATGGGCTGCCGTAATTGGCCTGCCAACAACTATATAGTCGGAACCGATTTTCTTTGCTTGGGCTGGTGTCATGACACGCCTCTGATCGCCCACATCACCATCGGCAAAGCGAACACCCGGTGTCACTGTTAAAAAATCTTTGCCACAAACCTGGTGCACTTTCTCAGCCTCAAGCGGCGAGCATACAACACCATCAAGCCCGGATTCCTTTGCGTTTATTGCATAATGCATGACAACTTTGTCCATTGGCTCCTTTATCAACAAGTCATTTTCCATGCTTTCCTGATCGGTAGATGTCAACTGAGTTACCGCAATAAGCAATGGCCGTGAACCATCAGGACGAGTAAGTCCCTCCAGAGCCGCTTTCATCATTCGTTTTGTTCCGCCCGCATGTAGATTACAGATGTCTACATCAAGCTTGGACAAAACCGCCATTGCCTTCTTTACCGTATTTGGAATGTCGTGCAACTTCAAATCCAGAAATATCTTATGTCCCCTCTTTTTTATTTCCTTTACGATTTGAGGGCCTTCCGCGTAAAACAACTCCATGCCGATCTTTACAAAGGGTTTTCTGTCAACAAACAGATCCAAAAAAGCATAGGTTTGTTCCGCGCTTGAAAAGTCACAAGCTATGATTACGTCCTTACCCATTTATTACTCCTCCTATAATATCTTCTAATTTATCGATTTTGTATTTTTCCATCACCACCGGAAGCTCATCTATTATGTCACGGCATACAAAGGGGTCGATCAAGTTGGCCGAGCCGACTTGAACCGCCGTGGCTCCCGCAAGCATCATTTCTATTACGTCCTCCGCACTTGCGACGCCTCCCATTCCTACAACCGGAATGCTTACTGCATTTGCCACCTGATAGACCATTCTTACGGCTATGGGGAAAATCCCAGGTCCGGAATATCCTCCCATTCTGTTAGCCAGAACAGGTTTCTTCGTTTTCAAATCGATCCGCATGCCAAGTAAAGTATTTATGAGACTAATACCGTCGGCACCCGCCGATTCACAAGCCTTCGCAATACTTACAATATCCGTCACATTCGGGGAAAGCTTGACGATAATCGGCTTTGTCGTGACCGCTTTTACGGCTTTGACCACTTCCGATGCAGCTTTAGGGTCGGTTCCAAAAATCATTCCGCCACCCTCAACATTCGGACAGCTGATATTGACTTCCAACCATCCGACTTGTTCCTCTTTGTCCAGCATGGAACAAGTGTGAACATAGTCCTCTACTGAGAATCCGCTTACATTTGCCATGACCGGTTTGTTGAAACACTTTTTCAGTTTAGGCAACTCTTCAGCTATAACGTTTTCAACGCCCGGGTTTTGTAAGCCCACAGCATTGAGCATACCTGCAGAGCATTCGGCGATACGAGGTGTTGGGTTTCCAAATCTCGCATCCCTTGTTGTGCCCTTGAATGAAAAAGTACCTAGACAGTTGATATCGTAAAACTCCGCAAACTCATATCCATATCCAAAAGTGCCCGATGCCGGGATGACCGGATTATCTAGTTCGATTCCGCAAAGAGTGACTCTTAGCTTCCCCATATGATTTCCTCCTTCTTAAGCACAGGACCTTCCTTACATATGCGCTTATGTCCGGAAACGGTTTTACATGAGCAGCCCATACATGCGCCGAAGCCACAGCCCATGCGTTCTTCAAAGCTGAACTGGCCTGATGTGTTTGTTGTGTTGTATACAGCTCTTAGCATCGGCTCAGGTCCGCAAGTGTAAAAGTAGCTGTAGTCCTTTGGTAATCCGTCAGTAGCATAGCCTTTAACACCATAACTACCATCTACCGTAGTTATAGTCACTTCACAACCAAGGCTCTTAAACTCGTCTTCACAGAACACTTCTGATATAGTGTTAAAACCAAGGACGACTGAAACTTTTGACCCGTTCTCGATCAGTTTTTTCGCCAGTAGATACAGAGGAGGAACACCTACTCCTCCGCCAATCAGTAGCGGCCGATCACCTGCTGTTGTAATATCAAATCCGTTACCTAGTCCCGATAATATGTCCAGTATTGCGCCCGATTTCAGTTTGCTCATAGTTTCCGTCCCATGCCCGACAACTTTATAAACGATAGTTAACGATATCGGGTCCACATCGTATACCGAAATCGGTCTTCTAAGATAACTTCCCTCCAGTTTGATATTGATAAATTGTCCGGGTTTTTCAATCTTCGATACATCGCCATATAATCGCATTCTAAATATGTTAGAGGTGAGTCTCCGGTTTTCAATAACTTGAAATATGCTCTGTTTCATTTTTTACTCCTGTCCATTTTGCTGTTGATACTTACTTCATGTCTGTTGTCTGTTCACTATTTATGTCGTAATAAACCACCTTACCTCCACAAACAGTCAGTACACATCTGCCAAATACTTTCATACCCTCGAAGGGGGTCGATCTTCCTTTGGATAAAAAATCTGCGGGATCGATCGTTACTTCATCATCCAGTGCCCACACGGAAAAGTCTGCGCCATAAGGAATGTTAAAACGCTTACGGGGATTGACTGCAAGCAACTCAACAAGGCGTTCCAAAGTTATTATCCCTGGCAGCACAAGCTTGGTATAGAGCACAGGGAAGGCCGTCTCAAGACCCACAATGCCAAATGCGCTGGACTCAAGGCCTTTTGATTTTTCCTCTGGGCTGTGAGGTGCATGGTCAGTGGCAATCATATCGATCGTGCCATCTATAATACCTTCAATCAAAGCAAGTCTGTCTGACTGTGACCGTAGCGGAGGGTTCATCTTGAACCTTCCGTCCTCCTGCAAACCATTCTCATCAAGAACTAGATAATGCGGTGCTGTTTCGCATGTCACATCCAACCCCTCCGCTTTTGCTTTTCGTATCAGCTCAACGCTTTCCTTACAAGAAACGTGGCAAACATGATATGCACAGCCTGTTTCCTTTACAAGCTTCAAGTCTCGTTCAATTTGTTTCCATTCACTTTCACTGCAAATGCCTTTGTGATTGTGGATTTTTGCATAGATGCCGTCGTGAATATAGCCACCTCTTAGCAGAGAATCGTCCTCACAATGTGCTGCGATTATTTTACCGTGGTCTTTTGCCTTCAACATGGCTTGCTTCATTTGCTCATAACTCTGAACGCCTTTCCCGTCATCGGAAAACCCAATAACATAATCGCTCATGCCTTCCATATCCGAAAGTGTTTCACCTTGTTGACCAACGGTGATCGAACCATAAGGATATACATTTATTACAGCATCGGTTTTGATGATATCAAGCTGCTCCATTAGGTGCTTTACACTGTCCGGAACAGGATCCAGGTTCGGCATCGTGCATACAGCAGTATAGCCACCACGGGTAGCGGCTTTTGAACCGGTATGGATCGTCTCTTTATAACAAAATCCCGGCTCGCGAAAATGCACATGCACATCGCAAAAGCCGGGAAAAACAGTATATTTTGAAGAATGCAAAATATTCGCCGCTTCAACCGGAAAGGATGAAACAACAAAATCACGAGTAAACTGAGGCAATGATATTAGGGTTTTGATTTTCACTTTGCTCATGTCGACCATAGATTTTCCTTTCATGCATCAAAAAAGCCTTGCTTTAATCAGCAAGGCAGGTTACACAATATGGTGGTGCAGGCACACTGCAACACAATACATATTCCTTCAATCTTGCTGATCTCTCTGTATCAGTTTAAAGATTTTCGTAGATTATAGCAGATTTTTTTCGATCGGTCAATGTGCGATATCCATAATAAAATCAGCCCGAGGGAGTTGAAACTATTCAATCTCCACCGGGCTTGATTTTGCCATAACAGCCGTATCTTATTTTGCTTCTCTAGGCGAAATACAAAATCAAATCACTATTCCTGCTCAGAGACAGCCTGTTCTTCTTCTTCCTCTTCTCCATCAGAAGCTACTGCAGATCTTCTCAACTCAATAATGTTTACCACTGGGCTGTCAAGATTGGCCATGATTTCAATGCCGTCTTTTTTGGCAATGTCGAGATCCCCAACATTTATACTCCAGCCAAGTGTCTTACCTTCCAGATCGATTTCAATAGTCTCTACCAGATCCGAAGGCAATGCCTTGTAGGGAATTTCAAACATCAGCTGTTGAACAAACTCTGAAACCTTTTCCCTGTTGAGAAGTACGATTCTCGCTATACTGTTGACCTTTTCATCCGCCACCAGACTCTGGAAGCTGAGATGCTCGATTTTATTGCTTACTGCGTCACGTCCAATTTCCTTCAACAGCGTGACATATTTCTTACCGTCAACTTCCACAGTAACTTTGCTTCCCGTGGATTTTGCTTTCACCAATTGCATGGCCGGTCCTAAAGGGATCTGTATAAGCAAGGTGTCCTTGAGATTCCCGCCATAGACGCAGCCGGGAATAAGGTCGTTTGCCCTTAGCTTTTTTGCTTTTATACTTTCAGCACGCTTTTCTACCTTCAAAAAATCCATACTAATTCCTCCAATGATCAAAACTCTAATATTACTCTAACCAAGCACAAAAGCCGGTAATCTAGCTTGTTGCTACTATTTGGTTCCTATCGATCCGATTGAGTTTACAAAAATATTCTATAAACTCGTCACACTGCTGTTTTTGCTCTTCGTTTTTTATACACTCAATCATATCTGTTAATATGCGGGCCATTGTAAAATTATCAAAATACTTTACTTCGACCGAACCCCATTTAACACTTTTGCCAGCTGACTTTTCTTTGAAATAGTCCCAATATTTCAAAGGCTTTGAATCATCGCCTAAAACGATCCGATATTTTTCATGGGCCGGTATAATACCGTCATCGTGGTCCGCGCCGAGAAAGTCATCCTTCACCATGAAGACACCCCAAATTTCCCTATTTTCCTCAGGTTCGCCATTCTTTCTTTGTGTCAGCAAACATGCGGAATTTGGGTAAATTCTTGAGGAAGATCTGGGTTTGCCTTTATTTTCCCCGGAACGATAGGTCCCAATGAAAATCTCCCAACTGTCCAATACACTTTGCTTCTCATTTTCAATAAAACCAAAAGCAACTTGCGCCTTTGTATTAGTCGGCAAATTTGCAAGTCTCTCTCTTTTTTTCTCCTCCAAAATTTCTTTTTCTCTTTGAAGCTTCTGCTCCATGTCAATATCGCCGAGTATTTTTTCGACATATTGCCTACTTTTTTTCTCAGTCATAACAAGGAAACCTCTGAATGCATCGGGGTATACAAATTTCTTGACCCCGCTTTTGAACTCGACACTGATTATTTCTTCGCTCAGCTCGCAGATAGTTCCTCTTCCAAACACCTTATGTTGAACGTATTTATTAACCAAGTCCACCTAATACTCCTCCTCCCGATAAAATAAAAAAGACTTCTCATATCAATGCCACATGGCAGCAATATCAAAAGCCCTTCTGAAATCAGACGGTTCTTTATGGTTTTTTTACAATTATTTATTAGTATAACACATTTGCAAAAATATTGCAAATTCATGGGCCAAATCTAATCTAATTATGCTTGTATAGTCCCTTTTAATAAATAAATTTTATATGTTTATTGAAGTCTCTTAGCCGATTTTATAGATCGATCTGCATTGTCTATGAAAAATAAAAAGACCTCAAACTTCTCAAAAAACTTTGAAAAGTTTGAGGTCCGATTACAGTAACAAAACCCAAGGGAGTACAGGATCAAAACCCAAATATTTGTTGTGAAATCTTGAAATAGATGATCAATGATATAGCATCAACGATCGTAGTAATAAAAGGGCTTGCCATTACCGCAGGGTCAAAACCAAATTTTTTAGCAACCAGTGGAAGTATGCATCCTACGACCTTGGCTATAAAAACCGTCAGTATCAGAGTAATGCAAACAATAACGGCAACATGGAGTCCAACAGCGTCGATCACCATCAACTTAAAAAAGTTGACCACTGCAACTGTAACACCACACATTACAGCAACCAGTATCTCTTTCCATACTATACGGGGCAAATCGCGAAAGTCCAGTTCATTTAAGGAAAGGCCTCGGATTATCGTTACCGATGCTTGGCTACCTGAGTTTCCTCCTGTATCCATCAGCATAGGGATATATGATGTGAGTATAACATAGGATTTTAGTGCATTTTCATAATTGGAAATTATGATTCCTGTAAAAGTAGCCGAAATCATGAGTATGAGCAACCACGGTATACGGCTTTTCCAAATGTTAAAAACAGATTCTTTTAAGTATGGCTTTTCAGTAGGAGTGATAGCAGCCATCTTCTCGATGTCCTCTGTTGTTTCCTCCTGAATAACATCGATGGCATCGTCGACAGTTACGATTCCGACAAGCCTGGCTTCCTTATCAACAACGGGCAAAACCGTCAAGTCATACTTTGCAAATAAACCAGCTGCAGTTTCCTGATCCACCGTTGTAATGACAGAAATAACATTTCGCTCCATCAAATCTCCAATAATGTCGGTATCACTGGAGAGGATGATCGTCCTTATAGTTATACATCCAATCAAATGCCTCATATTGTCGACTACATAGCATGTGTCGATTGTCTCGCTGTCAAATCCCCGTTCCCTTATTCTCTTGATGGCGTCCGCTACCGTCATATCCGGTTGCAAACTGATAAACTCAGTTGTCATTATGCTTCCGGCAGAGTGGTGCGGATACTGAAGGATCTCATTTATCAAAAAGCGGGCTTCCACACTCGAATTCTTTAGGATCCGTGCAACAACATTGGCAGGCATCTCTTCAACAAGGTCTACCATGTCGTCTATATACAGTTCACTTACAATTTCGGATAGCTCCGTATCGGAAAAACCCTTAATGAGCATTTCCTGAAATTCCGAATCCATTTCGACAAAAGTCTCGGCAGCCAGATCCTTTGGAAGTATACGAAATAACAGCAGGATTTCTTTATTTGGCATGCTTTCAAAGTGCTGAGCAATGTCGATAGGCTCCATGTTGGAGTAAATGTCCTTTATTGTTTTATATTTTTTGCTTTCCAATAAAGCGGATACATATTTTCTAAAGGTTTTGCTCGTTGGCACTGCTAGCACCTCCTATTTTTGTGGAACTGTGAACAACTTATCGAACTAAATTTCAAACGTAACGTTTTGTGCAGTTTTAGACTGGGTGGCCATGAACATTAAGATTATACCACATAAACAAAATTGTCAAAGCAAATATGCCCCCTTTCAGCGTCAAGTGGTTTGGGGGCATATCGTTCAGGGATGCACCTATCAAACTCTAAGCAAACCGCGGAAACCTCGGACCGAATAATATGATTCTGCTCCGTTATGATAAGTGAAAACGGTATCGTAGCGTCGGTCACAAAAGAGGGCTCCTCCTAGTCTTCTAATGTTATCGGGGGTTTTGATCCAGCTTGATGTCTTTAAGTCAAACTTTCCGAGTTCCTGCAGCTTTCCATATTGCTCTTGGGTCAATAGTTCGATGCCCATTGCAGTCGCCATATTGACCGCGCTATCTTCCGGCTTATGTTCTTTTCTCGATTCGAGGGCTTCATTATCGTAGCATATTCTCCTGCGGCCTTTGGGGCTCTCCGCCGAGCAATCAACAAAAACATACTCATCCAAAATATTGTCATACCCGACAACATCCGGTTCGCCACCGGTCGTTTCCATCCCATAGAGTGACCACAGCTTTTCGGGATTTGCTATAAGCCTGGACTGTACTTTTGTCCACTCCAGGTTTGGATGCCGATCCATGTTTTTTTCAAAACGCGATTTCAGTATTTTAAGCAGTTCTTCCTGTTGTTCAGGTGATAGCTCTTCAACGAAACTGGACTTAGTCATTCGAACTTCCCCCCTCACTCGAACATCCTTTTGTAGTGTTTTTCAATTTCAACATTAATAACATATATTGCGTCATATAACAATAGTTTTTACCCGTATTCTATTTATTTAGAACCATAAAAATGGAAAAGGAGCAACCTAAGGTTACTCCAAGTTATTATCCGATTTTCTATAGGACTGCGATAATGATGTCAGCTCAGATAGTGGCCGAAAGCTCATTTCAGTCTGCTTTCAGCAAAGCGAATCGTCTGATTACTGTGCTCAGCGGTTTCAACAAGATAAGTGTTAACACAAAGTTGCTCACGCAGTGCACAACATCAAAGGGTACGCCGGATATCCAATATGAAAAGGCCATATTGGCTCCACCCATGAAAAAGTACGGAATCGAGCAAAGTGCTCCGAAGCAAAGTCCGTGCACCGCGGCTATGACTGCCCAGAAAAAAACCGATTTATTTTTCCGAAGCAAATTTACCAACAGAACAAGCACCGGCCAGACATACAGATAACTAAACCACCATAGACCGAAGCCATATGTTATGCCCTCTAAAAAAACAAACAGTATAACAGAGTAAAATGCCTCCCAGCCAAAGAGCAAACCTGTCACTATTATCAGTAACGCCACCAAGTGCACATTCGGTACAAATGCCATAACCACTTGACTTGCAAACATCAATGCTCCCATCATTGCGAGCACCGTAAGTTTTCTTATAGGCAATCCTTTGCTTTTACCATCCGACCGTAAAGATGATCTCATAATGATCTCCGTCCTTGATCGGAGTTACATCCGCGCCAGTCATAAGTGATTCGTCGTTTTGTGTAAAGCACCACCACTCCTGTTTCGTAGCGTCGACAGTCTCACCATCTACAGTTTCAACAAATAGACCGAACTCACTATCAGTGCCCTTGATGAGGTTTTCCTGCTCGAGTGCTCCTCTAAGGAATTCTTCAGTCGTTTTTATGGTGAAGCTCTTTGTGGATCCATCCTTATGAACAACGTCAACCGTAATCGTTTTTTCACCCTCGACAGGTTTTGCCGAAAAATGAACATAAGCCAATATCGCCCCGGCGATGAGGATTATAAGTACAGCAACAATTATCAGGTTCTTCTTTGTCGCGCTTGACATAAAAAATCTCTCCTTCCTTTGTCGGAAATCGTACAAAGAGAATGAGAGAAAACGCCCCCTGATTCGGGCGCTGTCAACAAAGTTTGGCTGGGTACCGCAGCTCTTTGTACGATAAATCAGGCAGGTTATCTGACTTCGGGAACTCTGCGTAAACACAGTCCCACTTCACAGTGACGGCCTCGCGGGAGAATCTCACTCCCATTCCCCTGTTAACTACCTCAAAGGATAGATCCTGATCCGATTAACTTGTTCCTTAAAGATATCATAAAGCTCAGTAAAAAGCAATAGGCACCTCTAAGGCGGAAGGGTATGTTTGCTTCAATCCTATGTTAGCCAATGATGAGGAGAGGTCAACAATTCCTAAGGCACTCTACAATGCTATCGTAGAGTGCCTTAATGCTATATCCAATAGCCGTTGGCGGCAGCAATCGTCTGAAAGTTTATTGCGATGACTTGAGAGGCAAAAATCAAACTATCGGCATTTCTTGAGTATTTTGGCCGTAATCTATTGCGCACTGCTTCCGACGGCTGGGTATACCGCACGCCCATTTGTGAGAGTTTTATGGCCAATTCAAACCCTTCTTGAGGCGTATTGGTTTTCAAACTCGTGAGCCATTTCTCCATTTTGCAGCCTCCTGTCTGTCCTAATACAGTATATGCCGGCACAAGGTAGGAGGGTAACTTAGCTAAACTTTAGTTTCCAGGGGACGTTTCATATGTCCTGGAGTCAACTTCAGGACAAAAAGAATCGTCCCCTTGTTGTCCTTGACGTCATTGATGGTATATTGTATTATTTCACTATATATTTTCTAATTTAGCGCTTGTGATTTGGTTTTGTTGTATTGGGGCAGAAATGCATAGGAGGGGTAGATAAATGATTATAACCGACCTTGATAAAATGCTTAGAGAATTTACCGATATGGAGCAGAACTGGTACGATATTTATCGGGAAAACGTCCCACCAAACGATGCAGAATCCGAAAGACGCTACATCGAGCAAATCGACAAAAACCGCCCTGCTCTTAATACACCTCAGCTTTATTACAACTCATGGAACGAAGAAGATATCATCAACTTCGAGACCTTTGAAGAATTCAAAAAAAGAGCGCTTAAGGAAAAAAGACTGCTTTCCGTCCACGCCGAAAAAGAAGGAATTAAAAAGTGGCTTAATATCCAAAAGCACGGTCGGTTTACAAGTATGTACGATCACACCCACACATTTATCGAAATGAATTACATGTATTCGGGCAGCTGTACTAACATTGTGGATGGGAAAAGTATAGAAATGAAAACGGGTGATGTAGTAATTATGAAACCCGGTAGTGTACATAGAATCGTTTGGACAGGAGAAAACGATATACTAGTGAACATCATTCTACTTCCGCACGCATCCGCAACCATTCTAAACAAAACCCTTGTCGGCGAAAGCCAGCTTTCTGCTTTTCTAGTTGATGCAGTATACAGTGAGACTATGACCCCCAACCATCTCTACCTAAAGTTGAGTCAAACACCCTTCATAACAAATACAATCAACCTCCTGATGTGCGAGTACTTTGACCCTGATCAAATCGCCGCCGAGTTCATGGTAGGCAGCTACCTTCAGGGAATATTTGCACTCATTTGGCGCGAGAGCGTCCTGCGTCCAGATATAGCTGTATACTACAAAAAACCAAGTTCTATTCTTGCCGATATAATAGCATATATAAAGGATAACTGTGTAACCTGTACAAGAGAATCTACAGCTGCACACTTCGGATACAGTGGCAGTCGGATCAGTAATATCCTAACAGAAGGTGTTGGAAGGAGCTTTGTACAACTTAGAAACGAGTTCCGAATGGAGCTTGCTGAGCAGTACCTTTCCTCCACCTCCCTATCTGTAAGGTCTATAGCTGAGGAGTGCGGATTTTCAAATATGAACCAATTCTATAAAAACTACAAAAATTACTACGGGAGGCTTCCAAGGGAGCAAAATTAGCAATTTCACTACAATCCCTCTTTCTTTATCCTCAAAATTTATAAAAATGAACATTTAGATATAAAACTCGGACAAATCAGCCATTGAGCAGATTGGTCCGAGTTTTATATAATCATCATAGATTAAGTCATTTAGATGTTGTGATTTTATAGCACCTAAGTAAATAAGTTGATCAAAGGAGTGCAGATTATGAAAAAGTGGAAATTAATAGCATTGCTTCTTGCTGCAGCTATTGCCTTGACATTTGTAGCGGGTTGTAGCAACGATTCAGAACAACCGGAAACCACACCACCTGCCGTATCGGATAACGACGAACCCAAAGGCTCAGATGAAGATACACCTCAGGATGTTGATGATGAGGGAATCGTGTTCCCACTTGCCGAGACCTTTGAATTTTCCTTCTGGGTAGGCCTTTATGAGAGCTATCTCAAGAGTATGACTTCCCTTGACGATCATCCGATTCATCAGGAACTTGAAAAACTCACAAACGTACATGTCGATTTCATTCATCCCACATACGGAAGTGAGCGTGAAGCATTTAGTGTAATGCTCAACTCAGAGATATATCCTGATGTTTTTGCTACTCAATACCATACAAAGGGAAATGCAGATCTGTTTTATACCGAAATAATCATTGAGCTTTCAGACTTTATGCCCAAGTACATGCCTAATTACTATTCAATTGTTTCATCAGATAAGGATGTACTTAGAGACGTGAAGCTGGACACAGGCGAACTTGTGGCAATCCACACCATCTACGAAACTATTCCACTGCCATGGAGAGGACTCGTTGTCCGTCAGGATCTGCTTGACGAAATTGGTGTAGGAATTCCCGAAACAGCAAACGAATGGGAAAGCGTTCTTACTGCTTTCAGAGATATGGGAGTGGAAAAACCCCTCTTTATCTGCAACAACGGAGCTACCGACAATACTTTTGAGGGACTATTCAATATAGGGCAACGCCTTTACAGGGACGGCGACACTGTAAAATACGGACCTTATGAGCCCGGATATCGTCAATATGTTGAGTTTATGCGCGATTGGTTCAATAAGGGCCTTATTGACAAGGATTTCATGGGTACCGCCGGTTTCGCCGGAATGTTGGGACTGCCTGATGCAGAGGTAATAAACAGCGGAAAAGTTGGTGCTTCCAATGCTCAGTCCCACACATTAGGATCCCAGCTTGCCGATGCAGGCGTAGCAGCAAGCCCCGATATGTATTTCAGCGGAACATTTCCACCCGTCAATAACAAGGGCGACGCTCCAAACTTTAGTAAAGTAGCTGGTTCCGGACGGCCTGCTGCATCCTATGCTTTGTCAATCGACTGCGCCGGCGAAAAAGTGCCGACAATACTTAAGTACTTTGATTTCCTGTTTGGCGATGAGACAAGGCTCCTTAGAAACTACGGTATCCAAGGAGTAAGCTGGGAGTATGACGAAAACGGCGTACCACAGTATACTGATTTGATCAACGCCTCTTCATACGACGGTGTTAACACATTCCACGTCTATGACTACTCCCTGTTCTCAATGCCATATCATATGATCGACAGAGAGCTTATTCAGGGACGTCCGCAATACATACTCGACATGCAGCAAAAATGGGTCGTCACCGGAACTGATCTCGCCGTATTGCCAAACCTTACATTGACCGACGAGGAGTCAGCCGTTGCATCTGCCATTATAAACGACCTCAACACATACGCAGATGAGATGACAGTTAAATTCATTACCGGTGTTGAGTCACTCGATAAGTATGATGATTTTATAAAAACTATGGAGACGATGAATATAGAAAAAGCCCTTGAAGCATATCAGGCTGCATATGATCGCTACTTGGCAAGGTAGTATTATAGTATTCACACACTTGCAAACCTCTAAAACATTACTTATTATGAAAAAGAAGCTGCTGCAAATTATAAGCAGCAACTTCTTTTTCTCATGAAAGACCAAAATGATAGGAGTAGTTATATGGATTTCAGAAGACGACCTAAATCAAGCTGGATATGGACTGAAGAATGGAAACACGCTGACAATGAAAAGCCCGCCCTTGTGCTTTTTAGAAAGACCTTTGATTTGCAGGACAAACCAAAGTCCTATTTAATAAACGTCTCAGCTGATTCCAGATACCGCTTGTATGTAAACGGAATATCAGTTTCCATCGGTCCCTGCAAGGGAGACGATACTGTATGGTATTATGAAACAGTAGATGTCGAACAATATTTGAATATAGGGGAAAACGTTATCTCCGCAGTCGTACTCCGCTATCCAACAGACAATAGATACAACCATTCTGTATGGAGAACATCTATACCCGGCCTGTATGTTGACGAGAAAATAGAGTTTGCAGATGGCAAAACTGAGCAGTTCAAAGCGGATGAAACCTGGAAGAGCATCATAAACAGAAACGTCAAAATAGTCGCTGATAAAGGTGACAGATTTCTTTATATCAACGAGATAGCAAAAGGCTCCACTACACTCCATGGATGGACCCTACCTGGCTATGATGATAGTAGTTGGTATGGCGTGAAAGTCTACTCCCCATTTGAAGTCCATGGCGCGATCAGTCCGGGCAATTTGACTGAGCGCCCAATCCCGTTTATGTATGAGGAAGAAAAAAAGTTCCAGAAAATTATGATGATTCGTCAATCTGCGAAATCCGAGGATGAGTGGAACAGCCTGTTGGCCGGAAACAGACATATTGAAATAGCGGCAAATACCACGGAAATCGTCGAGCTCAACGCTGGTGAACACACTACAGGTTATCTAAACTTCGGTTTTGCGAACGGAGCAGGCGCAACCGTAAACATATTGAGCTCCGAATCATATGTTTATCCTCTAAAGGATCAGTCAAGTCCCTACCCAAGATATGAAAAGGGCGACAGGATTGACTACGTAAACGGTATTCTTAATGGCTATACCGACACTTATACTGTCGGCGGCTTTGGAACCATTGACTCTCCTGAGACATATGAACCGTTTTGGTTCAGAACTTTCCGATTTGTCCGGCTGGAAATCAAAACAGGCAACGAACCTTTATTAATATCAAATATAAGCTACCGCGAAACGGGATATCCTCTTGAAGTAAAAACAGAAGCTGCCGCGTCAGATCCCGACTTCGAAGGAATTTGGGATATAAGTTTGCGTTCCCTCAAGCGCTGCATGCACGAGACATACGAGGACTGCCCATTTTATGAGCAGCTTCAATACGCAATGGACACAAGGTCGCAAATACTATTTACATACATGGTTAGTGCCGATGACAGAATGGCACGCAGAACAATTGATGACTTTCACAGGTCACAGAGACCGGATGGAATGATCAACTGCTGCTATCCGTCTTATGGACCAAACATTATACCCGGCTTCAGTATCTATTACATGTTAATGATACACGATCACATGATGTTTTTTGGAGACAAAGAGCTGGTAAGAAGGTATCTTCCCACTGTGGATGGAATCCTTGAGTTCTTCCACCGCTCCCTCGATGAAAGAGGACTTGTGTCCAGAATCGGAGGCCCGCTTGGACGGCATAAGTTCTGGTCCTTTATTGACTGGACATCCGATTGGAACAAGACAATGGGAGTCCCCGATGCGATACTAGATGGCCCGATCACCATGGAGAGCTTCCTTTACGCATATGCTCTTACCCACGCAGCGGAACTTGCAGAGTTTGCAGGCCGACCTGGTGTATCCGATGAATACAGACAGCGCGCAACGGCTGTACGCGAGGCCATTCAGAAGCAATGCATCGGTTCAAACGGACTGTATCAGGACGGCCCCGGTATTGATAAATACAGTCAGCATTGTCAAGCGTTTGCGGTTTTGACCGACACAGCCGATCCATCGAAGGCCGCTTCAATCATGCAAACTGCCCTTGACGATCCTTCGTTGACCAAAAGCTCGGTTGCCTTTATGTTCTACATGTTTAGGGCCCTTGAAAAAGCCGGACTTTACCACAGAACGGAAGAACTTTGGAAACCCTGGCGGGATATGCTGAAAGAAAATCTCACCACATGTGTTGAAAATGACACGGGTAAACGAAGCGACTGCCACGCATGGGGATCCCTGCTCCTTTACGAGCTACCTGCCGTTATACTCGGTGTACGGCCAGCAAAGCCGGGCTTTAAAGCCGTAAAAGTGTCCCCGGTCCCGGGATACCTCAGCTGGGCGAATGGAAATGTCGTAACACCGCATGGTAATATCTCCGTTTCGTGGAAACGCACTGAAAGCGATATCATTGTTGATATAGATGCCCCCAAAGGAGTTGAAATAATCAGGTAATCAGTTTCTTGCATATACGAACAGTTCGGACAATTTAGGTAAATATATAAAGCAACACCCTCACACTAATAAGTAATGTGCTGTATTCATAAATGGCACTTGCTCTGTTGACGATTGACTGCGATATGAAAGGCATTGGCAATTTCAAAGCAGATGTAAATCAAAGACACAAGGTATGCGGGTGTTGTTTTATGTTTGCTATTTTCTATCACGATGTAAATAGAGCCTTAATATGGTATAATCAGAAAAAAATGTATAGGTGGTAGAAAGACGGAAATGTTTGAATTATGTCGCCCCAACAAGATAACTAGTGATGAAAGTCGAAATAATAGATCTATCATGAACTTAGAGTTAGAGGTCCCAGTGAGTAAACAATATTCATATATCAGGACAACAAAGAGCGCTAAAAAGAAAACATTCTCTATGCGCCACATACCACTAGTATTATTGTTAGCAATGCTGTTTTCCAGCATCAACTGTCTTGCCACTGGTGCCGACGTACCTTCCTATTGGGCGGCTGATGAAATTGTCCGAGCCAATGAATTGGATATTGTTCCGCAAACTCTGCTTTCACACTATCAAGATGCCATTAACCGTGAAGAATTCGCACAATTAACTAAACAAACGCTTTGCGTTATCGATCCTGCTCTGTCTGATACCACACTTGACAGCCAATATTTTAGCGACACAGACAGCGATGCAGTAATGTTTTGCGCAACTCTTGGTATCGTGAACGGTTACGGGGATGGCACGTTTCAGCCATCTTTGAAAATCAAGCGTCAGGAAGCTGCAAAAATGCTATACATGGCTGCATATACACTTGGCAAGGCAACTACATGCCAGGATGGTCTTCATGTTTTCGCCGATAGTGAAGATATTTCAACTTGGGCCTATTTGTATGTACAGTGGGTCTATGAAGCAGGAATCATGCAAGGAATCGGCGACAACCAGTTTGACCCCTTCGGTACCTACACGCGTGAGCAGGGCCGTACTTACGATGTTGCGTCTGTATGACTATAGCAATGGGCAACACCGGTCAAAAGATTGCTTCTGACCGGTACAATAACTTGCAGCAACGGCGACATCAGAATTCATAATGCTGACCGATTCACTATCTGGTGGTACTCTGTTTACCCGAAACTACGAGATATTTAACGGTGATTGGGTAACGATGGGCTGCTATGTCAGCAATGGCGCTGCCTCCGGCACAACGCTTGTAGCTCGGTTTTTGACGGACTCAGATTGGGGCCAAATAAAATATTATGACAGGACCAACGAAAAGTGGGTCATCACTGAACTAAAAGCGGGTACTTACAATGCCAGCATGATATGCGTTATGTCCGGCTCGGTCAACTATTTCTTTTATACTCCACGTGCCTGGAAAATACACACAAGACTGCACACTTGAGGAAATGTCCAATCACAATGGCTACCTCAATATTCGCCAAGGCGCCGACAGCTTTACTATCGAGCTATATGCCTACAATTTAGGATCAGACCATCGTTCCGACTTTACTTGTGTCAGCAGCCGCAAGGAGAGTCATTGATTGATTGGACGCACCCAAATGCAGAAAATCTATGGAAGACTTACACCTTGGAAGGCGACGGCAAATGGTGTTATGACGGCTATTATTTTCCCGCTCCTGAATCCTATATCCCTAGCGGCCCTAATTATTACTATCGCCTCCCTGCCGCTTACCTGCTACGCAGTTTTTTGGCTGTTCAATCAGTACACCGTGTGGCACTGGATTTGAGTCTTTGTATGATGGACACATTGGCACAACAGCAAAATAGCGAGGGCTTCTTCCCTACCATGTCCGGCAGTACCTGGCTGTGGGATGACTACGGCATCATCGCAGGATTCTATGACACACGATTCAATTCCGATCTGGTTGAAATGTTCATCAACGGATATTCGAAATATGGCGGCGACCTGTATTTTGAAACACTCCAAAAGTATTCGGACTTTTATATTGAATATGCCAATGAACATCACCGCACCACAGCAAAGGGCGGCTGGTTTGTAGATGACTATTTCCATCCGACAGGCAACCGCCGCACTCATACTTCGCTTAATCACCAGCTTCAAGAAATCATTGTGCTGTATAAACTCTCGGATATGTTGTCACGCAGCGATCTTTCAGCACTGGCAGACAAGCTGCTTCTGGCAATCGAAGACTCCGGAGCGGATTGGATACGCAAAAGATAAAAACCTACATTATTCATATAGTGCCGACGGCACCTATGGCGGCACTGATTATCCCTACTTGACATATAACGACTTGTATAACTTGCAGAAATTATTAGCAGCTCGCACCGGTAAAACCAATGACACACTACTAACCATGCTCATGAAGTATAAAAAAGCCTGGATGGATACCAACGGCGTTACAGGCTATTTGAAATAAGTCATTTTGTTTACTTAATGATGCGGTTGCTAAAAAAGATCTTTTGTGAAACGCTAACGCAACGCTTATATTATGTAAAACTGTTAAACAACGTACATATTCCCGAGACGTTTACTTCCACACCATATAAAATGTCTATTATTTATGCCATATAAGTGTGGCTAACTGCCTGGCCATAAGCAGGATCAGTCGTCAGGCATTATATACTTCAGACGATGCCAGCTTGCGCATAGAAAAAAACGTCCTGCCGGTTAACAGCAAAACGCTTTATGAGCATAGCTAATATAGAGCTAGAAATAGGGGCAGGGCACTGTTCATCCTCAAAAGGTTACCCTCGTTAGATTATGTTTCCAACCATGTGGGGAATATCATGGTGGTTTCCTGCCTTAATGCTTTGCTGCGATCGTCTGTTCACTCCTCGATCATAGAATCAGTACTGCGAAAAACAACAAATAGAAAGGGTAGAACCCGATATTTATTTTTGTCAGCAATAACTCCAAATATGGGTGCGCCCCCCCCCCCCCCCCCCCCCCCCCCCCCCCCCCCCCCCCCCCCCCCCCCCCCCCCCCCCACCCACTCGCCATTTGATACCAATGATCGCTTGCGATTTGGACCAAAGTTTGACGGGGTCGAGTGGATGATTGCAGATAAATCGGTGCACATCCCAGACCGACTATTATAAGCCCAGCCAAAGCAGTTATATTGCTTTTAAGCGGAAGTATGATCAATAATATCCGAAAGCTATAATCGTCAAACCATAGCGTATCATCTGTTTATCCCCAAATTTGTCCGATATGAATCCACACAGAAAACCGCCCGAATGTTATACCTATATAAAACAATGATGGCAAATTGAGCGGCGATTTCAGTATCTACTCCACGATGTATAACAAGATAACTGCTTGCCCACAATCCAGCAGTTGTTTCAAGGGCGCAGTATCCAAAAAAAAGTGATAAGTACTAACTTGACACCCTTTATCTTTAAAGCTTGTCGCAAGCCCACAACTTCAGACTTATCCTCAGAACCATTACCGGATTCATTATTGCCTGTGTTGTTCCTTTTCCACAGCGGAAGACTAATGAAAAGAAAAGCTGTCAAAATTATCTGCACGATCGCGACGGAACGATATCCACTATTCCAACCGTAGCCGCCAATCAAGCTATAACTCATTATATAGGGACTAATTGCCGCACCAACTCCCCAGCAACAATGCAGCCAGTTCATATGACGGGAAGTGTAGTGTAATGCTACATAGTTGTTCAGCGCAGCATCAACTGCTCTGCTCCAAGTCCATAAGGGATTGCCCAAATGCACAGCAAAATAAAGGATTTTGATATAGAAAACCCAAAAAGGGCAGCAGCAGTCATAAACACACTGATCGAAGTCACGAGCCCTGCTCCAAGTTTTCTTGTGACCCTGTCAGACAGGAGGCTTGATACTATAGTTCCGCTTGAAATAATCATTGTTACGATTCCAGCGTATGATATTGGGACATTTAGCTGCTCATGCATAACAGGCCACGCCGAACCAAGCAATGAATCAGGTAAACCAAGGCTTATAAATGCAATATAAATAATGACAAGCAACAATGAATACATCTATTTTTCTCCCTTCAAATATCTTTTTTCTTTTAATTTATAAAAGATAAACTTTGACACAATATAATAATTTTAGCACATTTGAAGGCTTTTTCAACCAATTTCTCTCTTGCTTTCCGATTTTAGACAATCAAGTTTTAATAATCTAGGTAGACAGGAGACCTATAGCGCCCTTTATCGAAATGTGGTTGTTAAATGCTTACAGTCATACTTTTCTTCTTTGTCTTCTTTGTCATAACTTTCTCTTTTTTAACTAGAGGATCACTACATTCCGGCTATCGCAGATTCCGTGCATAGCGATTAGCTAAAATCTTCTTTAATAATTTACTATTGCAATCACGAAGTTACCTTTTCTTTTTACAGGGATGCTTCCAAAAACACTCTTGACTTTGAGCACACTCCAAGATATAGAATATATTAAGATCCACAATACATATTGATAGGGGTATTAAAATGACTATTGCGGAAGTTGCAAAAAAGTATGATTTAACTGCCGATACACTTCGATATTATGAGCGCATCGGTTTGATCCCCAGAGTAAACCGCACGTCAGGCGGAATTCGTGACTATGGTGATGAGGATTGTCGATGGATCGAATTCATCAAATGTATGCGCGGCGCAGGTTTGCCTATAGAAGCACTAAGTGAATATGTAAAGCTTTTTCAGATGGGGGATGATACGGTTGAGCAGCCGAAGAAGCGCTGCTCATTGAACAGCGCGACATCCTTGAAAACCGTATGAAAGAAATGCAAAATACACTTACACGCCTAAATGAAAAAAATCAGGCGTTATGAAGAATTGATCGTACCCATTGAAGACGAGCTGAAAATAAACTCAAAATATTATCGATATCGAAGTAGCCCTTTCCGCAATTCACGCTCGTCAGCTCGATTCTCGCCTTATGAAACTCGGCACCGTGCTTTACGATAGACAAACCCAATCCGGTCCCCCCGGTTTCACGCGAGTGGGATTTATCAATTCTGTAAAAGCGTTCAAACACACGGCTTTGGTGCTCCTTTGGAATGCCAAAGCCATTGTCTTTTACAGTGAGAATAACATTCTGAGAGGTAGTGCTCACGTTAACATCCACAGTACCGTTAACATGGTTAGTACCTAATAGCATTTGTCGCACAGATTGTAGACTATCTCCTCTAAAATCTGCTTCACACCATGCACTATAGCGTTTTCACCACCAACCGAGATACTTATCTGCTTCTGTTTCGCAACAGGAGCTAACCTTTCAACTACATCTCTTGACAATTCAAGCAAGTCGATATCCTCAAATGGCAGCTGTATATCCTCTTCATCAAGCCGGGAAATATTTATTATATCATCAACAAGGCTGATAAGATGCTTTGCTTCATTATAGATATGCTCCGATGATGTTGAAATGTCTCGGGTTTGACCATGTTGTTTTTTAACAGCTCAGCGTAACCTAAAATAGTGGTTAAGGGTGTTTTTAGCTCATGAGAAACATTGGCGGAGAACTCACGACGTATATTTTCGGCATTTTGTTTTTCAGTAATATCTAATAGGAACAATATTATACCTTTGACCGGATCTTGTCCCTTTACGGGGCTTGCCAATAAATTGTACGTCTTGTCCCCTTTGATGAACTTGTCTTCATGAGGGTTACCCTTCATTGCCGACTCAATTGCTCTCTGGAGAGGCAAGCTGCGATTAAGTATAAAGATGTGTCTGTTGATGCTATCATCCGGCTCTACATCAAATATGCCCGCGGCGCTTTTATTGATGGACAGTACCTGCCCCTTATCATTTAGTATGATCAAACCTTCCCTGATATTTTCTGTTATTGCGTTAAACTCTTGCTGTTTCTCCCTAAGCTTTTCAAATTGTTTTTTGATTTGTTCGTTTTGTTTGGCCATGCGCAAAAGTAATGGTGAAAGTTCATCATAAACATCGTTTTTTAATGGGTTATCCAGGTTAAGATCGTTTAGTGGAACAATAATTTTTTTGGTCAGAAGATTTGCAACAGTCATACACAAAAGTATGACAGGTATTGAAATTAGGATCATATATGGAATAAAGCCTAGAACAGACTTGTAAACACTGTCTATTGTTGTCGACACCCTGACAACAGTGCCGTCCTTGAGACGCACAGCGCGATAAAATGTCTGTGTATCAAGTGTTTTGGAGAAGTGAACAGCCTCACCGGCGCCAGCTTTTAGTGCATCAGATATTTCAGGTCTGTCAATGTGATTTTCCATCTCTTCTGCATTGGCAATACTGTCAAATAAGACAGTGCCGTCAACGTCTACCCACGTAATTCTGCTGGTTTTATCAACATCATCCAGTTCTGAA
The DNA here is from genome assembly GCA_050950785.1 of Eubacteriales bacterium. Taxonomy (GTDB): domain Bacteria; phylum Bacillota; class Clostridia; order Oscillospirales; family JAAYOS01; genus JAAYOS01. The sequence goes on along the minus strand of JBMNIG010000029.1, from coordinate 36,974 downwards.
AACACTGCCACTACCGCTTTGATCGTAGCTTACCGATATAAATAGCGCTTCATTGCGTATCCCCTGCTTCATACGGACATAAAACTCCCGATATACGACTCCGGTTACAAGAATGGATGTAAACAAAATTGCAATCAATGCTGTAAGCAACATGTTCCTATATATGCGCTTCTTCATGCATTTCCCCCGATCCTATACCCTACACCCCTCACAAGTTTCTATAATGTCCCCGGCTTCACCTAATTTCTGACGCAAAGTTCGGATATGCACATCCACTGTCCGGGTTTCCCCTTCATAATCATATCCCCAAACTTCTTCAAGCAATTTGCTTCTGGTCAACACGATACCTGCATTTTCAAGTAAGTATTTTCAAAAGCTCAAACTCCTTCAGTGTCAGAGTGACTTCCTGACCATTTGCTACTACAGAATGTCTCTCGACATTCATAGTAAGATTTCCGGCTGTAAGCTTATGCTCGTGAATATCGGACGATGAGCCCGCCCTTCTCAATACAGCTTTTACTCGTGCCAGAAATTCCATTATTCCAGAAGGGCTTTGTGATATAGTCATCCGCTCGCAAAGTCAAGACCTATAACCTTGTCATACTCCGAACTCTTTGCAGTTATCATGATGACAGGAATGTCCCGTGTTCTTGTGGAGCTCTTCAGTCGTTTTAGGATTTCAATCCCGTCTTCACCCGGTAACATAATATCAAGCAGTATCAATGATGGCAGGTCTTTATCCAAAGCTTCGTAAAAAGATCTGCTGTCAGCAAATCCGAGGGCTTCAAAATCGCCTGTTTTTAGCGCATAAATAATTAAGTCCCGGATGTTTGTATCATCTTCTACACAGTAAATCATTTACTTGCACCACCAATATGACTGCCTGTGATAGAAAACCAAACCCACTCCGCTATATTTGGTAGCGTGATCCCCTATCCGCTCAAAGTATTTGGCAATCATCAGCAGGTCTATCGCATATTCGCCACTGCTCGCATCCTCACCGATCAACCTTATAAGTTCATCCTTCACATCGTTGAACAGCGAGTCAACTACATCATCGTAATCAATTACAGCCTTTGTCAGTTCCAAATCCTGACGCACATAGGCATCAATACTATCTGTAACCATCTTTATCGTTGCCTTCGCCATATCTGCAATCCTGCCTGTCTGTTGGGCGGGTTTAGCATTTGCAAGCATTATGATTTCAGATATATCACGAGCCTGATCTCCAATGCGCTCCATGTCGGTGATCATCTTCAGGGCCGACGAGATCTGGCGAAGATCCCTGGCAACAGGCTGCTGACGAAGAATGAGCTTGAGGCACAGGCTCTCAATTTCCCTCTCCATGTGGTCAATTTCATCATCGGTTTCAATTGCCCTTTTTGCAAGGTTCATATCGCCATCCAGTAGGGCTTTTGCGGCATTTGCTATCGCGCGCTCGCACAGGGCTCCCATCTGTATCATTTGGGTTTTCAATTGCTCAAGCTGCTCGTCAAATTTACTCCTCATTACCCAAACCTCCCTGTTATATAATCCTCAGTGCGTTTGTCCTTCGGTACGGAAAAAAGCTCCTCGGTACTTGCGCATTCAATTACTTCACCTTGCAAAAAGAACGCAGTTGTGTCTGCAATTCTAACTGCTTGTTGCATGTTGTGGGTAACTATGATTATAGTATAGTCTCTTTTTAGCTCAACAACAAGGTCTTCGATCCTGGAGGTGGATATGGGATCAAGTGCAGATGTGGGTTCGTCCATCAGCAGAACCTCAGGCTGTACAGCTAAAGCCCTGGCAATGCAAAGTCTCTGCTGCTGACCTCCGGAGAGTTCAAGTGCACTCTTCTTTAACCGGTCCTTCAATTCATCCCAAATTGCTGCATTGCGAAGTGATCTCTCAACTATATCATCCAGTTTGACTTTCGACCGTATACCGTGTGTTCTAGGACCATATGCCACATTGTCGTAAACACTCATGGGAAATGGGTTTGGTTTCTGAAAGACCATGCCGACCCGCTTTCTAAGATGATTTATGTTCATGTCACCATAAATGCTCATGCCGTCTAGCAAAATGTCACCGGTTATTCTGCACCCTTCAATAAGATCATTCATTCTGTTCAGACTTTTTAGCAAGGTTGATTTCCCGCACCCGGATGGTCCGATAAATGCTGTGATATCGTTCTCTTTAATGTTTAAGTTGACATTTTTCAATGCCTGAAAATCATCGTAGTATAAGTCAAGATTTTCTATCAAAATTTTATCCATAGGCTTTCCTCTCATTGAATAATTCCATCCAAAGTACTATCTCTTCATCAGTTTTTTGGCGAGTGCCCCTGAAACCCAGTTGATCAAAATAACAATAAGTAAAATTACAACAGCAGTTGCATATGACTGATTTACATACAGACCTTCACTAGCTAGAGCGTACATATGCACCGACAACGTGCGTGTTGAATCGAATAGAAAGTCACTGCCACTTGGTATTTCAGCTACCGTGCCTGCTGTATAAATCAGCGCAGCAGTTTCCCCGACGATCCTTCCGACACCTAAAATAACTCCTGCCAATATCCCGGGGACAGCAGACGGCAGAACTATTCTAAAAACAGTTCTTAACTTTCCGGCACCAAGACCATAGCTACCCTCGCGAAAGGAGTCCGGAACTGCTTTCAAGGCTTCCTCCGATGTACGCATAATTAGAGGCAAAATCATTATCGACAAAGTCAATGCACCGGCCAATAGAGACATCCCAAACCCGAGTGTTGTGACAAAGAAAAGCAAGCCAAAAAGACCATAGACTATTGACGGAATGCCCGATAAAGTCTCTGCGGTAATTCTGATCAAACGTACAAGCTTACTGCCTTTTTTCGCATATTCAACAAGATAAATTGCAGAGAAAATGCCTATTACGGCTGCAATCAGCAGCGAAATAGTTGTCATGATAATTGTGTTGATGAGCGCCGGCATGAGAGAAACATTCATTGATGTGTACTCCCACTCAAATAGTTCCGGTGTGATATTTGGAATACCCTTTATCATGATATACCCAATCAAAAAAACAAGAGTCCCAATGGTGAGGATTGCTGCCACAACAACAAGGATGAAAAGGACAAGGGACATTGGGCTTTGTGTATAAGCTTTTAGCTTCTGTCTAAATGACCTTTTATTTATATGGTCCATCAGCTAGCCCTCCTTTTGATCAGTGACAACAATAAGTTAATACCGAGTATAAATGCAAACAACACAACAGCAGTAGCGATCAACGCCTCCCTATGAAGCTCCGCCGCATATCCCATCTCAATAACAATGTTGGCTGTCAAAGTCCTAATGCCCTTCAGGATCCCTCTCGGCATTCTTGCCTGGTTCCCTGCCACCATGATAACTGCCATGGTCTCTCCGATCGCCCTGCTGATGCCAAGAACGATAGCTGCCATTATCCCGGATTTAGCAGCCGGAAGGATTACGGTGAAAATTGTCCTTTCGTGACTCGCTCCAAGTGCCAGCCCGCCATCATAATAGCTTTTAGGTACCGCTCTGATAGCTGATTCACTTACACTGATTATTGTGGGTAAGATCATGATCCCAAGAAGGATGGATGCTGCCAACATGCTACTTCCCGTGCCCCCAAGAGTATCGCGGAGAAAGGGCACGATCACAACTAATCCAAAAAATCCGTAGACGACCGATGGTATGCCTGCAAGCAAGTCTATCGCCGGCTTTAATATGCGATATAGCCTTTGAGGGCAATACATTGCCATAAACACAGCGGTTAGAATACCTATTGGAACACCGATCATTGCAGCCCCTGCCGTTACATATATGCTCCCTAAAATCATTGGGAAAATACCAAAGGACTGTGGTTGATTGCTCGGCTTCCAGTTCCTTCCCAGCAAAAAGTCAAATACCCCGATTTCCAACATGGCAGGAATGCCGTTTGCAAACAAGAACAGGCAGATCAATAAAACTGCCAGAATTGATATGCATGCTGCCGTGAGGAATACCCCTTTCATGATTTTTTCTTTGTTCATAGATGCTCTACTCCTTTAAGCAGCTTTGTATAATACAAGCGACAAGCGATTTTACGTAAACATCATGATACAATGAGCCCTTACAAATTCACTATTTAGTAGCAAGCGCAAATCTGATTACGTAGTTAGTTGTTGAATAGCTGGAAATATTATTCAAGTATTATTAGAGGCTTATATCATTCGGAGATTTCACTCCATGAAATTATTTCTCCCGTAAAAATCCCCTTGATCTGGTCACTTGTAACATTGTCTACTCGGTTTTCATTGTTTACTATGATAGCAAGTCCATCTAGAGCGATGACAGTTGCGTTAAGACTTTCCAGTTCGCTCTCTTTCAACTCCCTGGATGCCATTCCAATATCACAAGTTCCTTCTATAGCTGACATCATGCCGGTGGTGGAGTCGCTAAGCTGAATTTCAATTTCTGCATTTGTATTTACTTTAAGATAGGCCTCTTTTAGCTTTTCCATAACCGGTGTAACTGATGAGGATCCAGCGACAACTATTTTCCCGGTAGGGTTTGTGCCGTTGTAGAACTCCGACTCAACTGCGGCGATATAGCCACTGTCTTCTACAACTTTTTGACCGTCGCCACTTAGAATATAGTAGATAAAATCCTGAGCCAAATCACTCACTTCATCCCTTGTAGCGATATTGAAAGGTCTAAACCCCTTATATGTTCCGTTTTTTACGTTTTCTACTGTTGCCTGTGCACCATCGACTTTCAAAGCTTTTACAGTATCACTCAAAGAACCAAGGGATATATAGCCTATCGCATTCCTGTTGCCCGCTACATTGGTCATAACAATTGATGTGCTGTTAGCAATCGTCGCCTCATCAGTGGTGTTATCGACTCTGTTGCCGTTTGAATCCTTCTCCTCAATACCAAACAGTTCAATGAACGCTCCTCTGGTACCGGATCCGTCTTCGCGGGAAACTACAACGATTTCATCACTTGTTCCACCTGAGCAGCCTGCAAATAAGGCTATCACTGTAATTGATAACATTATAAGTGCAATACTTTTTTTCATTGCATATTACTCCTTAATTTATGTTGCAAACATTATTGTTTGTATCAGCATAAATATTATCGTACTTACGTTAAATCAATACGTATGCTTTTGTAAAATCCATGTAAAATATAGTTGTTCCAAAGGAACTTATCCTTAATATGCTCCGCAACCTGTTGTTTAATTGTACTTGAGATGCCAAAACGGCGTATTGCGACAGAAATGATCCGTCTCAACACACCGTTATACTAAGCAAATTCTCTGTACTGCCCTTTATGCGGTTTATCGACGCACTCTCAACATATCAATATAGATCAAGTGCAGTATATAAAAATAATCTCACCTATGTGTGAAAGGTGAGATCATTTCGTTATTTCGCATCTCGGTTATCTTAGTTTGTTTTCACGATATGTGACATTAGCAGTTTTATGCAGTAGAATTTTGGCACCCTTCATAAGATCAGCCATTGGACTGTCAGCCAACTCCGGCGGAAGTTGTACTTCCTGGCCTTCCAGCTCACCGGACAAAATCTTCTCGCAGGCTTCTCTCAGATTAGTCACATGCTCTGCTGTATGATAGCCATTTGGAGCTTGGTTCATATGGCCTATGTAGAGCTTGACATCGGGTACTTCGGCAAGGACCTTTTCAAACTTTTTAAGTTCACTTACATATTCAGTAAGGGTCAACGAATGGTCGAGCTGCATCCAAACACCCAGTGCATCACCTGTAAAGCAGCGTTTATTTTCACGGTCCAAAAACGCATAACTTCCCGGTGTATGCCCTGCTACACGATGTGCTTCCAACTTTACTCCACCAAGGTCAAAGACATCGCCTTCCTTGATGTCAAGAAACATATCTTCTGTAAACCATGGTGCAAACATATCCTTGGCAATTGAGAAATCATCCATGCTCATGTAAAGGGTAAATCCCTCTGCTTGAGCCAGTTTTTTTACTTCAGCGCCAGCATGATCGGGATGACCATGTGTGATAAGTACATCAACCGGAAGGTCAGTGATCTCTCTGATTTGTTCAGCCAAACTCCTGGGCTGTTCTGATTGCAGGGCATCAATAAACGCAGCGCGTTTTTCTCCTACTACAAGGTAAGCATCGACATAAGGATTATCGCCCATACCTTCGTTGAATCGCCAGAAATTCGGGGCCAACTGTTCTACGAAAAATTTCGGTGGAAGATTGAAGTCCATAACATTTCTCCTTTTCTACTTTCCAGACAAGTCAGACAATGGAACGATTCTTCTGTCTCGGAGTCGGCTCCAAGATAGGGAAACGGTTCTCTTGCCTAGTTTCCCAGACAAGTCGGACAAGCCTGACAGAGTGCAATTGCTTAATATTATAGTACCATCGTGTATATTGCTTGTCAATATTAGCCAATGTAACTATAACAAAGCACAAAAGCAAGTGTATGTAAAATGGGGTGTCAATTCTATGAAGGTACAAGGGGACCGTTTTTGCCCAGAAGCTAACTCCAACGCTGGTACAAGGGGAGGGCTCTTTTGCCCAGAAGCTAACTCCAACGCTGGTACAAGGGGAGGGCTCTTTTGCCCAGAAGCTAGCTCCAACGATGGTACAAGGGGGAGGGCTCTTTTGTCTGAAGCTGACTCCAAGACAAAAGCACCCTCCCCTGTCATATCTCGGTTACTTATTTATATAATCACCCATAAACTCAGCAAAACCATCGCTTACTTCGTGCCTGCTTATAAAGCCAATTGTTGGGTAATATACGGTTTCATAATAGACACCACTTTGGTGATATATCCTGATTGTTATTGGATTTGCCAACGCGTCCCTGGCCGAGCCCATGCTGGGTTCGGTCGAACCGCTTCCAACGTCGCCCATATCAATCAAACCAGGCTTCACATTATCTGATGTCTGAGTTTCCCCCGCAGTCGGAGTATCTCCTGAAGCCATTTCAGCTTTTCTCTTTTCAATTGCCGATATCGAGTCGTCCGCATAATAGGTCTCATCCGGTACTTGTTCCAGCGGCATGTCTTCCCCGTATCCTATGTGATCCGGAGCCTCTACCACACCCTGAACTGCGCCGGACGAAACCGGTGCATCCGGTGCTGCGGGATCGATCTCAACATCTATATCGATTTCCACATCTACTGTCCCCGAATTGGAATCGACAAAACCAAATAGCTTCTTGAAATACTCATCGCTGGAGTTTTTCAGTTCAGAATAGTAGTCGTAGAAACGAACTATAGCATCTTTATCTGTTATCTCCCCCAAGATGTCCAGCTTACCTTGGAGCTTGCTCTGTTCCGAATGACCAATGAACTGGATTTTAGAGATATCTTCGGGTTTTGTAATTCCATAGATTTCAAGGTATCTTACAGCATCCTCATCCTGATTGTTGTTGTAGCTTTCAAAAACAAAGAATCTGTAGAGCTGGTATTCCCCATCATTTTTTACTGCAACAACAGCTTCTCCACCTGCCGGAGTATATCTATATACTTCGCATCCTAGAAGGCTTTCATCTGGACTTACTTTGATATCCGCAAGCTTTTCCCCAATATCATTTTCTAGTACCGCAGCTGGCAGACCATATTCCTCCCGTAAGTCATCAGATAGCATAATGTAATGCTTGTCGTCAATCCTAAACTGGTTGAGCAGGGGCGCAATAGCGTCCTCCCTTCCCAGATCGGCACTATCAGCTACATATCCCGGCGGTGTATAGGTTGGGTCATTATTTCCCCACAGCTTGTTGTAAGTAAATACGCTACCCGCAATCACGACCGCCAAACCCAATGCCGGAACTAGTTTTTTAAGCTTAAATGGAGCCATAATCATATCCTTCTTTCTGTAAGAGTGGTTCAAAATATTATGCAGCATCCTATTTTTTTCTGTTTCATTTGGTTTGATATTATCAAAAGAAGCCCTTAAATCTTCTTTTCTCACGCTAAATCACCTTCCATTTCCATTTTCAAAAGCTTTCTGCCTTTGAGTAGATAGCCTCGAATCGTGGATTGGCTTTTGTTCAATATTTCCGCTATTTCCTCAGTTGTATAACCCTCATAGTAATATAAGTAAATGGCTGTCTTGTATTTAGAGGGAAGTGCCATCACCATTTCAAGTGTACTATCTATATTGACAGGCTGCTCAATCACCGCATCTACCGCGTCATCTATACCCACCGTTTTATTCCACCAATGCTTAAGATGGTCCTTGCATAGATTTGTTGCGGTTCTGATAAGCCACGCCTTTTCATGCTCTATACTTTGAAAAACAGTTTTGTCCTTCATAAGGCGGATAAATGTGTTTTGTACCATATCCTCAGTATCAGGCTTGTTTTTCATAAACATGAAGCAAACGCGGTAAACAGTATCCACATGGCGATTATACATCTGAATCAGCTCTTCATTCGTACGCAATAAAGAACTCCGCAATTGACTTCCCCCTTTCACTACTAATACGATCGAGAACGTAAAATCGTTTCATGTAAATTAATGTAAAATATATATTCCTTGCTTTCATTAGCTTGTGTCAAATTCACACACAAATTACGGTTACCGTTAACGCTTACTGTTCGCACTTAACCACACTGATCAAAATCGAAAGCTTCATTTCAACGTTACGGACATTTTCTATTTAATTCTACTATATAAAAAAGAAAAATGCTGCCTATCAAACAGCATTCTCTACACTATTTACGAATTTTTTCAATACTTTCCTCATCAGTTGTGATTTTCCGTTTCGTAACACCATTTCGCGATCTCAGCTATCAGCTCCAGCGGTAACGGCTTATTATATGGCAGCTGCAAAGCTCCCTTGCTAGTTTTGTACTCTGTAAGTCTGTCTACAAAATGTTTAATAGCTTCTTCGCCGGGGTATATGCCAATATGGTTTTTGAACCCTGCAAAATGAATAATGTTATGCTTCTTCCAATATGTTGGCATACTCCATGAGATTCGCTCATCTGCATCCGGAAGTGCGGCACGCAGAGTATCTCTGATCTGATTCAAGAAGGGCTGAACATCTTCGGTTTGCTCTGCAATATACGCATCAATTGTTTTAGGTTTGTCTCCACAAAAATGATTCTGATTTGTATTAGTAAACTTGCGTCCGCATTTTAGGCATTGCCACATAGACTGTTACCTCTCTCGTTCCTTAATTATTACCTTAACGGCGTCTCCCGGCTGCTAACCGATTTTGGCGTGATTTCCAAGCTGTTAGCTAAGCCATTTACTTCTGATGTGTTAATGGCTGCATATTACGATGTTTGCGCTCGTCACATGGATCCAAACAAGTCGCTCTACGACTACTGTTCGGCCTATCCAACGATCTCGTATCCTTCGGAAGCCAAGGCAGAAAGGGCATTTTCAAAGTCGTTTTTTCTTGTCAAGATATAGTCTGTGTTAAAAGTGGAAATTGCAAACATTCCGATGCCCCTATCGGCCAAAATAGAAGATATTCTCGACAATATCCCTATCAGGGAAAAATCCAGAGTCTCATCAATGCGAAATGCTCGCCATCCGTGGTCACAGTCTATCGTGTCATCAGGCACATGATCTGTGGTACATACCAAAGACATTTCTTCGTCTGTCTTGCTGAAAAAGCAAAATTCGTCCGAAAGATCGATTACCGATGTATCATATATCTTGCATATAGAGAAATCATGTGTGATCCTTCTGATTTTCACAGCTCATAACCATTCCTTTCACTTATTTAATTGCATCAGAAGGTTTTGATTCTTTCAGTGCAGTCTGTCTTGCGGTCTTCTAGCCTTCGCCATGAGTCGGACAACGGGAAGTTTGGCGCACGAAAAACCAGCAAGCAGCTCAAGGGCGGAGAGATACCTGTTTGTTTGCTTCGATGCAAAAAGCCGGAGGAACTGACCTCCGGCTTAACCTGCCTTGCTAAATCGCGCCAACTACTTTGTGTGGCATATAAGCTTCTTCGAGATAAGCAACATCTTCATCTGTCAGCGCTACGTTGAACGCACCTACCGCATCGTCAAGATACTTTGTCTTGGTAGCACCTATTATTGGGGATGTGACTCCTTTAGCAAATAGCCATGCTAGCGCAATTTGAGTCATTGTTACGCCATATTTCTTTGACAGTTCAAATACACGAAGTACGACATCATAGTCGGCATCCTTTGTGCTGTCATACTTGGCTACTGCAACCTTGTCAGTCTTGCTCCGCATTGTGTTTGCATGCCAATCAAGGCGACACAGCCGACCCGCGGCAAGCGGGCTGTACGGAGTTAGCGCTACATTTTGTCGCATGCAAATCGGGATAAGCTCTCGCTCATCTTCCCTGTAAATCAAATTGTAGTGGTTCTGCATCGAAACAAACTTTGTCCACCCATTCTGTTCGGCGGCAAGCTGCATATCGTTAAACTGATATCCGTACATCGCGGATGCACCCAGCGCCCTGACCTTTCCAGCCTTCACTAGACTATCAAGTGCTTCCATAGTTTCTTCTATAGGAGTGTCATAATCAAATCGATGAATTATGTAAAGGTCAACGTAATCTGTACCAAGGCGCTTTAGCGACCCGTCGATTTCCCTCAGAATGGCTTTTCTTGAAAGTCTGCCTTCATTAAAAAATACCTTAGTCGCAATAATTACTTTGTCGCGAGCTACTAGTTTTTTCAATGCGCGCCCCAGATACTCTTCACTTGTGCCCGCAGAATAGGTGTTTGCTGTGTCAAAGAAATTGATTCCCAGATCAAGTGCATGTTTAATAATTTCTTCGCTCTCAACAGGATTGAGTGTCCAAGCATGCATTTTGCTTGCAGGGTCTCCAAAGCTCATGCAACCCACACAAAGTTGAGATACCTGAAGATTCGAGTTTCCAAGTTTTGAATACTTCATGTTTGATCCCCCTTGTATTATACTACTTAAATTCCACTGCCTAACATGTGTATATTGATACCTCTATTTAATATACAATAACATAATACACTTTAAACTTAACTCAAAGTCAAGCGTTTTAAGATATTTCTTGAAAAAATGAAAAGGTAATTTCGTGTTTGCAACAGTAAGTTTAAAGACGATTTTAGTTATGCATCCTGTTTGAAATATACTCCGACTATGCAGAAAAGCGTTTAAGAAAACTAAGACCGGAAAACCGTTCGCTTTTAATAATTGCCTCCGACCAATATATTGTCGAAGGCAATTTGCTATTACTAATTTAATGATTTTGGCGTTGGTGTTACTTAGCCCTTCCAAAGGCCGTGCAGGTTGCAGTATTCATAGGCTGCAACGACTTCGTCACCATCAACAAGGGCAAATGTGGCGCGAGGGGCCTCACCGGGATTCAGTTTCTTTCGCTGAGTTCCGGACTTGGTTTCAAGTGCTATCCACTCAATATAATGCTCAGGAACCATGGGGTGATCCACTTCCCCGACATTCACATGAACAAGGTTCCCCTCCACTGTATAAACGGGGACATGCTTCTCCACCGAAGCGTCAATAGTGCCGGGAATAAGTTCTGTCATATGCTGCCCACAGCATGACATAGGTGCTCCACTTTCCTTGATCATTTCTACGAAATTACCGCATACTTCACACATAAAGAACTTCATACAATATCCTCCTCAAAATTGTTCCCGACTTATAAGTGTTGTGTAATCACTATACTATTTAAAGTGCTATTAATCAACACTTATATTACAATTATGCGAAAATATAGCAAGGTGGACAGGGGTGGATGAACAAAGAGACATGTCTATCTTCCCGGCGATTGGGTAGAACTTTAGTCATGGTGGACAGGGGGGGCAGGCATATTGTCTAGGCGATGAGCGGACAAGGAACGGGTACATTGCTCTGCGAAACGGACAGCGGGATAGTGGAGAAGGAACATGTGTCCTTGTCCACCCTTGTCCAGATAACGTATACAATTATAAACAATTATATGCTTTTCTTTACTATTGTCTTCATTTGTATGGTATAATAAAAAATGTAAAGATTACTTTGTTGATGAAAGGAAGAAGTCCATGAGTAAAATTCCATACCTCGAAGGAAAAGGAAAGAATACTACTCTTTATGTTGATGGCAAACCATTTGTTGCTTTGTCGGGCGAGATACACAACTCAAGCTCATCAAGTCTCGAATACATGGATAATGTTGTGTGGCCTGCACTGCGTCCGCTGAACATGAACTGTGTTATAATGCCGGTCTATTGGGAATGTGTAGAGCCCGAAGAAGGTGTTTTCGACTTCACGCTAGTTGATGGACTGATAGATCAGGCTAGGCGCGAAAATATGAGGATCGTCTTTTTGTGGTTTGGACTATGGAAAAATGGAATGTCAACCTATGTCCCGGGATGGGTCAAAAATGACAGTAAGAAGTATTTCCGTGTCCGCAAGGGAGGAAGTCAAGCCGCTTCAGCTAGATTATTGCCCGAAAGCGGAAGTAGTGCAGTGATTGACTGTATCTCTCCACTTTGCGTTGCTGCCTACGAAGCTGATGCACGGGCCTATAGAGCATTGATGCGTCATATACGCGAGTACGACAGCGAGCAAAATACCGTTATCGTAATGCAAGTCGAAAATGAAATAGGAGTATTAGGCTCATCACGTGACTATTCCGACTATGCAAACTCAGTTTTCTACTCTGAAATCCCCCCGGAAGTTTCAGCTGAATACGGCGTCAAAGGTAACTGGGCGGAGGCTTTCGGAATAGATGCCGATGAATACTTTATGGCATACCACTACGCAAAAGCAATAGAACACATTGTAAAAGAGGGCAAAGAAGAATATCCCTTACCAATGTACGTAAACGCTTGGCTCGAACAGTTCCCCGAGATCACCGGAAACTATCCGAGTGGCGGCCCTATCGCTAAGATGATGCGTTTGTGGCGTTTGGTAGCCCCCTCTGTCGACTTCTACGCTCCCGATATCTATGTAGATAATTATCGCGATGTCTGCGATGAATATGCAACAGACGGCAATCCTCTATTTATACCGGAAGTGCGCTCCACCGAAGATGCCACGCCTTTCCTGTTCTATGCAATCGGACAGCACAACGCTCTCTGCTTTGCTCCATTTGGAATTGAGGATCTCTTTGCTTCATCTTCGGGTGCAAATGCAGAAGTATTGCAAATGCTAAATATCGATCCCGCCTCGATGGCAGACAGAAAGTCACCCGCGGGCCCAATGCTTGCAAAAGCCTATCAGATGATTTCCAATATGTCCGAAGTGATCCGGGATGCACATAAGAATAACAAGATCCATGCTTTCCTGGAACAGAACGAGCCGGGCAAGATCATTGAACTTGAAAAGTACTACATTAAGGTGACATACACGGGGGCCGGAGGCAGTTTCTTCATGAGACAGCCGCAAAAACAACCCGGAACTCCTGTGGCAGGTGGATTTATCGTAGAGTTGTCACCTGATGAATTTGTTGTTGTAGGTGTAAGCAGCAGAATCGAAGTCCTTCCAAAACTCAATGACGGATGTGCCGTGGGACTTGAACGCAAAGAAGAGGGGCAATATATTGATAATAAGTGGGTCCGTGGCCGTATTCTAAACGGTGACGAGGGTTATATCCACATTCTTGGCTCGTTCCCATCAGCACTCAAGCTGAAGATGTTCCGGTACGAGTAATGAGACTCTCATAGATCGAGATCGTTCACAGTGTATCATTCACAATATACCACCAGGACCGCTCATGAGCAATGAACGGTCCTGCTTCATCATTTATACTGTTTTCAAAATCCCAAATGCATCGCCGATTTTGCCGCCGGCTTTGATGTGCGACTTGATGTTCTTCTGCAAAGAAGTATCTTCAGGCAACTCATCAAAGTTTATATCCTTCTTCTGATATACCATTTCAACTTCGCCGGCATCGTTTTCTTTAGGCACAAATTCAAATGCATTTATTCGGTATACCCATTCTAGAAAACTCTCCGAGTCAGGTTTTGATTCAACTATATCAAACATATTCTGAAAGCCAATAATTCTCGACGTTCCGGGCAGAAGCTCCTTTAAGGTCGGTGACAAAAGCCATGAGTCGCAAATATATTTACAGTTTGAATAATCGGGAAAGTACTTGATAAAGAAATCCTTTGCCTGTTTTATAGATTCCACGCATTTTTCATGTGATATATCGGAATCGGAGGGGATATGTATACTGATTACCGGCTCGCTTTTCCAGTTCGTCATTTCATATTCCAGTTCGCCGATTCTGAAGAGCTTCATTGAAACCTGTCTTCCGGTCCACCATCCCCTGTCAAAGGCATAGGTGCCCGTCTTCGCATAACATTCACCAATGAAGCGTGTGAAACAACGCATCGTAGCTATAAAAATATCATCCGCTATTTCAAGCTGCTTATACTTATCATAAGCTTTCAGTGCGCAATGTAACATGTAGGTCAACATCTTTATATTTCTATCATCCGGCGCTAAGATTTCAAACACCTTTTGCACGGCATCTTGTATACTGGTATCAGTGCCTACAGCCTCATCGATCTTCCCAAGCGCTTCCTCAAAGTCCAAGCTATCATAATATGATATTACTTCATTCTTGATTTCGCTTTGCAGCTCGATTGCATCGCACAGTTCCCTAATCGTCATAGAAAGTACCCCTTCTCTTATGTATCTTACACTATAACTATGAATAACTTGTGTTCTATATTATATCGGAAAAAATCTCATGTATATTTCCATCCGGGTCTGCAAAAAGCGCGGTTCTCTGATTCCATGGCATATTTTCCGGTGGATGAACAGGTGTCGCCCCCATCTCAACCAACTTTTTGTATGATCCATCTACATCATCGGGATCCTCGCATGGAAAAGCTAATTCAAAAGCCTGCCCAGATGCTTTTCTCCAATACTCATCACTATACTGGTATATTACACTTCTCTTACATATCGCAAATCTAACACCACTGCTTTCAAACTCAACGTAACCACCGAGGTCACTTTTGATCTCGAATCCAAGTACTTGAGTATAAAAGCTTTTCATTCTGTCAATATCATTTGTCCAAATCGTAATAAGGTTGATTACAGCTTTCATCATAACTTCCTCCTTCATGATTCTAGAATCATAATTCGCTCAAGTATAAGTACAAGGCCGCCAATTTTATGTTTTTACCACAAACATAAATGACGGCCATTGCCAACCAGATATTATACAGAGTTGAGTTTTACAGTCTTTCCTTTGGTAATACCGGATTCGTTGAAAGCATCGACGCGGACATAGTAATCCTGTCCCCTGACCAAAGCTCCAATGCGCTGTTCAGCTCCAAACACCATATAGCTGTGATAAAGTTTATCCTCTTGGTGTCCCCAGAGAATGTTATACCCAACGGCTCCGCCGCCCTTGATTTGAACATCCATATCAAGGTCACTTATACGTTCCGCGACAAATTCAGGTACTGCAGGCTTTTCACCATCGCCAATACCAAATACACGTAGTCCTGATACGCATGCCGGCTGGTTATATGGCAGGTTGTAAACTGTAAGTTTCAAATATCTTACCTGAATACCCTCTTCGCGCACAATGAGATCATGCGGCAGGTCAGTATCAACTTCCGACTTGTCCTCTATCATGAAATATTCATCACCATCCAGCGAACCCATAAGGGACCATCTGGTAGTTTGAGCAGCGTCGTCAATATAGCGCTGGGAGAAGATCTCACCTTGGAATTGAGCACCTTCCGGAAGGTCTATCTCAAGCTTGTCATCAGCGAAGTTGACCTGTATAGCCCGGACGTCGTAAGCCTTTCCAAGGTCGACTTCCAACCACTCACCCGGATCGGCAGTCGCCGCGCGCCACCATGTCTGGACATTTTCATCAACAGCGTTTTCAGGTTCATTTCCTTCAACAAAGGACGAGGCCGATGCCTTTTTGCCATAGCTTAGCAGATACCATTCAGGATCAGCAAAGGGCTCCATCTTCCCTTGTTCCACTTTCAAAGGCCAGTCCCCGAAACGCTGATCGCAGAAAAGCTCGCCGTCTTTGTCAAATCCTGCGGGCCATATGCCAAGGCGGCGCTCAAAATCATGATTCATACTTATACGCATAGTAGCTGTGTGCCACAAGTTCCCGTGTTTATCTTCCATCGTAGAACCGTGACCTGCGCCGGGTATGAATCCACCGGGCTTATACGAAAACGGATTATTTGCTGCAGGTTCAAATGGACCTAATGGATCATCAGACACATACACACCATCTGCGTATATATTAAACTGAGTTCCTGGGCATGCATACTGAAGATAATACTTGCCATAATGCTTATTCATCCATGGGCCTTCGATATATGGATCGTTGCTCATGTATGCACGAAGCATCGTAAGTTGCTCCGGTGACAAATCTTCTTCTTTGGCGCCCAATCTTTTTATCATTTGCTGAACTTTTGACTCAATTTCTTCTTCGTCTGTTGAAGCACCATGATTTTCACCGAAGCGCTCAAAGCCCCTTATTTTATTGTCACCAAAGATCAGCTCCTTTGGCTCTCCAATAGGGGTCATATCGTCGGGATCGAGTTCCACACCATAAATCGGAGTCACATTTGAGCAGCCCCAGTAAAAATATATCCTTCCATCTTCCTCAAACAAGTGGGGATCCCAGAAAGGAAATGTTCCCTTAAACTCCTCATATGGACCGTTGATAACATCTTTCGTGCGATAAAAGTCGCAGTTTTCCGATCTCCTTGAGGCACTGAAATATACATAGTCACCTATTACCCGCACATCGGGTGCATAGTCATAGAGGGGCAAGTTTGTCGGCAATCTGTGGTACTCCCACGTTACCATATCATCGGATACATACACGCCAAGTGTCATGGACGCAAAAATATAGTATTTGTCCTTGAAGAGGATCATGGACGGGTCGGCTGCTTCCCGGTTTATCTGCAGACTTCCATCTTCCCTGTTCTTGTTAAACTGATACCTATACTCCACATTTAGCGGGTTACAGTAGTACTTCATTTAGATTTACCTCCACAGTTTTAGTCAAATCAAGATATTTCGCCATCCAGTAAACCTTAAAACTTAGTTTTCCCTATTTAACATATTTAACCATCCTTTCAATATCGTATTGTAATTATTGTACAAAAATTTGAAGTCGAAAGCAATGACTACTTCCGACCTCTTCTATATCTGAAATATCATTTTTTACTTTTTATCATCAGATGCTTTGCAACGACACTACTATTAGGGTGTTTTTGTGATACGAGAGTCCAAAACCCGAAGTATATGAGTTACCCGGTATATGCTGCTATTCTAAGATATCACAAGTATTTTTTGTGCAACCTATAGCCGTTGATCCTATCTCAACTCTTGTTGTTTTGACCGGCGGTACTTTAGAGGAGTCGTGCCATATTTCTTTTGAAATACTCGGAAAAACGTGCGCTGACTTTCAAACCCCGATTCTTCTGCGATATCGCTGACCGAACGATTAGTTTCTGACAGCATACTGCATGCGTAGGATAAACGAATACCGGATAAGTAAGAACGAAAGTTTTGTCCGATTTTCTCTGAGAACAAATGAGAAAGATGATACTTATTTACGCCGATTTCACGAGCAAGTGTCTCCAATGTAAGAGGCTGAGAAAAATGCTCGTTTACATAATGAACGATCTTCCATGTCAATTCCTGATAATCAGAGCTGCGATTTCGCCTTAAAGTAAGTTCAGGTAAAACACGTGCAAAAACCAGCTGAATCAGCGGAGCATAAACGCTACTGTCCCTAGCTGTTTTATGTTCCTTTGCCATCTCTTCTATAGCATAATGAATATTCGGGTGCAGCTGTTTTGCACATATAAAGGGATTCACCGGATGGTGATTCATTAATGTATCTATATAACCACCGGTATAAGCAAGATCGGATATTACCATTGTGATATGACTTTCCGATAAATCAGCTGCATCGTAGCTATGGATTTGGTTTGGGAAAATAACAGCGAGACTTCCGGCAGTCAAGGTTTTAGCCTGGTTTCGTATGTAAACTGTCAATTCGCCGGACCGAACCAACAGCAGCTCTAATTGAGGATGCAGATGCAGCGCAAAGGAAAATCCTCGTGACTGCTGTGCAAGAAACTTTTCTTCACGGGTCTCCAAAAAAGCTTTCAAAAAACCACCGCTTTCAAAAA
The DNA here is from genome assembly GCA_050950785.1 of Eubacteriales bacterium. Lineage (GTDB taxonomy): Bacteria > Bacillota > Clostridia > Oscillospirales > JAAYOS01 > JAAYOS01. The sequence continues at coordinate 18,884 of JBMNIG010000029.1, read as the reverse complement.
CACCTTCTTATAATAAGAAGACCGCAACTTTTGGCACAATTTAATCACCTTTTGACATGTATTTTACATCAATTTATATTATAGTACAAGTAGAGATTACTAAAAGTATAGGCAATTCGTATAAAGCCTTCCTGAAAATAAAATTGAGAAAGGGTTGAAAGCCATGAGCAAAACAAGACCGGTCAAAGTTGCAATGATCGGTGTTGGTGCCATTAGCGGCATCTATTTGAAAAATATCATCCACTCTTTTCGTGAAGTTGAGCTTATTGGTGTATGCGATTTGATATCGGAGAGAGCGGAAAACGGTGTTGCATACATAAAAGAAGAGCAGAAAAAAGGCGCGAAGGTTGCGACTCCGAAAATTTATGCCGATATGTACGAGGCATTTAACGATCCTGACGTCGAAGTTGTCCTCAATCTGACCCGTCCGTATGAGCATTACGAAGTTACAAAGCAGGCACTTTTACACGGCAAACATGTTTATTCCGAAAAACCCTTGGCTGTGGATATGCAAGAAGCCGATGAGCTAGTGGCACTTGCCAAAGATTCCGGCCTTATGCTCGGTGGCGCGCCCGACACCTTTATGGGCGCAGGTATCCAAACTGCACGTAATCTGATTGATAACGGCATGATCGGTGACGTAATCGGTGCCAACTGCGCGATGGTTTGCCATGGTCATGAAACATGGCACCCTGACCCCGAATTTTACTATAAACGCGGCGGCGGCCCAATGATGGATATGGGGCCATATTATGTGACTGCCCTTGTACAGCTGCTGGGCGAAGCAAAAGGCGTTATGGGCATGACAAAAAAATCATTTGCTCAGAGAACCATCACTTCCGCACCGCACCGCGGCGAGATCATCGATGTTGATGTGGACACTCACCTGTCGGGCAATATCGAGTTTTCCAACGGTGCAATCGCTCAGATTTTCACAACTTTTGACGTTTATTATCCACCCCATGCGCAGGCTAGATTTGAGGTCTATGGCACCCGTGGAACTTTGATCGTTCCTGACCCCAATACATTTGGAGGCCCGGTTTTGCTACTCCGTCCTGAAGATATGGCGGCTGCGCCAAAGACCGACCCTGCACTGGCACGTAAAACGATCCCGAATTTCTATGAAGGATATAAAGAGATGCCGCTGCTTTTCGATTACTCCGAAAATTCCCGGGCTTTGGGTCTTGCGGATATGTGCAAAGCTATTCGAACGGGACGGGATTTCCGTGCAAACTATCAGCAGCAGCATCATGTTCTTGAGATTTTGACAAGCTTTTCAAAATCTTGTGAGCGCGGCACTTACATACCGCTCAAGACAAAATATGAGCGTACAGCTCCCATGGTGAACAATACCATGCATGGTATTCTGGATCAATAACAAGGAGAAAACTAATAGAGTGGAGGTTTTATCAATGAAAGTAGCATATACCGGATGGACATGGATCGCCGCCAGAGATCCGCAAATAGCCAAAAGACAACTTGAACAGTCATTTCGCGAATGCAAGTTCCTTGGGTATGATTACGTAGAAAACTTCGCTTTTATCCGGGATTTCTATGCCGACAATCCGGAAGAGTTGGTGCAGCTTACCAAAGATTGCGGCGTGGAGCTTGTCAACCTTTATGGCCATTTCACCTTTGATGTGGAAAAGTCGCTGGAGATTGCAAAAAAGCAAGTTGATTTCCTTGCTGCAATAGGTGGTAAATGGTACAACTGCCAAAACGCCGGATTCGGAGACGATGGTCCCATCGAGCGACCAACCAATACAGAAATGATAGATAAGACATGTGAGATCGCCAATAAACTAGGTGCTTACGCCAAAGAGCGCGGTGTAACAGTTTGCTTCCATCCACATTACGGAACCTGCGTATTCTCGCAGAGCGATATTGATTATTTTGCCGCTCATACCGATCCGCAGTATGTCTCGTTCTGCTTTGATACCGCCCACACCACACTCGCGGGGATCGATCCTGTTGATATAATCCGCCAGTACGGCGACCGTATCGCCTATATGCATTTGAAGGACGTGGACACTTATGCGCTTTCCAAGGCTGAAGGTAGAGAAAAAATGGCGACCTTCCGCGCCCTTGGCCACGGCACTATAAACTTCCCGGCTGTTAAAGCAGCGTTGGAGGAAGTTGGATATGATGGCATTTTATGCGTTGAGCTGGATCGACCGGAAGTATGTAACTTCCATTCCGCCGAGGTTTCGAGGATTTACTTGAAGGATGTACTGAACCTGTGATTTGCGGATGATAGAGATTCATCGCCATTGAATAATATCAACTCATGATATAGTGAAATTAGGCCATTGCAAGCATTCACCATTTTTCCCTCATTTGAAGGGCTACTGTACGTGGTGTTATGCTGCAATGGCCCTTTTCGTGCCCAAAGCGAGACGTGGAAGGTTCCCCTTCTGCTTGACATATCATAGCAATATTAATCGATTATAAGCTTCTTGCTTTTCCATTTACCCGAAACAAAGAAAACTCCGCCGATCAAGAAGGGTACAAATCCTGCAAATGCGTGTCCATACCAAAAGCCTTTGATCCCCCAGTTGAACGTGATTCCCAGCAGCAACGCCAAACCAATGCGGCAAATCACACCATCAAGAAGTCCAACTGCAAGGTTGAGCCTTGACTGACCACTGCCGTTTATAAGACTTATAAACGGAGAGCGAACTGCTGAACCGAAATATAATAAAACAGCAACAGGTATGTATGTCATAGCCATGGCAAGAACTTCTGCCTCATTATTAAATATACCAAAAATCGCTTCCGGAAAAAGAACCGTTATGATAGATAAGACAGATGAAAAAATAAGATTGATAATTAAAGAAGTTCCAATGATTTTAGGTATCCTTTCATGCTTCCCTGCTCCCAGGCATTGCCCTGTCATTGCAGCCCCCGCCACACTGAGTGCCTGGGAGATGACGCTGGTAATGTTGCCAAGCTTGTTACCTATTCCCGTAACAGCAGATGCTACAACACCATATGCGTTGATGAATGAGTTGACAAACAGCATTGAGAAGGATATTGCCGCACTCTGTAAACACATGGGCAGTCCCAATTTCACAAGACGTTTAAAGATATTATTATCGATACGGAAGCTTGAGGCTTTAAAGTCAAATTCAAACTCTTCTCTGTGTTTATACAAGAAGATTATAGCCCACATAAAGCTTACTCCCTGAGCGATAACGGTAGCTAAGGCCGCTCCGAAAACTCCCCAGTTAAATACTGCTACAAAAAGCAGATCAAGTACAAGGTTTGTCACCGCAGCAGTAGCAATAATGATAAATGGACGCTTCGAATCCCCCATACCGCGCAAAACAGCACTTACGATGTTATATCCGTATATAAAGAACAGGCCAATATAACAAGTTACAGTGTACGCCAATGCAGAATTGAAAGCCTCCGCTGGGGTGTTCATAAAGCTTAACAGCGGTTTTGCAAAAATAGTGCAAAGTACAGTCATGGCTATGGCACATGAAAGTACAAATGTAAACATTGTCCCTATGGTCCGGCTGACTGATTTTCTATCACCTGCTCCCACGTATTGGGAAATCAACACTTGTCCTGCGCTCGAAAATCCCATTGCAATGAAGGTTAAAAGGTGAAGAAGCTGTGCACCTATGGAAACCGCGGACAGGCCGGCTTTCCCCACAAATTGGCCTACCACTATCATGTCGACCATGTTGTAAACTGTTTGCAGCAAGTTAGAAAGCATTAAAGGAAATGCGAATCTAACCAGGCTTTTGCTCACGCTCCCAGTTGTCAAATCGTTTATTAGGTTTTTTTGTTTCATTAATTAGTCTCCGTATCTTTTGTAATTTCAATAACGTTCATTATACCATGAAAAAGGCAAAAATGAAAAGAGAGACCCCGGCGATGTGCCGGGGGCTGGAAGCAGTCTTACTATACGATGGGGCAGCAATGGATGCTAGTATTTAATTGCTTTGGGCGCAGACGGATACTTAAGGGGTGCCTTCTAGTCCGTGATGGTGGCCTCGTTTGACCGTGAAGGTAGCTCTATTTCCGTTAAAGTGGCCTTATTCAGCGGTGAATCTACATGTTGGGTAATTGCTACAGCCCTTGAACTTGCCGTATCTACCGTTTCTCAATACCAGCACGCCCCCGCATTTAGGGCAGATATTTGCATTGATTTTTCTGTGCTTGTCCGCCAAATTTTCATGTATTGCCTGCACATGTGCTTTTCGGTCTTCTTTGTTATCAATGTTCAGCGCAAGAAGCTTCTCATATATCTGCTCCTTATCGGTATCAGAGATGGTCTCACTAGAATATCTTCTGATCGTTTTAGGCAGGTTAACAGTATAAACAACGTCAGTATTCGCTTTTACCTTTAGATCGGCTTTCGTTGTAAAAACAACTATGGAAATATAATTAACATCGGCATACTCGCTTAGTATTTGCTTCAATGCTTGAATATGTCCATAATTTTGTCTCACTGGATTATAGAGTTTTTCTTTTCGCTTATAAATTACTTGTGTCCAGTAATCGCTGAACTCATTGCCAAAAATCCATCCTTTATAATTCTTAGTCTCAATCACAAATATACCATAATTGGAGACCACTACATGATCTATTTGTGTTGTCCTGTCTCCGACTTGCAACATGATGTTATTAATCACTTTGTATTTTTCAGAATCCAGTCGGGAAAGAAGTAATGCAACCGACTTCTCTCCAAAGAAACCTTTAATCCTAGGTAGGAAAAGTTTGAATATGATTACTGCAATGAAAATAATCCATATGTACCAAGTGTTTACTAAAGACCTAATTAGTAACCCCATGATTTTACCACCTTACCAATATTTATATTTTTTACCTGATTCAGTTTCAAGCCCCTAATAGAATCAAGAAGTTATATACTGCATTTAGTCTTCCTTTGTTTGCTATAAATGACTAAGTTTATGGTATAGTATACTTAATGTTTATGAACTACTAAAATATAGCAGGAGGTACACACGTGAATTCTAATCTAACTTGGTTAAAAGAAGCCGAAGGAAAGACGTTCTACACACTATCAAAAACCCATCAAAGAGTTTATGTAATTGAAAAAGCCGATTCAGAAGATTAGCATTTATACCAGTACTGTTAAACATCATTCGCCGTTTCTTTCTTATTTTGAAAGCCCAAAATCATACTGCAAATAATCTGGCAACTCATTTTCCATAACGATGTCAAACAAGTACGTGCCATTTCCGCCATCCATTTTGCGACAATTTGTCAGTTTGCCCTTACCAACATAGGTGAACGGAAGAACAACTCCGTTTTCCTCAGATACCTTTCTGACAAATATATGGGCGTAACTACAGCTTTTCAGTTTAGAGAGATCAGACATTGGTAGATTGTTCATTGATTCCCATTGAAATAGATCTGCTTGTAAAAACTTATCTTCGTAGTTAAGCCGATCTTCTTCAGGCAAATCTTTTTTCAAAGATGCGAATATGACGACATAATCATCATAATAATAAGTGCCTACAGCAGTATATCCGGGATTCTTAAGCAACTTAAGTTGAACCTGGTCCATACGGTAGTTGTACCACAACTTGAAACCTGTTTCCTCTCCAATATCGATGAAATATCGTACAATACCATAATCCAACAGGTCATTAAGATATTCCTCCATTTGGTCGTCGATATCTACATCAAGTGATACTTTATTATTAATCACTGTAATGAACTTCATGAAGCGCAAAGCATGGTTAAGTTCATCACGATGGTAACCTAAGATCTTTTCATTAAGAGTCAAATCAATACTATCTATATCTTCCATACCGCTGAGTAAGCATCTAATGATTTCGAACTCATGCGTCCTGACAAGTGGTAATAAGCCCGATAGGTAATTAATGAACTCAACTTGCTCATCGCTAAACAGTGGGAGATTCTTTTCTCCGATGCGGAGCAAGAAGTTGTAATATGAGTAATTCTTTTTTCCTCGAATTCTCACGTTCATGAAACGAATAATATCCGGTGCGCAATCGTTATTTAGATAGTCCATATGCTTTGGATAGAATTCTGAGTTAATATACTTTTTGAAATTATAGTAGTCTTGTTCTAGATATTTTAGTCTGTTGAAATTCTCTTTATCGATATATTGAAGAATTTCTTCCTTGCTTAGGTCATCAATTTCGATTTTTACACCGTATTCTGACAATCCGAGAGCCGTGAAATTATCACGTACAAGTGATCCCATCAATTTCTTTTCAACAACAAAATTCTCAGCTAGGCTGGAAAGCGCAAATGCGATCTGTACGCTTCGCTTATAACTATTACCAATAAAGTCAAGCACTGTTACATATGGTTTATTATCAAATTTTCGAAGACCTCGACCAAGCTGTTGAATAAATATCGTAGAGGACTCAGTCGGTCTCAGGAATAGTACCATATTCACACCGGGGATATCCACACCTTCATTGAGAATATCAACGGTAAACAGTATCTCAAGATCAACGTTATCACTTTGCAGGTCGTTATAAGCCCGGATGCGCTCACCAATATCATTCTGACCTGTAAGATAAGCAGTTTTATAGTAATCACTCATACCTTCACACATCATACGGGCATGAGTGATGTTACGGCAAAAAGCAAGTGCTTTTAGTTTGCCTTGTGGACGGTGCAGCTCAATTTGATTCGCGATAAACTCGCAGTGCTCTGTGCTGGCTAGTTGAGCAATCATGCGGCGCTCTTCACTAGCACTCAAGCCATAATCAACCAACTTATCACGTATGCCATAATAATGAAATGGTACAATCAAGTCGTTTATGATTGCATCACGCAAACGAAGCTCATAAGGGACATTCTGATCGAACAATCCGAAAACATCCTGATTGTCCATGCGTTCAGGTGTTGCAGTTAGACCGAGAAGAAACTCTGGCTCAAAATATGAGATTATTTTTATGTATGTGGCGGCAGTGGCATGGTGACATTCATCAATTATGATGTAATCAAACTCATCTTTGCGGAACAATTCCAGGGTTTTGCTCATAGTAATATTGGTTGCAAACACAAAGTCCGCATCATACTCCTTACTGGTTCCACTATAGATGCCGTAGGAAACGTTGCTACCGAATACTTTCTGAAATGTCTCCAATGATTTTTTCAAGATTGAACCTTCATGTACAACGTAGAGAAGCCTTTTCGGATTAAAGTTTAGAGCATCGAATGCTGCAAGATAAGTCTTTCCGCTTCCAGCTGCTGCTACAACGAGAGCACGGCTAGTGCCAATAGCGCGGAATCTATTCAGTTCCTTTAGCGCTTTGCGCTGCATGAAGTTTGGCTTTACTGGCGATATTGATAGATCATAGTCCATATCCCAACGTTCAATAGCAAAGTTCAGCTTGTTGGCGTATCGATTAACAATGTCGCTATGTAGAAGGCATGTCTTCTTCCATTTATCTTCAAACTCATTCATGACTTGTTTGAAAATATCAGAGTCATTATCTTCTTGAATAACAATATCCCACTCAATGTTCTTTAATAGTGCATATCTCGTAATATTCGAAGATCCAACTATTATTTCGCAGCAATTATCAAATTGAAATATGTAACCCTTTGTGTGATAGCCAATAGTAGAGTAGCTAGTATCATGAAAGCTCTCGTAATCCAGATGGCATTCAAAGTTAGGAAATCTGCTCATGAGGGAGTAAAAGCTCTTCAGTGATTCAATGTCGGTAAAGTTCTGGTAGGTTGAGGTAATAATTCGACCTTTGCACCCACGCTCAAGTGCTGCCTCAATATGTTTGAAGAGCAGGACCAAGCCAGCTTTTTTTATGAAGCTGACTGAAAAATCAAAAGCTTTACAATGGCGCAAATTATCCTTTATCTTTTCAAGGAAAGTGGTTTCGGTATAGTTTGTTAAGAATTGACTTTGCATAGTATCCCCTTATCAGCATAAAAACTACTTATCATTATCCTCAATTATCTTTTTTGCTATTATGATGTCTGGTGGCAACAGGTCATATATCAGCAAATCACTTATTTTTACCCACTTATAGTTATCATGGACGGTCAACCGGATTGTTCCTCCAATAATTCTGCAATAATAAGCAATAAGCTTTATGTTTTTGTTGGGATAGTTATAATTTACTTCAGTACAGAATTTATCAATAAAAACATCTATGTTAAGCTCCTCTTTCAGCTCCCTAACAAGACAATCTTCAGGAGTTTCGTTAACTTCGATCTTTCCTCCGGGAAACTCCCATCCCCCTGCGGAATCTTTATGAGGTGCCCGTCTAGTTATCATGACTTTATCATTGTCAACGATGACTCCAGCTGTAACCTTAATCCTATTCAAAAATCATCACACTTTCTTTGCTCTATGAGAAACATTCACGTTTACTGCACTGTTTAGAATATTTGACTTCTTCTTATAACCCTATCCATGATTATCCATCTTTGAGTAATTATATATAATAATTTCAATTATTTCTACGATTATGTGATTAAGTCTATATAATGGTGTAAAAAGGAGTTGAGCCAAAGCTCATACCTCGGTAAAATATAGTTGCTAAACAAATACCAAACCGAGGAGGATGAACCATGGCTCAGTTTAATATTACTATAACCGAAGAACTTTTGCACGGATTATTTTTATCAAATGGTAGGGATGAAGCATTCTCCAAATTGTTGGAGGAAATCTTCAACCAGATACTTTTAGCTCAATCTACAGAGCAAATAGGTGCTGAACCCTATGAGCGCACTGAAGAAAGAGCCGCATACCGCAATGGGTTTCGAGATAGACAAATGACTACGCGAGTTGGCACACTCACATTACGGGTTCCCAGGCATCGCAATGGACAGTTCTCTACAGAGCTTTTTGCCCGATACCAGCGCAGTGAACAAGCGTTGGTGCTGGCTATGATGGAGATGGTCATCAATGGTGTTTCCACTCGAAAGGTTGAGCTAATTACTGAAGAGCTATGTGGAAAAAAGTTTTCAAAATCGACCATCTCAGAACTTTGTAAGAACTTAGATCCAATAGTAGAAGCATTCCGTACAAGGCCTCTGCAAAGCCATTATCCCTTTCTCATGGTGGATGCCATCTATGTAAAGGTGCGGGAAAATGGACGTGTACAGTCAAGAGGTATGCTGATCGCCATTGCCGTTAACGAAGATGGCTATCGTGAAATCATCGGGTTTCAATTAGCCAACAGCGAATCAGAAAGCAGTTGGGGTGAGTTCTTTTCTTCACTCAAGGATCGTGGGCTAAAGGATGTTCGCCTGGTTACCTCTGATGACCATAAAGGGCTGGTTAATGCTGTTAGAAAGCATTTTCAAGGTGCTAGCTGGCAGCGTTGTCAAACCCATTTTTCCAGGAACATACTGGATCATACGCCTAAAGCATTACAGACGGAAATTAAGGAAGAGCTGCGCCAGCTTTATGAGGCTGTTGACCTTGAGAGTGCTCGTAAAATCAGAGACCACATTATCCAAACATATGAAGTCAAAGCACCAAAAGCCACAGCTCTCCTGGATGAAGCATTTGATGATATTACTGCTGTTCTTGCGTTGCCCCTGAAGTATCGGAAACGGCTTCGTACTACAAACGGTGTGGAAAGGTTGAATGAGGAAATTCGTCGTCGAGAGCGAGTCATTAGAATCTTTCCCAATGCTGCATCCGTCATCCGGCTCATGGGGGCTCTATTAATAGAGCAGCATGAGAAATGGCAGACCGGTCGTAAATACCTTGATATGCAGCTGTACTATCAAGTGCAGGATAAGGAATCAAAGTCTGGCACTGCTGCATAGAAGACGCATTTATTCCACGGTCTGTTGACAATGAGCCTCCCATGGCATGTTTTCAGGCATCAGGGCCATCCCCCTTATCTTTGAGGAGAAGTCTTGCGCTAGTATGGTGATGCCCGGCCAACAGCCTAACATGCCATGTACTCATCGTCAACAGCTTTCGCGGCATAAACGCTTAGGCTATTGTCTCATTAGCTACCGTTTGATGACCGAGGTAATTTACACACTAATTTGGACTTGACTTTGTTAATATATCATGTATTGCAAATCGCTTCTCATCCACTGGGTATATTGCAAGAGACTCAACGAAGCATGTCAGCTACAATAATTTCAAGGCTATAATGGCTAGCATAGAAAAGGTAATCACGAAGTCTCTGAGGGCAAATTAGGACAATTTAATAACATATTTTAGATTCTGAAGAGATCCCCGGGGACTTATTTATTCCTTTCAAAAGTCGTTAAGAACTTGCTCAAGACTAATGATTTTACTTATTACAAGTTCAATTGCACTATTGGTAAAATGTCCCATAACTTGCTTAATAGCTTCTATAATTTCGTGTCGCTCATCCTCATTATTGATAATGATGTACGATATATCTTGAGGTGTAAAATCCAAATTGATAGATTCTCCGAGCCTTTTGTTAATGTGATTCCTGAAATTAACGCATGTTTCATATTTGACTAACTCTTCACCTAGAACAGACATATTTAATCCCTCGTCCAACTCTTTCAAATCATTTAGCGATGGAATAAATCTCCATTCCTTCTCATCGTAAAATTTCTTTATCTCTGTTTTTCCCGTAATCTTACTATACTGTTTTCCTTCATACGGTTTCATAAACCATAGATTGAAGTAATTTGATATAAAGGCATCAGGATTAATTGTCCCATTATATAAACCAACTCTTAAATCTGACAACGAATTTGATAAATATCTTATAAGATAGGATTGGGGGTTATAGTAATGAACAGGAGTTAAACCTTTTTCCAAGGCCCATTCATGCTTCATACCAATACCATAACTGCCATACCATTTTGCGTGCTCATTAATGCTCGATAACGCAATATCACAAAAACATAACATTGGTATAGCGACTTCTTGCAATCTTCCAGTTTCAAAATGAAAATATTCTTTCACATATCTTGGACGAAAATTATGCTGAAGTATATCAGTTATATGCTCTTTTTTACTCACATAATGAAATAATGTTTTTGAACTTAGTGCATTATTATTACATGCCGCGGTAAAACACTGTTTTTATCCACATTTATAATTTTATAGAAAATCTCTTTCACATAATCTTCAGGCATTAAAAATTCAGAGGCAAATATATCTGCTGCCTCGTCTTGTTCCCTATGTTTCACTTTGTCAATTATGATTTTCTCCTTTTTCAATATATCCGCATTATACAAAACATGATACAATTCATGTGCCCCAGTAAACCTTTCGTGACCTAAAGTGAGATTGCTGTTCAAAAATACAACAAACTGATCCTCAAAATAGGTGCTAAATCCGGAAATCTCATCTGACTCGATAGGTTTTCTAATCAAAAACGCAACATCTACAAGAATATCAAATATGTCTGACAGGCCTTTTCTGGCAAATCTTATTCTTATCTCTTCAGCTAATTCTTTTATTTTTAACCGAGTTAACTCATTAGGGAAGTTTAGACTAGACATGATATAATCAGCACTCCTCCCATATCGGTTTTCTAACAGTTGGTTGATTCCTTAGACAAAAATGCAATAGAGTAAGAGAATATGCATAATTCCAGAAAAAAATGCAATTGCAAGTTGAAGCAACCATTCGTCTTTATACGAGTTTATGAATATGCCGGCTATTGAACAAATAATATTTGACAAGAGCATACTAAGAATACAACAGAAAACAACAGGAAATGTGATGATAACTGGATTGAAATCGCTACAAAATGTAAAAAGCAATTTGTTGACTACAACGCTCAATAATATTCCAATAAAGGAGACGCACATCGGAATAATACTTTTATAAAACATGATCTGTAGGCGCGTCATGCCAGATATCTTTAATATTTCAATCGTTCCTGATAACTTTTCGTTTTGGATGCTCAGAAAGAGCATCCGCACAGCGCCGAATGAAGTAATTAAGAAAAAGGAAATAGGGACTGCGAAAAACTTGAATGTATATGGAACGAAATTTAAGTAATTTACTAACACAGGTAGCAATGAACAGAGAAGGAAGGTCATTACAAGGCCTTTTGAAAAACGATAAAAGGCCACTTCCTTAAGTTGAAAAGTCAGTGCCGGAAACAAGTTTTTATCTGGAAATAGTTTTTTTAGTGGGATACTAGCTGGCTTGATTTCCTTTACATTGCCGATCAATTGCACTGACAGTACTGTGAGCGAAATTATGAGTCCGATACACACCATTGCATAAAGCACAAACCCGAAATATATCGATATCAGATAAAGTCCAAAAAGTATCGCAACATAGACAAGAATCATAAAAGTATGATGCTTGGCATTGCTTTTATGTGAAATTAAAGTTTCTACAAATTGTAGTAAGCAACTAATCATTGATGATAATAAAATTATTGACACAGTAATAAATGAGATCGACATCCTTGCGTATGTCTCAAGCTGTAAGAGAGAGGCTAATATGCCGTTAATAAGTATGCTAAGCAATGCCAGCACAACAGAATATAACACAGGTATTATTAACTTTCCGACGACAATATGAAATCTATTTGCGCCACTAACAAACAATATTTCGATCGTTTTGAATTGCATTTCTTCAACGACAACCGCATAGACGATCTCGCTTCCGAACCAAGCAACAACTATTGGATATATTGGCCAAATAAAATGTAGCGGGATAACTGCAGACGGATCTGCAATTAGATTCATAAAAAAAGGATAGAATAGAATGCATATTCCATATAGCCAATGCTTCCGAGTGCGTAATATTTCCTTTACGCTCATTATTGAAAAAAGTCTAATTATTTTCATGTTGCAAGACCCCATTGACTAGGTAGACCGGACTCGCTTCCATTGCGTTAATAAAATCCACATCGTGGGATATGCAAATTGTAAGAGTTTGTCCCTTTGCAATGTCTTTCAGCATTTCGGATAGTTCCTGTTTTGATTCAACGTCCAATGAGTTTGTGGGTTCGTCCAAAACTAGAATATCCGGTCTCGTAATACAAGCACATATCAAAGCCGTTTTCTTTTTCATTCCCATTGACAATTCACGAACAAGCGTGTCTTTGCTTTCCTCTAAGTTGTATACTTTCATCCAGTAAAAAGCATTCTTTTTCAAGTCATTATATGACATACCATATAAACCAATGCGAAACTTAATATTTTCAAGTATCGTACAATTGCCGTACAGTCCATTAAAATCAGGCAAATAACCAATTGATAATTTTGGATCTCTCTCAATAGATCCTGATATTGGTTTTTGTAATCCCAAAATCAATTTAACTAATGTCGTTTTTCCGCTTCCATTCTCTCCACAAATAACATTAAAGCTATTCGGCTTAAAGCGATAGGATAAATCTTTGATGATATACTTACTCGGTTTGTAATAAAATGAAACATTGTTAAGGACTAACATATCCTTTATCTCCCTGTTTAGTTTTGTTTTAATGCACGGCAGCTAGCCGGGTCATTATTCCATATGCTGCCTAAACGATTAGAATGAGAATGTTATGGTCTGAAGCATTTTTCAAGGACTGATGCGTCCGCCAGAAAGTCTGTTAGCAATCCTCTCATCTGCAGCGTTCGATTTATGCAGATAGGTTCGTGCATTGTATTATAGCTATAATACCATATTCAACCTATATTTTCTATTATTTTCCTAGACCGTTTATGTGTTTGTTGATAATTGAAGCAAAAAGAAACGACGATTTTTCAACCGAAGTTCGACTAAATACATTTCGGCGTTGACATATAAATCTGTAACTGTAATCCGGTGGATTCATTTTTCAAAGATTATTGGTATAATATTGCAAACTAGAGAAGCGTCCCATGATAGTTACGTGTTAACGAAGATATGACGAAACAAGTGATATTATGGAAAAAGTAAAAGAAGTGCAACATATTAAGGGTCTGATAGAAACCGGCTATGATAATATGATAGAAATCCCGCAGCTATTCAGGATAGTCTCCCGAATAAACTGCGGGATATTTTCATGTACAAACAACCTGTCAGATTCTTGCCAGAGTGCCCAGACGGATAGGGGATATATTCTGCTTGTTTATAAGCTTATTATAATAGTAAGCATATTTAGCCTGCTTCTCGGGGTCGGTTATCATATGGGTATCATTACCCAGCTCACATATGTCAAAGTCTTTGGTGTATTGTTTCCAGACAGGCAGATTATCACCGTTTGGGTCGCCGTTCTTGCAGAAGTTATACCAGTAACCCTGAATGAGCTCCATGAAATCATAATCCTTGCCGACCCAGTGATAATCGAAGAATGGATTGCGCTCACCCTTGTCCACGCGGCCAAAAAGATAGGGCATCTCAGCGCAGTGAGGGCAGCCGGCTGCACGTCCGCGCTCAGTCTCGTTCTCCTTGACCATCAGCCAAACAAACGCCCTGCGGCCGTATTGGTGACAAAGCTGGCCAATGCGGATCGATCCCATGAGCATGATGTCGGAAGCGATCGTAGAAGCCTGCTTTGCTGCTTCAATGGGTGTGGATGCAGGATACCACTTCTTCATATTCTCCACGTTGTCGGGGAAAGCTTCCTCAAGGTAATTGTTGAACTCCTCGAGCGGGAGACCATCCTTGCCGCCAACCGGGAATTCCTGTGCACAGCTGCCAATAAGGACGTCAAAGTCGTTGAATTTTCCGCTGTCCATAATATTCGTATATGTATCGGGAAGGAACTGCCCATCAACACAGAAGGTAAAGCCCATAGGCCCGCGGCTGTTCTTCTCGTATGCGTCAAACAGATCCCAGGCATCGCGCTGGCGGAGCTCATCAATGCTCTTGCAACCGATTTGCTCCATGAATTCCACACCGCGCTTTTCCATCTCTTCCCTCGGCTGCGGCTGCATGAATCCCCAGTAAATCGGACCACTCTCGATGGATACGCGCTGGATGACGCCTTTCATCAACGGAGAAGCATGCAGGACACCCGTCCCTGCAGCTCCGCCTGACTGGCCGGCAACAGTGATGTTCTCCGGATCGCCGCCAAAGGAAGCTATGTTTTCCTTTACCCACAGGCAGGCTTTGCGCATATCGTACAGCGCGTAATTTCCTGAGGTGCCACCGGCTTCTGCAGTCAGGTCCGGATGCGCAAAAAAGCCGAAGAACCCGAGACGGTAGTTTATTGTGACAACAATGATGTCCTTGCGCTTTGCCAATCCCTCGCCGTCGCAGACCACCTCGACACCTGATCCGGCCACCATTCCGCCACCATGTATCCATATGAAAACCGGGAGCTTGTCATCCGCGGACTTTGCGGGACTCCATATGTTCAGGTAAAGGCAGTCCTCTTCATATTGGGACCTGGCAAGCATCTGCGGAACACCGTGGACGTTTGCCGGAAGGCTGTCGATATCCATGACATGCTGAATGGCGGCCGCTCCGAACTCCTTGGCCGAGCGTACCCCACGCCAGCGCCCCGGATCCTGCGGGTGACGGAAACGAAGCGCACCCACCGGAGGAGCAGCATAGGGGACACCTTTGAAGATCTTGAGCTTGCCATCGGTATAACCCTGAAGCCAGCCCTGCTTTACCAGTACTTTTGCGTTTTGAAAATCAGACATGTATAAAGGCTCCTCTCAAATTTTTCTACCTTTACAATACCTTTTTTTGTCTTAATTTTCAAGATGTAACGATTTAGGATCATTTAGCGGGAAATTAGTGTTCCCACACAAGTCAAAGCACGCTGCAACCAGTGAAGTGATCATTATTATATCAGCATAAAATATGGACGAAACGGTGCGAATATGATATAGTTTTACCACCTTTGGTATGAGGTACTGCAAAATGTTCGGGGTTGCAGATAAATAAGAGATTGATGAGGAAATGATATGGAGGATCCAAGCACAACAATGCAGTTTGACATGCTAAAAAAACCAGTGCGGCAGTGGAATGTTTTGAGACCAATAACCTGGGCTGCAAGCTTTCCGGTTGTATGGAAATCTAGACTAAAGATCAACAAAGTCGGAATGAAGGGATTAAAGCCACCCTATCTCTTGTTGTGCACACATATGGCGTTTCTGGATTTCATGGTGACAACAGCTGCAATCTTTCCGCATCGGGCAAACTACGTCATCGCAATTGATGGCTTCATTGGGCGAGAATGGCTTCTCCGCGCTGTTGGTGGCATCTGCAAACGCAAGTTTACAAACGACATAAAACTGATCAAGCATATCAACCATGTCGTAAATGTCAACAAGGACATACTGGTTCTCTATCCCGAAGCCCGATATTCACTGATCGGTACAAATGCAGTACTTCCCGCTTCCCTTGGCAAGTTGGCAAAAATGCTAAAGGTTCCTGTCGTTACATTACGTATGCACGGAAACTATCTTAACTCACCTGTCTGGAACCTAAAAAAAAGGAAAAACCGTATTGAAGCGGATATGACACTCCTTTTCACAGCCGAGCAGGCCGCTGAGCTTTCTGTAGATGAAATCAACAAGAAGATCAACGAAGCTTTTTATTATGATGAGTACAAGTGGCAGCGGGATAATAACATCAGGATCACTTATAAAGATAACGCAAAAGGCATCCATAAGATATTATATAAATGCCCGCATTGCATGACGGAGTATCAGATGACCTCCTATGGAACGACCATAGAATGCAAACACTGCGGTAAGAAGTGGGAGCTTACAGAATACGGTGAGTTGGAAGCCCATGATGGTATAACAGAATTTAGGTTTCCCTCGCAATGGTACGAGTTTGAACGGGAGGAAGTGCGCAAGGAAATCGAGGCAGGTACTTATTTCTTTGAAGATGAGGTAATCACAGACTCTCTGCCAAACTCCAAAGGGTTCATACGCCTTGGCAAAGGAACTCTCCGGCATGATATGAACGGATTTACATTCTGGGGAACTTTCAACGGAGAGCCGTTTGAGCTGCGAAAGGAACCATTAACGATGTGGCGCCTCAACTATGAACTCATATGGGAAGACGACTCCCCCGAGGCTGTCCGGTGGGTAGAGGAAGAGTTCGACGCCCTCTGGAACCACAAAGACTGTAGACGCCTCTCCGAATTCGTCATCGAAGATGTCGGGCGCATCGCCCGCCGGACAGTCATCCCATCCATCGAGGAATGGGAGAAAGACCCAGAACCCGCCGCCGCCGTCATCGAGTCCCCGGTCTACCGGCGGGAACTCGGCCTCTGGGAACACCAGAAGTACTTTGTCAAACTCGCATTCGACACACACCAGACCCCACATGGCGCCCGCTTTCTTCTGGCCGATATGGTCGGTCTCGGCAAAACCCTCCAGCTTGCCATGTCGGCCATGCTGATGGCTCTCACCGGAGATCGTCCCATCCTAGTCCTCGCCCCCAAAACCCTCCTCTGGCAGTGGCAGGATGAGATGAAAAACCTCCTCGACCTCCCTTCCGCCGTCTGGAACGGCAGACAGTGGGTTGACGAAGAAGGGATCGAACACCCCGTTATGGGTGATGAAGGTACTATTTAAATACTAACGGAACTTAATTTCATTATTAAATTCTCTGTTGTGTTCTATACATTCATGATTTAATTAATGTCAAAAATTTTTATAAAAAAATTAAGGAAAAGGAAAGCCTATTATCTTAGAGAGGGTGTTCAAGAGAGAAAGAACACTCTCTTTTATATTATTTTTGTCGCTTATGACGAAAATTTATTGTTAGTGAAATTAAAAAAACACTATCTTTGCGAAACGAAATAATTAAAAAATGCACTTAACCTACAACGCAATAAGCTCGCTTTAGAAGGGTTGTTAGTGGACGCTGAGGCTTGGTTACTGAGCTTGTCGAAGTACTCGAAGCGTCAATTCGTAATTTTTAATTGTTTATTCGTAATTGTTCATTTTACCTTTTCAACCGCAAAGGACGCAAAGATTTCGACAAGCTCAATCTGCCGGCGGGTTATTGAAGGTTTACTAACAAGAGAAATAGTTTTATTTTTTATAATAGTGATATTACATTGAAATTTTAAGAAAAAACATTTACTTTTGTAGCATATTAATGTTAAAAAATAAAATATTATGTTACAGTGGATTAGAACGTTTTTAATAGATTTTCTTTCAGTCGCCAATCCGCCACGGCGCTTGATGCCGATACCTGACGCACGCGGCTGAAGCTGACCTCGAAAACAGGCTCGTCTTCCAGCAGGTAGATGCCGCCCAGCCAGGTCATGAGGTCGGCGCGGGTGCCGCCGGAGTGCAGGTAATAAGGGGAAAAGAAGTGTTTCACCGGAGCGAGGTTGTCGGCGGATGCCACCTGCAAAGAATCGCCCAGGGGAGTGAAAAGCCCGGCGGAGAAGTTGGCGGGCTGGAAGGGTTGCACCAGCTCGCGTTCAAAACGGTCGCAGCCCATCAGCAGTAAAGCTGTGATGGACAGCAGGATAAAGATTATTCTAAGTCTCATTTACCCTCCCCGGCTGGCACGCGGGACAGGGCGTCCAGCAGGTCTTTTTTACTGAAAAGCTCCGGCATCTTGACCGGCTCTTGTCCGGGGATGTAGAGCACGTTGAAGGGCACGCCGATGCTGCCGCCCTTTTGGATCCAGTCCTTGAGCACCGGATCGCCGTTGGTGAAATCGCCCTTGAGGGTCACCACGCCGAGCTTTTTGAACTCCGCGGCGATATCTTCCTGATGCAGGACTTTTTTCTCGTTGGTCTTGCAGTTGGTGCACCAGGCGGCGCCGATGTCCAGAAACACGGTCTTGCCTTCCGCCTGGAGCCTGTTAAAGAGTTCGGGGGTAAAGACATACCAGCCCTCGTGGTCGGCAGGCTGCATCGGCAATAAATACCTGGCCGACACCGAACCCTGGAAACTGGCCAAAACAGATCTGCCCCGGGTGGGTAGCATTCTGAATCTCTGCCTCCAGATAGCCGCCAACCTGGCCATCGTTTTTGAACCCTTCCTGCCTTTCACGGCCCGCAAACTGCGTAAGATGCTGGCCA
>JBMNIG010000028.1:0-113910 GCA_050950785.1 Eubacteriales bacterium | reverse complement strand
GGTTCTATAATTAATGTTGGGGTTCATGAAATAGAACTCCAACATTTTTCACTAAATTTGGATAAAGATATAGGGCATAACGTGAAAATCCTGTAAAATGTAAAGCGATCAAACCCACATTTAAGGAGGTTCACATTATGCCCTACACTGATTATATAACAAAAATACTCGGTTTGGAAGATGCAATTATCTTAAAAGTTGAGGAAAACGAAAAGCAACACGACATCTATTTTATGATGCAAAGACGAGCGCACACTTGCCCAGTATGTGGTCTTGAAACAATACGTGTCCATGATTATAGGTGGCAGAAGGTAAAGGATCTAGCTGCATTTGGGAAAAGCACAGTTCTTCACATCCGTAAAAGACGCTATGTTTGTGGGCATTGTAATAAGAGGTTTTTTGAAACGATCCCATTCTTGCCCAGATATCATAGAGTCACGACCCGTTTAGTAGCACACGTAATTGGCTCCTTTTCTGATTTGAAGTCCATAAAGGACATAGCAAAGGAACATAATATATCTTCTACAACTGCAGCAAGATATTTTTCGTTAGTGGAATACAAATGCAAATCACTTCCCGAAGTCCTATCCATTGATGAACTTAAGGGTAATGCCGGTGGTCAAAAGTATCAATGCATTATTACTGATACAAAGAAACGCAAAGTGTTAGATATTCTCCCAAATAGGAAACAGGAAGCCCTTTTAAGATATTTCAGCTCATTTAGTACAAGAAATAGTGTGAAGTATGTTGTAATGGATATGAATCGATCCTATTTGGAAATAGCCAAGACTTGCTTTCCACAGGCAACAATAGTCATTGATAAATATCATGTGGTAAGGCAAGTAATTTGGGATTTTGAAAAAGTTCGTAAGGCTGAACAGCAGAATTTTTCTGACTATCGACGAAAGTACTTCAAACGAAGCAGGCGGCTGCTATTAAAAAATCCAATGTACCTTAAGCCGGAAGAAGTTGCTCAAATAACTGAAATGCTTAAAATATCCCCAAGGCTACGTGAAGCCTATTTTCTAAAGAACAAGTTTCTCGAATTTATGAGGTCAGAGAATCGTGTGCAAGCAAAAGAAAGATTGGCTAAGTGGTTGCTTCTTGCCGAATTCTCGAATCTACCTGAGTTTAAGACAAGTCTTACCGCTATACATAACTGGGATCAATATATCTTGAATGCTTTCGATTGCAGATATACTAACGGTTTCACAGAAGGATGTAACAACAAACTCAAAGTATTGAAGAGAATATCATTTGGTGTTAGAAATTTTTCTCGATTTAGAAATCGTATCCTTCACATAATGAATTCTCAGGTTGCCTAACGTATGCTTTCAATGACATAGTTATTCCCCTCCCTCCCACCCAAGAGTAATATTCTGTACCACTATCGTGAAAACAAGGTAGATGGCAAAATGGGTAGGCGGAACGGGGATGATTGTCACGTGCAATCTTGCTCAATTGCGTATCTTGATGGTTTCATAGGTTGATTACATGGTTGTTTTACAAAGCAAAATCCGGTAAGCAATCATTGTTACCTACCGGATTATATTTTTACTTATGCTCTACCCCAACAATTGACGAAGAGCCATTATATACAATACAAAGTTGTGACCCGTCTATTGATAGCATGTACAGATGGGAGTGGATAGAATCACATCAATATCAGCTGAGATTATCCGACAAAAAGCCGCAAACCCTCTGGCATAATTGGGTTTGCGGCTTTCTTAATGCTTAGTTGAAACTTAGACCTGTTGACCTGTCGTGTCAAAACTCATTCTAATACAAACTCAGGCAAATAGAGGGCCTAAGATTGTTTTGTTAATAGTCGTAGGAATTATTATCCTCCTATTTTATCCGGCGCATAACGAACAAGGAAATTGTACATCGCACCGGTCAGATTTGCATCTCCGCGGAAATGACAAACATCAACATTTACTTTAGGAAGTGGAACAAGTGTTATACCCTTTTCAATTTTCTCAAGTTCTGCACGTAGATCTTTTATAAGACGCGGCTGTGCGCTAACACCTCCACCGATCGATATTTTCTCCGGATCGTATGTCACCTGAAGGTTGAATACAAGCAGTGTTAGAGTCTTAATAAATTCATCGTAGATCTTTTCAACTACAGGGTCGCCTTCTTCAAGCCATTTGAATATCTGATATCCATCTATTACGATATCTGCTTGTTTTTTAGTATCGGCATCGGTATCCTCAACCAGTTCGCGCACATCATCGCGTTTGAGTAACCCTGTTTCAACTACCGATAAATCGTACCCTTTCGCAGTAGCTACTTTTGGAATTAGACCCATCATAGCAGCACTCATACAGATTAAGTTATTAATGCTGTATTCACCGGGTTTTAGAAGCAAATATGAAAGTTCACCGGCAGAATGGTTATGACCACGGTGGATCCTTCTATCTTTTATAATGCCGCCTGCAATTCCTGTCCCTATAATAACGACTGCTCCATCATTGACATCTTTCAAACTTCCCTTCCAAACCTCGGCAAGCGCCCCGCTCTTTCCGTCGTTTTCGAGAGCGATCGGGATCGAGATATATGGTTTTAGGAGCTCAAAGACATTTTGCCCTGCCATGTCAATAAACGAGCCCGCGCTATAGAGATAACCTGTTTCGGCATTCAACATACCCGGTGTGCTGATGGATATACCGTCAATTCTATCTTTGAACTTCTCATATAGTTTACGAACAGTGTTGACATACGTATCAACCCCGATAACGGGAGAAGGGACTTCACCCTTTTCAGTTATTTCTGCGTGTTCATCCATCAGACAGTACTTTGTATATGTGCCGCCAAAATCCATAACAAGTACTTTCATTCCACTCACTCCTTCAATGAACCACCATTTGTGGAAATGACATCTTTATACCAGTAGAAACTCTTTTTCTTGTAACGCTCGAGAGTTCCGGTTCCGTCATTGTTGCGATCGACATATATAAATCCATACCGCTTTTTCATTTCTGCTGTAGATGCGCTTACAAGGTCGATGCAACCCCAAGAGGTATAACCCATCACGTCGACACCATCTTCGTTGATAGCTTTGCCAACCTGTACAAGGTGATCGTTTAGATAGGATATCCGGTAATCATCGATCACGGTTTTGTTTCCGTTTTCGTCCTCCACCAGCTCATCGACTGCTCCCAGTCCGTTTTCTACTATGAACAAAGGGAGCTGATAACGGTCATATAGATCATTTAGAGCATATCTCAGGCCTTGGGGATCGATTTGCCATCCCCACTCGCTTTCGGGTAGATATGGGTTTGGAACTCCGCCGATGAAATTACCCTTACCCTTCTTCTTTTCGGGATCGGCACTGGCACAGAGGCTCATGTAGTAGCTGAAAGATATAAAGTCAACAGTATTTTTCAAGATTTCCTCATCACCGGGTTCCATGACCAGCTTGACACCTTTGCGCTTCATATCGTTAAGCATATAATTAGTATAATAACCCCTGGCATGAACATCAGTAAACATATAGTTTTGCTGATTTGTTCTCATCGCTTCAATAACATCATCAGGATTTGGAGTTAGTGGGTACGCAGGGGCACATAATACCATACATCCGATTTTGGCATCAGGTATGATCTCGTGGCATGCCTTTACCGCAAGCGCACTCGCAACAAACTCGTGGTGCATTGCCTGATAGAAATCTTGAGGAGTGAGTTTGCTGCGGTCGGTCATAATGCCGGCACCCATGTACGGGGCAAGCAACACGGTATTTATTTCATTAAATGTTAGCCAATATTTCACCTTGTCTTTATAGCGTTCAAAAACAGTGCGTACATAGCGCTCAAAGAATCCGACAAGACGACGGTCACGCCATCCGTCATATGTTTTGGCAAGGTGAAGAGGAGTTTCGTAGTGTGAAAGGGTGACCATGGGCTCGATGCCGTATTTTGCACACTCGTCAAACACCCTATCGTAAAAAGCAAGTCCGGCTTCGTTTGGCTCAGTTTCATCCCCGTTTGGGAATATACGAGACCATGCTATCGAAAGCCTGAACACTTTAAACCCCATCTCGGCAAAAAGCTTGATATCTTCCGCATAACGATGATAGAAATCAATGCCCACAAGTTTCAGGTTATCAGGTGTGGGTTCTTCTGTTATACCGCCCATTACACCCTTTGGATAGACATCCTGAATGGACAATCCCTTGCCGTCCTTGTTATAGGCGCCCTCGCACTGGTTTGCAGCTACTGCGCCGCCCCAAAGAAATCCGTCTGGAAATCTCATTACAAATTCTCCTTTACCGTTAGTTAACTAATATTTACTTGTACGCTTTTGCTTGTACTGCATTATGATTATTATAAATCTTTAGCTAAATTATTGCAATCTCTACCATAGGGGAAGACTTTAGCAATTTTATTCGAAACAGGCTAGATGATGTTTATTTAACTAAAAAGTATTATCTGAATAGGTTCCAAAAGAGAAAAGGACTTGATTCGCTGTTTCTAGACCGGGACCGTTGAAAACAACGGTGTGCCCGGCAGCGAGTCAAGTCCTTTTTTGTCTATTAAGTAAGATTCAAAATGTCAAGATCCACACCGATTTTTCCCTCAATGAAACTTCTGTTCACTGAAGTCATTATTCTAGTCCGGCTCTCTCTAACTCTGATATATTTTTAATAATTATTCTTCGATGACCTTTAAGCTCAATCAATCCTTCTTCCTGGAATGCAGCAAGTTTTCGGCTTAAGGTTTCCTGGCTTATTCCCAGTTGAGATGACAAGTCTCCTTTAGTCATTGGCAAAACAATCTCCTTTTTGCCCCCGGAAAACTCCAACAACGCGTCGACTACCCTTTTGGTCACGGAACTTAAGCTGATTGCTTCAATTCTGTTCTCTGCTTTTTCCAGCCTTCTGGAAAGCTCATCTATCACCTTAAAAGCAATGGAAGGATATTTTGCCATGATCTCTTTAAGACGCTCACCTTGGAGAACACACATAGTAGTTTCCTCAAGCGCCTGTGCGTTATCTGTAAGCGGTAATGAGGAAAAAAGAGACAACTCACCTATAAATTCACCTGGCTCAACCAATCGAATCAACTGTTCCTTCCCATTTTCATTCAGGCGAAAGAGCTTTGCTCTCCCGGTGAAGAGTACAAAAAGCGTTCCTCCCTCGTCACCTGCCCAATATATCATTTCACCTTTTTCATAGCTGCGAGATGTTGCGATCTCAGAAATCTCCAACATTTCTTCCTTGCTTAGGTTTGCAAAGATGGGCACATGCTGAATACAACTAATATGACTATCATGGCAAGCGCAATTATGGTCGCATTTCATACCAATTCTCCTAAAGCTGTATTTTATACTGTTTCCAATCGAACTCATCGTTATATAGATTATACCATATATAATAACCTTTGAGGATTTCAATTCAAATGTCAAAGGTACAACCAAAATACCATCTAAGCCACTTCAAGCAGGACAGTCTTTGCGGACGATCAATAAAGATCGATCATCCATTTTAGAAGCTTGACCACAGTTTGAGAATCTTGGACAGGAGTGGTATGTGTGATAAGATAAAGACCAAGATTATATGAGGATGAGAATATGTATAACAAAAGTAGCATATTTGCAAACGTTGGGGTATGTATAATGTGACTGGGATACATTATAATTATTTCGAGGTGATGATAATGATTTTTTCTGAAAAGCTGCAATTACTGAGAAAGAATAAAGGACTTACTCAAGAGGAAATGGCTGAGAAACTTGATGTATCAAGGCAAGCAGTTGCAAAATGGGAGTCCGGACAGGTTTATCCGGATATTTCAAATCTGATTCAAATCAGTAATCTGCTTAATGTAACTATTGATTTTCTTGTTAGAGATCAGGAGTGTACGCTCAACGTTCCCTCCAATACGACGACAAATTTGGATAAACTGATTGATTTCAGACTTGAAGCGAATAAAAACACATATGCTGCATCCATGAACGAAACATCTTCAACGAGATTTGATTCTCATGATTTTCAATATACCAATGGACCCCTCTCATATCATGATACATATTTAGGCGGCGAGCATTTTGCAGGCGAAGAAGCTATTTGGCAGGATGGAAAAGCTGTTTATGCCATGAATTATATGGGACGGGTTTTAGAAGAACGATTTAGTGGAAATTTCCTGAAGGAGGCTCTAAGGAGGGCAGATAAGAATATGCCGTATAGAGGGCCTGAATACTACCAATCCGGAGAATACTTGTACAAATGTAAGGTTGTTGGCGATTTTACCTGGTTCCAAGGTTATGAAGAAATTTACTGCAATGAAGTTAAAGTATATGAGTGTTATTTTCATGGTGGATTGATTTGTTAAAGTCGGATGGCAATCAACGGGATCGTCGACGCTATAACCTAAAGTGGAGTAATAAGTTGGATAGCATAGTATGCAATGGCAAATCAGAAGTCATTTTTTGATTTGGAGGAAGGAGCTATGAATAAACAAAAAGGCAAATTAAATGGCTTAACGAGTACAGGTAAGACTTCAATTTGTAAGGAACTGATCTCAAGAAAAAAGTACTCCTTTTTTGAGGATTCCTATCCAGGATTTATAGGTACATTAATAGAGTGTATAGCGGATATATACGTATAGGACAATAAAGCAACAAAGAAAAAATATTACTTAGCCAATAGCATCTTTTTATAGGTGTTATTGGCTATATCAGATTATACCTTGATATAAACAAACCTTGACAGATAAAAATGCGTCTGCTAATATATGGTCAAATACTACAATTGTAGGTGATGCGTTATCAGTACTGATATTGTAAAGCTACCCGACTCCGAGCTTGCCGTGATGCGGTCAAGTCCTTTATTGTGTGTAAATTCATTCGGTTAAGGTTAATGTGTCAAATAGCTCGCTTAGACGCTTGCTATCTTAAGCTTAGGATGCCATTAGAAGTTTTATCTGTTCTTGGGCTATCTCCAGAAACTTTGGCTTAGCCTCTTTGAGTGCTTCTGTGTATCTAGATTTTGTAAACAAATACCGCTTTGTCGCCATTAAGTCATGACGCTCCATTAACACTGAACCCATTAAGCGTTCCATCGATCCATCGTTAGGGAATATCCTAATAACGCGGTAACGGCGGTCTAGCTCGGCATTTTCACGCTCTACTATGTTGGTCGTGCGCAGAGGCCTTCGCATTGTCTCCGGCAACATCATGACTGTCATAGCATCCTCAAATCCATCATCCAGTACTTCCATGGCATTAGGTGCAATATCTTTATAGTCCTCGTAGATTTGATCTCGTAGTTTTCTAGCCTCTTCGATAGTTTTAGCTGTAAACATTTCACGAAGTTCTGTCGATAAGCCTGCTATGTATTTCTTCGGAGTCTTCTCCAAGATATTCTTCTGCATATGAAATTGGCATCTTTGCCAAGCTACTTGAGGATATACAGCTTTAATAGCTGCGATGAGTCCACTGTGGCAGTCAGTTGTGAGCATATCGATACTCTTTAATCCCCGGGCTTTTAGACTAGATAGAAACTTCGTCCAGGTCTCTTTCGACTCATTATCAAAAGTGCCAAACCCGATCACTTCACGCATGCCATCCATTGTAATCCCAATAGCAACCATGAATGCCTTTGACACGATGCGATGTTTCTTACCTTCATGTACTTTGCATCGACCATTACAAAGGGATATGCATCGTTTAATGGTCGATTCTTAAACTGTTGTACACCTTTGTCCAGCTCCTTGCATAGCTCTGATACTGTTGATTTGGAGAAGCTGGTGCCACATAACTCCTCTACGACATTAGAAACCTTTCTTGTGGACACACCTTGAACGACCATCTCGGTCATAGTCGATATCAGAGCTGCTTCACTTCTTTGATAATTGTCAAAAACCATCGTCACAAAAGGGACATCCCGATGCCTTGGAACTCTAAGTGTAATCTGCCCTATCCTTGTTACAAGCTTACGGTTACGGGTACCGTTACGATAA
The DNA here is from genome assembly GCA_050950785.1 of Eubacteriales bacterium. Taxonomy (GTDB): domain Bacteria; phylum Bacillota; class Clostridia; order Oscillospirales; family JAAYOS01; genus JAAYOS01. The sequence goes on along the minus strand of JBMNIG010000028.1, from coordinate 105,952 downwards.
TCACTTCTGCTTTCGCTTCTCTCATGCCTGGCGGCCCCTATCTGTTCCTCTGATTCTGCCAATAGAATGGCGTTTAGGGTTTTCTGCATCAGAATAGCAAATGCTTCATTTCTATCTTTTGAAAATAGGTCTAGCGCTTCTTGATAATTTAATGTAATATTAATCTGAGACATGTTTCTCCTCCTACGGTAATTTGTTTGGGGTAATTACATTTTAACCGAACGGAGAGACATTGTCTCTTTTTATTTTTTAATTTACACCATTATACGGGCACAACTCGCTCGATTTCGCTGATTTGGCAAACTACCCTCCATATCAATAATGGGCCTACCGGAACGTGAGAGTGAATCCGGTAAGCCCATATTTTTATCAAACAGAATCTTTAGGGATTTATGATTGGACCCGGGGATCTGCGAAATGGTCACAACATCCACAAAATCACTCATGGTAAGTCAACCGTTCAGTTCAACTACCTGCTCCATTCTCCAATAACCATCCCCTAGTATTTTTACTAATTGACTCATTAAAGCTATTCAAATACTCTCTTAGTTCTTTATGCTTCTCAGGATATAAATCCTTAACGTCATATGATTCATCGATATCATGGTTTAGATCAAACAAAAATGAATGAACTTTCAATTGTTTATAGACTGCATTATCGCTACCTGCAGCCTTATAGTATTTAAAATTGTCCTTCGATCTAACTGCAGAGCCCTGATCCTCTGGTAGGAATGAATTAATGAAAACCAGATAATCGTGCGGGCTTTTATTGGTTTCACCTCTTAATAGCGATAAAATACTTTTACCGTCAATAATTCTGTCGGATGGCAAATCAACTCCGACTATTTCACAGAACGTAGGCAAGAAATCTATATTCATAGACTGTTCCTTGATGACACCATTGATTATTTGATTTTTCCAATAACATATAGTCGGAACTATCTGCCCACCGTCAAAATTGTTTCCTTTTCTACCACGATGTCCTCCTGGCGAGCCTTGATGCCATGGTCCGTTATCGGATGTGAAAACTATAAATGTATTGTCCAGAATGCCCTTTTCTTCTAACAGTTCAAACAGTTGTCCGATTCCATGATCAAACTCCTGTATACAATCTCCATATAATCCGGCCTTGGACGTTCCCCTAAACTTCTCTCCACAGTTCAAAGGATGATGTGGCCACGGCGAAGCATAATATACAAAGAAGGGCTCGTCCGCATTTTCATTAATAAATCTAAACAAATCAGTGTTTAGATATTCTGTAATTTTACTTTGATCAAAAGGTGCCTCAATAGCTACTTCCTTATTCCTCCAAAAGTGGTAAGGATACATATCATTGGAGTAATGTGCACCAAAGAAGTAATCAAAACCTTTATCATTCGGCAAATGTGGCTCTTGGTCTCCAAGGTGCCACTTTCCAAACATAGCTGTCTTATAGCCTCTTGCCCTTAGTATTTCCGCAATTGTTATCTCATCAGGCAAAATGCCGTCTACCGGCAAATTGCTGCTTATATGCTTTGCCATTTTTTGCGTCATCTCAATTAACTGCCTGCTTGCTTTGCCATCTACCTCTTCTTCTGAATTCTCATAACCACGATTTGGTACTATGTATTTCTCATCAATGTCCACTGTAGGGAAAAATACATTTTGGATAAAGCCCCTGCATGGATATCTGCCTGTCAGAAAACCAAATCTGCTCGGAGAGCATACCGGACTTGATGCATAGCAGTTTTCTAAAATTGCACCTTCAGCTGCCATTCTATCAAGATTAGGCGTCTTTATTGATTTAGATCCAAAGCAAGATAGATCCCCCCAGCCCATATCATCCATCAAAATAAAAATAATGTTGGGCACTTCTTTCTTTTCATCCTTGCTTAGAGTGGTAATAGAAGATAAGTAATCTCTATGTGCTTGTAGTCTGATGCTATCATTGGCCTTTTTTCTCATATTTTTCATAAAATCACTCCACAAAATAACTTATTAAGTATATTTATTCTATATAGATTATAACATAAAACTCTAATTTTAACCATCCAAATATGTATTATTCTCTCTTAGTTAATCTCTGCTCGCCTTGCCAACAGCTTTATTTGCAGACTTTCACCGACTTGTTGCGCATAATGCATGGCGCACTTAATAATAGGCTTACCGGAAAGTGAGAATGAATCCGGCAAGCCCATTTTTGCTCTTTAAAATTTTGAAGAGTACTTTACAGCAATTGGTGTGAAACTCCACACCTTTGGGATCATAAGGTGGTACGATGAATTATGGGAGTATATCACCCTGCAACATAATACACTATCAACCCAACAACACCCGACCCCAACATTACGTAAATTGGATCACTTTCGAATTTTCTTAATATAAACAGTGATACTGCAAACACTATGGCAGCCACAAAATCAAAGCTTGAAAGGTCAATGGCAAGCCACGAATCCGCTTCTGCCCCCAAAAGTGCCATTTGGAGAATTGAGATACCTGCGATAGCTATCAGCGAGACAACAGCCGGACGGAGTCCTTTCAATATCCCCTTAATGGTCGACAGTTCTCTAAACTTGTAGTAGAGATATGCAAGGGTCAGGACAATAATACACGACGGAGTGACACATCCAATCGTTGCTATGACAGCGCCCGGTATTCCGGAAATTTTAGTGCCTACAAATGTTGCGGCATTTATTGCAATTGGACCCGGAGTCATCTGTGAGATGGTTACAACATCTACAAACTCATTCATTGTAAGCCAGCCATTCAGTTCAACTACCTGCTCCTGAATAAAGGGCATGGCCGCGTATCCGCCCCCAAAACTGAACAGGCCAACAAGGAAAAAACTCCAAAACAGTTTCAAAAGTATCATTTTGCGCCTCCCTTCTCGTCTTCTGCCAGCTTATTCTTAGATCGTAAGTAAAACGAATAAGCAAGACCAAGTAAAGCACAGGCAAGTAGTATGAGCTTCACGTCCACATTAAAGAAGAATGCGGCAATGAAGGAAAGCACCATCAAGCAGGTACTGAATATACTCTTTTCATTAAATACATTTACTGCCATCTTGACTATGGCATCAACTACCACGGCGGCGACTCCGACACTCATCCCTCGAAGCACGGAAGCAACAGCAGAACTTTCCTTGAAAGCATTATAAAAGATAAAAACAACAGAAATAATTATTAACGGTGGCAAAACAGTTCCGACTATTGTAAATAAAGCCCCTAGCACTCCTGCTAAACGGTATCCCACAAGTATGGAAGTGTTTACTGCTATTACTCCAGGCGATGATTGGGCGATGGCAACGAGATCTAACATTTCCCGCTCTTCTATCCATTTATACTTCTCAACAAATTTCTTTCGCATGAGAGGAACTATTACATAGCCCCCACCAAATGTAAAAGCGCTGAGTGTAAAAGTTGACCAAAAAAGCTGCAAAAAAAACCGAATACCTTTTTTCTTTTTCAATGTGTCCTCCAAAGTAATTAATTACTTAACATGCGTTGATTGAATACCAAGACCAGATTATATCAAAGATTTGCAGTAAATAAAAGAGTATGCAAGTAATTATACTTCATTATGTTGTAAATATCTTGTTCAGCTTATATGTTTATGATATTCTTATATGTGTAATATTTCATCATAATATTTAGACAAATGTTGAGGACAACTAATGATTTACAAAGGTAGCAATCAATCAGATGTAAAAAAGTCTAATGCGGCACTGATTCGAGAAGCCATTTATCGCTATGCTCCCATATCAAGAGTAGAACTTTCTCAAAAACTAGGCCTTACACCACCCACAGTTGCTGCAACTGTAAATAAGCTCATTTCTGAAAAAGTAGTATGTGAGTTAGGTTCAACTAACACAGATTCATATGGACGCAAACCGATCCTCGTGGATTTTATTCCGGACAGTCTGCTTGCGCTTGGAATAGAACTTGGTCCGTATCGAACAACGCTTATTCTAACAGACTTTCGCGGAAAAGTTCTTTATCAAAGAAACCTTAGTTCTGCTCCGAAGAACTATGAAAGTATGATTGATTTCATTTCAGTTGCTATAAAGAAATTAATTGCCGAAAATAATATTCCAATCAAAAATCTCATAGGTTTAGGAATAGGCCTTCCTGGATTTATTGATAGTGATAAGGGATATATATATCAATCCCCACGACACAATTGGAGTGATAAGCACCTGGCAAAAGATATCCAAGAACAATTAAGTATGACTGTATGTATTGAAAACAATGTTCGCGCTCGCGCAATTGGTGCTGAACTCTTTGACCGTAGTATATCAACCGATTACTTTTTATACTTATTTGTATCACGTGGTTTGGCTTGTCCGTTAATTGAAAAATCAAGTCTTTATTACGGAAAAATCGCTGGCGCTGGTGAAATTGGACATAGCGTTATTAGCGTTAATGGGCCTAAGTGTGAGGCATGCGGCAATTATGGCTGCCTAGAAGCGGTTGCAAGCGAGAACGCAATTGTTAATCAGTGCAAGAATATTATGAAGAACGGCCTACCAACTATGCTCAACATACTCTGTAACGATTCAGACAACCTTGAAATGAATGAGATTCTTTTGGCACAGGATTCCGGAGATATCTATGTCGGTGAAGTACTCCGTTCTGCTGTTACATTTATAGGTGTAAGTTTATCCAACAACATAAATTTTGTACGTCCAAGACATGTTCTCGTTGATGGTCAAATATTCAATAGTGTCTCAAATCAGAACCTTTTACTTGATGTTGTAAGAAAGAATGTGTACGGAAGGAATAACACTGATTTTATTTTTCTACCTTATAATCCTCTTCGAGGTGCAATAGGTGGCGCGGCAATTGCAATTGAGTATTTTCTTCGTAATGCATCCCCCGATTAAGTCAGAGGCGGCTTTGCTCCTTTATCTATACCAAAGTTCCCAGAAAAAGCTTTGCCCATAAATCAGCAAAGCTTTTTTGCGACCGGCCCTTGACTTAACTATGCACTTTCTGCCACCGAGCAAGCTAGGGACTTTCTCCCGTTATACTGCGCCCATGGCGTGCACACCACGCAAAAAAGGCTATTGGCAAATGCCAATAGCCTTTCCTGTATCACAAATAGATAGTTACAGAACTTTCAGCGTTATTAAACTTAATGCAGCCATGCCAAGTAACATAAACACATCGTGTACACGAAACTTCTTATGAATGAACGATATTCCAAGTATTGAAGTTGCGATGACCGGAAATGAAACAAAACCTGCTATCCCTGCTTCTGATGTTATCTTCATACTCTCATATATCATTGCACATGATGTAGAAATCAACATACCACAAATTACAGGTAAAATATATTTTTTCAAATCAATAATAAATTGCCACTGGCTAACACTATCATATAATTGCATTACTACAACAGCGATTGCGCTACACAGCCCTATGGTCAGAGCCGCTGTGATCACAGATATAATCCAGCCTAAGGCTGTTGAACTAACCTGTTCACCAAAAGTAAAACCTATGCCTGCTGCTATCTTTACTAATATTGGTCCGGGAAGAGCATTTGCAATCGGTACTAGCCTTGTATAATATATATCGGAATCTATGTAGCCACTTTGAACAAAAACTCCGTCTGCTACGGATACATAGGCTTCACCGCCACCAAAGGAAGTGACCGTTGAAATCCCGGCTTGTCCTAGAAACTCCATAACCGTATGCTCGGACTCAACACCAAGATATAGATGGGTAAGTGCTCCCATAACTACCGGAACGAGAACAAATAATGCCGCAAGGATTACTGGTGCCTTAGGAAATGAAATCTTTGTTTTATCTTGCGACTTTTCACGTCGAACAACATACAAAGCAACCAACAATCCTATCATAAAGAGAAGTAAAATCGTTTTATAACCAGCCAGGCCAAGGGCTTGCCCGAACTTTCCCGCAACAAAAGCATATATTATCGATGTTGCTATCGCAATCAGCCACTCAAACTTATTTTTCAACTTAGTCGATAAGAGTATTAAGTAGAAAGACAAGATAATAAGATCTATCGTCGAAATGTCAAATATGGGAGTTCCAAAAAAACTTGAATTGATACTGAGTAGCTCGCCAGCCACTTCTCTAATCTCTTTACCCCCAGTAAGAAGAAATGCAACTATGCATAAAAGCAAGTTTACTTTTCTGTTGCCTGAGCGAACCGTCCTCAACACATAGCTTATAAGCAAAAATACTATGAAGGAAGAAATACCAACCGACGCAGACCGAACGTAATCTACTGCTCCTGCTCCAAGGGCACTAAACATTGCCACAAGAGCTATCGTCAGGAGCACTCCGGGTAAAGCGGTTGCAAACGCTCCTATGATTGAGCCGAGCACACCTCCAAGTTGATATCCACAAGTTGCGCCAAGCTTAACCGGCAAAGCACCCGGAGTAATGTTGGCAACAACAGTATGCTTTAGGTAATCTTGCCCATCCATTGCCTTTCGGTTTTGCACCAACTCTTTCTCCACTACGGGTATCAACGCGCTTCCGCCACCAAATCCTATTAGACCTACCTTAAAAAACGATGCAAACAACTTTACAAGGCTGAGTTTCCCCTTCTTTGCATTTTTCTTTTCCAATGTGTCTGTAGTATCCATTAATGTATTAAGTTTTTTCATTTTTTATCAACCGCCATAATAAATATACTCATTATTATACACCTGGAATATTTTCTGCGCAAATTACAGGCGAACGTAACAGACAGCATACTTTTTGCAGGAGCGTTTTATGCCGCTCCTGCCCAATTGCTTTGCTTTTATCTACTTCAACTTCGTATAATAAATCTTGCTCTTAGTAAAGAAGTTTTGCACCCGCGCATACTTTTGTACCTGACCAACTACATCAAATCGTGCTCTTTCGGAAATGTTATCGGAACTATTACCCACCTGGACTTCAACAGCGCAAGGCATTACATTCCATGACAGATCCTCATCGACAAATCCAATGCGGTTTATGGGAAGTTCAAAATCAATATGCGCCTTTTCTCCAACATCGAGCTCTACCTTCTCAAACGCTACAAGCTGTTTAATTGGCCTTGTAACAGGCAAGCCTCGGACAGCAAGGTAGATCTGCACAACTTCACTGCCCTTCCTCTCCCCGACATTTTCCACATCACAGGAAATTGTGATTTTTGATTGGGTGTCTGCCTCTGTCTTATCCAGACTTAGTTTGTCGATCTTAAACGTGGTGTAGCTTAGACCATGCCCAAAGCAATATAGGGGCGTATCTTCTCCGTCTGTATATCCACCACCAAACATACTAGCAAGATGGTCTTCGCTTTTGTCGTGATCATATCCGCTTCCAAATTTGTGGCTATAGAAAATTGGAACCTGCATTGATGTGCGAGGAATGGTTATTGGAAGTTTTCCGGATGGATTTACTTCGCCAAAAATGATATCAGCGATTACCTCTCCGCCGAATGGCCCTGGAAACCATGCTTCTATAATCGCAGGTGCGTTTTTTGCGGCATAATTTATACTCATGGGCCTTCCGTTAAACAAAACGACGACCACATTCGGATTGACCTTGCATACCTCTCTAAGCAGGTTATCTTGAGGCTCAGGAAGATTCAGAGACATCCTATCTTTACCCTCTCCACTTGTTGCATCTCTACCCCAGCCGCACTTGCCTCCTACAGTCAATATGACTATGTCTGAGCTCTTTGCGATCTGGAGTGCTTCTTGAAGTTCTTCGCAGCTTCCCTCTTCAACTCCACTACCACGACAATAAATCGCTGTTCCGCCACATTTTTCATTGATAGCCTCAAAGACACTCCGACTACCATACTTTTCTTTTAGTAAATACTGTTTCAATCCTACTTCGTTTATCTTATCGAGAGCTTTGGCTCTTTCCTCAGATCCCATATCGGATAGGATCATATCAGCGATGTTCGCGTTATCGTCAATTTCTGATGACACACCCTGCATTGTCGCTCCTAAACGTTTTTGCAGCATCATGAACATTTCAATGGTCTGTAAATAGGTATATCCTGCAAACATCATTGAGGAGTCATTCCCATGTGGACCTATAACTGCTATCTTGTGAGTTTTCTTTGCTAGAGGAAGGAAATTGCTTTCATTCTTTAGAAGTGTAATGGTCTGCTCGCAGATTTCACGGTTAAGTCTTGCTGAGTCAGTGCGATCATAAGCATCATCGATCCTACTTATATCTACATAAGGCTCATCAAACAAACCTAACTTGAATTTTTGCAAAAGGACAAGGCGAACTTGAGTATCAATATCTTCCTCGGTCAAAAGGCCACGTTCAAGCGCCTGCGGCAAATGATGAAATGCTTCAGTTCGCGGCGCATCCGCACACAGACCTGCTTTTACAGCCATGGCCGCAATTTCGGCTAAATCCCGACCTATACCTTGGGAATAATGAGCACGCTCAATAGATCCACCATCACATACAGCTGTTCCGTCAAACCCCAGCCTGTTACGTAAAAGGTCTGTCAAAATTGGTCTGGAAACGCTTACGGGAACCCCATCAATAGCTGAGTATGTGCACATAATACCCTGCAAATCTGCTTCATGTATCATGGCCTCATAAGGCGCTGCATGTTGCTCTGTCAGTTCGCGCCATCCTGCTGATACTTCTGCTGTATTTAAGCCCCCTGCACTAACTGAATACGCCAGAAAGTGTTTTGCGCAGGATGCAACATTATTTCTAATATCACCTTGTTGCATTCCTTTAACCATGCTTGTGCCCATTATGCTGCTTAGATAAGTATCCTCACCGTAAGTCTCATACACCCTACCCCAGCGTGGGTCCCTTGCAAGATCAACAACAGGTGAAAGCCCATACCTAAGTCCGGCTGCTTTCATCTGACGAGAGACGACCTTTCCTGTTTCCTCAATATGCTTCGGTGAGAAGGTACTCGCAAGTCCAATAGGCGAGGGAAAACTCTCAGCATCCGGCCCCATTACGCCATTGAGGCATTCAACCTGAGTGATAATTGGAATACCCAGTCTCGTTTTCTCTACCATGTAGCGCTGTATGTCGTTATATATGCGGGCGATTTCCTTTGCAGATTTCAATGACGCCATTGTAAACTGAGGCATTCTTCCAAGCCCATGCCTTGCTATACTCTCAAGCTTCTCATAATTTACGTGATCTCCATCCAACACGGTCATGGGCAATGCTGCTTTTAACTGGGCAACTTTCTCATCCAGTGTCATTCGACTAAGAAGGTCCTCTGTTCTCTCCTCAGGTGAATACTTTGGATCTTTATACTTCATACTCCTTAATTCCTTTCACTAGGTTGCTATTTAACATTTGATCCACCAAACTGATATTTCTGTTTGGTCGTAGCCTGATCCTCTCACATCGATGCTTCGGCTTAATCATCAAGCACAAAGAATTCCGGCGCTGCCGTTCCAATTAAAGGCATACAGTAATCAATAAATTCCTGCCCAATTCCATTGCCTTCAGAATTTATCCACTCAAGCGGGAATTTTTTCTCTACGTTTGCAACCTGATCAAGCGGTATCAGTTCATAATCCGACGAATAACCTCCGCTGCGTGAACACTTAATTCCTACCATGTAGCCGCTTTTCCCGCTTACAGCGGCAAAAACGGCGTGCTTACCTACACCATAAGCTTCATCTCTGTCAACATCTGAAACATTAGCCATACTTACCCGTCCCAGGAGTCCGGGTTTTTCAGAACGACTCTTTAGAGGTGTATGTTTCATTATCATATCAGACAGTGTTTGCGCTGCACCGCCGGGAACGGTGTGACCGAATCCGTCAACGATACCGCTATCGGCAACCATGCGGCCATCTGCATAGCGTATGCCTTCGCTTATTGTAACAAGAAGTCCTCTTCCTTTGGAATATTTCTCTCGGACGTCCTTTAAGAACTTTTTGTTATCAAAGGGTACTTCAGGGAGATATGTCAGTATTTCACACGGCATTTTATCTGCAAAAAGCGCACTTGCAGCAGTCAGCCAGCCTGCATTTCTACCCATTACCTCCATAATAACAACATGTATAGGTAGAGCAGCAGCATCCATTGCAAGCTCTAAAGCTGACACAGCATAGTATCGAGCAGAGCTTCCAAATCCAGGTGAGTGATCAATTAATGCAAGATCATTATCTATTGTTTTTGGAATGCCAATAATGCGAAGGTCGTAACTGCGTTGCTTTGCCATTTGATATATTTTATTGCATGTATCCATTGAGTCGTTGCCGCCATTGTAAAAGAAATAACGGATATTGTATCGTTCAAAGCAATCAAAAACTGAGGGGAAATCCTCCTCTGTCAGCTTGCGTCGGCAAGATCCAATTGCTGAGGCGGGTGTATGGGACAACAACTCCAATTGCTCCTTCGACCAAGCTCCAAGCTCTATAATGTCCCCTTTTAATATTCCTTCTGCACCAAATCTTGCACCGTATATATTTTCTATCTCATTATGCCTTAACGCTTCTTCCACCGCTCCTCTCAAAGAGCTGTTGATTACCGGAGTAGGACCGCCACCATGAGCAATAAGCATATTTCCTTTGAGCATCAATATCAAACCTTCCTATAGAAATCAGCCATCTCTTCCAGGCTCTTTGCTTCAATGAAGTCGGCTTTACCGTAGGAACCAAACTCTACAACCAATGATCCTACAGCTTCACGGACACCTTCCTTTATTAGTTCCACAAGGCTCAATATGTCCGCATCGACAATTTCAACGTCAGAAATCAGCTGGTTCATTACAGGCGGAAGATAAACACGGGGATCAAACGCCGAAGCATTTTTTACCATAAGTTCATATACACCGGATATTGAAGGACTTTTTTGCTTTTCCGGATACTTTGCAAAATACTCTCTGAAATTGCGTGTAATAGCAAGTCGAATGTCTGTATCCACGTTTATTTTGCAAATTCCACATGGGATAACTGCTTTTAACTCTTCGAGAGGAATTCCATTCGCGTTTTGGATGTTGCCTCCAAGGTCATTGATGCGTTTGACAATATGCGCAGGCACAGTAGAAGATCCATGTGAAACCAACATTGCAGGTATACCAGAGTGGCGTAGATTCTCTACAATAGCAATTGCTATTTCTTTACGCAGTTTCACATTTTTTCCTTTTGTGGCCCCGTGCTGGGTTCCATAAGATATTGCAAGGCAATCTACTCCGGTTTTTTTTACAAAATCGTAAGCCAACACCGGATCTGTGTATGTAGATTCTTCTGCGAAGACGTGGTCTTCAACCCCCGCCAACACGCCAAGTTCTGCCTCAACAGTGACTCCAAGAGGATGTGCCAACTTGACTACTTCTCTTGTCAACTCAACGTTATCTTCGTATGGAAGTGAGGATCCATCAATCATTACAGAGGTATATCCCCCGTCTATGGCTGCTTTTACCGATTCGAAATCTTTACCATGATCAAGATGCAAAGCTACAGGAATATCCAAGTGGTCGGCATATTTGTAAACTGCATCGGCAATCCTTTTTGCACCGGTTTTTTTGTCCTCAACCGTTCCATTTGCAAAATCTGCTCTGCCGCCCATAAATGCATTGGCAAGGTCTGCTCCCTGTATAATGGCAGCGCTACGGAACATATTGTGCACCTCAATTACCGCTTGCGCCTGAGCTATTGTGTTGACGTTAAAAGCTCCTTGGGCGTATCCCCCTTTGATTGCAGCTTCAAGAATAGGCCTCATTGGTACTACCGGCATAATTTAGTCCTCCTTAGATTCCATATATATTTTAATGATTTCCAGATATTCATTAGGATAAAAACCTATCTCCCCTGAGAAACGTGTTAGCGCGATAAGGCCACCATCAATTTCGGGAATAGATTTTAGCATTGCAGCGTTATCTGTTTTTAGGCCGCCACCATAAACCACTGGCAAACCATTGGTGATCTCTTTGATAAATCTTGCGGTTTCTTGAATACGTTCCCGTCCAGGGGGAGTTTTTCCGGGTCCGATTGCCCACACAGGCTCGTATGCTATTACAACATTAGAGGTGTCTATCCCGTTAAGTCCCACCAGAATCTGCTCCTTTAACACCTCATCGCGCCTATCAACTTCATCCTGCTTCTCGCCAATACAGTATAGTACCTTTAAGCCTGCAGCTGCTGCACAACGAATTTCTTCATTAAGGATTTTGTTGATCACAGAAATGTCCCCACCTGCGACTTGAATGATATCCGCTTTGCTGTTTCTCTCTTCACAATGTCCAATTATTACCCATTCGCAGCCAAGCTCTACAGCCGCGTTAGCTGTCAATAATGTCGTAAAAGCACCGAAGCCTCCACCAACCGAGGTATCATCGGTGTGACATCCTTGACAACCTATTTTGAGTGGACTGTCGTTGCCGGCTGCCCTATTAGCTGTTAAAATGTGTGCCTCAGGAAAAAACGCTGCAAATGTGTGTTCTGAATATCGCCTAAGCGCTTCTTTTGTATTATTCACTATAAACTCGCCCCATGTGTCGGCGGGAGCTATCCGATTAACACCGCCACGAGCGGGTGTTATATCAAATCTTTTCAAATTAAGAAAAATGTATGACATGATTGTCTTCCTTTCATTCTTTCATACAGAGGTGTACAGAAGCTAACTTAAAGGTTTGTGGCAATGCGAGAATATTGGGATTGTTACCAACAATCTTTTTCGCATCCTCTAATGCTTCTTCAAATGTTGCCCGAGTCTTGCAACCCATTCCCCGCATTATTCCTGGAGCCTTGGCACCAACAATGTAGATTGCAGAGGTGTTCATTTCAGCTATATGTCCACAGGAAATCATAGAGAAACCATGAAAAGGATGGAAAGCATGCTCAAAACGGTATCTGTCGATATATTCTTGATGTTTTGCAAATTGCTCTCCGTATTTGTGTACATCAGGGAGAACATTGCCTTCCTGTTGAAAAATATCATACATTTCTTTTGTATATGGCCAAAGCTCATCAACAAAGTCTCCGTCAACAGCCGCAGAGCAAATAACTACGCAGTTATCGCTCATAATACGCTTGTGACGTATAACCTGAGCCGAAATTGCCTGCATAAGCATTATTGGGTTAACACCCATTCCATCCCCGTAGTGGAAAAACCGGGGCGCTCCAAACACCATTATGTCGTATTTTTTGTCTGCCCACTCTACATAAGTGCGTTCATCGGCGACCTTCCAGCTAATAGGCATCATCTCTTTTGCGTAGCCACTAAATATTGCTATCTGGCGTGCACGGGTATCCAAAACCGCGTCGCAACAGAAAAACTTCTTCTCCATACATTTTTCCATATGCATTCCGATTTCGTCAAACTTTGTACGCATCAAGCTGTGATTGCTAACGGGAGTAAAGTCGCCCCTATGCATAACTTTGGGTACGTGGTGGCTAGCTATGCTTTTCCAATGAGTGATTCCTGTTGCACTATGCTTATATCCACCTGAATATCCGCCATATGGATTTCCGAGAACATGTCCGATCAATATTGGTATATCGGATTCATATACATATTTGTTCATCAGAACAGGGTCGCCTCTGTCTGTCACGCCCAAATCTACCAAATTATCATAATCCTCGCTGTCATGATTGATGATTTGTCCTGTGGGCATAAACTCATTATATAACTCTTCGCCAAGTACCCCTAGCAGTTCCTTTTCGTTGTTTCTGTTGTGCAATCCATTGGAACATATAAGAAGCACATCCTCCTTTTTGATTCCGGCTGAGTACAACTCTTGCAAAATGAGACGAATGCTTACTTTCCTGTGTGCTGTCGGTTGTTCTCCACCTTTTACGCGGTCAGGAAATACTATTGTCACTTTCATTCCGGGTTTGGCCAACTCGGACAAAGGCGGCATTCCAATGGGATTGCGTAGTGATCTTAATGTCTCTTCCTCAATTCTATCTTCAGGAATACATGGAGGATCGGGAACAGTCTGCCCCGGAATAAATACATCTGTATTGTCAGGCAAATTAGCCTCCATCATATTCAGCCCATACTCAAAATTCAATTTCATATTGCATACCTCCGCACGTTTTAATACCGTAATATCTATGTTAATAGACTTTTCGCCTATTTGAGTTTCCACTTTAGTGCTGTCATGGCGGGAGTGGATCGCTCCCGCCATGCGTAATTTTAGCGTCTTGCGAAAATCAGACAAGCAACAACTCATCAATAAGCTTTTTGGCTTTTATATAGCGATTGACATTCGGTTCTCCCATTTCATACTCAACTATCAGCCATCCACCTTCAGGCAAATAGCCATTGAGGAAATTGATTTGAGCCTTAAGATCTGTATCACCGTTACCGAGATCGGGAAAATACATGATTTTCATCCAATCTGGGTCGGGTTGACCCATTCTCCCAAAAGGCTGCGGTGGTCGACTCAGCAGTACTTTTTCCTCATCCGTAAGCTTTCGGGGATCTCGAATGTGTACATATTGGACTCGCCCACGGTTTTCTTTGAGCAATGATATGGGGTTATACCCCCCCTTATATGCCCAACCGATATCAAATCCAAAGAACATATTGGGAGCGTACTCTCGCATTATTTTATATGGTAATGCACCGTTTACAAACTCATGATGATGGTTGTGATAGTTTAAGGTGACACCAAGCTTTGCTACTTCTGATGCCGCTCTATCCATGTTCTTTACAACCTCAATCATCTTTTTTTCATCCATATCTGCCCATTGCCCGGACATCACGATATTTTTTGACGGTTGCGTAGCAAGAAACTCAGCGACCCGTACTGCACCCGAAATCGCTCCCTCAGGGTCCTCTATCCAATTTGCCATATAATGCAAAGCGGAAAGTTCAAGTCCGTTCTCTTTAAGCATGTTTGCAAATTCTTGCTCAGTATCTCCAACAACGAACCTGTAGTTGCACTCAAATCCATCAAAACCCGTAGATGCGATTTCTCGAAGTAGTATTTCGGGTTCTGTTGCCATACGTTCACGCCCAAACATTGCGGCATGGCATCCCAGTTTCATAGTTTCATTCCCTTCTTGTACACACAAATTCTATTATACTTGGCTCACCTTTTCGTATACAGTCTTTCCGGTCTTGGCGGCTTTGGCAAAATTGTCAATAAGCTTTTGGACATATAAGCCCCGACCAAATGACCTCACCGGTTTTTCTCCATTGACTATACAGTTAACAAACTCATTCAAAACGCCACCGTGGAAGCCAAAGGAGTTTGACATATCCACTAAATCTTCGGGTATTTCTATCGGTATAGGCGCAGGCCTACCAAACATGACGGGCTTTGCGTCTACAAGTGGCTGTAGCTCAGGAATCTGATAAACATATCTGGCAGCGTCTTTTATTGAGACAAGCAGTGTCTGCTTCTGGCCCGGTCTTGGTATTGCACTCGTCTCACTTAGCATACCGTTGCTTCCAACTATTTCAAAAGTGCTTCCACCAGGAACTAAACGACCTGTTTGATAGTTGAACAATGCACCACTTTCGCTTATGGCAGTAAAAGCAGAAACGTCATCATTTGTGACCGCTGTACGCTCCATACTCGGCAAGGGATTTCCTAACGGATCGTCAGGATCAATTATATAGCGATCTTTGACAAGTGTACTACTTGCAGCAGTAAAACTGACGAAATCACCTACCAAATCATGTAGCAAATAATCTGTGAGATCAAGCTGATGAGCACCAAAATCAGCCAGTGAACCCGTGCCCGAAGTCTCTTCTTTCATTCGCCACTCTAAATAAACTTTTTCACTGTCCCACATGCGTCCTCCGCCACCCGCATAACGCATGCTCACTATAGTCCCAAGTGCGCCGGCATCGATTATCCGCTTCATGAATTGAATTGATGCACGTTCGCGGTAGTTGAAAACTGTCATTGCTACAAGGTCCGGATATTTCAACGAACACTCATATGCTTTTAATCCTTCTTCATATGTATTTGCAAATGGTTTCTCAACAAGGACGTGTTTACCTGCTTCCAACGCTCTAATAGCTAGTTCAGCATGAGTATTGTTCGGAGTACATATACTGACAGCATCAACCATCTCGAACAACTCCTCAAGCGATTGGCATACCTTTACGTTCTCAATCCCATGTCGTTCAAGGAAAAGCTGTGCTCTGCCCTGAATAATGTCATACACAGCAACAACATTCGCATCCTTACATGTCTTAAATCCCTCGAAATGTTGCCTTGCTATGCCAATTGTAAAACCTGTTCCAACTATTCCAATCCTAACCATATTAACCTCCGGCTTATTATCGAGCGTTGAATCTATCAAGGGCCTCCTGTTGTATTTCAATCGCCCTTTCTATGTTCATACTTTTTATTTGTTCCACAAAATTGTCAAATTCAGTTAGAGACTTAGACCCCATGATGAACGAGGTTATACTCTCAGTTACGAAGGTGTTGATATCGCCCATAATCGTACTAAACTCTTCACCCTCAGCATCTGTCAAGCTTATGGGGGGCATAACATACTCATTGCCATCACGATTCCATACCTCATAAGCTTTTAGTGCATCCGGAGCAGTTTCTTCAAAAGGTTGCCACAAGCGTGTATAATCCACTATGCCTATGCCATCATCCCACATGTACTTCATCGCAATATCCCTTGGTACAAATCCGTCCGGATCGTGAAGGATGATATCGGTATAACGCGGTTTACCGTCTACCATGATATAACTTATGCCCTCTTTACCGTAGTTCATAAGTCTTGTACCTTCTTCACTGTATAGGTAATCCATCAGCTTTGCCACAAGAACGGGATCCTTACAGCCTGTGGATATGGCGTTTGGAACATATGCCTCAAAATTTGTAAAGCGGAACTTTACCCTGTCACCTTTATTCAGAACCGGTGCTTGTACTGGTTCTATCCACATTTCGTTGATTTCAGTCAGCCCGGCAGCAGCACGGCGATTGGCCGAAAAGCCCCAACTGGTCAGAAAAGCACCGACATTGCCCAAGTTCATCTGATTAGAGGCTTCTCCCGTTCCCCCAACAAACATTGTTACGCCTTTGCCAATAAAGTCCTGGTCGATCAAGCGGGCTTTATACCATTTGTTCATCAGGGTGAGATACTCCCTAAACTCAGTCTGCGTATAACCGTAGTGCACTTTGCCATCGATCTGATAGAAGTCTCTGCCAATATCCCATGCAGAGAGGAATTCACTGTCATACATAACTCCCGATTGATTTAGAATAAGCGGGAATTGGACACCGTCGTCGCGAATCACCGTTAGAGCTACTTCCCAATCATCAAGCGTAACGGGAAGTTCGATGCCATACTTGTCCAAAATATCTTTACGTATTCCAAGTCCCATCCAAGGTGGCTCGGCAGGGTCTTTTATTGACCATATCGCCCATATGTTTCCTGAATCGCTAATGGTCATCTTTGAATAATTTTCTCCCTTTGCCCTGATAGCCGAATAATTGGGCATCGCCTCCTCAATTAGCTCATTTAGGCGCAAATAGACACCGTCTTCAATCGCTTTATCCCCTCCACCGGGATATTCCAAATTGCCCTGCCTAATAATGTCGGGAAAGTCTCCGGAACTGAGCATCAAATTAAAATTGATCGTTGCGTCGGCGGTCGGCGATTCAATGAATCTTAGTCTTACTCCGGTTTTTTCCTCTAAATAATCAATAAAATTTGAATCGTTGAACGAAGATACTACCGAACTCGAGAAAGAATGCCAGACAGTGACCTCTGTTCCGGGTTCAGCCAGTAATCCGCTCTCATCTGTGGACTCATCGGATTTTCCGGTTGATTTTTGCTCATCGGGTTGTGGAGTTTGCGTTTGCGAAATGTTTTCATCCCTTGTTGGTGTTTTTGCTTTTTCTGTGTCTTGACAACCGGAGATTAGACCTGTCATCAGAAAAAGCATGAGGAATAGCGCAGTAATTGACTTTAGTGACATTTTCATTACTTTTACTCCTCGTATAATATGTTTTGCAAGATGTTTATACGGTGATCCTGCTAGTCACCAAATAGTCAACCGGATTAGCAATGCCCATGATATAATTGAGAAAGTCAATCAGGCAAAGCTCTTATTGTCTCCTGTTGAACCGAGAGGTTACTTCATAGAAAGTCTGTTCCCCTGAACCGGAAGTTAGCTTCAAACCGCCGGCTGTTTGCTGGATAATCAGCCAGCCTCTTTTGCAGTGGAGGTTCGCAACGGGTTGCTTCCAGCTGGATTCTGATATGCGAGGGTGTCGATGCTCCGGTGTCATGGGTATTGCCGATCCGATTGACGTTATTCTAACCCGAAAGAAGGTGAAAACGTGAACAAGCTATTCGTAGGCATTGATGTGGGGAGCCGCATTAACGCAGTATACATCATGCTGCCAGACGGCTCAAAACACAGCTCATTTACTGTCCAGAACAACCTTGGCGGAGCTCAATCCCTTTCAAAGCGCGTTGTTGCCGCACTAAAGGAGTATAATATTTCTACAGTTATACTTGGTATGGAAGCAACTTCGGTGTACGGTGACAATCTTGCATGCTTCCTCCGCGAGGATGGGGCTCTCGGCAGGTTCGAGAAAAGAATCCATGTCCTTAATCCGAAACAAGTGAAGAAGTTCAAAGATGCTTATCCCGACCTGCCTAAGAACGATGCTATTGACGCTTTCGTTATCGCGGACAATCTTCGCTTTGGTAGGATCACCGCTGCAATATACTCGGATGATTACCGATACAAAGCCCTCCAGACACTTACCAGAACCCGTTTCTCGGTTGTTCAAAATCTTACACGAGAAAAGCAACGCTTCATGAACTACCTCTTCATGAAATGCTCTGGGTTGGCCCAGGAAAAGGTGTTCTCTAACACCTATGGTTCTACCGCACTGGCTCTCATTGAAGAGTTTGAAACTCCAGATGATATAGCCAATATGGATGTGGACCAACTAGTTGAGTTCCTTGTGGAAAAAGGGAAGAACAGATTCCCCAACCCATCTGAAGTTGCTAAAGCTGTCCAAGCTGCAGCTAGGGGTTCCTATCGTTTGCCAAAGACTGTCAACGATTCTGTCAATCAGGTTTTATCTATCTCCATTTCCTCTATGCGCGCAATGCAAGAGCAAATAAAGGCTTTGGATAAGGAAATTGAGCGCCAGTTTGAAAACATCCCCAACACACTCACATCCATCCCTGGAATTGGTAAAGTACTCTCGGCGGGCATCATTGCTGAAATTGGAGACATCAACCGCTTTCCAAACCATGCTGCTGTTGCCAAGTATGCAGGTCTTGCGTGGACCCAGCATCAGTCTGGAATGTTCGAGGCACAGAACACACGTCAAATTAAGTCTGGGAACCGATTCCTCAAATATTACTTATGTGAAGCTGCTTTCTCTATCGTGCGTTGCGACACGGAGTACAGGCGCTTCTATGACCTCAAATATAAAGAGGTTAATAGGTATCAACATAAGCGTGCACTCGCTCTCACTGCCCGGAAGCTCGTCAGGCTAGTCTTTCGTCTGCTGAAAGACAACCGCCTGTACAAACCATCGGTGGCATAGAACACTGCCACCACCCTTAAGAAGGCCCTGTTAAAATAGATTTTGCGCAGGGCTTAGATAGGTGCGCCTTTAAAAACTAAACTAACGCGTTTCCAGGTGTAACTTATTAGAAATTCTTTGTTTTAACTACTTGACATATTACCGCCGGACTTTCATTTATTACGGATTATATTTAGTAAACTAAATGAAGCTCAAATGAATGTTGTCCTTGTTTACTGTTTCTATGATGAGAGAATTGCCTATGTTTATCTTTAATCTGCAAAAGTTTTTTTAAGAAATTCCAAACCCTTTTTTAAGCCCTCATTCACAAGCTCAAAGCTTCCTTCATATCTGCTATCCTCATGCTCGATGCTTATTGCGCCATTGTATCTTGCTTGCTTCAATAAATCTCTCAGTCTCGTCCAGTCAATTTCTCCGTCGCCCACAATTCGATATTTCCACCAACTAAAATCCGTAAGAAAGCCATACTTGCCCAATTTCTTGCGATCGATCTGCGTGTCTTTTGCATGGAAATGGAATATTTTATCTGAAAAATCAAGGATGTATAAATATGGGTCTATGTGCTGCCAAACCAGATGGGAAGGATCATATGCAAGGCCAATATTGTCGCTTTTTATACGCTCAAAAATAAGTTCCCACATAGCTGGTGAAATCGCTATATTCCCCATAAGCGGACAATTTTCGAAAGCAATTTTAACTCCGTGATTTTCCGCCAAATCAACTATTGGCGTGAATACACGCTCGAATTCGTTAAGGCTCCTTGCGGGAATCTTCCGTATGGAATCTGCTTTATCGTAGACGCCCTCTTCAATACTTTTGTCGATACCTGTAGATGTAACAATCACGGGTATATCAAATTTGGAAGCGAAAAGAATTCGTTTTTTGAGCTCTTGGATATGAAAATTCGCCTCTTCAGCGTCAGTGCTTAAGTAATTTCTGCAATATATCAGAGCAGAGATATCAACTATGCCATTTGTGAGTACTTCCTCAAACGCATGCTCATCCAATGGAAGAGTTGGTCCTACTTCGAGTCCTGAAAAGCCCAGACTTGCAGCAAGTTCTGCCACATCTCTTAAGTTCTTTACACCTGAATTCACAATTACATTCGTTAAAACAGAAATTTTAGTGGTAGACATACACACCTATCCTTTAATAAATTCATTTTATTAATTGGTTAAATAATAACATTTTGTTGGTTATCTGTCAATAAGTTAATAAAATATTATTATAAATAATCACTGATTAAGTCTATATAATGGTGTAAAAAGGAGTTGAGCCAAAGCTCATACCTCGGTAAAATATAGTTGCTAAACAAATACCAAACCGAGGAGGATGAACCATGGCTCAGTTTAATATTACTATAACCGAAGAACTTTTGCACGGATTATTTTTATCAAATGGTAGGGATGAAGCATTCTCCAAATTGTTGGAGGAAATCTTCAACCAGATACTTTTAGCTCAATCTACAGAGCAAATAGGTGCTGAACCCTATGAGCGCACTGAAGAAAGAGCCGCATACCGCAATGGGTTTCGAGATAGACAAATGACTACGCGAGTTGGCACACTCACATTACGGGTTCTCAGGCATCGCAATGGACAGTTCTCTACAGAGCTTTTTGCCCGATACCAGCGCAGTGAACAAGCGTTGGTGCTGGCTATGATGGAGATGGTCATCAATGGTGTTTCCACTCGAAAGGTTGAGCTAATTACTGAAGAGCTATGTGGAAAAAAGTTTTCAAAATCGACCATCTCAGAACTTTGTAAGAACTTAGATCCAATAGTAGAAGCATTCCGTACAAGGCCTCTGCAAAGCCATTATCCCTTTCTCATGGTGGATGCCATCTATGTAAAGGTGCGGGAAAATGGACGTGTACAGTCAAGAGGTATGCTGATCGCCATTGCCGTTAACGAAGATGGCTATCGTGAAATCATCGGGTTTCAATTAGCCAACAGCGAATCAGAAAGCAGTTGGGGTGAGTTCTTTTCTTCACTCAAGGATCGTGGGCTAAAGGATGTTCGCCTGGTTACCTCTGATGACCATAAAGGGCTGGTTAATGCTGTTAGAAAGCATTTTCAAGGTGCTAGCTGGCAGCGTTGTCAAACCCATTTTTCCAGGAACATACTGGATCATACGCCTAAAGCATTACAGACGGAAATTAAGGAAGAGCTGCGCCAGCTTTATGAGGCTGTTGACCTTGAGAGTGCTCGTAAAATCAGAGACCACATTATCCAAACATATGAAGTCAAAGCACCAAAAGCCACAGCTCTCCTGGATGAAGCATTTGATGATATTACTGCTGTTCTTGCGTTGCCCCTGAAGTATCGGAAACGGCTTCGTACTACAAACGGTGTGGAAAGGTTGAATGAGGAAATTCGTCGTCGAGAGCGAGTCATTAGAATCTTTCCCAATGCTGCATCCGTCATCCGGCTCATGGGGGCTCTATTAATAGAGCAGCATGAGAAATGGCAGACCGGTCGTAAATACCTTGATATGCAGCTGTACTATCAAGTGCAGGATAAGGAATCAAAGTCTGGCACTGCTGCATAGAAGACGCATTTATTCCACGGTCTGTTGACAATGAGCCTCCCATGGCATGTTTTCAGGCATCAGGGCCATCCCCCTTATCTTTGAGGAGAAGTCTTGCGCTAGTATGGTGATGCCCGGCCAACAGCCTAACATGCCATGTACTCATCGTCAACAGCTTTCGCGGCATAAACGCTTAGGCTATTGTCTCATTAGCTACCGTTTGATGACCGAGGTAATTTACACACTAATTTGGACTTGACTTAATCACTATGATTCATAGTGTAAAATAAATTGTGTAAACGCCAAATTCTCTCTAGGCATTTAAAAAGAGGACCAAATCTTGTAAGATTGTAGTAGTAACAAAACAAATCACAAGATTACAGGAGGTCCTCTCATGAATGATTTTACCACAAAAGTGCTCGAAGGTATAGAGGCTGGCGTCTCTTTTGATGAAGTTATTCGTAAAACTGTAGAACAAACAGTCAACACTCTAATGGAAGCAGAAAGAACAGCCTTCCTAGGCTACGAGCCTCACAATGTCGCTGGTCATCACTGTGGCAACTCAAGAAACGGCTACTACCCGCGCTCAGAAAAGACAAAATACGGTGGTTTAGATTTGGATATACCCAGGGTTCGAAAAGGAAAGTTTGCGCCCAGAACGCCTGTGCTTTTCAAAGAACAAGACAATCAGCTAGAGGACTTCATCATTCTACTATATCAAAAAGGTGTCTCTACCCGTGAGATCGGTGATATTATCGAGAAGATGTATGGACATCACTACTCTCCACAGGCTGTCTCTAACATCACAGAAGTAATGGTTGATGAGCTACAGGCCTTCTCTGAGAGAACGGTGAAGGACCGCTATGTTGTTCTCTACTGCGATGCGACGTTTATTAACGTGCGCCGTGATACGGTCGCCAAAGAGGCACTCCATGTTATCCTCGGGATTGATGAAGAGGGGCATAAAGAAGTCTTATCCTTCGCGGTCTATCCAACTGAAGCTGCCTCCAATTATCAAGAGATGTTGGTCGATTTACAGGATAGAGGTTTGAAAGAAGTATTGCTCTTCGTATCCGACGAGTTAACGGGTCTCGGCAATGCAGTAACTGACATATTTCCAAAGGCAAAGCATCAAACCTGTTGGACCCATTTAATTCGTAACCTTCTCAATAAAGTTCGTGCCAGCGACAAAGCTGCAGTAGCTGATGACTTGAAGACCATTTATCAACAAACGGATGTAACTATTGCCATACAAAATCTACAGGCTTTTGTTGAGAAGTGGGGTAAGAAATATCCGAAGATGACGAGCTCTTTGCAGAGCAAAAAGAATCTCTTTTCGTTCATGAGCTTTCCAAAATCAATTCAGTCATCTTTATACACAAACAACATCTCTGAAAACTTCAATAAGCAACTCAAACGGCTCACTAAATCTAAAGAGCAATTTCCCAATGAGGTCGCACTAGAAAAACTTGCTTATTGCTATGTTGTAGAATACAACGCGAAAGGTGCTAGCCGGACACATAAAGGGTTCAATATGGCACAATTTGAAATTGCTGAAATGTTTGAACAACTCTCGTTTTCAGATCGTACCGTGGAAAAGCCAACCGACACAGATAATGTCGCCCACACTTTAGAACAAGTTTCTTAAAGCTTAACCATTCTTATCTTACAAGTAGGATTTACACAAAATTATTGACACTACCTTGCAATTATTATGCCAATATAGTAAAATGGTTTTAATATATAGCATTTCTATAATTGACACTCTTTTTTACTTAATATTCTAAAGGAGGGCGAGCTTTTATGCTTGTACTAAAAAACCCGGAAAATTACTCTTTCGAACCCGAATTAAAAAAGCTGATAAATGAGGCGAAAATAATCAAGAGCTCTCTTTACGGTGACATGGAAGAAGATAGTAGTGTTAAGGGATGGCTATCTCCCGTACATAGCGCTGTCCAACTTGAACTAATCAATCAAAAAGCGGCACAAGTACGTAGCAATGCCGATGTATTTGTGCTAGTGGGAGTTGGAGGTTCTAACCAGGCTGCACGTGCAGTTATTGAATCTGTGAAAGTACCGGAGGATATAAAGAAACCTAAAATTCTGTACGCCGGAAATACATTATCAGCTTTTGAAATAGAACACATATTGAGCCAGCTTGAAGGTAAGAGCGTTATTATTAATGTTATTGCAAAGAACTTTGAAACTTTGGAACCGGGCAGCCATTTTCGTATTCTGAGAAAATATATGATGGATCGTTACCCTAGCGAAGAGATTGGAAAGAGAATCATACTTACCGGAACCCGCGGTTCACATTTGGAGAATATCTCCAAAGAGCTTGATGCTACCTTTCTTGAATTCCCATTAACCATTGGAGGGAGATACAGTGCATTCTCCCCTGTTGCTCTTTTCCCGCTTGCTGTAGCAGGTTTAAACATCAGCTCTTATCTAAAAGGCGCAAACGACATGTACAAGCACATAACTGAGAATCCTGAAAACGATGCAGTTCGATATGCTGCTATACGCAACTTCCTATACAAACGCGGATATACTATAGAACAACTTGCTTTATTTGAACCAAGAATGATGTATTTTGCATGGTGGTGGCGTCAACTATTCGGTGAAAGCGAAGGCAAAGACAAAAAGGGAATTTTCCCATCATTTACACTCTATTCAGAGGATCTACATTCTATGGGACAGTACATGCAGGACGGTCTCAGAAATATAATGGAAACATTTATTAGTGTTGAGGATGTTGGTGCCTCTGTGCTGGTCCCTGCTGACACTTCTTTAGATGATGGTTTTGATTACCTTGACGGCAAGGATTTTGTGGAGATAAATAGAGCTGCTTCTCAAGCTACAATAACTGCCCACAAAGATGGCGGTGTCCCCTGTTTGGAGTTTGCATTATCGAAAATCGATGAGTACCATTATGGCCAATTGTTCTACTTTTTTATGGCTGCTTGCGCCATTTCCGGTAAGCTGCTTGGTGTAAACCCATTTGATCAGGAAGGCGTCGAAGAATACAAGAGAAGCATGTTTAAAATACTTGGTAAAAAACAGTAATACAGGTAAAAACCTGTATTACTGTTTTTTACATGGGCATAGAGGTTACTAACCAAAACAAGCCCTCACTACCAACTCAGTTAAACATTAGACCTTATAGAGTTTCTGTTAACTATTCTTATTGGCTAAGCTACACTCAGCACAAAAACTGCTATTTCTCAAGAATCATGCTCATCATCTGGCCGATCTTCTCACGGTTTGGAAACGGTTGTTTGCTTTTCGTAAGTCTTAAAGGCGGTTGTACAGCAGCTTCGTTGCAGCGCCACCTCTCATCACTGTCAAATGTGCATTTGGACAAAATTTCTCTGTGTTTATCCAAAGTCTTTTGCTCTTTAAAGACAACGGATGGAGGCTTCTTCACATCTGCAATCTTGCGAAGTCTTTCAGCAATTTCTGGGTGACGAGAAATTACATTTTCCAGTTCAAGTGGATCTTGCTCCAAATCGAATAACTGATCGTGCTTTTCATATCCGGAAAATGTTATAAACTTATAGTTTCTCCACTTCACCATTCTGCCAAGAGAGCGATTATCTCCAGACCCTAATAGCAGCTCACTGATTACAGCCCTGTCTTCATCAGCACTATCTCCTACTATTTGAGGCATTAGGCTTTTCCCTTCCTGGTCAGGAGGTATCGGGGCTTCAACAAGCTCACAAATCGTAGGGCCAAGATCCATTATACTAGTAGGAGTATCTATAGTTTTTCCTGCAGGGATACCACTTCCTGTAATGAGCATTGGTATATGTGCAGAAGCTTCATAGAAGGTCGTTTTTCCGTAAAACCCACGTTCTCCGTTCTGATCTCCATGGTCAGACACATATATGATGATTCCTTGTCTACCGTTTCTTACTAAAAACTCGTTCCATTTCTCTACGACAAGACCAATATTTATATCTAAAAACTCTGTCATTCCGTAATAAGCGGCTCTTGCTGCGCGTACTACTTCCGGATCAGTATCTCTTAGCTTGTTTGTAAATATAGGATGCTCATCATACTCGAATGTATCATCCGGCATTGGTACCCTATCATAATAGTAATCGTATAAGTCAGGAGGCGCTATATATGGAAAATGTGGTGAATATGTACCAACACAAAGAAACTGGGGTTTTTCATGATCCTCATCTAAATATTTCAAAGCCTCTTCAAATACATACCTGTCATACTCAAGAGTTGGGGATGAACCAGCGCCCATGTAACGTATTGCGCCAAATTCGGCAAATGTTATAGCAAAATCTTTACGTTCTTCTGCAAGTGATGCAGGCCTATTATGATACAGAGGTGTGGTTTCCTTTGCTATCCGTTTCGAAAATCCATGTCTTTGGTCGGGGCCGACAAAGTGCATTCTACCGCATAATACTGTCTCATATCCTATTGAGGCGAGTGAGTGTACATAAGTTGCAATGTTTGATGATAGACTCGTCATGTTTCCAAGGACACCGGTACTACTTGGCAACTGACCTGATAGAAATGACATCCGTGCAGGTACACAGAGCGGACATGATGTGTACGCATCAGTCATTACGACTCCTTCAGATGCCAATCGATCTAAATTGGGTGTTCTAATAATATTGTTTCCAGCGTAGCCCTGAATCGAATATGAGTGCTGATCCGAAATAATTAAAAGTATGTCTTTCACCGATAATCTTTCCTTTCTATTGATGTATATAAGTTATAAATTATGACCTTTTTGGGAGGGTTGATAATGCTATATAAAGTGTATATGGTAGACGATGAATTGCTTGCGCTAAATGTATACAAAAAGGAAATTTCTTGGATCGAAAATGGATTTGAGCTTATAGGAACCAATACAAATCCAAATCTAGCAATACCTGAAATAAATAAGCTAAAACCACATGTTGTCTTTACTGATATAAAAATGCCGCTATTAACGGGAAATCAAATGATTGAAAAACTGCAGGAAAGCAACCCGAATTTAGTTTTTGTAATTATCAGTTCATACGATGATTTTCAAATTGTCAGGCGCAGCCTTCAGCTATCTGTATTTGATTATCTACTAAAACCCGTTTCCGAAGAAGCATTTGAAAGCATTTTTGATCGATTAAAAAATGAGTTTAGAAAAAAGAATAGTGACAAATCTATAAGTGAAGATACATTAAAAGTAATTCCACCAAAGTTTTCTGATATTCTCAAATACATAAACAATCACTTCAATGAAAAGCTTACATTGTTTGAGCTAAGTGAAGAGTTTAATATATCTCAAAATACACTTTGCTCGTATTTCAACAAATTCTTAGATACCACATTTGTCAGTTACATAACTAAGTTACGCATGAATTTTGCCGCAAAGCTTTTGCTCCAAACAGGTAATACAATCGGGGAGATTGCAAATATGAGCGGTTATGAAGATTACTTTTATTTTTGCAATGTATTTCGAAAAAATTTTGGATGTCCTCCTTCTGTTTACCGCAGCAATTCTGCAAAATGCACCAATCATTAAACTAGGTTATCTCACTGGATTTTTAACAAGTAGGTAGGAGATATTAATGAATGAGAGCAAGTTAAAAAAAAGATTTATCCTTACCATGTATACACTTGGCATAATAATAATCCTTGTCTTCTACGCATATCACAGCGCGACATTATCCTATGTGCAAAAAGGGGCTGAAGAAAACTTAGAGTACGTATCCGATCAAATCTCTAGTAGCTTAAATGAGTACTTTAATGTGTTAGATGCATCATCTAAGTCTATATCATACAATAGTTTGGTTGTGGATTTTCTCAGCGAAGGTAACTTTGCTCAAAGATACAGTGAAAAAACAAATATTTATAGTCTAGTATCCGAAATCGTATCAACCAACAAATACCTTGATGGAATTATTCTCTACGATAGTTATGGAACATCTTATCAATACGGAGTTGAGTTTTCAAATACACACAGAAAAACACTTTTGTCAACTACATTCAATAATAGAGCGTCTACATTTTTTACCTTTCGCTTCAAAGACAGAAATTACATTTGTATACAAGAGCCAATACTTACTATTGAATCAGGAAAATCAGTAAATCTGGGAACTGTACTTTTGTTTTCCAGCGAAAGTCATATCATGGATCTTCTATCAACATATAAAGAATTCCCTGATCTCAGTATTCTTCTCTGGGAAAAGAAAAATGACATGTGTGTACTCAGCACTCGTCCCGAGAATTCAAATATTGATAGTATAGAGCAAATCACAGATGATTTAAGTTATAACCTTATAAGCGAAATCGGAAACTATGGATTTTATCTCATAACATCAATTGATAAAAGTTTGATAATTCCCTATTCAAGTATCTTTATCCGTGCGGTTGCACTGGTTATTATACTTATCATTGTATTGATTACAATCACGACAGTCATTACACAACAATCAATATTGATCCCTATTGATAAATTGATCAAGTCAATGTCCAACATGGGAAACACGTCATTAAAAGAAAGAATTCCTTTATCCAAAAGCCCAGATATAAACATCTTGATCAATGGTCTCAATGATCTGCTTACACGTTTGGAGGAATATAGCAGAAGAGCATTTTTAACACAGCAACATCTATATGAAGTTGAACTTCAGAAAAAACAGCATGAGCTTTATCGTCTTAGAAAACAGATAAATACTCATTTTTTGTTCAACACTCTAAATGCCATAAAATCACTTGCAATCGAAGCGAATAGGAAAGATATATCCCAAATATCCGAAGGGCTTGTAGATTTAGTCAGATATGCTTATAGTAAAGAAGATTACATCAATGTCTTTGCCGAGATGCAAATAATCAATAAATATATTTATATCATGAATATAAGGTTTAATAATAGCTTTACCGTCATATTCAATATAGACGACAGACTGTGTGAGTACAAAATACTTCGCCAGCTTATACAACCACTTGCTGAAAATGCCTTTATACACGGCAGAGAAAACACTATTGATAAACTAACCTTGACCATAACAGGGCAAATACAATCCGGACACCTATTTATATCGGTTAAAGACAACGGTGTTGGTATTTCCAAAGCAAAACTTGACATTATTAAACAAAATATTGATTCTCCTGATGAAAACTATGCACAAGAAGGTATTTCCCTTATCAATATCAATCGTAGGATAAAGCTCTATTATGGAGATGAATACTCGCTAAAAATATCAAGTGAGTATGGTGTTGGAACAGAGTTGAGCTTTTCAGTTCCATTAATACAAGAGAACTATGAATGATGGATGCACGTCCTCACTCCACCTCAAGGTGAAGTGAGGACTAGCATTTCTGTAACTCATCAATATGTGTACAAGTACTTAAAATCAGCCTTGCATTCTGTCATATGTTGCCTGGGATATCTCAAGGAATCTGTCAAGTCCAAGAACTTCATACTCTTTGATGTAGCGCTCCCAGTCAGCATCATTGAAAGGATCTAATTCACCTACTGCAAACTTTGCAATGGTTTGCAATACATAATCGTCAATGTTTGTCATCAACTCATTTACTTCTTCTACTTCATCGACATCATATATAAGGATCGGAACCGTGTCTTTGGGTTCATACTGGAGATACCTCTTCGCAACTTCGGCATTGATTACTTCAGGATCATCATCTCTTAATTTAGCTACACCGTCATTGTGGATGTCATTTATAAAGGGACAGTAGTTCATCCAATGAGTGTTCTGAGTTGTCATCCATATGTTTTCAAGAGGTTTCATTGTTGCGGGTTCTCCATATCGTGAGAGCATTCCTTCATCAGGATCGTCCCAGTTCACTCCTTTTATTCCGTATCTGGAAATTGTGCTTGCCTCATAACCAATCATTAGATCGAACAAACGGAATAATGCTTCTGGGTGCTCCGCAGCACTTGTAATAACAGCACCTGCACCAGGAGTGGGAACTAGCAATACGCTATTTCTAACACCATTTGGCCCCTCAAGCGGGTCTATTCCTACATATCGGGCAAGGACATCAGGATTATTTGCTTGTGCCACAAGAGCAATACCGAGAGCAGAATAACCTCCACAAATGTCATTCTCATCATTTACGATTTGCTTTAGCGAGTTGAGATCTTGGGTAAATGTTAGAGTGCTGAGTAAACCTTCTGACGTCAACTCATTGATATATTTCAGTCCCTCTCGCCACTCATTTGTTGTTGGGGCAAATCCAAGCTTTCCGTTTTCAACAGTTACTCTGTGGAATTGAGTATTGTTTACTACAAAGGAACCAAGAATGTAATCATATCCGCTATAGATGGCGCTTTCAGTTGTTCCTATTAATGGAATCTCATCGGCTTTTTGGTTATTATTGGGATCCTGTGATGCAAAAGCTCTAAGTACTTCTCTGAACTCCTCGGTTGTTTGAGGAATCTCAAGTCCCAAATTATCAAGCCAACCTTTATTTATCCAGTATTTACAGCCTGAACGGTTAATTATTGAAGGACCATATGTCGGCATGAAGTATATGTTACCGTCTGCAGAGGTCATCATTTGTCTTATGCTGATTCCATCGGAGTACTTATCAAAAAGTGCCTTTGTATTCTCGCCATACTTGTCAATGTAGTCATTAAGAGGAACTATGAGTTCTTCACTTCCATACCTTACAAGATTTGTTGTGGAGAATACATTAGCGTTTGCACGACCAACACCAACAAAAGCATCAGGTAGGTCAGTACCGCTTGCAAGCATTAGCTGAACTTTTTGCGCTACGTCCGCTGAAGGTATTTGTTGAAACTCAAAACTCATTCCGGATTGCTCTTCCAGCCACTTAGTGTAATAGTTGGTTTCATAGTCTTCAACCATTGGAGTTTGTACAACTGCCAGCCTAACAGTGATAGGTTCTTTTACAATTGGAAATACACCTTCGGGATTTACTATACCTTCTTCGGTTTGTCCTGGATCGCTTGCTGTGTCTTGTGGTTTTGGACTCTTGTCCACCTTCTCATCTGTGGTACTGCAACCAAATGCAAAGGTCAGCACCAAAATTACCAGCATGAGAATACTAATGATTTTTTTGCTTTTCATTTTTTCAACTCCTTCTTACGTCCTAATTATGAATTTAACTAACAACCTGAAATCAGGTCATTATTCATACAATAATGTAGGGTCCACTGCCTTGCATAAACACTTAACGATCAAACACAACGTCTTATTAACCTTTAATGGCACCAATCATAACGCCTTGCACGAAGTATTTCTGAACAAATGGATATACACACCAAATCGGTACACAGGCGACTAATATCAAAGAGTATTTTAGTGTCTCAATAAGATTAAGGTTAACAAGCATGTCTGCATCAATGATTGATGATGCATCAACGGTATTAGCAATCAAAATGTCCCTAAGAATCAATTGTAACGGGAATATATTCTTATCGCTAAGGTATAGAAATGCGTTAAAATACTGATTCCAGTGTGCTACTGCATAATACAAAGCAATAACCGCTATTACTGCCTTTGATAGTGGCAACGCAATAGATATGAAGTATCTGAATTCTGAACAACCATCGACTTGAGCCGCTTCACGAAGTTCTCTAGGCAGCTGTGTTGCAAAAAATGTTCTGCAAATTATCATGTTGTATACAGAAATCGCTCCGGGGATCAACATTACCCAGCGTGTATTCAAAATGCCCAAGTCTTTCATAAGCAAATAATTAGGTATCATGCCTCCATTAAATAGCATGGTAAAGGCAAACACCATTGTCAAGGTACCTCTACCTGGTAGGTCATGACGTGAAAGCGGATACGCGGCCACTATTGTCATCAAGACATTGATTGTCGTTCCAACAACAGTATAGAATATCGTATTACCATAACCTTTTATTATGTATGGATCTTTAAATACGGCACGAAATCCTTCTAACGAAAAATCAACGGGCCAAAAAGTTACTTTTCCTGATGCAACTGCGTCTCCCGAAGAGAATGCATTTGCTATAACATTTATTATTGGAGTAACTACTGCAATTATTACAAAGACCAGAATAAGATTATTGATAAAATAAAATATTCTGTCTCCAGTAGTAACAGCAATTTTTGAACTAAGCACATGCTTTGCTCCATTATCACTTTGCTTCACTTAAGTCACCTCATCAAAACAATCCTGAACCACTAAGCTTTTTTGATAACTTATCAAATATCAAAACTAGAGTCAGATTTACAACTGAGTTAAATAGACCAATTGCCGTAGCGTAGCTATAATCGATATTTCCAGTCAAACCTATCTTATATGTGTATGTTGCAATTATTTCGCTAGCTGAAATATTTAGCGAGTTTTGCATTAGATACGCCTTTTCAAAACCAATGCCCATAACGCGTCCCATATTTAGTATCAACAGAATCGATGCTGTGGGAATTAGAGTTGGCAAATCTATATACAAAATCCTTTGAAAGCGGCTAGCTCCATCAATGATGGCGGCTTCATGTAGTTCCGGATCAACACTTGATAGCGATGCAAGATATATAATTGAAGCCCAACCTGCGTTCTGCCAAATGCCGGACCAGACGTAAAGATGTGGAAATGATGATGGCGATGCAAACACATCCGGTAGCTTAGCACCAAAAAGCTGTGCAATTATCGCAAACAGACCATATCTAGTATTAAATATCTGCATCAACATACTCACTATGACAACTGTTGATATAAAGTGTGGCATGTACGACAGCAACTGAACAGTCTTTTTATAATACTTGTTTCTTACGGAATTTAATGACAAAGCAAGCAGAATGGGTACTGGCATCTGTGCAATCACTGAATAGAACGAAATCACGAAAGTATTTCGTACTACTTCTTTGAATTTATACGAAGTGAAAAACTTAATGAAATAATCAAATCCTACAAACTTTCCTCCCCATATGCCCGCTCTTGGGGAATACTTCTTGAAAGCAATTTGCAAACCAAGCATTGGATAGTAATGAAAAATCAATATATAGACCAATGGCAGCAGAAGCATTAAATACATTTGCCAGTAATCTCTTAAGCTTTTTTTGATTCGCTTACCAACAGGATTCTTTCGATAACTTGGCAGCGGGTCACTATTTCTCCCTTTTTTCAAGAGAGCTTTCATAGGCTGGTTCAACTCCCTCTACAAATCATAATTATGTCGTTATTTTTTAGTTGCGCTCTTTTTCCTGAAAATTATAGTTTTCTTAACATCCCCATTATGTGTTGTGTTGGTACACCTTCTTCCATGAGATCCTTTATTTTCTGAATCTTTTCAGGTGAAGCAGCATCCCCCAAAATGCCTACCAATCTATCAATCGTGAATCTGCTATCTTGTTTGAACGGGACGATGTCACATGTTGTCTGATACCAATCCAGCATATTTATCCTAAACTCATTGATAATGTTGCTATATTCCGGATCGTCGATTCTGTTGTGAAGCTCCATAGGGTCTTTTTCAAGATCGTAGAACTCGTCTTTCTCAAAAAGCCGACGCACATACTTATACTTTTTAGATCTAAGCATTGTAGCTTTTCCGTGTTCCGGACCTTCTGAAGCCTGTAGTGAAATTCGAGGATAATATGGAAAATATGGATTCAAACCACCCACGTCCGAAGCCTCTGAACAGTGGCGTTCTTCAAGCAACCTGCCTCCCTCACAGAACACATACTCACGATGTTCTTTTGAGCGATCTTTAATTACCTGCAGTAATGACTTTCCAAAATGAGTATGATCTGGCTCCACGCCTGCAAGCTCCATAGCTGTTGCATAGAAGTCCACAAGCTCCACCATGCCATCGCTAACTCCGGCATCAACTTCAATGCCCTTTGGAGGCTTTATGAGAAATGGTACGTTTGTAAGGCAATCCTCAAAAGTGTTCTGATTCTTTTCAACTATTCCATAATTTCCTGTGTAGTCTCCGTGATCACTAAAGAAAAATATGGCCGTATCATCGTATATGCCTTCATCTTTTAATGCTTGACATAACTTACCAAACAAGTAGTCGACCTTCATGCACATGCCCAGGTAGACAGCGCGAAGTTCATCCCAGCGTTCTTCAGTCCATCCCTGCATGCCGAAGTTTTCGAAAAGTCCTTTGACCATGCTTGGTTTTCCTTCCCAGGACTCCGGAGGTAAGATCCGCGGGGGCAGTTTTGAACGGTCTATGGCGCTGAAATAAGGTTCTTCAATCTGGTATGGTGGGTGCGGATACAACAGTCCCAGGAATATGCAAAGTGGTTGATCGGCAGGCCGGTTTTTAATTCTGTCAATTGCCGCATCTACGCTGTCATCGTCCGATGAGTAATTGACTCCTTGCTCATTTACCTTCAACTTCCCGTTATAGAAAGAATAAAATGAATCCGATCCCAGTTCACCCTTTATATTCGGGTCTTCCGGTCCAAGTTGTTGAACATTCCCGCCAAAATAGGTCTCTGTTGCATGTTTGTCAAAGATACCGGGTTTCTGGGCAGGGAGGAAGTCGTTTCTTCCGTTCATCCACACATAGTATCCGGCATTTTTTAACTCCATCAAAAGCGAACTTTGGTTGTCATGGAGCATGTGTGAAATCGTACGCTGACCGTATGTATGTGGATATAGCCCTGTCAAAAAACTGCATCTGCTCGGTGTACACACAGGATTTTGGCAAAATGCATTACGAAATGAAACAGCGTCATTTGCAGCGATCGAGTCCAGATTCGGTGTAATCGACGCCGGATTACCCAAGTGATGGAGTGCATCAGCTCTCATTTGGTCCGGATTGAATATGACAATATGCGGTTTCTTAGCCATACACTGTTCCTCCATGTGATCTTTTTGACATTTTATCAATTAACCTAGATGTTAAGTATAGGAAAACTCACTTATTGTATGCATGATTTTCTATATCATGCTTTTATCTTTAAACAAATCCGGATATACGACTGATGATGACGGACCTTTGTCATGTGGAACAACATCGGAGGTGCTTATCATCCAAGTTAGCATTTTGTCCTTGAGCTCAACAACAAGTTCTTTGTATTCATCAATGCAATAAAGGTTCTCGTATTCCAGCGGGTCATTATCCATATCATAAAGCTCATTCTCACCATTTGTCCGGACAACAAATTTATACCTGTTATTCCTCATCATTACAGTCCTACATACACTTTCGGGATGCTTGTCCTGCTGTAGTGATTTTGGATAATATATTGCTCCTGGGATATGCATTGGTGTAGGCCTTAACAACTCGTGCACATGCCTCTCAAACATGTCATATCCGCCTTCGCAGTACACGGTTCTGCTCGAATCTCCCGGCTTACCGTATAACTGTGGAGCAAGCGAAACACCGAAGTGATCGTGATGTATAGTGATATTCTCCAAGTCACATATTGTTGGAAGTATGTCAATTGATGAAGTTGGAGTCTCAACTATATGTCCTTCTGCGCCGCCCGGTCTACGAATGATAAGAGGTACGCGCGTCAACATATCATCCATTCCACTGGGCCATTTTTCAATAAGACCCACATCTCCTGCCCAATCCCCGTGGTCGGCACAAATAATTATTGTTGTATCATCATATATGCTGTTTTCTTCCAATGCAGATATGATCCTTCCGAGTAGAGCATCGGTATAACTGATCATACCGTAATAAATAGCCTGGATTTTTCTCAATTCCGTTTCATCAGCGTTTTCCATGTTTCTGTACTTTCGGACCAGATTATAGAACTCAGGCTTATCCTTCAACCATTCGGCACTTCGCATCTCGGTAATATTTTCAGGATCATACATATTGTAATATGTTTCAGGAACAGCATACGGGGGATGCGGGTTATCTAGTGGCAGAAATAGAAAAAATGGTTTTTTGTTTTCCGAGCATTCTTTAATAAATTCGATACCGTATCGTACCGCAGTCGCATCTCCAAGATACTTTTCATCATCGTCAGCAACTGGTGGAAACACCATAGAATAGTCAGGACTTCCATCCGCTTTAGGCTGAGCTTTTAGAGATGTCGGTGACATAGTGAATTCACCAGTTCCCTTGAATGGTCTGTTACCATGCATGTTCGGCGGATTCTTTGTAACGTCATAGGTTTCAGCAAGTACATCTGGTTCAAACATATGGTTCTTTCCAAAATGTCCGCACTTGAAACCCGCGTCTTTTATATATCGGATCAAATTTGGCGTATTTGCATCGATCATATACCTAAGAGATCTGTGACCACCTACATGCGGATACCATCCGGTAGCAATAGCGCAACGGGATGCTATACAAACAGGATGAGCTGTGTAATTTTTTAGAAACGTCGTCCCTTCGGAAGCCAATCGGTCATAATTAGGAGTTTTAACAATCTCATTGCCATAACAACCGATACTCTCGGCCCTTAACTCATCAAGGAAGAAAAATACGTAATTCATAATCATCCACCTTCATCATAAAAATATTCCATCTATTTTCTATCCTCTTTTTGAGGTTCCCACAATTTTCTGATATCAAAAAGAGGTAACTTCGACCGGACAAGCCTTATCGGTTCCTGTACGGCATTTTCAGTGGTACGCCAGCGCTCAGCGCTATCAAAAGGACATTCCTTCAAAATTTCAAAGTGACGGTCGATTATCTTCTGGTGTTCCAGCACATCTTTCGGATCTTTATATGATTGGGCTATTTTACGCAACTTATCAGCAACTTCAGGATGATCATCGATTATGTTATTAAACTCATACTTATCTGTCGAATTGTCAAACAATTGGTCGTATTCTTCGTATCCGGAAAAAGTAATAAACTTGTAGTTTTTCCATTTGACCATTCTACCATATGTACGGCTCTTTCCACGCCCCTGCATCAATTCGCTGACTACGAACCTGTCATCATCGGTCTCATTCCCCACTATCTGTGTTAGCAGGCTTTTTCCATCTTGATCGGGAGGTAAAGGAGCACCTGTCAACTCGCACAGAGTCGGTCCTATGTCCATAATACTTGTAGGCGTGCTTATGACTTTTCCTTGAGGAATTCCGCTTCCAGCAATTATCATCGGTATATGTACGGCCGATTGGTAAAATATTTGCTTTCCGTAGTAACCTCGTTCACCATTCAAATCTCCATGATCTGAGACATAAATTACTATTCCCTCTCTGTTATTCCTCTCTAAAAAGCTGTACCATTTACTCAAAACAATGCCTATGTTTGTATCAAGAAACTCCACCATCCCGTAATATGCAGCTCTAGCAGCGCGTACGACTTCGGGATCAACGTCTCTTCTCTTTTTCTTAAAAACCGGGTGTTCATCATATGCAAAAGAGTCATCAGGAATTTCTACGCGTTCATAATAGTAATCATACAACTCTTTTGGTGCAACATACGGAAAATGCGGAGCATATGTTCCAATACAGAGAAACTGTGGTTTTTCATGATCTTCATCCAAATACTTTATTGCTTCATCCACAACATAGCGGTCATATTCCAGTGTCGGAGAATTACCTGCACCCATATATGTAGTAGCCCAGTATTCACCCAAGGTTAACGCAAACTCTTTTCTTTCTGCGGCTACTGCCTCTGGCCTGTTGTGGTATATATGAGTAATATCTCCTGCTATTCTCTTTGAAAAACCATGCCGTTGGTCCGGTCCAATAAAGTGCATCCTTCCACAAAGCACTGTTTCATATCCAGCCGCAACAAGCGAATGAACAAATGTAGCCTGATTAGAAGACAAACTTGTAGTATTATCAAGAACCCCTGTATTACTTGGGAGCTGACCTGATAGAAATGACATCCGTGCAGGTACACATAGCGGACATGACGTATATGCTTCTGTCATTACAGTTCCACTTGCAGCGAGCATGTCCAAATTAGGTGTTCTTACAAGACTGTTTGCTGCATAATGCTGAAGATTGTAGGAGTGTTGATCAGAGAAAATGAGTAGTATGTCTTTCATTGTAATTAATCCCTTTTTTGTTTTTTCTGTGTATGCTTAATCTATTAGAGTGATTATTACTTCATTGTATATAGATACTGTTACAATAAATCACGATAGCATCTGCCAGAGTACACTTATGTTATCAACCTTACTCTTAACTTAATATAGAATATTTAACATATTTTATGGAATAAATCATATTTCATAAAATCCTACCAATATCTATATCAACTACTGTGAAAAAACACCTCGGACTGGGCACTTCTAAATTATATAAGATGGAGTTAAAGAGGGAGTGTTGATGGTACATCTAACCCCCTCTTACCTAAAATTTTAGGATGTTGGCTGCTAAAGAATACATACTTTGTTCTGTAGATTTATTTCGCTTTGTCTGCCGTTTATGGTTTTAAGCCGATTGATTGAACGACGTGCCACCGGCCCCGCCCGACCCGGTCCCATTTCAACTAAACGCTGCCGTAAATCTCTGACATCAGTCAGCTCTGTGCGCCAACGCAAAAGTGCTATTAGAAGCTTGTCCCTGACTGACGAGTAATTGGGATCTTGCGCCAGGTTTTGAGACTCATCGGGGTCGCTTATCCGGTTGTACAAACGGACGTCGTCGTCATCATAATAGTATTCAAGCTTCCACCTGTCAGTAACTACTGCCATTGAGCGAAATACACTAGCTACAGCACATTTCCTGGGATTGTCCTCTTTATTGACTAAAGGGCTAAATAAATCAAATCCGTTTGCAAAGTCGGTTTGAACTCCTGCGGCACCAAGAATGGTGGGCATGATATCAGTCGTCAACGAGTACTTTCTCGTCTCACCCTCCGGCAATGTCCCAGGCATACGTAGAATAAATGGAACTCGCATCGACTTATCAAAGTAGTTGTGTTTGTCGTTGAATCCATGGTCGTAATACTCTTGTCCATGATCCGAAGTAAATATGATTAGAGTGTTCTCTTTAAGACCACGTTCGTCTATCCCATCCACTATTTTTCCGATCAGGTGGTCGACAAATGCACATAGTGAAAAATACTTGGCTCGAACTTCTCTTATCTTTTCAAGAGAAAGGCTGTCGATCGACCTTCCAGGTATCTCTGAATCCGGATCAAGCCCTAAAAGATAGCGCAGATGTTCCGGAAGATTGTATGGCTCGCCTTCTTGATAATTTAATTTGGGAATGTCTTCAGGTTTAAAGAAGTTTGCCCATTTGCCAGGAGGATCAAGTGGTTGATGTGGAGCATTTATGGAACAGAACGCAAAAAATGGTTTGTCGCCTTCTTCCCTGACCTCGTCAATCATATTAAACAGGTTTGTCACTACTAGACTGTCAGGATGCTCCTCTTCTTCCACGACTTTGTCGGCAATAATTTGCTTAACAGGGTCCAGTCTGCCGTGATTTCCCCGGGGCATTGGGGCATATTTTTCAAAGGAATCGGGCATGGGGCCAAAATGTGTTTTCCCCGACATTAAACAGACGTAACCCATATCCTTCAGAGTATCGGTAAAGAAGGGTATGTCCCAGCGTTCTACCCCATTTTCAATGCAACCGTGTAATGGTGTATGTAGTCCGGTCATTATTGAACAGCGTGCGGGCATACAAACCGGTGCGACAGAATGAGCTTGTGTAAACATTACTCCTTCTGATGCAAGCTTGTCTATACAAGGGGAATGGGCAAAACTGCTTCCCATACATTTTAGTGCGTCTACTCTATGGGTATCAGTAGTTATAAGTAAAATATTTCTTTGCATATCCAACCTCTTATTCTAAGCGCCACTCAACCATTTGGTAATTTTGCTTTTGCTATTTCGAATGCTCTCATAACCCCTTGATTAATTATGCCCTGGTTGCGTTTGGCAAAATGTTCTCTTAGCGTTTTCTCAACTTCGGGATACTGGCCGATAATGTTATTACATTCAAATGGGTCAGCCAAAAGATCATACATTCTTTCTGATTTACCTACTTCAAATATCATCTTGTAATGTCCATCACTGACAGTTCCCCACGGTATGGGAAGCCCTTGCAGGTTCGCATAGAACAGTTCAGATACGCAGTACTCTCTCACCGAGTCTATCTTGCCGTCAATAATTGGTTTTAGCGACATTGAGCCGATACCTGTATCAAGGCTTTCCCCCACATAATCGAGAATCGTTTCAGCAATATCCTGCATTTCAACGGGAGTTGAATTTTCAACGCCCTGCATACCACCGAAATTTGATGCGTCTATAACCAGTGGAACATGTATTGAGCCTTGTTCAGGTTTGCTCTTTCCATACTTGTTGTGGTCACCCAACATCTCACCATGATCGGAACTGTAAATGATAATAGTATTATCCAGATCACCGCGTTCTCTAATCGCATTAATCAGAATTCCAATATTTCTGTCAAGGTTTTCGATCATTGCTGCGTAATTTTGTCTCACACCATTAACATTAACATGTTCTTCGGTGTTTTCTGCAGCTTCTGGATATTTGCTGTCTTTGTGGCTTTCTTTCATCTTAGCGGTTACATCCCAAGGATCGTGAGGACAAGTAAAGTTCACTTGCAAAAACCATGGTTTATCCTTTGGATAATTATGTATCATTTCAACACCATTGCGGGTTACCCAGTTATCACAATACACCTCATCCGGAAGCGGTGTAGGCTTATCCGTATTGTTGCCAAGTCTACTAATCATGTCCTTTGCGTGATCATCCATCAATCCCTTGCTTCCGAGATATTTTCCATATGGACCAGGACTCTCACTATAATACGCCCATATGGCATCAAACTTGCCCTCGTTGTCAAAAGCGTGGGTAAACCCTATGCGGTCGAGTAATTCGTGGTGTCCGTCTCCCCAATATAAGTCTGCTTTGTTTAGATCGAATTTGCCAACACCTCCAACACTGTATCCCTTTTCCCTTAGGACTGAATAAAAGGATCGCAACGCAGGATCGTAGTTGACTTTATTACTTTCTACCCGACAACTCCCATACCGTCTGCCTGAAGCAAGACAGGCTCTTGCAGGCGCACACAGCGGTGATGGTGTAACCGCATGCGTAAATGCAACACCTTGTTGCATTATTTTTCTTAAATTGGGAGTGTCCAACTCCAGATCTGATACACCCAGACGGTCAAGTGTAGCTTGCGAATATGGCATCCAGTCCCCCCGATGTTGGTCTGGAAATATAAACAAAAAGTTTGGTTTTTGGGACATTATTGCTTCCTCCTGTAATACAAGACGCTGTTCAAAAGCTCATTGTGTAATAATTTGCTTTCACCAACCCTGTAACCTTAGTGGATACAGTTTATCTTAAACCAAGCCGCATAAACTGTTCGGAAGGTGCGTCATGTTCTTCCATTTTTCTGATAAGTGCTTCGATCATTTGCTTCTCAATATTTGAATCTGATAGGGGGTTCTTTTGAGAATAGTCATTTTGAATGTCAAAAAGCAACGAATCCTTGTGATGTCTGTTATCTCTCATTTGGGCCGGCATACGGGCGTTGATGACCGATGCATCTATCCGGTAAACCGGTATTTTTGCGTGTGGCAGATAATTGCCCACCGAAAGCGCCTCTGACGAAATATTTCTGCCGAGATAAGACCTGAAAGTCGTCAACATCGACATATACATATACAGCGGCGAATTTAGATCATCCTTTGCCGCCCTGAAATATGTGTACCGGCCATCAGTGATGTTTACAGGTTTTCCAAACCACCCGTATAACGCGTAGTCGCGTATAGATGCTCCGGGGTCATCGAATAATGGGGTCCAAGACTTACCATGCACATCGGGCATTGATTCAACACCACCAGGCACATTGAAGTATTCCAGTAGAGTCGAAGCAATATCAATATTCTGTGTTAAGGCGTCGCTTCTCACACCACTCTGTTTTCCACCTGGCTGGTGAATCAACAGCGGAATATGGGACATCTCATTCCAGGCATGGAATAAGTTTTTTCCGGTTAAGCCATGTTCCCCTAACATGTGGCCATGATCGGAGGTAAGTATGATCAATGTATCATCCCATAAATTCTGGCGGTCAACTTCGTCAAGCAGCTTCCCCAGCCACTTATCAGCCATTGTAAGAGTCGCGCAATATAAATTCTGTAAATGTTCTAAAGCTTCAGGAGTCTCTTCTTCTATTGCCGCATACTTGGGCCATTCATAGACCGGACCGTCGTATTGATGGGGATACAATGCTTTGAATTCATCGGTTGCATCAAATGGCTCATGTGGGTCAAACACTTCAACCGTAAGGAAAAAGTCATCAGCCCCCTCATTTTCTCTAAGCCATTCAACTGCTGACGCGAAAGTTCTGGGGGTTGGATAATCCGCATCTGTTTTGAAGTTGGACCGGTTCCATTGATATTGCTTTCGTATCTGTCCTAAATATCGCTCAGGGATATTTTCGGGATCCTTCGTATTGGATACCCAAACATCGCTTTCTTGTCCCCGATGCAAATCCCAGGTATCATATTGCTGCAGATAACCTTCTCCACCAATAGCCGTATAATGATAGTGGTCAGTTGTTATATGACAAAATACTCCGTTATTCCTTAGTTTTTCTACAAATGTGACATCAAAAGGTTCAATCGAGCCCCATCCGCGTTCCAAAAAGTTGAGGCGCCCTGTCAGGATATCACGTCGGGCAGGCATGCACGGAGCAGAGCCGATCCAATGATTACACATGATCATCGACCGTTCTGCAAGCCTGTCAATATTTGGAGTGATCGCCTTTGCCTCAGGATTATAAACTTTCAGCATATGACGATTAAGAGTATCCATTAAAATAAGTATGGCTTTCAATTACTTACAACTCCTTTTGGATTTATAGCGTTGGGTTTTTAGCGGTTTTACCTGCACCTACCCCAGAATGTAGATATACGATATAAATGTAAATTTGAGAGACTATTGGCTCATTCTGTCATATGCCGTTTGAGAGATTTCAAGAAGTCTGTCAAGCTCAAGCACTTCAAACTCTCTCAGATATCGATTCCAATCGTCATCATCGTATGGGTTCAGTTCACCAACAGCAAATTTAGCGACCATTGTATCTACATAATCATTAATGTTTGTTACTATATCGTTTACCTTGTCAATTTCATCCAAACTATATGTAAGCGTCGGTATTATGTTTTGAGGTTCACACTCCAGGTACTGGACGGCAGCCTCACAATTCTTCCGTACAGGGTCATTGGGGTTCTCACT
Organism: Eubacteriales bacterium; assembly: GCA_050950785.1. Lineage (GTDB taxonomy): Bacteria > Bacillota > Clostridia > Oscillospirales > JAAYOS01 > JAAYOS01. The sequence continues at coordinate 62,929 of JBMNIG010000028.1, read as the reverse complement.
TCTTTGCTGGCCGTCACCCTGTCTGTTTATATAAGGACATTGATTCTGCCACATAGTGTTTTGTGGTATATTCCAGATGTTGTCTACTATATTTATGGTTGCAGGCATTCCATAATTGGTCAATGCCCCTTCTTCAGGTACTACCCAGTGTTCGCCTTCAATACCAAACCTCGAAAGTGTGCTGGCTTCTTCACTGAGCATAAAATCAAAAAGACGAAATACTGCCTCAGGGTACATGCATTCACTTGTTATTACACCGTTTGCACTGGGAGTAGGTATGCTTAGAACTCCATGACGAACTCCTTTAGGCCCTTCAAGCGGTGCTAAACCAACATATCGGGAAATAATTTCGGGGTTGTTTGCTACTGCTACTCCCTGCACACCCAGAGAGGTATAGCCACCGACTATATTATTATTGTCATTAACCATCTGCTTAAGCGAAGCGAGATCCTGTGTGAATGTTAATGGACTGAGAAGGCCATTCGTTGTCAAGTCGTTTATGTACTTCATCGCTTCGCGCCACTCGTCAGTGTTGGCAGCATAGCTTACTGCACCATCGTTTACCAATAATCTGTGGAACCTTACGTTATTTGCTATAAATGAACCAATCAAATAGTCATAGATACTATAAGTTGGATTTTGAACTGTACCAACAAGTGGGATCTCATCAGCAACACCATTTTGATTGGGATCACCAGTAGCAAATGCTTGTAAAACTTCTTTGAATTGCTGTGTTGTTTTCGGTGTTTCAAGTCCAAGGGTATCGAGCCATTCCTTGTTGATCCACATTTTGCTATATGCTCGGTTTACTGTAGAAAACGCCAACCCAGGCATATAGTAAATATTGCCGTCCGCAGATTTCATTATTTGCTCGTAGGTCATTCCTGCAGTTTCCATTTTCAGAAATTCATTGATATTTGTTCCCATACTTGTCAAAATATTTGTTTAGAGGTATTACCAAACCTTCCGAGGCATATCTGACAATATTTGTTGAAGTAAACACGTTGGCATTTACCTGGCCTACGCCTGAAAACGCATCGGGGAGATCTGTCCCACTTGCGAGCATAAGCTGTACTTTTTGCCCAATCTCAGCAGAAGGAATCATCATGAAGTTGAGCTTGATACCTGTTTCTTCTTCAAGCCATTTTGTGTAGTAGTTGGTATAATAATCTTCAACATTAGGTGACTGCGGAACCGCTAAAGTTATTTCAACCTGTTCATTAACAATGGGAAATACACCGGCGGGATTGACTAATTCATCGTCAATATCGCCTTGATCCGTTGGTTCCATTGTTTCACTACCGTTCTTTGGTTGATCGGGAGTATCACTGTCTCCTTCTTTGCATCCATAGGTCAGAGACAAAACAAAAATTAGTAGCAGTGCCAAGATGATAAGTTTACGCTTCGTCATAATTATGCTCCTCCTTCTTCGATGGCGCGAAAGGCTTTACACTACCCTTTTCGATAAAAATTCTAAAATTTATGTTGTTCTATATTGAAATCCTCCGTTTTTATATTAACAGTTCTAAAAATTTGTTGATATACGTTATCTCACATTTTATATATAAAGATTCACAAATTTATGTATTGCATAGTGTAAAATAAATTGTGTAAACGCCAAATTCTCTCTAGGCATTTAAAAAGAGGACCAAATCTTGTAAGATTGTAGTAGTAACAAAACAAATCACAAGATTACAGGAGGTCCTCTCATGAATGATTTTACCACAAAAGTGCTCGAAGGTATAGAGGCTGGCGTCTCTTTTGATGAAGTTATTCGTAAAACTGTAGAACAAACAGTCAACACTCTAATGGAAGCAGAAAGAACAGCCTTCCTAGGCTACGAGCCTCACAATGTCGCTGGTCATCACTGTGGCAACTCAAGAAACGGCTACTACCCGCGCTCAGAAAAGACAAAATACGGTGGTTTAAATTTGAATATACCCAGGGTTCGAAAAGGAAAGTTTGCGCCCAGAACGCCTGTGCTTTTCAAAGAACAAGACAATCAGCTAGAGGACTTCATCATTCTACTATATCAAAAAGGTGTCTCTACCCGTGAGATCGGTGATATTATCGAGAAGATGTATGGACATCACTACTCTCCACAGGCTGTCTCTAACATCACAGAAGTAATGGTTGATGAGCTACAGGCCTTCTCTGAGAGAACGGTGAAGGACCGCTATGTTGTTCTCTACTGCGATGCGACGTTTATTAACGTGCGCCGTGATACGGTCGCCAAAGAGGCACTCCATGTTATCCTCGGGATTGATGAAGAGGGGCATAAAGAAGTCTTATCCTTCGCGGTCTATCCAACTGAAGCTGCCTCCAATTATCAAGAGATGTTGGTCGATTTACAGGATAGAGGTTTGAAAGAAGTATTGCTCTTCGTATCCGACGAGTTAACGGGTCTCGGCAATGCAGTAACTGACATATTTCCAAAGGCAAAGCATCAAACCTGTTGGACCCATTTAATTCGTAACCTTCTCAATAAAGTTCGTGCCAGCGACAAAGCTGCAGTAGCTGATGACTTGAAGACCATTTATCAACAAACGGATGTAACTATTGCCATACAAAATCTACAGGCTTTTGTTGAGAAGTGGGGTAAGAAATATCCGAAGATGACGAGCTCTTTGCAGAGCAAAAAGAATCTCTTTTCGTTCATGAGCTTTCCAAAATCAATTCAGTCATCTTTATACACAAACAACATCTCTGAAAACTTCAATAAGCAACTCAAACGGCTCACTAAATCTAAAGAGCAATTTCCCAATGAGGTCGCACTAGAAAAACTTGCTTATTGCTATGTTGTAGAATACAACGCGAAAGGTGCTAGCCGGACACATAAAGGGTTCAATATGGCACAATTTGAAATTGCTGAAATGTTTGAACAACTCTCGTTTTCAGATCGTACCGTGGAAAAGCCAACCGACACAGATAATGTCGCCCACACTTTAGAACAAGTTTCTTAAAGCTTAACCATTCTTATCTTACAAGTAGGATTTACACAAAATTATTGACACTACCATGTATTGAACGGGCATTTTATATAAACTGCTTCTAAACTTTGTTTTGAATTATAGTTTTACATTATATGTCCGAGCACTACTCTTATAAATATAAAAACTCCCTTCGGAGTATACCGATATCTTCCATCTGTATACTCTAAAGGGAGTCAGAATATAGGACTCTTATCCAAGACGCTCCAGCATATTCGTTGAAACTTTAAGTCATATGTTTACTTTTATTTGGGAAAGCCAAGGGATGTATCGCGGCTATAGAATCCGTCAAGGGCTTCTTGTTGCATATCGATTATTTGCTGAACACCCATGCGTTCAAGTTGCGCTATATAGTTTGACCAACCGCTATCCAGATCAGTTTGACCTGTGATGACCCCCATTGTGAATTCTTTGACATAGGTATCAATATCATTAAATAGGTTGGAGTAGGTCGCAGCGTCAGCTTCGGGTATTGAGAGGGAGGGCATTTCTTCTGCATCCTCGGCGTAATTTCTTTCCCAAATTTTATATAGATTCTTGGCTTCCTCAGAGATATTATTTTCTGATCTTGTCCAATCGTAGCGGAAAACTGCTGAGTGGAATACACAATATTTATTGAATGTTTGATTTAAAGAAAATCCGTCTGGATTTTGGGTAATAATATCCCGGAACAAGATTTTGCCGTCGACGATATCATATGCTTGACCTTCTATACCATAGTTATACAGCAGTGATCCTTCGTCGGTAAAACCATAGTCGGTATATTTAAGGATTATTGGAATCAAATCTTCATCGCAGGTTGTTGATATTGTTAGCACTTGGCCTTGATAATACATTCTTGAAGTCAGGGCGCATAGTGCTTCGTATTTTTGACCTTTGGTCCTTACAGGGCCTGATAAACCTGCCCAATGTGTTCCTTCACTTGAACTATAATTAGCATAGTCAAACTGGGCCTTGAAGGTGCTTCCTATACCAACATCACCGCTTAGCAGTGCTGCTTGAAATGTTGGCAAATCTCGGCTAAAGAAGTCTCCGTCAATAAGACCTTTTTCAAACCAATCATTCATAAGCTCCAGGTAGTCACGATAGGAGTCTTCATATGGGTAGTAGTGAACTATATTATCAATTTGATAGTAACCGGTAGTTACAGAACCAAAGCCTCCTGTGTATAGTCCAAATGCTGCCAGAATATACGGATCAAGCCCATTACTTCCTGCTGTAACCAAGTATGGAATCTTCATACCATAGTTCTTGAACAGTGTAAGGACATTTTCCCAGTCTGCTAATGTAACGATATCATCAGGAGTACCACTAAAGCCTATATCATCCAATAGATCTTCGCGAATTATCGGTCCGTTCCACTGTGGCTGATAAGGAACTCTCAACTGATGTATGCCTGCAATATGTCCGCCATCGGTAACAGTACTGAGCAAAGTGAGATCCTGTTTCGAACGCCATTCGTTGTAATTGGGGTAGTATTGTCCGTAATCTTCAAGTGGTACAATAAGCTGATCATCAATATACTTATCCATACCACCCATAAAATATCCAAAAGTTGAAGTAATTGCATCAGGCAAATTTCCGCTTGTCATCATAAGATTGAACTGCACTGCTTCTTGACCTATTGTGGGATGTATCCATTCAATATGTACGTTGGTGATTTCCTCTAGTTTCTGGCGAGCGTAGGAATCATTTTCGGTGACCAAGTCAGCGCCTGCCTGAGGTGTGCAACCCCACATCGAAAATGTAACTTTTTCATCGGATATCGGTAGCTTAATTTCGGTAGAGGGTGCTTCTGATTCTGTTGGAGAATCGCTTTCCTGCGGAACGGATGTAGACGGAGTAGCTGAGGGCGAGGGCTCTTTGCCTTCATTTTCGTTACTGCAAGAAGTAAATGCAAATAACATTAGGGCTACAAGTAAAAGTGAGATAGTTTTTTTCATAGTTACTCTCCCCGTGTGTCATAATTTGCAGGATGATTTGCAGCGCTCCTGCTTAGTCGCTGGATAATCCTTTAATAACAGGACTTACGTGTCATAATTGACTTTTTAGTCAATCAAGTAAGGAATTAGAATTTTTTACGAAGTGCTAGTAAGAATTTTTAAGAAAACTTCCATATTTAGTTAATTGTTTAACCTATTAATAACCTCCTTTATTCCAGCTATAATTTATTATGTATCAGTTATATCTTTAAGTCTATTGACAGATTAACTAAAATTTGGGACGCGTTATTGTCATTACTTACAAAACTTAAATTTATTTTAGTTAAACAGTTATACCATTATTTATTGCTTTACAATAATGTTGACTTACAAACAATTTTATCTTATTATTATACTTAGGTTAATTTTAACTAAATATAATAATCAATGGGAGAATGTGGTAGATAATGAGATATAAAGCGACTATAAAAGATGTTGCGAAGTTGGCAGATGTGTCGGTTGCGACTGTATCATATGTTCTAAATAACAACCCAAATAAAAAAATATCTGCAAAAACAAAAAATCGAGTATTTGAAGCGGCTAAACAGCTCAACTATATTTCAAACAGCGCTGCTAAGACTCTTCAATCCAGCCGAACAAACTGCATCGGTGTCGTTGTTTATCAATCACTAACTCTACCCAGGCATGCTCAAGTGCTCCAGGGTATGATAGATGCTCTACGAGAGAAGTCCTATAGCATTCTCCACTGTTCTTCTAAGATTATGGAAAACGGATATCCGGAATATTTAGGTGCATTCTTTTCTCATAAAATTGATGGAATCGTATACCTCGGTGCAGATGCAAGCGCATTGGATCCTGAAGTGGAGAACATAGTTGTTGGGCAACGTATTCCTTTTGTTGTAAGTGACTGTGAAACGAACAGAAACATCTCTTCAGTTGTTATTGATTATTTTAAAGGCGCATACGATATGACTAACTTTTTGGTTGAAAAAAAAGGGGTAAAGAAGATATTTTATGTCCGCCCAAGTATTGATAACAGACAGGAAAGAGAACGGGAACAAGGGGTTCGCCGTGCAGCATTTGAATTTCCTGATGTCCAAGTTGAGACTATCGTCATTGAATATGACTTTAAGCGCAAATATGGTGACTTTACAGGATGTTACATTCCTCAGTTAAGAACCAGAGCAGAGGATCTTGATGATAAGTCTGCTTTGATCTGCAGTTGGAGCGGTATGGATCAGCCCACATTACAAGTTCTAAAGGATATAAACTTAGATATCCCCGTTGCAACACTTGCACAAGGCGAACTATCGGCAGATCTATTTTCAAACCTTTTTTACAGCTATCTTCCTAATCTGGTTATCGGCAAAACTTGTGCCGAATCCATTTTGAGACTTCTGGAAGATGAAAGTGATATCCGTCATGAGATAGTTCAGCCCTCCCTGACTCCGATAATCAATAGGACTGCTCCTCATTACTATTTATGATTTATCAAATTAGGGGTTGACAGCAAGCAATACAATCTGTATAGTATATCCAGGTTAAAGGTTTATACAGAAAGGACGAATGTTTTATGAGAGCTATCATGGTAATGTTCGATTCACTCAACCGTCATATGTTGTCCACTTACGGCTGTGATTGGACTATAACCCCTAACTTTAAGCGTTTGGCGGAAAAAACGGTCACTTTTGATGCGAGCTACATAGGTAGTTTTCCCTGTATGCCTGCCCGCCGAGAGTTACATACGGGAAGGTACAACTTCCTCCATCGCAGTTGGGGTCCAATCGAGCCCTACGATGACTCCATGCCTGAAATCCTTCATGAAAATGGCATATATAGCCATCTGGTCAGTGACCATCAGCACTACTGGGAAGACGGAGGAGCAACTTATCATCATCGCTACAGTTCATGGGAAATCGTACGTGGACAGGAAGGTGATCGATGGAAAGGCGTTGTTGACCCTTCTTCAATAGGAATAGATGCAAGCTCAGGCATGGGTATGCGCATTCAAGACACTATAAATCGCAAATACATAGACAGCGATGAAAAAATGCCTCAGTCTACGACCTTCAGATTAGGTTTGGAATTCTTGGAGACCAACAAAGATGCCGACAATTGGTATTTGCAGCTGGAAACATTTGATCCACATGAACCATTCTTTACTCAGGAAGAGTATAAAAAACTATATCCGCACGAATATGATGGTCCGGAGTTTGACTGGCCTCCTTACGGTCCTGTAACCGAGCCGCGCAATGTGGTCGATCACTGCCGCTATGAATATGCCGCACTTCTTACCATGTGTGACAACAAACTTGGTAAAGTGCTGGATTTCATGGATGAAAACGATATGTGGAAAGACACGATGCTTATAGTCAATACCGACCACGGCTTTATGCTCGGTGAACATAACATGTGGGCAAAAGGCTCACATCCTATGTACAACGAAGTTTCGCACACACCTCTATTTGTCTGGGATCCTCGCACAGGCATAAAGGGAGAACGTAGAAGTGCTCTGGTGCAGACTATCGATTTAGCCCCTACTATTCTAGATTTCTTTGGAATCGAGATACCAAAGGATATGCAAGGGAAACCCCTTCGTCCTGTTATTGAAAATGATACCCAAATTCATGATGGAGTGCTATTTGGAACCCACGGGGGCCTTGTGCATGTAACCGATGGCCGCTATGTCTACATGCGCGACTATGATCATTCCAAAGGCAACAAGCCTCTCTATGAATATACTCATATGCCTACTCATATGCGTTGCTTGTTCTCGGTTGAAGAAATGAAAACCATTGAAATAGCTCCTCCATTCTCTTTTACAAAGGGTGCCCCGCTCATGAAAATCGAAGGTGGGATGCAGCCGGCTCCCAGGATGATGTTTCGTCCAGGTCAGCTGAAAAACTCAAATATAGATTTAGGTATGCTTGCTCGCCGCATGAGCCGTATGGAGCCGACTAGCAAAAACAGAACAGTTCTCTATGACCTAAAAACTGATCCTAACCAAGAGTCTCCGATAAATGATCCGGAAATTGAGGAAAGAATGATCCGCCTTCTCGTCAAGTTAATGAAAGAAAGCGATGCACCTGCTGAACAGTACGTAAGGCTTGGACTTGAAGACTATGTGTAAAACATACGATTAAAAACACTGCAGGATCTACATATGTCTATATAAATGTTTGATCCGGAAAGCGTTAATACGTTTTCCGGATCTACTATTTGTGCATAGGCAATCTAGGTGCGTCACTTGCAGAAAGATTTTTACCCACTATCTACGATTTTGTAGATACTAAAATACAATATTCTTGTTATCTTTGGCACAATATGATATTCTACAAAGTAGTTATACTACCAAGAAAAACGACCAATTAGCAAATTTTAACCGCAAATCTCTAAGAACAGTAAGATGCCTGTCTCCACTACATAGGTGCCCAACAAAATTCATAAATATTAGGTGATAGTAGAATGAAATATGTTAGCTTGCTGATTAAACCCGTATCGGGTAGCTGCAATATGCGATGTAAATATTGCTTCTACCGCGACATAAGCGACAAGAGGAGTGTAGAAAACTTCGGCCGAATGAGCGACGAAACTCTAGAAACTCTTGTTAAGAAAACCCTTGAAACTTGTGAAGAGGGATGCTCATTTGCTTTTCAGGGCGGCGAGCCGACCCTTGCCGGCCTTGACTTTTTCAAGAAATTAGTGGCTTTCGTCAATAAATATAATACAAAGGGAGTAAAAGTTTCATATGCTCTCCAGACAAATGGACTTGACCTCGGTGATGACTGGGCTGAGTTTTTTCGCAACGAAAACTTCCTTATAGGGGTCAGTCTGGACGGCGATAAAAAGCTTCACGAAGCATCCCGCGTCGATGTGAAGGGTAAGGGAACTTTTTCACGCATAATGAACACCATTGAACGTTTCAACAAATACGGCGTTGATTACAATATCCTCTGTGTTCTCACATCCTATGTTGCGCGCCATCCGGAGAAAATTTACCGCTTTTTCAAGAACAACGGCTTTAAATACATTCAATTTATACCCTGTCTTGATCCGCTTGGTGAAGAGCGCGGCACCAACTTCTACTCCCTTACCCCCAAGCGCTTCGAATCATTTTTTAAGCGGATTTTTGATTTGTGGTATGCAGACTGTAAGATGCATCAGGGAATCTCCATTAGGCATTTTGACAACTGGCTTGGCCTGCTGTTGGGGTATCCACCGGAAAACTGTGCAATGAGCGGACGCTGTGCCACATATTTTGTGGTTGAAGCTAACGGAAGCGTCTACCCCTGTGATTTTTACGTCACAGATGAGTGGGAGCTTGGAAATATACAAACCGATAGCTTTGAGGACATGGCTAAATCCGAACGTTCCAAATCCTTTATAGCAGGTTCCGGTGCCTTGAGCGAAGAATGTGCTCAATGCCGCCACTATTACCTGTGCCGCGGCGGTTGTCGCAGGGATCGCGTAGAATCGGGCGATAGTAAGACCATCAACTATTACTGTGAGGCATATAAATCATTTTTTGACTATTCCATAGATCGTTTACGTGAAATTGCCTCTATGGACAAACACCCATACGGACTATAATTGATGCATGTTTAATTTGCGTTAGTGTATATAACATTAGCTGTCTTACCTGGCAACGACGAAGGGTTTTTTACAACTCGTCAACTCTTTGCCAGGTTCATTTTTGCCAAAAAATCACTCGAACGTTCGTTCGCTTTTCCCTTGATTTTACATATCTGAAATGCTATATTAATAGTACATTTGTTCGAGTGGTGATGAAGGTGCGTACTATCTTGCACGCCGACGCGAATAGCTTTTACGCATCGGTGGAGTGCTTACACCGTCCCGAGATCCGCGATAAAGCGGTTGCGGTAGGCGGTGATGCTTCTCTGCGGCATGGAATCATCCTTGCCAAAAACCAGAAAGCAAAGATAATGGGTGTAAAAACAGGTGAAGCGCTTTGGCAGGCAAGACAAAAATGTCCGGATCTTGTAATAGTGACGCCTAACTACCCACTATATCTGCGTTTTAGCCGCATTTTACGTGAAATATTCTACGAATACTCAGACCTGGTAGAGCCCTTCGGGCTTGACGAGGCTTGGATCGATGTAACCGGCAGCGCCGGCCTTTTTGGCGGTGGTGCCGCAATTGCTGAACAATTGCGCAAGCGGGTAAAAAAGGAGTTGGGTATTACAGTCTCGATAGGTGTCGCAAACAATAAGATTTTTTCCAAACTGGGAAGCGACATGAAAAAACCTGACGCCGTTACTGAAATAACTGCTTCCAATTATAAGCAGCTGGTCTGGCCGCTTCCCGCAAGTGAACTTTTATATGTAGGTCCCGCCACAGGCAAAAAACTCTGCCGCTACGGCATAAACACCATCGGCAACCTTGCAAACGCCGACCCTGCTTTCCTTCACAGGCTTTTAGGCAAGATGGGCTATGTGCTCCATGGCTTTGCCAACGGACTTGACAGCTCACCCGTGGAGACTCTCGGCGAAGAAGCTGTCATCAAAAGCATTGGGAATAGCTCGACCACTCCCCGCGACCTGATTTGTGATGAGGATGTGCGGATCGTCTGCTGGTCTCTATGCGAAAGCGTGGCTTCACGCCTGCGACAGCATGGATTTCTGTGCAGAGGAGTGCAAATATCTGTCCGTGACAACAAACTTGTCTCCTTCGAGAGGCAGTCCCAATTGGATCGGCCAACTTCTGTTTCATATGACATATTTAATGCCGCCATGATTTTGTTCAGGCATAACTACGACTGGTCAAATCCCATTCGAAGCTTCGGTGTGCGGGCCATAAACCTTGTTGGTTCCGGAACCGCAATACAAACCTCTCTCTTCGAGGACGAAGAGAGGCTCATTAAGCGCGAAAAGCTAGATGTTGCAGTAGACAATATTCGCAAGCGCTTTGGGCACTTCAGCATCCACCGGGCCATAATGCTCCGCGACCACGCACTGGGCGGTATAAATCCTACCGAACACACCATCCACCCGGTTGGATACTTCAAACCGTCAAACTGAGATTCAATTCTTCATAAATGCGAGAATGCGAGGTAAACTTGAGGTGAACTCTATGAAAAAACCAAAAGTATATGTGGACGTCATTGCTCGTTTTAGCACAGAGGGCGAACTTTATCCTATGGAAATCATCTGGGAAGACGGGCGCCATTTTACAATCGATCGGATCACCGAAATAAGAAGGGCCTCCAGCCTGAAAGCCGGAGGCGCAGGGATTCGCTATGGTTGCATAATCAACAATCATAGAACTTTTGTCTTCTTCGAAGAGGATCGTTGGTTTGTTGAGCGCAAATATGAATAATAAAAGATATACTATATAGCGTGAATCATCCATCAAACTACATGCTGTTTAGAATTTATAACTTAGGTCATGCTTAGAAAAAATGCAAAAAACACAGTGCCGAAAATTACAGTTATACCGCAGTCCTCTCCAGCATGGGAGATTCGCGCATTAGCTCTGAAACCCGTCCATCATCAAAGATCCAATCCTCAATCAGTTCTTTACGCAGCACCAAAGGCATTCGGTTGTGAACATCGATTACAGAAGTGTTAGCCGCAGTTGTGAGTATCACAAACCTCGGCTCACCCTGATATATATTATATAATCCCGCCATGTATAATACTTTTTCACCGGAAATACGGAAAAGGTATTTCTGTTTTTTATATTTAGACCCGGCCCCGGATCTTGCCATGCCAGGGATCAGAACGGAGCTATACTCCATATCGTTGGTCTCTTCATCTGTGCTGCCCCACTCAAAAAAGCCGGTGGAGGGGATTATACAGCGCCGTGTGATAAGGCTGTTTCGAAACATTGGCTTTTCATGAGCCGTTTCAGCCCGGGCATTTATTATAACACTCTTTCCACGAAATCCAGGGAATCCCCAGGTAAAAAGCTCGGGTCGAATAGAATGATTTTGGGCCAGAAGGATCGGAACGCGGTCTGTGGGGAATATTTCACCACGTTTTACCGTTGCGGCACCTGTCCGGCTCTCCACATCCCTGATTATTTCACGTATGTCCTCGGCTTCCGCCTCAGAAAATAAATATCTTCCACACATTCCGCTCCCCCCTATTATTAGATGGACAACAGGAATAATATCGACAGGGTGATTGCTGTGCTGATATTATATAAAAAAGATAGGTGTACTGCAACTAATAAAAGAAAAAGGAAGCCGGGCTCAAAGCCCCAACTTCCCTCTTCTCTGTAAGACGGTTTCAGAATACCGATGTCGCTATTGACTTTAGCAGCAGAAACAAAGGATCAGAACTACAAGGATAACTATAATCCAGATAAACTCATCTTTTTCCTTGCGGAATCCGACACCGCCAATGACATTTGACATACTCGTTAACCTCCTGTCTTGGTCTCATTACATTTTATTCAATGTGCTAAACAGTGTGCCTGTAAAAGTACATTGGCAGCAAAAAGCCTGATTTGATGTAGATACTTTGATATGGAGCAAAGCAAGGGAAAGGAGAGCGCCGGCCCACACCCGGCGCTTATGCGGTAGGATCAGTCAAAGTTGAAAAGAAGGATGAGGACTACAATAATGATTACAATCCAGATCCACTCATCGCAACGTTTGTCGCAGGAACTGCCACCCAAGAATCCTGACATATTGAAGTTACCTCCTGTTTTAGTATCACTATATAGTATTCAAAACAGGAAATAGTGTGAAAAAATATAAGCGCTCATCTACTGTGAGCGCTTACTGTTTTTCTGGCTAACTCCTGTGAAATAACCCCTTTATTAACGAGATCGTCAATCAATGTAACACGGCTATTTTTTAAGTTTGCCCGTAAAGCATAATACGAGATGTACACCACATGGTCTCTGTAAAAGCCCCTTCGAACGATCTTTTCCGAATCCCAGGGGAGAAGGATACCAATTTGCTCGGCAAATTCAGGCGATCCTGTCCATTCAAAATCGGTGCCGTCGCGATAGCCGATCGAACGAAGTACAAATGTTAAATACTGCTCTAAAGTAGCTGTGTTATTCGCGCCGAACTTTGTTTGAGATATCCCTTTTGTATACCCTTTTGAATATGCATATGCTACATATCTGTCTGCTTCTCCCCCGCCCCACTTGGGAACATCAACAAAGGGGTGGCTTCCGGTATAGTCAAGGGCCTGTTTCTCTTCGCCAATAAGACGGAGAAACAAAATCAGCGCCTCTAGCCGTGTGGGCTCGCGATCCAGTTCAAAACCGAGGTTCGACCCTCGAAACATATTGATATCTTTTAGAGTGAGGGCAATATCTGAGTTCTGCGGCAGATATTCGGGAACAAACTGATAGTTCCCCACCACCGAAATCTTTACCGTGTCTGAAACTGCTTTTATAGAAACAAATCCGTCATCTACAGCCACATAACGGGCATTTCGCGAAGCTGTGGAATTTGTGTTGACCTCACCCGCAGCTGTCACATTTACAAGTCTTTTCTGCTCTCTTCCTCCGATAACAGCGGAACCCTGATGAACCATAAAGCTGCTGTTTTTCGTGACGACGACCCGCTGCCCCGCCCTAAGCGTTAGCAATACAAACTCACCGGAATCCATATAAAAGCCATTGTCAAGCATCCGCATATAGGTGTCGTAAGTCACCTGGTCCTTAAGCTTTTCAGTGTCTATTGACAGGTCTTTCTCTGCATCACTGATCACTGTCTTTATCCTTGAGTCGGTTTTTTTGACGTTATCCGAATAAAGAACCGATAGCCTATTGTCAAGTTGATTCAATATCTTCGGAATAAATGTCTCCTGTATATAACTCAGCGATACGACCGGATCTTCCGCGCTTCCGGGTACACCTGTTGCGATCGCTGCCAAGAGGCTGAATAAAAATATAAGGGCTGAGACAATCGATATGTAACGCTTTAATTTCATCCGCCGGTCCCCCTACGCTTCCAACAAAATCCGACATAATATGATTATAAAAGAAATCATATTAAATGTCAAAGTGTTATATTACAGGCAAGAGAGGAATTGACAGGCGATAGAAAAAAAGATATTATGGTTATAGTTAATACTTGTAAAACAGGAAAGGTAAGGATATGTATCAAGAACATTTTAACAAGCTGATTGAATTACAGAAACAACGCGTAGAGAAAATGAAAACACAGGGAGATTTTATTTCTTATGATGAGCTTGACCAGATAGTCATAGGTGTTTGTGGCGGTGACGGTATAGGACCTGCCATAACCGGACAAGCTCAACGTGTACTTGAGCACATCCTCTCTGATGAAATTTCAAAGGGAAAGATCACGTTCAGGACAATCGATAACCTGACTATCGAATATAGGGCCAAAGTTGGAAAGGCCATTCCCGACGACGTTTTAGAGGAACTGAAAAAATGTCATATAATCTTAAAAGGCCCCACAACCACTCCAAAGAAGGGTGACCCGTGGCCAAATATCGAAAGCGCCAACGTCGCAATGCGCAAAGAGCTTGATCTGTTTGCCAATGTCCGCCCCGTAAAAGTTCCTGATGAGGGAATATACTGGACTTTCTTCCGTGAAAATACCGAGGGGGCATATGCTGCAGGAAGTCTCGGACTAAAGATCGATGATGACATAGCAGTTGACTTCACCTTTACTACTCAACAGGGCACAGAGCGCATAATACGCCTTGCATTTGAGCATGCCAAAAAAACAGGCCAGACCCGTGTAACAGCGGTAACAAAGGCAAATATCATCAAGACTACCGACGGTATGTTCCTTGACACATTTTACCGAATCGCTGCGGAGTACCCGGAAATCCAGGCGGACGACTGGTTTATCGACATCATGACCGCCAAGCTCGTAGACACGAAGCGGCGCTCTTCCTTCCAGGTCATGGTTCTCCCAAACCTGTACGGCGATATCCTCACTGACGAGGCCGCAGAATTCCAAGGTGGTGTCGGAACCGCCGGAAGTGCCAATATCGGAAAGCGCTACGCAATGTTTGAAGCTATCCACGGCTCTGCACCACGTATGGTCGAGGAAGGACGCGATCAATATGCAGACCCAAGCTCAATGTTGAGAGCTTCGGTGATGCTTCTTGAGCACATCGGGCAGGTGGAAAAGGCACGCAGACTTGAACGTGCACTCGATCACTGCTCCGCAGAGAAAAAGTATGTTATAACCGGTCGCGACACGGGAGCCACATGCGCACAGTATGCCGATTATGTAATGGAAACACTAAACAGTATCAGTTAATGTTTTAATATGCAATGGCAAAGTCGAACTTCTATTTATGACTCGGTCAATTGACCGGATAAATAATTAACGGAAAGAGGGATGCAGATGAGTAAGAAGGTTTCGTCTGCTGTAATTCGAAGGCTGCCAAAGTACTATAGATATCTTGACGAGCTCTTTGCCAAGGGAGTAGTTCGCATCTCATCCGGATCTCTCGCTGCAGAGATGGGGCTGACTGCTTCGCAGATACGTCAGGATCTAAACTGCTTTGGAGGATTCGGGCAGCAGGGTTACGGCTACAATGTAGAGAAGCTCCGAAATGAAATCGCAGACATTCTAGGCCTTAAAAATCAGAGCCGAGCCATCCTTTTAGGTGTGGGTAATCTGGGACGGGCTTTGATCAACAACTTTAATTTTGAACAGTGCGGTTTTCATTTGGTTGCCGCCTTCGATGTTTCCCCGGGAACTGTCGGGTCGAAAATAAACAACATCCCAATCTATCACATTGATACTCTTGACAGCTTCGTTGGTTCCAACCCTCCCGAACTGGCGGTCCTGACAATTCCGTCCGCCGGAACGGTCGAGATGGCTTCCCATCTTGAGAAGCTGGGTATCAAGGGGATCTGGAACTTTACAAACCGGGATCTGCGCCCCGAAGACGTCTCTCTGAAGGTTGAAAACGTGCACTTTGCTGACAGCCTGATGACACTCTGCTATATGATACACGAATCATAACTCTTCCTTAATGATCTGGAGATAATCTAGAAATACAAACAGCGATCCGAAAAAAATCAGCAACAAAACAGGGACGATCATTTACCGTAATTCGGTCTGTTCGTCCCTGTTTTATTATGCTTATGAAACTATTTTTCAGTAGTTACAAATTCCAATGATGCGGCAGCATCCTCCTGAGAAACTTGATTTCCAGCCCAGTAGGTCACACATAGCACAAGAAACTTACCTTCATCAATCTTTCGGATATAGTACTCTTCGTAATATTCGTCCTCGCTGTCGGGAAGCTGAGTAAGATACTGTAGAAGCGTATATGACGTTCCTCCAATATAGGTGTCATCCTTTGATGTCAGCGTGGAATGATAGCCGTCGAAATATCCGGCGTAAGCATCTTCGAATGCTTGCAGATAGGTATGTTCATCCAGGCCATCATAGATCTCAATATAGATCATCAGTGACGCGTGCTCTCTGTCGGCTGAATTTTCTCGGCTCCAAAGCTCAATAAGTTGTAGTACGGAACCGGAATCCTCATATGGGGTAATATCAAGAGTATTGGGGTCTGAGGATTTCTCAGGCGATTCTGTCATATTGGTCCTGTTTATGCTGGCTATGACCCATCCCTCGGGTACAGTTACCGATATGCCGTAAGCTCCGTTATGATATTCTTCAAGTCCGGGACTTGGAAGTGGTTTGTCGGAGGCCTCGCTATCTGCGTCTGCGCCCATGCATGACGAAAACATAAATATTATGGTAATTGCGGTAATAGCAGCAAAAAGCCTCCTTATATTAGGCAATACCATCAGCTCACTTCTTGTTGAATATTTGGAATATTTTATCAAACGGATCCTCTTCCTCTTCCTGAACAGCAGCAGCACTTGTAGGCTCAACCTTCTCAGCCTGTGTGGCACCGGGGATGACCTTGCTTACTCCGGAATAGAGGTTTTCAGATACGCTCGGCTCGGAATCAAAGTTGGTCGCAATTACGGTAATGCGAAGCTCATCCTCAAGTGAGTCATCAAATGAGGCACCGAATATAATATTGGCATCGGGGTGCGCTGCCTGTTGTACAAGGTTTGCCGCAATTTCAACGTCTTCAAGCGCAAGATCGATGGAACCTGTCACGTTGACAAGTACACCTTTGGCACCGTTGATAGAAGTTTCGAGAAGCGGGCTTTGTACAGCCATTCTTGCCGACTCCTCCGCTTTTCCTTTGCCGGCTGCCCGGCCAACACCCATGTGTGCAAACCCGGCATTCTGCATAACTGTAGTAACGTCTGCAAAGTCGAGATTTATCAGACCGGGTACCTTGATAAGATCCGATATGCTTTGAACAGCCTGACGCAAAACATCGTCCGCTATTTCGAAGGCATTAAGAAATGTGATTTTCTGCTCAGAAACATGTTTTAGGCGTTCATTCGGAATGACAACCAGTGAGTCAACACGCTCACGAAGTTCATCGATTCCGGCAATGGCCCGATCCATGCGGCGCTTGCCTTCAAACTTAAAGGGCTTTGTTACGACTCCGACTGTTAGTATTCCCATCTCATGCGCAATTTCTGCAACAACCGGAGCTCCTCCTGTGCCTGTTCCTCCACCCATGCCGGCTGTAATAAATACCATATTGGTGCCTTCGAGTGCTTTTGAAATAAGAGCACGGCTTTCCTCCGCGGACTTCCGGCCTATTTCGGGATCTGATCCTGCACCCTGGCCCCTTGTGAGCTTCTCACCTATTTGAATCTTCTGAGTTGCACTGGAGGCTCTCAGAGCCTGCTTGTCCGTATTGATAGCAATGAACTCCACGCCTCGCATTCCTGTATTGATCATGCGGTTGACGACATTGTTCCCTCCACCGCCTACACCTATTACTTTTATATTTACGACCGTATCTGTCCCAATATCCAAGTCAAACGCCATTCTTACTTCCTCCTGATTATCATTCCGGCGCGCAAATCCACCGCACCTGCGTTGGAATCTGACTACTGATCCCACAATTGCCGTAATAAATAGCTATATAAGCATAGTGTACCTTTTTTGCGCGCCAAGGTCAATACTTCATAAAACTTTTTCTAGCAAGAACATTGGTTGCCGCGTGTTTTTCGAGTAAAAAACAGCGAATTGATATGCAAAAACATACAATCAAAACCAGGTTATCCGGTACGACCAATCAGATTGTTTTCATGGAAACCAGCTCATATCATCCCGCCTGTTCAATGTTGATAGGTTCCTCGGTTGTCGGATCCACGTTGTCCTCATCATAGTTATCCTCAGCGTCCGGTATGAATCTGGCAGGCTTGCTGTCGATAAGCTCGGATAGATCGATAATGCCCTTGTCGCCTGGTCCCAGATAGCCGTCAACGATTTTTTTGAGACAATCGATTTTATACGTCAGATGTTCCGGCATGCCAAGCTTGACTTTGAAACGCCCAAGATAATTAAACTCAACGTTGTAGACCTTCTCTATATTGAGCACATCTACGTCCTTTTCGATCCCTAAATCAACAATTGCTCTCAATGTTTCGATCATTGCGCTCAATCGCATCTCTCCGCCCTCTTCATCCCCTCCGATAAAAGCTTTTTTCCCGGGTTGGGGACTTATCAAGTCAGCCCCTTCAACCTCAATCAGATGTTCCCCGGGTAGTTGTCTCAGCTGCTCGAGGATCTTGCCGTTTTCTGAAATCAGCCAATAGCTGTCCCCGTCATAAAATACAGCAACAGCAACACATTCTTTGATTTCAATACGAAGTGTATCCGGCAGACGTCGGGTCATCTTGACCTCATCAACATATGGAAGTCTGGAGAATATATTGCTGATTTTTTCAAACTTGTTCATAAAAAACAGGTTGTCCTCCAGCTCGATCTCAGCTGATGTGCAGATTTGCTCAAAGGTATAGCGTTGGTTACCGATCACTTCAATATGTTTGATTTTGAAAAAAATGGCGACGGTGGAAGCTACAGCGACAAGGACAAAAACGGTAAGGAAAAATACCGACAGACACCCCGGTCCCCCGCGGCTTCTGCCCGATGCTTTTCCCATCCCGCCCTTTCTTTTCCTCATCGCCATAGATAGCTATTCCTCCGGAACACAAAATGATTTTCTTTCAATCTTTGCGCCAAGGTTTTTTAGCACCACATCAAGTTGATCATATCCACGCTCTATATGCTCAATACCCGACACTTCCGATTCGCCTTCTGCGCCAAGCGCTGCAATCACAAGAGCTGCACCGCCTCTTAAATCGGTTGCCGCCACCTTTGCTCCATAAAGTTGGGGAACCCCGCACACTACCGCAACTCTGCCCTCAATGCGGATATCCGCGCCCATGCGCATCAATTCACTTGCACAGCGATAACGGTTCTCAAAGATGTTTTCAACAAAGACGCTTGTGCCGTCAGCCCGGCACATTACGGCCATGAGAGGTGACTGTGCATCAGTGGGGAATCCGGGATATGGCATAGTTCTGATTGGTTTTACGGCGCGAAGTCTGCGGTCGGATTTGATGTGGATCCTGTTATGCTCTTCCCGGATTACGCAACCTGCCTCGCGCATAATAGCAGTTACAGCAGATATGTGATCTGGCTCAGCACCTTCGA
The DNA here is from genome assembly GCA_050950785.1 of Eubacteriales bacterium. Classification (GTDB taxonomy): domain Bacteria; phylum Bacillota; class Clostridia; order Oscillospirales; family JAAYOS01; genus JAAYOS01. Next base: position 43,472 of record JBMNIG010000028.1, on the reverse strand, counting down.
TAGTAATTTCGCCACCTGCGGCTGCAACTGCAGCCATATAGCTGATTGTGACGATCCTGTCAGGTATAATACGATGTTTTACGTCGCGCAGCCGGTTTCCACCCTCTATTTCGATGGTGGAAGTTCCTGCACCTGTTACTTTTGTACCGGCAGCACGCAGATATGCCTGCAGATCAGCTATTTCAGGCTCTCTGGCGGCATTATGTATCCTTGTGATCCCTTTTGCAGCGGTGGCTGCAAGCATGATGTTTTCTGTAGCCCCTACACTTGGTATTGCAAGTGTTATGTCCTTACCTACCAGCTGTTCGGCCTTACAGATAATCGTTCCCCCTGCTTCATCTATTGTGGCACCAAGTTCCCGGAGTGCCCACAGATGAAGGTCAATTGGACGGGCTCCAAGGTTGCATCCACCCGGATAGCTTATATTCGCGCTTCCCGTCCGTGCAAGGATAGCGCCAAGAAAAATAATTGACGACCGCATTTCTCGCATGAGCCGGTCAGAAATACTGTTCCTGCTCATACCGGAGGAGTCTACGTTTATGACATCCCCATCGCGATGTACCTCACATCCGAGATGCCGTAAAATCCGCAGAGTGCAAGTGACATCGGTCAGTTCCGGACAATTGCTTATTTCCGATTTTCCACCGTTTAATATAGAGGCGGCAAGTATTGGTAATACACTGTTTTTTGCGCCCTGTACCTTAGCAGTTCCGTACAGCCGGTTCTTCCCGCTGATCAAAAACGTATCCATATGAATCCTCCGCATTCCGGCGCCCCTTCCGCCAGGTACGCCTACTGTTTTGCGCGTGTTCGGTTACGCTCAAAACATCATATGCGAAAACCTCGGATTCGGTTAATTTTCGATTTTTTTACGTCTTTTTCTTTTTGTCCTTGTAAAGGGAGCAGATAACCGAATAAATTCGTTCTGCGGAATCGAGAACTGCAATCTCCCGCAAACTCGATGAAATGGATTCTAAAAGGCTTTCGTCCTGCAGCATTTCCGTTGCCATCTCATAGAGCTTTTCGCCGGTGCATTCCTTTTCCAAAAGAACTATAGCTCCACCATGTCTTTCTATTGCTCGGGCATTCATCTCCTGGTGATTTTCAGCCACATTTGGAGAGGGAACTATGATCGCAGGGGTAGCCGAGGCAATGATTTCACTAAGGGTGGAGGCCCCCCCTCTGCACAAAACCAGGTCTGCAGCCGCCATTACCACAGGCATATCATAGATATATTCACGCATATCGATATTTGGATGCTCCGAGAGGTCGACACCGAGATTTTTAACATAATCCGGCATCCATCTCCACCCATATCTGCCGGTAGCATGAATATGGTAATACTGATCGCTCTTTGTTTCCAACGCAATGAACTCAGCAATTTTTTTATTCATCTCACGTGCACCGAGGGATCCCCACGTCGAGACGATAAGGGGCTTATCCTCAAGACCCAATCGCTTTTTTGCGTCGCTTCTATTTATAAATATAAAATCTTCACGCACAGGAGTGCCTGTCAGTACAACACGTTCCGGATTTTTGTATCTATCGGCACTATCAAAGCCTACCATTATCCTGTCTGCTCTTTTTGATAGAAGCGAAGTAGTCAGCCCCGGTATTGCGTTAGACTCATGAATCGCTGTCGGGATCCCAAGTTTAGAAGCAGCATAAACTGTCGGGAAGCTGGCATATCCACCCGTTCCTATAACTACATCAGGTTCGAAATCGAGCAGTATCTCTCGCGCCTTTTTGATCGAGTTTCGTATACCGAACAGCACCTTTATGTTGTTGATGATGTCGGCCGGCTTAAAACTCCTGCGAAAATTAGAGACGGGTACGGTCTTTATCCGAAAACCCTCCCGGGTCACAAGTCCGACTTCCATCCCTCCATCAGCTCCGGCAAACAGTATCTCAGCTTCGGGTCGCTTGGTCCGTATCAGCTTTGCCACTGCTATAGCCGGGTTTATATGGCCTCCGGTGCCACCGCAGGTAAATACCACTCTCAACAAAATCACTCCAAAAATGTCGAATAATATTCCACACTCGTCACCCTGCCCGCGGTGCAGGAATCTGCCTGGAAACACTTAATACTACACCCATTTCAGCAAGCTGGATCAACAATGAAGTGCCCCCGTAACTAAAAAACGGCAATGAGATACCTGTAACAGGTATCAAGTTTGTAACGACCGCGACATTTAGAAATGTCTGAACAGCAAGAAGTGTAATAATGCCGGTCACCATAAGTGAGCCGAAGCGATCCCGGGAACGTATCGCGATCCAATAACCCCTTATGATAAGCAGGGCAAACAGAAACAGCACCAGACATGCCCCAACCATGCCCAGCTCCTCGCAAACGATTGCGAATATAAAGTCGTTATGTTGCTCGGGAAGGTATAGGTGCTTTTGCCGGCTCTTGCCCAGTCCAAGACCAAACAGTCCTCCCGAACCTACGGCATACAAAGATTGAATTATCTGATAGCCGCCTCCTTGTGGATCTGAAAAGGGATCCTGCCAGACGCGTATGCGGGTAATGGCATGAGCCATGTTCGTCATTACAAAGTAACCAACTACCACAGCGACAGCTATCGCGCCAGCAAACCAACCCCAGTGGACGCCTCCTACAAACATTAGCGCACCACCCACAACAACGATCAGTATTGCTCCTGAGATATGCGGTTGCCAAAGCATCAATGCGGCGATTACAACTAAGACCACTGCAAATGGCAGTATTCCGTATTTAAAGGTCTTCATCTTCTCCCGGAATACGGATATCATGGAAGAAAAAGACACTATCACTGCAAACTTTGCAACCTCAGACGGCTGAAGCTGTACAGGCCCTACTTTTATCCACCGGGTAGCACCACCCGCATCAAAACCTATTATCGGTACCAATATCAAAAGCACTAATGCCGCTATCAGCATCGGAATACTGAGCGCTCGTAAATATTGGTAGTTCATGCGTGAGATAACCAGCATTACAGCCGTTCCACCTAACGCAATGAGCCCTTGCTTTATAAAATAGTAAGCCGAGTTGTCCATGGTATATAAGGCGGATGCATAACTAGCGGAAAACATCATGATCAGACCAAAGCACATTACAAGAAGCACAAGCAGAAAAAATGGCAAATCCATTGGACCCAACTTTCTGTTGGATATTACTTCGGCCTTTTTAGGTCTTTTCATTGCTTGGATTGCACTGTTTGTCATTGATATCTCCCACATCAAGTAGTGTTTTAGTTGTGTCCATTATATATATATCGACGTTTTTATGTAAAAAGTAATTGGTTGTGTTTATAATTGTACTTTATTACCAAATATATATTCCCTTTAATGCTATCAAAGAAACTACGCTCAGTAAAATCGTAATCGTACAGAATACGAAACAAATCTTTTTCTCGCTCCATCCCCCCATCTCAAAGTGGTGGTGAATAGGCGCCATGCGAAATATCCTCTTTCCACCGGAAAGTTTGAAATAAGCCACCTGCAATACAACAGATAGGATTTCCAATATATATATAGCTCCCACGATCAAAATTATGATTGGAACATTTAGTGCAAATGCGACTCCGCAAACCAATCCGCCTAAAAAAAGCGAGCCTGTATCCCCCATAAATATCTTTGCAGGGTTAAAATTATATATCAAAAATCCCAATATAGCTCCCACCGAAGCTGCTGATATAAATGCAACATCCGTGGACTTTTTTATGATTGCGATGACAGTAAAGAAAATCATTATCGGTAGAGTCACAGAGCCAAGAAGCCCATCCACACCGTCGGTGAAGTTTACTGCATTTACCATGCCTGTGATAAAAAGTACTGACAAAAGCATATACAAAGTCCAAGGAAGTGGAATCGTTACGTTAATAAAGGGTATATACAGGTTTGGGGAGAGGACTCCCAGAAACCTGAGTAAACTTATAAAAGCTAGTGTGACCGCAAGCTGTAAAAAGAGCTTCTGAGGTGCTGTAAGACCCAGATTACGTTTTTTAGCTACCTTCACATAGTCATCTAAGAAGCCGATTGCGCCAAAAGAGAGCGCAAAAAGCAATATTACGATACTAAGCCATCTTACACTCGTAAATCCCAATCCGTCAGTTACTTTAAGGCCGCCTGTGATTATGACAGAAGCGGTTATGCCGGCCATGATCAGCACTCCACCCATTGTGGGAGTGCCCTGTTTAGATATATGCCACTTTGGGCCGATCTCTAAAATACTTTGCCCCAACTTCTTCTTCTGCATGAAAGGTATGAAGAATTTCCCAACTATAAGTGCAACGATCAACGCTACCGCAGCAGTCGCCAACAACATCCAAATCATTTTTGCATCCCCCAGAATTCAAGCTTCCGATTTCGAGCTGAGCTTATCTTCATTTTCGCTGCTGCTCCCCTCACCAAAATGGTTAAGTAGCATGTCTCTGACCATCTCCAATTTCATGCCCCGGCTTCCTTTGAGCAATATCACATCACCCGGCCCGGCAAGTTCAAGCAATTCATTTGCGAGCTCCTCCCTGCTTTCGAAGTGTGCAATTGCGGAAGTTGGTTTCCCGCTCTGGATCGCTCCAAGCAGAGTATGCTCTGATGCTGTGCCAAACAGGAAAATGTGGTCTGAGGATCTTGCCGCCTCTTCTCCAAGGGACCTATGTGCCTGTTCGGAATAATCCCCCAACTCTAACATATCTCCAAGAACAGCTATTCGCTTTCCATGTGAGGGATATGTTCGCAGAACGCTGAGAGCAGCGGACATTGAGTCGGGGTTTGCGTTGTAGCAGTCATCAATTATCGTCAAGCCTCCCGCATGGAGGATATTTTGACGCATTTCAGCGCTTCGAAACCGCGAAATACCAAGGGCAATCTTCCGTTCAACTTCTTTTGGATCGGTACTTTTTACATTGCCACGGGTATATTCAAGCCCGACAGCAACTGCAGCAAGAGCATTCAATATGTTGTGACGGCCAATTGCAGGCAGAAACATATCCATCTCACCTGTTGGAGTGGATGCAACAAATCGTGTTCCAACCCGGCTATCCTGAGAGATATTGACCCCAATGATATCGCAATCTTTGTTTTCTATACCATAGAATACTGTTCTAAATGGCAGTTTGTTTCTCAGCCCCCATAGCAATTGGTCATCACCGTTGAGGATCACCGTGCCTTCTTCACCAAGCCCCTCGAATATCTCTGTTTTGGCCTTAAGTATTCCCTCCCGGGATCCAAGGTGTTCTATATGAGCAGTGCCGATATTAGTTATGACTGCAATATCCGGCAGTGCCGCCCGGGTCATTCGTGATATTTCACCAAGATGGTTCATACCCATCTCAAATACTGCGGCGCGATGCCCCCCCGCGAGTCTGAGCAACGACAACGGCAAACCTACAAGATTATTTAGGTTCCCCTCCGTCTTGAGAGTGGGAGCAAATTCGGCAAGAACAGCAGCAATCATCTCTTTTGTGGTTGTTTTTCCTACGCTGCCTGTGATCGCAGTTACCTTGACTGAAAATCTTTTTCTATATCCACATGCTATATCCAGCAGCGCTTGAAGTGTATCATCAACATAAAGGGTTCCCGGATCACTATCCTTTCGGGACGACAAAACTGCCACAGCACCGGCCGCCCTTGCTTGATCTATGAAATTGTGACCATCAAACCTCTCGCCAATTATGGGAATAAAAAGCTCACCTTGCCTTAGGCTTCTTGAATCAACCGAAATGCCTTCAACAGAGATTCCCAAGTCGACCTCAAAGTCTTTAGCAGAGCAGTATCCGGCAATATCCCGCAGTGTAATCCGTTCCAATTCGGTCCTCCGTTACTTAGATATCAAATATCCTTCATCTGTAAACTTGATATCTAATAAGTTTTTCTTGAATAGCTACTACCTATCACAATATCTATTATACATTCATAAATGCTTTCGGACAATCTCCCTTTCATCCATGGGATATTTTACACCGTTTATCTCCTGATATGTTTCATGTCCTTTTCCGGCAAGTAATATCACGTCACCTGCCCGGGCATTTTTTATCGCATAACCTATTGCTTCGACCCGATTCGGTATTATAACCTGTTTATCCTTTTTTGTCATGCCCTGCAAAATATCAGAAATTATGTCCTCGGGATCCTCTGTACGTGGATTGTCCGAAGTTACGACACAAATATCGGAATATTTTTCAGCCATGCTGCCCATTATTGGCCTCTTTTTTCTGTCGCGGTCGCCCCCACAGCCAAATACTGTTATCAATCGTCCTTTAACAAACTCCCTAAGAGTCTGAAGTATATTCTCAAGTCCGTCAGGAGTATGGGCATAGTCTATGATCACTGTAAAATCACGCCCGGTAGGAACAACTTCTGCCCGGCCCTTCACACCCCTGCAGTAACGAAGTGAGTCTGCCGCCTTAACAAGCGGAACCCCCAGTGTTATTGCAGTGGATATGGCCGCAAGCCCGTTGTAAACCGAAAATCTGCCCGGGATATTCAACTCCCCACGATAGATCTCTTCGATACCCAATGCCTCAAACTCCACCTTTGAAGGTGAATATCGAATGTTGCGTGCAACTAAATCCGCCGACATATCCTTTGCAGAATAGGTGTAGATCTCACAGTTTGCACTTTCAATAATATAGTTTGCTGAATGGTCGTCAAGATTTATAACTCCCCTACGACATCTTTGGAACAGCAGTGATTTTGACTTTAAATAGTCCTCCATCGAATCGTGAAAGTCAAGATGGTCCTGAGTCAGATTTGTAAAGACCCCTACGTCATACTGAACATCATCGACCCGATGCAGCTTCAGTGCATGGGATGATACCTCCATAACCGCATGCTTTATCCCTTTGTCTAGCATTTTTCGCAATATAGCTTGGATCTCTATGGATTCAGGCGTTGTCCTCGACGCCTCAATCACCTCATCCCCAATTATCACCTCATTTGTCCCAATAAGTCCACAGGGGGTATCGAGACAATGCTCAAGCAGATCTTTTATGAGGTATGCGGTGGTAGTCTTGCCATTTGTACCCGTAATACCTACCACTGTCATTTTTTCTGAGGGATTTCCATAGAAATTTGCAGCGATCCGGGACAGAGCAGCCCTGGCATTCTTGACAAGGACAAATCCGGCCGTCGTCTCACGGGCGCTTTCTGACACCACAACTGTCGCGCCGGCTTCAATGGCATTGTCAATGTAAATTGCTCCGTCCTCAACAAATCCGGGAATTGCTACAAAAAGTCCGCCTGGTTTTACTTTCCTTGAGTCGTTGCTGATGTCATTGATTTCACTCTCAGGGTTTGCGGAGAGCGACAAGACATCGACACCATTCAGCAAGTCCTTGAGCTTCATGGACTGCCACCTCCATTTATTCCTGAGGATACTCAACGGCCTTAATCGCCTACATTGGTATCCAAAAATTCAACCTCAACAACCGTTCCACGTTTTACCTGTGTCCCGGCAGGCACACTTTGATGTATCGCCGTTATTGTAGACACTTTAGATTTTATGGCACCTGTCGGCAACATGTATAGACCTGCATCCGTCAGGATCTTGTTGGCCTTCTCCGGGGACATCATGATCACGTTAGGAACTGCAACTGTCCCTTCAGGAAGTTGCTCTCCCATGTAGAGGACAACTTCTGCCGAACTGGTTACCTTCGCTCCATAAGCGGGCAACTGATCTGTAACAACGTCGCCGTCACCCACTATCTTGTATTTCATTTTTTTCTTGTCCAGCTCCTGCTTTGCTTCACTTTCAGTAAGTCCCTTAAGCCGAGGTACTAATACGTCGGTTCCAAACAGTTCATCACCTGTATATTGAGGCTCTATGCCAAGGTATGGCAAGATATCTGCAAGTATCCTACCTGCCAGTGGAGCTGCAATAAAACCACCCGACCTTTGATTAACAGGTATATCTCCGGTAGGAGTATCAAGCAGTACAAGCAGGGCGATCTGTGGCTCATCGGCCGGTGCTACCGCAACAAATGAAACCACGTATTTTCCGTAAGTGTCCTGACCTGCAATGATTTTCTCAGATGTGGCGGTCTTGCCACCGATTCTGTATCCTTTGACCTGTGCATTTCGTCCGCTGCCGTCCGCTACAACTTGTTCCATTAGATGGCGCATAGTAGCAGAGGTCTCCTCCGATATGACCTGGCGAATAACCTCAGGCTCCACTCTCTCTATCACATTGCCTTCTGAGTCTAGATACTCCTTTACTAAGTGTGGCTTCATCAGATATCCGCCGTTAGCAAGGGCGGATACCGCTGAAATCATTTGTAACGGAGTTACTGTAAATGTCTGGCCAAAGGCTGAGACAGCCAAAGAGACGTCGTTGGAGAGGAAGGTTTTATAGTCATGGAGTAGACCGGTCGCTTCACCCGGTAGATCCACTCCTGTTTTCTGTCCAAATCCAAATGCCTGCATATATTTATAGAAGGTCTCTTGACCAATTTTGAGACCTACAGTAACAAATGCCGGGTTGCATGAGTTCTGTAGCGTGCGTGTAAAATCCTGAGTTCCGTGCCCATATCGTCTCCAGCAGTTTATAGGTTTCGACCATCCTGCGACCTTGATCGAGCCCGAGCATGTGTAGGACCAATCGAGATCGATGACATCCTCCTCCAAGGCTATAGCTGAAGTGATCAGCTTATAAATGGAGCCCGGTTCATAGGTGTCGGCAACAGCCTTGTTTCTCCACTGTTCCAGCCTAAGCTCGGCCAACTTCTTGGAGTACTCCTCGCCCTCGAGGCCTTCTAAGAGTTTTTGATCCTCCTCCGATAAAGCCCAGGCATCGTTTAAGTCCGCACCGCCTGTAACTGCCATGGCGAGTATTTCCCCGGTCTTTACATCCATGGCGATCGCAGCGCCTCTGTTTTCAACGTAGTTTTCAACGACTGCCTGCTCAAGGTGCTTTTCGATTATGTGCTGGATCGTCTCGTCAATTGTTAGCACAAGGCTCTTTCCGTCCTCCGGATCATAGTATTTCTCGTACTTTAGGGACATCGATGTCCCCCTTGCATTCTTTGCCGAGACGATCTTTCCGGCCTTTCCTGTGAGCGACTCGTTATAATATGCTTCAATACCCTCAAGACCGTCATTATCAACACCCACAAAACCGATCACCTGGGAAGCCAAATCCCCGTATGTATAATATCTTTTTGTGTCCGGTTCTATCTGGATGGCTCTGAGCTTGTGCTCCTGTTTGAACGATCGGACGCGGTCAGCAGTCTCCTTCTCGATTTTACGTAAAATAACCTGATAGTAAGACTTTCTGTTCTGTGTCTTTTTATAGACGTCTTCATAATTGAGATCTAAAATTTCAGCCAGTCCCTCGGCTATGAGTTCTGCCTGATCATCGTTTTCAATATAGACAGGCGCGATATAAACTGTTTCGACACTTGCGCTTATTGCCAGCGACTTACCGTTCCGGTCATAGATGGTGCCGCGGTTTGCCGAAATGGTTGTATGCCTTGTCTGTTGGCTTATTGCCTTTTGTTCATAGAAGTCGTGCTCTTTGATCTGTATTTTATAAAGCTGCGCTACCAGCGGAATAAATATCACAACTCCACAGAGTATCAACAAAAAAATCGTTCTCCCGAGTATCAGTCGGTTTGCACGTCGATCTGCGGAAATATTGCGCTGTCCGGTCTTAACGGTGCGATTTTTTTTGCCCGCCATTTTAGCACCCCCGTTGGATGTACACCGCTACACTGTAATAATACTACGGGAGCAAGAAATCAATTCTCACTCCCATGGATCGTAATACCAATATATACCGTCAAGTCATAAAATATGCTCACTTAAAAAAGTCGATTGCCGCAAAGAAGAAGGTCTTTATGCCGTTAAGGAAATCGCTGCCTTTCTCGGGTGCCAAATATACAACACCATGGTCATGATGCGATAAGTCGATATAGCTTATCTGATCTTTCGTTGGGCGCACCATACCCATCTCCTGGGCCAATTCTTCAATACGCCTGCTGTTGAGAGTCTGTTCGTTTTTCACCTTCAGGACAGCGGCTTGGTTTTTCAGCTCCATCAACTCCGTCTGCAGCGAGTGGACCTCTATTGTCAGCTCGTTGAGACGCATATAATTGAGGACGATACAGAACATCAAAACAGCCGCAATAATAAAGCCCAGAACCATAACAGCAGATACAGCCGACCTCGACTTCGACTCTGCCTTAACAGCTGTTCTTGCGCGTTCCCCTGGTTTTGCAATGGGGCGCGGAACGGCTACCGGCTCATGCTCAAGCGCGTCCCGTACCCTTTTGCGCTTATCAAAACGCGAAAGGTCATAAGCAATCTTTCCACTGTATTCCAGTTTTCTTGCTGCACTCGACGACATATCATTATCCTCCAAGCCCCATTTTCTCTGCCACGCGCAGTTTTGCGCTCCTTGAACGGGGATTATCTGTTATTTCCTTTTCTGTTGGCAATACCGGCTTTCTGTAAATTATCTTCAGGGTAGGCTTGCGTCCGCATACACATACCGGAAATTCAGGTGGGCACACGCAACCCTTAGCCTTGTCTACAAAAAACTTCTTTACGATTTTGTCTTCCAGGGAGTGGAAGGTGATCACCGCGATCCTTCCTCCGGGAGATAGGAGTTTTTCTCCCGCCTCAAGGGCATCCCTTAGGGCACCCAACTCATCGTTGACCGCAATTCTGATTGCCTGGAAAGTGCGTTTCGCGGGATGTTGTTTTTCCCTAAGCGCCTTTGCAGGCATTGCACTTCTTATTATCTCCGCAAGCTGTAACGTGGTGTGGATCGGTCGATTGGATACTATCTTTGATGCTATTCTCGGAGCATAACGCTCTTCGCCGTACTCATAAAGGATCCTCTTGATGTCCTCATAGTCCCAGTCGTTTACGATATCTGCAGCACTCAGTTCAGACTGCCTGTCCATTCTCATATCAAGGGCCGCATCCTTAGAATAAGAAAACCCGCGCTCAACATTGTCCAGCTGGGGTGATGACACTCCAAGATCCATCATAATTCCGTCTATGCTAAATATGCCTAACTCAGACAGTCGCTGCGTTACTTCTCTAAAGTCGCTTTTTATAAGCGTCACTTTATCGCCAAATCCAGCAAGCCTAACCGCAGCTTCATCTATTGCTTCCTGATCCCGATCAAAACAAAGCAGTCTCCCTGTATCAAGCTTTTGCGCAATGGCGGAGGAATGTCCTCCCCTTCCCAAAGTCAGATCCACATAGACACCGTCCGGTCTGATGTTTAGTGATTCAATTGATTCTTGAAGTAAGACCGGTGTGTGAGTTTTTCCGTCTTGGCCGTTGCCGTTGAGGTCACTTTGTTCGAAGTCTGTCATATTCCCAAAATCTCCATAGCCTCCCTCGAGACTTTCAGCTGTATATTCCTCGTTTATCTTATCCCACTTCGCGGCATCCCATATCTCAGCACGATTAGAAACACCAATTATGGCTACTTCTTTATCAAGTCCGGCATACTCCCTTAGGTGCTGTGGAATAACTATTCTTCCCTGCGCGTCAGGTTCACACTTTTCAGCGCTTCCAAAAATCATCCTCTGTAAACTTCTAGCTTTCGAGCGTGGAAGTGCTGCCAGCTTCTCCTCGATCTCCTTCCAGACCTGGTTTGGGTAGACCACTAGGCAGTTGTCAACTTCCTTTGTGACATAAAAGCTCTCGCCAAGCTCCTCACGCAGCTTCGCGGGAATGAACAGTCTTCCTTTTTGGTCGATGTTGTGCCTGAAGGTACCTGTCATGGCGAGTGCCTCTTTTATATTCTATGTCTTTACGCTTTACGTCTTTGTTTCTTTTACACTGTTGGATCTTAGGACTTCAACTTTTTAGGTCTTTGTCCCGCGGTAGTTTTGTCCCGTGGTGGTCTTTTGTGGGAATCCAACCCTAAACGCTCCACTTTGCTCCACCGCTAGTTTTAGTATAAGCTGTAACTCAAAAAAATGCAAGATGTATTTTTAAACTATTTACATTATTTTTGCCCCCTTTTTTGCAGTTTATGGCCTATTATCGAAATAAAAAACATATGTTCGATTGCTTTGCGAACGAACATATGTTCCGCATTCTGTGAGACAAATTGACTGGTTGACAATATGTTGTATTGATTTTATGTTAACCTGACGATATGTTGTGCATATGTCGGCAATTCGTGACATTTATACAGTCAAAAAAACAACACCCTTGCTTCACACTCTGTGTGTAGTAAGGGTGTTGAGGTCATTTTAGTTGTAATGCCGTATTATTTCGCGGCGGATTTGAATTTGCTGCGGGAGTTGCGAACCTCATTTAGCGCCTCATTGAGTGCCTCTTCGGTCCTTTTCAATGCGTCGTCCACGTATTGATTTGTGGCTAATCTGATTTCCTTAGCCTTGTTTTCGGCTGCCGCCACAAGATCATTGGCCTTTTGACGGGCGGTCAGTGTTATCTCTTCACGAGACACCATAGCCCTTGCACGCTCTTCTGCCTGTCGTCTGATCGCTTCAGACTCCCGTTTTGCATTACCCAATATTTCATTTTTGGCTTCAACGATCTTCCTGGCTTGTTCAAGGTCGCTTGGAAGCAGAGCATTGATCTCTTCTATCAGTTCCATGGCGCGGGAGCGATCAATGACACATTTTGTCCTACCAAAGGGTAAAGCAAATGAGTCCTGTATCATATTGTACAATACGGTCAATAGTTCTTCTACGCCTTCTGCCATCCGACTCACCCTTCCTGCTCTTAGTTGTGCTCCTACCTGCACAGTTTTTCTTTGATGTCCGGTATAATCTCGGCCGGTACTAAACCTGTAAGGTCACCGCCCATGGCGGCAACAGCTCGAACAGCAGTTGAACTGACGTGCATATAACGACTGTCGGCAGGGAGTAAAACAGTGTCGAGCTCATGGTTCAAACTTGCATTTATCAGAGCCATTTGATGCTCAGCTTCAAAATCGCTTAGATTCCTGATTCCCTTGACGATTGTCTTAGCTCCAAGTGAAGAAGCAAATTGTGCAAGCAATCCGCCATCACTTACAACTTCGACATTACTAAAACCGGAAACCACCCTATTAAGCAGGTCGACACGCTCCTGCCATGTAAACGATGTCTTCTTTTCAACATTTACCATCACTGCAACATACAGCTTGTCAAACAGCCGGGCGGCCCTTTTTATAATGTCTAAATGGCCGGTGTTTACCGGGTCGAACGATCCAGGATATATGGCAATTCTCATGTGGTCCTCCGCAGACTGCTTTGTATCAATCGTCTGCCGTTTTGTTTCGGTAAACTGTAAGTTTGGTTCTTCCGTATTTGTATTCTTTTACTCTTTGAATCGTACCGACAGATTCTGGCAATTCCATGTCGGATTCGCTTTCGAAAATAATTATACCATTCTGTGCCAGAATGTCAAATGTTGATAAAAGTTTTAGAGAATTGTGATAATATGACGATGCGTATGGCGGATCGATCAGTATTATGTCGAACTTCTCGCCCGTCCGCTTTAATACCGTTGAATAGTCATTTTGAAGAAACCGCGACATACTTGTAAAGCCACACTTTTCAGCGTTTTGACGTATTATCTGCATCGCATTCCTGTCATTGTCGACAAACACACATTCCCGAGCACCCCTGCTAAGGGCTTCCAGACCCAACTGCCCGGAACCGGCAAACAGGTCAAGAACTCGTCTGCCTTCGATCTCAAATTGAATTATACTGAATAAAGCTTCCTTTACCTTTTCCGAGGTAGGACGCGTATGTTGTCCCTCAAGACTTAAAAGCTTTCTGCCGCGCTGGCTTCCGGATATTATTCTCATTGAGCGTCCTCCTTAAATGTGCCTTCATTATTTACTTCATCCTGCTTAGGGGCGAAATACCGTCTTATAGACTCGGCCGTGCTTATAGGCACCACCTCTGCAAGCTCCTCAACCGAAGCGGACTTAATAGCTTTAATGCTACGGAACTTTTTAAGTAGAGCCTTTTTCCTTACCGGTCCCACACCCTCTATTTTATCCAGCTCAGAGCCCGATACTCGCCTTTTCCGCATCGATCTGTTATATTCTATGGCAAAGCGGTGGGTCTCCTCCTGAATTTTTCCAATCATCGAAAAAAGCTGAGGAACTTCCGTTATACCAACTTCACTTCCGTTTGGCAATACAAGTGCCCGCGTCCGATGCCTGCCGTCTTTGACCATTCCGTAAACAGGTATGGACAATCCTGCCTCGGAGATGACCCCGGCAGCAATTTTTGCGTGTTGTGCTCCACCGTCCACAAGCAACAGGTCAGGTTTTTTGCCAAACTTCTCATCCCCTTCAAGGAGCCTACGGAATCTACGGGTAAGTACCTCCCTCATAGACCCATAGTCATCCTGGCCTTGGGTCGCCTTGATCTTAAATCTCCTGTATCCCTTTTTCAGCGGTGCGCCATCTTCAAACACCGTCATAGATGCCACTATGTCACTTCCGGCAAGGTTGGAAATGTCATAGGCCTCAATTCTACGCGGCATCTCTTCAAGTCCCAGCGCTTTCTGCAGGATCCTTAGATTTCTTTCCCTACGATCCTTCCTGGTAGCCAGCCGTTCCGCCTCTTCCTGTGCATTCTTTTCTGCAAGCCTGACCATATCAAGCTTTTTCCCCCTTTGGGGGACTGCTATTTCCACCTTGCGACCAGCCGCATCGGACAGCAATTTTTCAAGACTTTCCCTGTTTTCGATGTCCACCGGCAGCAATATGAAGCGCGGAAGAGCGGATCTACCGCTATAGAACTGAGTTATATATGCATCGATCATGTCTGATGCATTATCCTCAACGAAGTTGTCCACAAGTGTGACATCTTTTTCAAGCAACATCCCGTCGATGTAATGCAATATTGCAATGGCTTTCCTTGGGCCATCGTAGTAACCCACAACATCAGTATCAGCCTTAAAGCTTGAAACGACATTCTGCCGTTGTCCAAGACGCGAAATTGCATTATATCTGTCACGAAGGGCTGCCGCCTTTTCAAACAACAGCTCCTCAGCAGCCTGCTCCATCTCACTTCGGATTTCCTTCAAAACATTTTCGTACTTTCCTTCAAGCAAAGAAACCGCCTGAGTGACCAATTCCAAAAATCCTTCATGATCCGTCGACTCTTTGCATGGTGCAATACATTTCTTCATATGGTATCGCAAGCATGGCCTTTCCTTTCCGATGTCCCTTGGAAAGCTGCGTTCGCAGTCGGGCAGCAGAAAAGCATCCTGCAGCGCTTCGATGATCTTTGCGGTAGTGTGCCGGCCACCATATGGTCCGAAATATTTTGCCCCGTCACTTTTCAGTTTGGGCTCCATCGTGAACCGGGGATATGGCTCCTTAAGATTGATTCTAATAAAGGGATAACCCTTCCCGTCCTTGAGCAGGATGTTGTATTTTGGCATATGGCGCTTGATAAGCGAGCATTCGAGCACAAGCGCTTCAAACTCGCTTGCTGCCACAATATAGTCGAAATCATGGATCTGGGAAACCATGTTTCGAGTCTTTTGTGAATGCCCCTGAGAATCTTGAAAATATTGGCTGACACGGTTTTTGAGCTGTTTGGCCTTTCCCACATAGATGACTTTGCCACTTGCATCAAGCATAATATAGACACCGGGTTCAAGGGGCAGACTCTTTACTTTTTCTTTTACACGTATAAAGGTTTGATTTTCCATAGAATTCTCCTATACGCGTAAATCCCGTCCTGGTGGGGACGGGACTTAATATTGATTTTAGTATGTCCTATTCCGACTCGGAAAAATTCGACTTGATAAGCTCGATTAAAGCATTGACTGCTTCCTCCTCATCAACACCGTCTGCTATGAGGTTGATTGTCGAGCCCTTAGTAATGCCCAGCGATAGGACGCCAAGCAAGCTTTTCGCATTTATACGTCTATCGTCCTTTTCCACCCAGATCGCACTCTTGAATTCGTTGGCTTTCTGAATGAAAAACGTCGCCGGACGCGCATGCAACCCAACCTGGTTATCGATTAAGACTTCCCGAGAAAACATTACGCGTACCCTCCTGATACATCGCTGCCGGACTAATTTCTCTCCCACGACAGCTAAATGCAATAAACGATTACTAATCGCTATGCTTTCTTATAAACTATTTTCTTAATAATAGCAAATTTGATGTTCCTTCGTCAACCTCTTTTTAGCCTTATATAAAAGACATTGAGCTTTCTCATATAGTTTGCTGTGTTTCAACTATAACAATCAAGGTTTGTTATTAGTATTGCACAATATATAAAATGTAGTTTACTCTTTAAGCTCCACAATCGTAACACCGGTTTCTCCCTCGCCATACCTGCCCAACCTAAAGGACTTTATCTGACGATTGCTCCGCAAGCTGCGATGCACAGCTGCTCTAAGAGCGCCCGTGCCTTTTCCGTGGATTATGGTAAGGACATTGAGCCCGGAAAGTACTGCATTGTCGATAAAGCGCTCCATTGCCAGTATTGCATCATCAGAAGTCATTCCCCTTAGGTCAAGCTCGTTTACTCCACTGCGAACCTGTCCTTCGGCAATACCCTGGTTGTCTGTTTTTATCGATCTCCGGCTACTTTCTCTGAGAGAGGCGGCGTACTTTCTTACCGCATTTTCAGCATGATCAACCTCGATCAATTCCACCTCGTCAAGCTTCAAAGTAACCTTCATGATACCTGCCTGTACGGTTAAATTGCCGCTTCCGTCAGGGGGAGTAATGACAAAGGCGTCCGTGCCGACATTGATCAAGCGCACTTTATCTCCTGCCTTGATGGGCCTTGGGGGCCGCTTTGCCTTGACACGAGACTTCACCGGTTGGAGATCGTCCTCGGCGGAATTCATCCTTCTGCGGAGCTCTGCACGGGCCTTATTGAGCTCATCGGTGAAATTTTCATCGGCACTTTTCCTGCGGAGTTCGTTTAGTTCTTCAAGTACCGCTTCCATTTGCTCCCGTGCAGCGGAAATGATCCGTCGGGCTTCAGCGTTTGCAGTTTCACGTGCTCTGCTGCGCTCTTTTTCAACTTCCTCCGGAGTCTTCGTGCCTGCTGTGCATCCTGCTGGGCCTCGACCCTTAATTTAGCAGCCTCCAGCTTATCCTCTTCCAAAGCTTTTCTCTGCTTCTCAAGAGTGGCTACAACGTCTTCAAACCTTCTGCTGTCGCTGCTTATCCTACCCTTCGCATTTTCGATTATATAATCTGGCAATCCCAGCCGATGAGAAATTGCAAACGCATTTGACTTACCGGGTATTCCAATGAGAAGACGATATGTGGGCTTTAATGTGTCAACGTCAAACTCACATGAGGCGTTTTCAACCCCTTGCGTTGATATCGCATACTCCTTGAGCTCTGCATAGTGGGTGGTGGCAGCAATAATCGCTCCTTGAGATCTAACATATTCTATAATTGAGACTGCGAGTGCTGCTCCCTCTACAGGATCGGTTCCTGCTCCCAGCTCGTCAAAAAGCATAAGTGTGTTGGGACGCGCGTTTTGCAACATTGCCACAATGTTTATCATGTGGGATGAAAAAGTTGAAAGTGACTGTTCTATCGACTGCTCGTCCCCAATATCTGCAAATATTCCGGAAAATACTGACACATAACTTCCGTCATCCGCAGGTATGTGTAGTCCGCACATAGCCATTAGCGTCAACAGACCGATCGTCTTTAACGCTACTGTTTTTCCGCCTGTGTTGGGACCTGTGATAACCAGTGTGTCAAAGTCCTCGCCAAGCTTTACAGTTATCGGTACTGCGCTCGAAGGATTTAGCAACGGATGTCGCGCGTTCCTGAAATATATGCCGCACTTGTCCCTGATAACAGGCTCTGCCGCACGCATTGCATAGGCCAGTTTAGCCTTTGCAAATATCAAATCAAGCTCAACCAGTATGCGGTAATTTTCCGTAATATTTTCTGCATGATCGGCTACTTCAGAGCTGAGTTCAGAAAGGATGCGCTCAATCTCTTTAGCCTCCTTTGCAGACAACTCCCGAATTTCGTTGTTGAGCTGTACGACCTGCATCGGTTCTATAAAAAAAGTTGCTCCGCTTGCCGATACATCGTGCACCAGTCCCGGGAAGTCGCCCTTGTGTTCACTTCTTACAGGCACTACATACCTTCCGTCGCGCTGGGTTATTATCGGATCCTGCAAGTACTTTGAGTAGGCAGATGAAGATATGATCCTTTGCAATGTGTCCCTGACTTTTGCATTTGCCTGGCGCTTTTTGCGTCTTAGATCATAGAGTGTGGGACTTGCAGTGTCTGCCATCTCCTCTTCGCTTATGATCGTATTGCTGATGCGATCCTCAAGATATTTGTTTGGCAAAAGCCTGATAAAACGATCGTCAAGCACTGTTTCTATGTTGCTATCGTCACTGCTGTAGGCTTTTATTCTCCTCACATCCCGTAGCAGTGAAGAAATGAGGAGCAGTTCTGCCATATTAAGGATGCCTCCCCGCCCTGCGCGTTTAACGAGTCCCTCCGGATTCTTGATCCCGCTAAATGGCGGACTCCCCTTGAGACCAATTATCTTCACCGCTGCAGATGTCTCGCTTATCAACCTGCGGACATCGTCGATGTCATCGGCAGGAAATAAAGACGATGCGGCGTCCTTTGCGTCATCACAAAGCGCATAAGATGAAAGCTTCTCTAAGATCGCCGGCAGTTCTAGTGTTCGAATCGATTTTTTATAAAGTGTTTGCACTGTTTAATTCCTTAACCTTGTTACAAATTAGAGTATTACTCTTTTCGAGTATGACAATCAGAGAGCCCCATACAGGTCCAACTGAATACCCTAAATCACGGTAGTCTATATGATTCTAATTGACCTCTACGCCAACTTCCTCTGTGTCATCTTCTTCAAAAACGTCGCTGCAACTGCATCCATGATCCATTTCGGGATCATCACCCGAGCAGCATGCTTTTTCATTATCAACATCTTGGGGCAATTTGTCTCCGTAATAGTGATAGCTTGTGTTGCCGTTGTTATTTCCAAAGCCGCATTTTGCAGGTGAAAGCAGGATCCCAAGTGCAACGCCGGTGGAAAAAGAGGCAAGACCTATTAGAAATGCTGTTCCTTTTTTCATTGTAATCCTCCCCGCTTCTCAGTATTAAAATAATGACTTGTAAAATTTAAGAGTGGAAAAATCCCTCTCAAGCCGACTCAAAAGATATCTCTCGGCAACATTCGCCAAATTAGCCAGGGGTTTTTCATCGAGAGAAAATGACAGTATCCTCTTCGGTTCGGCCGAAAGTATGTACCTGATCGCAGACAGCGACTGACTGCACAAAGGCAAATGGCCATGTTCCCTCCCTACGCAGGTCGAACATGCTACACGTCCGGTCCGAATATCAAACACAGGGTTTTCAGGATCGTCCGTCCCACAAACTGGACATTCCATAACATCGATTGCATACCCTGAAATCATCATTACCCTAAGTTCAAATACCGCCTTGATAAGAAACTGCGGCTTTTTCCTAACAGAGAGCCCATATAAGCAATTTAGCCCCGTGCTGAGCAAATCAGTTGCCTGAACCTCCTCTTCGGCCACATACTCAAGGACCTCCGCAAAATAGCTTCCAAGAGACAACAAAAGTATATCTTTGCGCAGTTCCGTAAACATCTCCACCGGTTCGGCTGAGTTGACCGAATATCTGCCCCGGTTTTCATACAGTGTGAAATCGGAATATGCCAATAGCTGTGTCCCGGCGCGCATGCTACCCTGTCTTGACCGGGCTCCGTGACAGGAGGCGGACAATTTTCCACGTTCACGGGTCAAAATCGTCAAAATCTTGTCCGAATCCCGGTAAAGCACCTCCCGGAGCACCAATCCGTCCGTTGTCAGAATCATCCGCTAAAACCAAAGTTGCGAATCTGGGTCTCGGACTGTCTCCAATTCTCCTTTACCTTGACCCATGTTTCCAGGAAAACCTTTGCACCAAAGAAGCGCTCCAAATCGGTCCGCGCCATGGATCCCACCGCCTTTAGCTTTGCGCCGTTCTTTCCGATAATGATGCCTTTGTGGCTGTCCTTTTCACAGTAGATAGTGGCACTAATATTCAAAACAATGCCCTTTTCTTCAAATACCTCTACCACGACCGCAATGCCGTGGGGAACTTCCTTGTCAAGTGTGATCAAGAGCTTTTCCCGGATTATTTCCGCGGCTATCTGTCGATCAGGCTGATCCGTTGACTGCCCCTCAGGAAACAGCGGCGGACCTTCCACAACAAAGCCTGATAGAGAATTGAAAAGAACATCTATACCATCCGAAAGCTTTGCTGAAATTGGAATATACTCCTCAAAATCATGCACATTTTGATAAGCGGAAATAACTTCTAGTATCCTTTCCCGTGCAACCGTGTCTATTTTGTTTATCACCAGTATTGCTGGTATTTTCAATGCTTTGATCTTGTCTATAAGGATCGACTCAGGCTTGCCAACGCGAGCTTCAGGTTCTACCACTAACAGAACAGCGTCTACATCGGCAACACTACTGGACACTACTTCGTTCATATATTTTCCTAAGCGCGTCACAGGTTTGTGGAAACCGGGAGTATCCAGAAAGATGTACTGGCAGTCGTTAATGTTTCGAACCGCTGTGATCCGGTTTCGTGTTGTTTGGGGTTTGTGTGACACGATAGCGACCTTTTCTCCGGCCAATGCGTTTATCAAGGTGGATTTCCCCACATTTGGTCTCCCTGTGATGGCAAACATGCCGTTTTTATCTATCATGGGCAATTCGTCCCTCGCGGGCACCCTCCTTCCGGTAATTGCTTACGGTGTTATATTTCAAGAAATCCTGGTAAGTCCCAACTTTTCCAGAATGATTTCTTCTCTATTGCGCATTTCTGCCGCCTGCTGCTCTCCACCCTCGTGATCATACCCCAGCAAATGCAGAAGGGAGTGGACTGTCAAAAAGCCAAGCTCTCTTTCCACACTGTGACCGTATTCCTCTGCCTGCTGTTTTGCCTTCTCCAATGAGATTACGATATCTCCAAGAAAAACAAGTCCGGTTTCAGGGTCCATGTTTGATGGTGAAGGCTGCGGTTTTTCTCCGGGTAATAGGCTCAACATGGGAAAGGAGAGGACATCTGTCTCCCTGTCAATAGAGCGCTGCTCCCGGTTGAGTTTTTTTATTCCTTCGTTGTCGGTGGTGTGAACTGCTACTAAGCACGCAACATCGATATCTTCCGCCTCAAGGGCGTATCTAATGCACTGTTTGATCAGTGCTTTTTCAGCGGGGCTTGCGGCCGAGCCCTTTTTCATGGCAGTGATGGATATTTTACTCATCTTCTGCGCCGCCTCTCAGTTTTCCTCGGAGCCGCGGGAGCAGAACGTTCGAACTTGTCATAGGCATTGATTATTTTCTGAACAAGAGCATGACGAACTACATCCTTGGCTGTGAGGTTGCAGATAGCTATATCGTCTATACCATCCAGCACCCGGAGGGCATCCTTAAGACCGGATACTTTATCATGAGGCAGATCTATCTGTGTTATGTCGCCGGTTATAACGACCTTTGATCCAAATCCAAACCTGGTAAGGAACATCTTCATTTGCTCTCTGGTGGTATTCTGAGCTTCATCCAGTATGATAAAGGAATCGTCAAGCGTGCGACCACGCATATAAGCAAGGGGAGCGACCTCTATATTGTTGCGCTCAATGTTTTTTGCATATCCTTCGGATCCAAACATTTCAAGCAGACCATCATACAGCGGTCTGAGATAGGGATCGACCTTGCTCTGCAGATCACCGGGCAGAAAACCCAGCTTTTCACCTGCCTCAATCGCAGGTCTTGTAAGAATGATCCGGCTTACCTTCTTGTCGCGAAAAGCCGAAACTGCCGCGGCTACTGCCAGATATGTCTTTCCGGTTCCCGCGGGACCTACCCCGATGGTAATAGTATTGTTCAAAATCGCATCTACATACCGCTTTTGACCAACAGTCTTGGGCTTGATGGGCTTTCCGCGTGCGGTAACGCATAGTACGTCCCGGGCTACTCCGTCCAATTCTTTTTCCTTGCCTTCGCGTACAAGGCTGATCACATACTGTACGGTTTGCAATGAAGGCACTTCGCCTCTGGCATTAAGAGACAGAAGTCCGTTTATGGTTCGCACAGCCAACATGACATTTTCCGCTTCACCCGTTATCTTCAACTCGTTGTCCCGTGTGTTAACCTTTACCTTCAACTCGTCTTCAACTGCGCGCATATTCTCGTCAAAGGAACCGAAAATATTTATTACTTCGTCCATGCGCTCTATACTTATTGTCTGTTCGGTCATCCAGTCTTTAACCTCCGGTTCGGATATTTATCGGTATCTCCACTGTCTTTGCAATATCCTCCAAGCATTCAGCCGTCAATGTCATGGTATAGAAACTGCCGTCTAATGCCAGCGTATAATCAGTTCGCAATATTTCACCCTCGGGTACCATCTCTTCAAGTCGGCTTTTCAAACCTTGCCGCAGGATATATGCCGCAACTTCGGCATCCAATTGCCCTTGATGAGTATTGTACTCAAGATAGTTCTCGGTAACCCAGGTTATCGGCAATACATATCCCCCAGGCAGGGACAACTGTGTCTTTTTTACTATTTTATCACATCTCTCATAGGGAATGCTACTGTTAAAATACAAATTTAGCCTATGTCCGGCAATAATGACAGCTGTTTTTAGTATTTTCTCCTCAGTATACTCTTTTATATTGATTTTTGCAGGTATTTTTGCGGTAATGGTGTACCACGTCCTTGCCTCCACCTGTGCCATGGCATGAACGAGCCTCATCCCTACCACTGTATCCATGACTCCACTTGCTATCAGCTGCCCTTCTGTAACAGTGTCCCCTACTTCTACCTGCGTTGATCCGTCAAGTACCACAAGCTTCGTTATGATTCCACCCCTTCTGGCCACAACGTTGCATGGTATCTTCTTGTCAACGATTTTTGGTGGGTCACTTCGCTCCCGTACCTCAACCTCTGCCTTGCTACCCCTTACGTTTACTGTAAGCCAACTAAGCTCCGGAATACGCAGTAGCATGCTGTTTTCAATAAATTCGGGATCGATTTTTGAGGACGAAGTACCTATGCCGACTCCGATCTCTCTTAGATTCTTTAGAATGCGTTCTTCACTTACTTTATGATTCCCATACACTTTGATATCCCATATACGAAGTGACGAAAAATACAGCACCAAAGCGAAAAATAAGAATCCGGCTATAAAAAGGTAGCGCTTTCTGAACTTCCACACAAAGAAGGGAGCGCCCCTTTGGGAAAGCACCCGGACTTCGCAGAGTGCGTTCTGGGCCAGTTCCCTTAGGCGCGCAATCTCCAAAACCCTTACCCTTGCAGTCAGTCTATCCCTATCCTCTCTGTTAAGATTCCAGAAAGTTATTCCGTTTTGGGAACAGATATTTATAAACCGCTCAGGATAAGGGCCGACGATTTCCACCTCCAGATAACCTCTGAAAAAATTCACAACGGACAGCATGGAATCTCCCCATTTCACAATTCAAACATATGAAAACTAGATTCAAACACACGAAGTTCAATAGATAAACTCGATACTTAAAACCAGACCTCGAATCGACAGTTCGCTTTGCGTCATCGCCCGGATTTCAAGGTCGTCTCCCTGAATGCGTATGATCACTCCGCTACTATTTACATCAATTTCTGATGGGCCATACTCAAGTATTCCGGCATGGTTTTCGATGAGGACTTCACGTCCTCCGGTGATTTCGATCCTTGCCACCCCCGCCACAACTTCGCCGGGAAGATCGAACATTTCAGCAGCTCTCAGCAGCAGTCCCGCATCACGCGCACTCTTCCGATCACTTTGTCGCTCCGGACTTCCTGTACGTGCGGAATCCTGTGTTTTGCGCTCATCAGCCAACTTTCTGATATCCCCGGGTTCTCTAGCTGTTCGCCCGGATTTCCCAGCCTTTTTTCTTGCAGTCATATGCCCACTCCCGTCTCCAACTTGTTCCCTGCTAATTCATATGCGGATGTACAGGCAAACTTGAGGGTTTTTTGACTATGCTGGCATTTTACGTCTTGTCCCTTAAATATATTGATAGAAGTTAAGGGTGCTATGTGTCAATACTGACTGTGAAAAAATGGGGGTAGCCGATGGGAGTTCTTGCAAACAGGAGAGTTTTGGAGATCGTGGCAGGTCTGGCAATATTCCTTGCCATAATCGGTCTGATAGCTTTCCCTGACGACACTATGACGGCAGCAAAGGACGGCCTTGCACTGTGCTTTAATATCATACTGCCCTCGCTGTTTCCGTTTTTTGTTTTGTCCACACTTCTTGTGGAACTTGGCTTTGCACGTTATCTCGGAAGGTTTCTGGAAAAAATCATGAGACCACTTTTCAATGTAAGCGGAGCGTGTTCCCTTGCATTTGCCCTAGGCTTTATCGGTGGATATCCCACAGGCGCAAAAACTGCGCTCGCTATCTATGATAAGGGATTGTGTACCAGAACAGAAGCTGAAAGACTGCTGAGCTTCTGCAACAACTCCGGTCCATCCTTTATCTTGGGAGTGGTGGGGGCCGGCATCTTTTCAAGCAGCAGGGCCGGAATTTTGCTCTATCTTGCTCATGCCGTTGCATCTATACTTGTTGGGATCATATTTCGTTTTTACGGATACAAATCATCAAAATCTGAACCAAAACAACTAAAATCACAGATAGAGACTGTCAGCCTTACCGCTGCTTTTACAAAATCGGTGGTTGCCTCATTTACTTCCATTTTAAATATCTGTGCATTTGTTATTTTCTTTGCGGTAACCATCAAACTGCTATTCTTGTTCAACATAATACCAGGATTGGCATCCTTCCTTGGCACCATTACGGCTAAAATAGGAGGGAATGCCGAGAAATCCGAATTGTTATTGACCGGATTGATCGAAATTTCCTCAGGCGTATGGACACTGCGCAGTGCCGCTGCTTCAATGAGAGAACAGCTCGTGCTGGCAGCATTTATGCTGGGATGGGCCGGTATCTCGGTGCACTGCCAGGTGCTGACCTTTCTTAGTGGAAGTGGGCTTAGTACACGAACATATATCGGCGGAAAAATACTTCATGGAATCATCTCTGCAGCACTAACTTATATCCTTTCCGGTCTTTTCAGTTTTGAAGCGCCTGTGGCGTCCTATCTGGTGGAGCAGTTGGATGGCATCACCACATTGAGTTTTGGTGCATCACTGACAATGTCACTTCTGGTTTCGGCGGCACTTTTTCTGTGTATGATCCTCTTCCTACTTATCCGTATCTTTATTTTCGCACCCAAGAATAGAAACAATATGTAGCATACATCACTAGCGATTTCAGCATGAATGGCGTATCAGCTTGAACCCATCAGCTTGAATCTAGTTAAAACAGCAATTGCCTTTCCAAAAAGCGTTAGATTATAAGCGTAAGAAGAGATTACTGTTTCCTACAATCTCTGTTACGATAGGGTTTGAGTTAGTTGATTTGGTTTGTTGCCTACGTACTCGATGATTATATTCAGGAACATCTATCTTAGATTAGATCTTCCTGAATATTTTTTCTTGACTTTTTTAGAGTATGGCTTTAATATGAAAGAAAGTAAATTGAGAATCAGTTTCAAATTTTGATTCTTATAAAACAGGGTTATTACAAATATGGAGCATTCCCGTAATCAACAAAAACGAAGTTTGCAAAAAAGAGGCACTCCCATAAAATGATGCCAACAGGGTCAAAGCCCTAATACAATACGCATCTAGAAGGGAGTACCAACATGAATTGTAAACAAGACGCGAAGATTTGTCAAGTGACAGAGAAGACCATTGTCATCGGAGTGGACATCTCAAGCGAGCTTCATTACGCGAGAGCATTCGATTGGCGAGGCGTAAGAGCTTGGTAAGGTGTTCAAATTTGAGAATACGAGAGAAGGGTTCCAAAGGTTCCAAACGTGGATCCAGGGTCCTTCAGCAACGCGTAGGAAAGCAGCATGTGATGGTTGGAGCAGAACCAACCGGCCACTACTGGTTCAGCCTTGCAGAGTTCCTGGAGGACGAGGGAATAAAGCTTGTTTTGGTAAACCCGTACCATGTAAAGCAGAGCAAGGAGATGGACGATAACCATCCAAGTAAGGCGGATCGAAAGGACCCGAAGCTGATCGCCCGATTAGTGATAGAGGGTCGGTACAGCGCACCATACATTCCTAAAGGTATCTATGCGGATCTGAGAGTCGCGTCAAACCTACGTATGCGACTGCTCAAAGAGATCACAGCTTTGAAAAAATCACGTGAAGCGGTGGTTGAAGATATACTTCCCGGAGTACGATGATGTGTTTGGAAAGTTTGACGGCGTAGGGAGTCTGATGGTACTACAAGCAGCGCCGCTGCCGGCAGACGTGCTGGCACTGGGCGAGGACGGTATAAATAAACTGTGGCGGGAAGCCAAGATACGAGCTGTGGGAATAAAGAGAGCCAAGAGCCTGTGTGAAGCAGCAAGAAAAAGTATCGGATGCACCGAAGGCACAGCCGCCGCGAGAATTGAGATCCAGTTACTGCTTGAAGATTTTTTGAACAAGAGCAACCAATACGACATGATAGTATCCGTGTTAGAATCGCTGTGTATGGAGATACCCGGAGTGAAAGAGCTGTTTGAAATCAAAGGTGTAGGGCTCATAACGATAGCCGGATTCTTCGCAGAGATAGGAGACATACGACGCTTTGAGTCTCCAAAGCAAATTCAGAAGCTTGCTGGGCTGGCCATACGGGAAAACAGCTCCGGAAAGCACAAGGGGCAAACAACTATTAGCAAGCGAGGAAGAGGCCGATTACGAGCAATCCTTTTCCAGGCCGTAATGCCGCTTGTTGCAAAGAACCCTGAATTTGCAGAAATCCACAGATATTACACGACGTGATCGCAGAACCCATTAAAGAAGAAGCAGTCAATTGTGGCCTTGAGCTGCAAGCTGATTCGGGTAATGTACGCGATTGTCACAAAAGGTGTTACGTACGACCCTGCAAAACTGGTCACAGACATTCAAAGGCCAACGGAAAGAGCGACTGCGTAACCAAACGAAATTCTATAGCTTAGCACAAATCAATGAATGCCGGTGAAAGCGTCGCACCGGAACGATATCAAATCTTAGTTAACTTAGTAAACCTGGCAATTACAAAAGAGCTGGTAGTCAGTCATAATTTAACCATCAGAGCAACGACTCGGCAATGGAGCATCTCTGACACCCATCTTGTGGATAGGCAGAACGAAGGAATTTAGGGCTGGTTTTTTAGCCATGACCCTGTTGGATATAGGAGGTTTGCTGCCGCGAGTAAAGTGGGTATACCATCGCCAAATAAAGCTGAAAACGACGACGTTTTGTTTGCTGTACCCATTTTCTCGAAAGAAGGCACTTGATGCTTACTTTATTCACATACTGCTTTTTTAAAAAGCTAGAATAACTGAGAAAACAAGAGAATAACGACGAAAACATAAGTATATATGAGGAGGTTGTGTTAGCATATGGCCGGACTGTATAGGACAAAACAGCGCGAGCTTATATATAGTTTTCTAAAGAAAAACAGTGACTTGCACATTACTGCCGAGGAAATATCCGATCATCTCAAAAGACAGGGATCCCGTGTCGGTAAGGCTACGATTTATAGATACCTCGACAGGTTAGTTGCAGACAACGTTGTACGTAAATATCATCTTGGAAGTGGTACAAGCGCATGCTATCAGTATATTGAAGACAAGTCACGTTGTGCTGAGCACTTTCACCTGAAGTGCATCGGCTGTGGCGAGCTGATTCATATGGAGTGTAACGACCTCGAACGGTTTTTCTGTCACCTAAGGGACAAGCACGATTTTAAGGCGGATCCGACACAGACCGTTGTGTACGGAGAGTGCGCAAAATGCCTTGAAAAATAACAGGAGAAGACTTAATGAAATCATTTTCACTAATATCAATAGCACCCACTCCAACCAAAAGCTCACCTATATTTTTCAAGCAATACAGATCTATAAAGTCATTAAAACTGTTTTTTATAGTATTGTCCGCAGTAACTTTGATTGCAACAATGACCGCTTCGTGCAGAACCCAAACGACCCCAGCCGCAGAGGCAGCGGACGATGCTGCAATGACAAAAAAGCTAAATATAATTGCTACTCTGTTTCCGCACTATGATTTCACAAGGGAAATTGTAGGCGACCGTGCAAATATAACGCTACTGCTCCCCCCCGGTGTAGAAAGTCATTCATACGAACCAACCCCCGCAGACATAATAGTCATCAATCGGGCAGACCTGTTTATATACACCGGTGCGAGTATGGAAAACTGGGCAGGCAGCATTTTGGAAGGCATTTCAAACGAGAATATTCATGTATTGGGATTGGCTGACAAGATCTCACTATATGCTATAGAAAATAGTGAGTACCACGAACATGATCACGATTACGATCACAGACATGACCAAGAGCATGTTTACAGCTACGACAACGAACACGATCAAGACCACGATAACTTCAGCCACAGCCATGACCATGATCGGAACCATGAAGGCAGCAACTCCAGTACAGTACACTTCCATGAATATGACCCGCATATTTGGACAAGCCCTGTTATCGCAGGTATTATGGTTGACGAAATACTCTCGGCAGTCTGCGAGCTTGATCCTGACAATGCCAAATTCTACACCGAAAACGCCAATTCATATAAAGAAAAACTTGAAGCCCTAGACAATGAGTTTCGAAATATCGTCTCAAACAGCCCAAGGCGTGAAATCTATGTGGGAGACCGCTTTGCATTATTATACTTCGCGGAAGAATACGGTCTAGGATACCACGCCGCGTTTGACTCCTGCTCCGATGAGACAGAGCCAAGCGCAGATGTTATCGCCAACATGATCGACCAAATCATAGAAAAGCAAGTTCCTGTAATCTACTACGCAGAGCTTAGCGACCCAAAGATAGCACGTTTGCTAAGCGAGGAGACGGGAGCAGAAATGCTGCTATTGCACTCATGCCATAATGTCACTAAAGAAGAATTTGACAAGGGCGTGACTTATATCGATCTTATGAGTCAAAATGCCGAAAATCTCAGAAAGGGGCTTAGCTGATATGCGACTTCTAGAATGCTCCAATCTGAATATGAGTTATGAGAATGTTCAAGCTGTAAAAAACCTAAGCTTTCATGTCGATCAAGGCGACTATCTCTGTATCGTGGGCAATAACGGTTCAGGAAAGACCACACTTATCAAGGGACTGTTGGGCTTGATGGCCCTCGACACCGGCAGGATATCTTATATTGGAATCAAAAAGAACGAAATCGGTTATCTTCCGCAGAAAACAGCTGTTCAGAAGGACTTTCCCGCTTCTGTTATGGAGGTAGTGCTTTCAGGTTGCCTTAACAGAAGTAAATTCAAGCTTTTTTACACTAAACACGATAGAAAAATCGCGCTGGAAAATATGGACAGACTGGGTATCTCTGACTTGGCATACAAGTCATATATAGATCTATCCGGAGGACAACAGCAGAGAGTCCTTCTTGCCCGCGCTCTATGTTCGGCGCAACGTTTGATCCTGCTTGACGAGCCGATGACAAGCCTGGATCCTGTCGCCGCCAACTCTCTGTATAACCTTATCGCAACGCTCAACCGCGAATATAACATAACTGTAATAATGGTTTCTCATGATGTTTCGACGGCGATAAAATATGCCAATAAGGTATTGCACATGGAAACAGAGCCTCTCTTTTTCGGAGCCTCTCAAGAGTATGTAAGGACTGATATTGGCAAGAAAATGTTGGGGGCGGACAAAAATGCTTGAAGTATTTAAGGCATTCATTTCATATGATTTTTTACTTCGCGCTCTTGTGGTGGGTGTTCTTGTTGCGCTATGTTCCGCGCTTCTCGGTGTTTGCCTCGTTCTAAAGCGTTACTCCATGATCGGAGACGGCCTTAGCCATGTAGCATTCGGAGCACTTTCTGTATCATTGGCCCTTGGGCTTTCCCCTTTACATGTGGCGATACCTGTGGTTATGATAGCGGCTTTTCTATTGCTTCGCATCAGTGAAAACAGCAAAATCAAAGGCGATGCCGCTATTGCCATAATATCAAGCAGCGCACTTGCAATTGGCGTGATCACAACATCAATATCCAAAGGTATGAACCTTGATGTCTTTCACTATATGTTCGGCAGTATTCTGGCCATGAGTAAAAGCGACGTCTATCTTAGCGTCGCTCTCTCAGCTGTTGTGCTTGTTCTTTTTATTGTCTTTTATAATAAAATCTTCGCAGTAACTTTTGATGAACGCTTTGCAAAGGCAACCGGAATAAATTCGGGACTCCACAACATGCTGATAGCGCTGCTGACGGCTGCCACGATAGTTGTTGGAATGCGCATAATGGGTGCGCTCCTTATCTCCAGTCTAATAATATTCCCTGCACTTACATCCATGCGTATCGGAAAAAGCTTTCGATTTGTGATAATTTGTTCCTCAATGATATCCGTTATCTGCTTTACTGCAGGTATGGTCATATCATATAGCTTCTCTATACCCGCAGGTGCCAGCGTTGTCGTTACAAATCTTGCTGCTTTCCTAATATTCAATACGATAAGATTGCTAAAGAAAAGGACTTGATTTTTTCGCAACAAATACATACCCCAAGTAACCCCAGTACATAATACCGCATTTGATCAGCTTTCTTTAGCTTTCTTGATCATTATTGTCCGGTTTACTTACAAGGGCGACTGCGCCCGACCGTTTTTTGTCAGAGCCGCTCTTTTTTATGCGTGCTTTACTGTCCGGGGTTTTTTCTTTACTTTCTCTTCCGTCCTGCTTACTACTGTTTGCAGCCCGGCCATCGTCTTTAGGACTGCCCCCCCTTTTTTTATTTATCATCTCATGGAGCGTACCTAGGGCGTCCGACAATCCTCCCAACTCATCGATAAGTCCAAGCTCAACTGCCTGCTTTCCGTCTATGACGGTACCGACATCGGTGGCAAGCTCACCCGTATTGAGCATCAGCTCCAAAAATTTTTTCTCTGAAATATTTGAATTACTGGTGACAAACTTTACGATCCTGTCTTGTATCCTCTCGAAGTATTTAAATGTTTGGGGTACACCTATCACCATTCCGTTCAAGCGAACGGGATGAATGGTCATCGCAGCCGAAGGCACTATAAAGGACTTCTTAGCCGAAACCGCAAGGGGTACACCAATTGAATGTCCCCCACCGAGAACAAGGGACACGGTGGGCTTTTTCATACCCGCGATCAGCTCAGCTATGGCAAGTCCGGCCTCGATGTCACCACCTACAGTGTTGAGCATTATTAATAGTCCATCGATTTCCTTGCTCTCCTCTATCGCCGCAAGTTGAGGCATGACGTGTTCGTATTTTGTGGACTTACTCTGGGATGGAAGCACCTGGTGTCCTTCGATCTGCCCAATGATTACGATACAGTGAATGTTATTACCGGGACCTCCCGTTGTAACAGAACCCAGATCCTGAATTTGATCCATGTCCGTCTTTCGTTCTTCAGCATTCTCGCTATTAGGTTTTTTACCCTCATCCATTGGATATTGCCCCCTTTGAATTTTAAAATAGCATTCCCAAAACACTTCCTTTTAAAACGAAAAAGGGAGCACCAACTTAGAAATCGGCAAGTGGCTTTCGCCACTTGCCGATTGGTTCTACTTATAATAACTCAAATAATTGAAATAGGCCTTTTATCCCACCACCGTCAACGCCGCAAGCAAAATTGAAATAGTTTTTTTATTTGCTATGGCGCCGCGGGATGCCCGCGAGTTTATACTACGTAAGAGTTCATGGAATGGCCTGCCTCAAAAGCATTAAGATTCATTTCTATGGTTTTAGGAGGTACATGCTTTGCCACAAGGGTTCTCCAATCTGCACCGTCAAGGGCAAGCGAACGAGTAAGGGCGCCTAATAGAACGATATTTTGAGCACGAATATTCCCAAGCTTTTCAGCCACCTCAGCAGCTGGTATCACTACAACCTTGGACACAACCGACCGTATTGCATCGATTGCATTCGTTGGATATGCACTCTGACCGGTGAGAACAGGCACAGGATAAATTTCATGGGAATCGGCGATTATCATGCCGTCCTTTTTGAGAAATGGAAGCATCCGTAGTGCCTCTAACTTTTCAAAAGCTACGATATAATCCGCCTCTCCATGTCCAATATTAGGAGCATAAACCTTTTCTCCAAAACGCACCTGCGTAGTAACACTTCCACCGCGTTGACTCATTCCGTGGATCTCGCTCATTTTTACGTCATATCCCAACTGTATCAGACCATCCGAAAGTATTTTGGACATAAGGATGGTTCCCTGGCCGCCAACTCCGGCTAAAAGGATACTCGTTGTCATGCCCGCACCTCCACTCTGCTTACTGCACCGATTGGGCATATCTGCATACACAATCCACAGCCGTTACATCCGGCACTTACTCTTATTTTTGCCTTCTTGTTTTCAAAGGCGATTGCTGGACATGATATCTTCATGCACTGCCTGCAACCCCTACATTTGTCTTCATCCACGACACAATGACGACCTGCATTCCTGCGAACGACTTCTCGCAATAAAGCACATGGGCTCTTTGTAATAATGACAAAGGGTCCTTTTGTGTTTATGCCACTTTCCAGAGCATCCATAACTGCGTCCCTGTCAAGGGGATCGATAACACGTATACGGTCATCGCCTAATCCAAGTGAGCGCACTACGGTCTCTATGTCGATAACAGGTGTGACGTCTCCCATAACGCTTCTACCTGTACCCGGGTTGTCTTGATGACCTGTCATTGCTGTGATCGAGTTGTCAAGTATGCATGCAATTACATTTGCGTTGGTCACAACAATGTCAATAAGAGAGGTTATGCCCGAGTGGTAAAACGTAGAGTCCCCCAGCATACCCAAAACCTTTCGCGTATCACCCTGGAGTTCAAGGGCTTTAGAAAGACCAATAGTTGAAGACAGGCCGGCACCCATACAGATCAAATAGTCAAGCCCATCAAGAGGAGAACTTACTCCAAGGGAGTAACAACCGATATCCCCAACCGGAACGATCCTTTTTAAGTTTCTGTTGACTCCATGGAAAAATCCACGATGTGGACAGCCGGCGCATAATACCGGTGGCCTGGTAGGAATCTCTACATCTGTGCTATATGTGTCTGTCTCAGTAACTCCGATCAGTCTGCTACGAATTATCTGTGCGTTAAGCTCACCACATATGGGAAGCCTGTCCT
The DNA here is from genome assembly GCA_050950785.1 of Eubacteriales bacterium. Classification (GTDB taxonomy): domain Bacteria; phylum Bacillota; class Clostridia; order Oscillospirales; family JAAYOS01; genus JAAYOS01. Next base: position 10,291 of record JBMNIG010000028.1, on the reverse strand, counting down.
TCCCTATACAGTCTATACCAAGGGATTTAACAACATTCTCTAAGTACGGTTCGTTTTCCTCAATAACATAGATCGTCTCAAACTGTTCGGCAAATTCCTGGATCAGCTTTCGCGGATACGGGAATGTAAGCCCGAGCTTTAGATAGCTTGCACTGTCGCCAAATGCCTCTCTGGCATACTGATAGGAAATACCGGAGGTGATTATGCCGATTTTGTGGTTGGTTCCCATTTCAACCCGGTTGAAGGGACAGTCGTTTGCATAATCCTCCATCTCTGAAATCAACTTTTCACGAACTATGTGACGCCCTCTTGCATTGGCGGGCACCATGGCGTATTTGGCAGGATCCCGCACATATTTCTTTACGGGAGTGTCCGACCTGTCCTCAATAGTAACAAGACTTTGAGAGTGGCAGGTTCGTGTTGTCACCCGAATGAGCATGGGTACATCAAATCTTTCTGACAGCTCAAAGGCTGCTGCTGTGAAAACCCGACATTCTTCCGAGTCGGATGGTTCCATCATGCCAATCTTCATATGTGGCGCATACAGTCTGTTATCCTGCTCGTTTTGCGAGCTGTGACAACCCGGATCATCCGCAGTTACAACGACCAAACCGCCGTTTACTCCGGCATACCCCATCGTAAACAATGGGTCTGCGGCTACATTGACACCAACATGCTTCATGGCACAGAGAGCCCGAGCACCACCAATAGATGCACCCAAGGCTATCTCTGTGGCCACTTTCTCGTTGCACGCCCAATGACAAAAGACGTCCTCTTTATAGCCGGACATCGATTCGAGGATTTCTGTGCTTGGAGTTCCCGGATATGCTGCGGCCACAGCGCACCCGGCCTCATATGCTCCCCGCGCTATCGCCTCGTTTCCACTCATAATAACTTTTTTCATTAAGCTCGCTTACTTCCTTTCGGATACTATATCATTGCATATTGCAGCAGCCAGCTACTCGCAGATAATACTGCCAAGCAGCTCGGTTAACCACAGCAGCTGTTGCATAACTATATTTACATAATATGATGTTTACGTTGCGACCTGGGCGCAATAAAATATAATTTTAACTCTTTGTATGTATTACGATAACTTTTTCTGCTCAAAGAGACGCCCCTCATAGTGGGACGTCTTCGTCCATATACTTGATAATTTCTAATATCCAATCATGGACATACTCTTATAAAACCGGTAAGACTATAAACGACGAAACTATACCGCAGTGTTGTGCGCTCGTTTGAACCCTGAATATTAGTGATAGTTCAAACAAAAAACAGGATCTAAAACCAAAAAACGGGTCCGCCTTTTCACAAAATAATAACATAAATAGGCGGACCCGTCAAAGTTTTTTTGATGGATCAGACAAGACCAGCGGCAATTTTTATCTGATTTTGATGTGCATTATTTACAGTTCCATCGATGTGACGAGTACTATTTCTGAAGTGGAGATCAAAATGTCCGTTGAAGTTGTTATTTTTGACATAATCCACGTCATGAGGCATTGAAGCCATTGAGGCCGCAATTTTTCTCCCATCAACATTCACAATCACTGCTCTTTCTGACCAGGAGTACGCTCCGCCCCAAATTTCCTTTATTATAGCCGCATCACTTGCGGTCAGGGGCTCGCAATCAGCGTGATTTGCTCCAATCGTACGCTTTATCTTAAAAGATCGGCCGGTCTTAAAATCGGTTACGGTTGCTATCTTATTTATTGGAAAAACGTACTGGGCTTCACTCCACCAGTCTAAATACTCTCCATGATTTGCACTCACAGTAGGTTTTACCGCGATGTGGTGGACAGGAATGGTCAGCTTTTGGCCTACCGACAGGCGACTACTCATTGTAAGATTGTTTGCCTTTAGTAGCTCCTGCTGTGGAATACCGAACTTTATGCTGAGATCCCATATGGTATCACCTGACTGAACAGTATAGGATTTATACGTAACAGTATTGACTGACGGTGTCGGATCGACTGTTCCTGTCCCGGGTTTGACAACCAACTGTTGACCGGGATATATAGTGGTTCCGCTTAAGCTGTTGATTGCTTGCAGACTGCTAACAGACAGTCCATGGGCATTAGCGATTTTCCAGAGTGTGTCACCGGGTTTGACAGTATAAGTGTCGGAGCCTCCGGTTCCCACAGATACTGAGCCTCCAGCTCCGACATTTACCGTGTTCGTGGCATCATTCCAACTTATTTGCTGCCCCAAAGACTCTGCCACGAAGCGGATCGGAGCCATTGTTACACCATTTACTATATAAGAAGAAGGCATTGAAACTGATTTTCCGTTTACCCTTGCTGTATTCGCCCCAATAACAAAAGCGATCTTGGTGCTGCCTTTGTTTATACCTACGGTCTTTGATCCTGCGTTCCACCATACCGATGCTCCAAGGGCATTTGCCAAATCCCGTACAGGAACATATACTGTTCCATTTCTGTTTACAGCGGGACTTGAAAGTGGTATATACTTCCCGTTGACTGTTAAATTCACGCTCTGCTTCTGAACTGATTGCACTGCTGTGTTGCCGACAGCTTTTGCGCTTTCAGCCAGTGGCCCTGCAAAAGCAAGTGTTGAAATGAGCGCTGCACCCAGCATTATCTTAACACTCTTTATTTTCAGATTTGGAAGCTTTTCACGAATATATTCAGCCGCATTTTCCCGTAGCGTCTTTTCCCGCTTTTTTCTTCCTTTTCTGCCCAATTCATCCGAAAATTCTGTCAGCATGGGATCAAGATATAAAATTAGATCGTATCCGTCATCATTTTCTACAAGCTTGTGTTGTATAAACATATTGATAAACACCCCCGTACATTATTGTGCTAAAACGGGAGTGGTTTTATTTACAACTTTCATCTAAATAAATCATTCGTCAAAAATCCATCATTAGAGTCTATTAGGTAAAGGTTATTAGGAAACACTTACAATTTCATTGTCTCATTGAGTGTGTTTGTCAACTAGAAACTGAGCCAGGCGCTCGCTCGAAAGTGAGCCATTAAATGCTTTTCAGAAATACTTAAATTTTCGCTGTCCCATCAACCTGTTAACATGGTCTTTGGCTGTTTCATAGGATGGTTTGAGGTGATTGAGTTGTATTCTTACCGCGAATTTCTTGAACTGCAGAGAAGAAGTAACGAACATTTAGACGAAAAAATGAGAAAAATGTATGCAAAGGCGAAGCAAAATGAGAAAAAGGTTGAGGAAGATAAAGAACCACCAGAAGAAGAAGCTCCCTATGGCATTAGTTTCAAAAAGCCTTGATCCAGCCTTTTCTTGAGTACCCGGGACTGTTAAAAGAGCTGCATGGCATTTAGCCGGCAGCTCTTTTCTACTATTTAGGTATATGAATGTTTTATAGATTATGTGCAATATTGTATAAATAAATAATGATAATCATTAATACTGTGATAAACCAAACGATAAGAGTCGTTAGTAGATTCTTATTCTTGTCCAAATCTATCAATTTATATGAAGTGAGTATCCCAACAGCAGCCAGACACCAACTAAAAAATGTAACGTCCCCTTTTAGGTAAAGTACAACTGTGATCCATAAAAGTGGTAAGAACAGTATTAATAATCGAAATACCTCTCTAGTTCTTGGGAATCGACCACGCATCACACCGGCTAGCAAATCAGCAGGTTTGTGCTTGAATTCAAAAACTCTTGTTTTAATGATCTTAGTGTAATGAGATGAAAAAACCAAGGTTGGGTAAAGTGAATCGTTTCTGTTGAAAACCTTCTTGAACTTCCATCCATGACTTTTGATCGTTTTCTTTATCATAACCGGGATTTCCGCCAGATGAAAGATGTCAGTAGTCTGAATTCCTTCTACAACTTTCTCATTTTTTACACAGCAGTACTTATATGGTCTGCGTGATTGAGAATGTGGAAATTTCCCACTTTCTGATTTCAAGACGCAGTCCCAAAAAAATACAATATTGCTTTGATCATCAAGGTACACCGAGGCTTCATAATGAATCCTCAAGTCATCACTTTCCACAATAGAAAAATCGCACATCATATATATATCTGTTTCGCGATCAGTCAGTGGAGTAATGCCTTTGTTTTGCAGCAACTCCTTAAGTTGAACAATAAGACAATGCTTTTCCACCACATACCTCATGCAGAAATAAGTAATGTTAATATTATAACAACATATTTAATAAAAGAAAAGCTCTTTTTAACTGATTTGATTATTTTGTGTAACTTTTCACAATATTATGTTACCTAGTATGCAGTTATTTGAAAAGGCATAAGTCATTTTGCATGCAATATCACGTAAAAGGTTTCAAAAAGAGCCCCCGTTCCATGTTGGAACAGGGGCCGTTTATCAAATCGATTTTGATCATCTTCTGCCCTTACCGATAAAAAAGATAGCTATGGTATCCGGGCCTGAATGGCTTCCTATAACAGGGCCTATATGGTTTATCAAAACATCTTTGATTTTGTACTTTTCTTTGACTTTGTTGAGCACTGTCATAGCGTCCTGTTCGCAGTCACCGTGACTGATGGCGAACACTTCCATCTCATCGGACTCGGTAAACTCATCGACCCATTTGGCAAGCCCCTCAAGTGCACCGCGGCGACCGCGCATTTTTTTGCACGCACGAAGCTTACCGTTACTGTCAACGTCTAGCATAGGCTTGACTCCCATAAGGGACCCCAACACAGCGGCTGATGAGCTGATCCTTCCGCTGCGTTTTAGAAACATGAGATCATCGACAGTGTACAGGTGTATGACGTTCATTTTGTTTTCCTCGACCCAATCGCGAACTTCGTCGATACTTTTGCCGGCAGCACGCAATTTTTGAGCAAGGTGTACCAGCACCGCGCCTCCCATAGATGCACAAAGTCCATCGCAAATATACAGCTTGCGGTGGGGATACTTTTCAGAGAGCTCTTCCGCAGCTCCTACTGCCGATTGGTAAGAGCCACTGATACCGGAAGAGATGGAGATGTAAAGAACATCCTTCCCCTCCGACAGGAATCGCTCAAAGGCTTGAGTATATTCATCCCGGTTGATAAGGGAAGTTGTAGACATAGAACCCGCCCGCATCCTGGCATAGAATTCCTTGTAATCCATGCTCACGCCGGCATCGTCTTTGTACTCGACACCGTCCAGCACATAGCGAATCGGGATGAGCTCCACGTCATTAGTTTCATAATAGGTCTTTGGAAGATCTGTTGATGAATCTGTCATCAGTATAAAATTACTCATGTGAAACTCCATTCCCCGGCAATTGCCGTTTTTTTCAAATTTCAGCACGCCATGGTATTACTATACCATCAGGCCTGATTGCAGTCAACAATTATAGATTAGCATAGAGTTTGTTAAAACAATCGCGAAATCACGATTTTTTGTTACAATTATTTTATCTCAGCTTCTCCATCAAAATCATGGGATCCAAAAATTTCTTTACCCATCGTAGCGCCATATGTGATAGCATTCTTTCCAAATTTATTCCTGATTTGATCCATTGTCGTTTCTATTTTATGCACCCGTTCCCTGCGTTCATGTATGTCTGTCTCAAACAGATTTAGTTGCTCGGCAGCCTGATCTTCCGGAATCAAATTGGTGCCGGTTATAGTGATCTGGCGAATAGGTGCCCCGGGACGCCACAAGTCATAGATCAACTCCAAAGCAGTCCGAACGATTTCCCGTGTATACTGTGAGGGATTGCGAAGTGCCTGCTGACGAGATATGGTCTTTAGTGCGGGATCCTTGATCTGTACCTGAATCGTCGTACACATCAAGCCGTACTCTCGAAGCCTTGCCGCTACCGAATCCGCTAAAGCAGTAACACCTGCGACGACATCCCCCCGGTCTTTTAGATTTCGACTAAATGTCATTCCGTTTCCAACTGATTTCAAATCGGGACTGTCGTCGTATAGGCGAACCGGTGAATCGTCTTCCCCCCTTGCGTATGTGTGTATCACTTCCCCAAGCTTGCCCAGTGCCCCGGTTATAAGGTTGCGGTCAGCCGCAGCAAGATCTCCTATTTTTATTATTCCCAACCTTGCAAGTGTCTGAGATGCCACCTTGCCCACATATAACAGCGAACCTACAGGGAGTGGCCACACTTTTTTGCGAAAGTTGTCGCGAGATATGATGGTAGTGGCATCGGGTTTCTTCATGTCGCTTCCAAGTTTAGCGAAGGCTTTATTAAAAGAGACTCCGACAGAAATAGTAAGTCCCAGTTCACGTTTTACAGTATCCCTCAATGTGTCGGCAATTTCTTTTCCCGTTGCCGAAAAGAGACGTCGATCCTGTCACATCAAGCCAGCTTTCATCAATTCCAAAGGGCTCAACCATGTCCGTATAACGAAGGTATATTTTATTTACTAATTTGGAATACATACTGTATTCATCATGATTTGGAGGCACAAGCACAAGATCCGGACATTTCTTACGTGCTTGCCAGACAGTCTCGGCAGTGATAACTCCAAACTTTTTTGCCAGCTCATTTTTGGCAAGGATTATGCCGTGCCGGTTTTTTGGGTTTCCGCAGACTGCCATTGGCACACTTTTCAATTCCGGTCTTTTTATGCATTCCACCGATGCAAAAAATCCGTTTAGGTCACAATGCAATATCGTCCTATCCAACACGGTCACCTCCCTGTCAGACAGTTATATAGGCGTTTGCGAAACGCCGGAATGCGCATAAATACTAACTTTTTTCAATGGTAAAAAGGTGTAACTCCTCACCGAAATATGGTAAAATTGGATTGATTAGAAACAAATCCACCATATATCAAGAAAGGAGCTACATGTATATGATAACACAAAAACAGCTTTCTTTGGCAGATATTTTTTCGGATTGTCAAGATAAATTTGAAAATGACAAACCTGCGTTTCTATCGCTTCTGGAAAAGAACATTAATCTCGATGAGTTCATTTCGATTTCTTTCAGAAATCATTACTATGCATCTACCGGAAGACCCCGGAAATATCCTCTTCAGGCGATGCTCTGGGCTTTGATCCTACAGCGTATTTTCTCTATCCCAACCGATTCACTGCTTATCTTTTTCCTGCATTATTCAAAGGCTCTAAGGGATTTCTGCGGGTTCCGGAAGGTTCCGGATGCCTCTAAAATCACTCGCTTCAAGCAGGATTTCCTGATGGACTTACAAACGTTTTTCGATAAGTTAGTTGATGCCACCGAACCGATATGCCAGAGTATTGATAAAGAACTTGCCTCCATGACCATTTTCGATACCTCCGGTATTGAGGCTTTTGTTACTGAAAATAACCCCAAATTTGCAAATCGCATCATCAATCAGTTAAAGACATATGCAAAATCAATGGGATTCGACAAATCCTACGACCCTTACAAAGCAGCCTACGGCTCTATGCCTTCTCACGCCTCAGCTAATGCTGATATCAAACAGCTGTATATCAACGGCCACTTCTGCTATGTCTTCAAATTTGGCATGATCACAAACGGTCTCGGTATCGTTAGGAATATCCAGCTATACAATAATGAGTTCTTTAAGGACCACCCCGAGATTGTGCTTTCCAAGAAAACCGACTCACCCAATGAAGATAAACTGGCCCACGATGCAAGGCTTTTAATACCGACTTTGATTGATTTCTTCAAAAAACATCCGGTTATTGATCCGAAAACATTCCTTGGTGACTCTGCATTTGATTCTATCGCCATCTACAAAGCTTTGTTTGAGGATCTGCACTTTGATAAAGCATATATACCACTGAACAATCGCTCAAAGCTTGAAAATGCAGATTGTACTATCAATGAAGACGGCATCCCTTGTTGTCCCCGCAACCCCTCCCTCCCCATGAAACACGAAGGTTCTTCGAAACGGAAAAATGGTCTTAAACGTTTCAAGTTTGTATGTCCCATGATACGATGGATAAAAGCTGATAATGGCAAGTATCATCGGGTTTGCCAGTGTGAAAACCCATGCACCGACTCTCTCAGCGGACGGATGGTCTACATATACCCTGAAAAGAATCTTCGAGCCTATCCGGGCACGGTTCGTGGAACTGAAGAGTGGGACAACACCTACAAGCACAGGACCTCAGTCGAAAAGACTATCAATCATTTTAAGGATAGCTACTGCCTGGCCGGCAGACGCACTCAGAACGAAAAAACTCTTCATGCGGATCTGCTTTTGTCTGGAATTACTCAACTTCTTACCGTTGTACTTGCTGACAAGATCCACCAGCATAAATACATTAGGAGCTTAAAGCAGTTGATAGCGTAGTTATCTTAACATCTTCAGGGTGTCGCTAGATACCCTTTACTTGCTATACGCTTTTTGCGTTGGTGCCGGATGAATTACTGCCTTTCCATTCCTTGATTTCTGAAAGAAGCGATTTTGGGTTCATAAGCTATATCCTGACCCCGATATCTTTTGAGTTTCGCAATCACCTAAGACAGTTATAGTTATTGGATAGCCAAAGCTAATGGTGGATATTACGTGCCAGCTGGTATATGTCTTATAGCTGAATCGCCAACACCTACAGGTGCACATTTGATTATCATTATTATAGCATTTTTATACTCAATCGTATATACTCGTCACAAAATTTGAAATACCGGAATATTGAGTAGACATGTTTTGTGCAATTTTCCTCAACGGCCCCCTGCTTTTTCTTCAAATTTAGTATTGTATAAATTGCCAACAAAATAAAAACGTGGTATACTATCCCTGTACGGTCATTTTAAACTGTGAATTTTAGTGGGCTGTACACAGAGATGTTGGATTCCATCCCAACTCACTAAAAAATTCATAAATATACAAAACTCTTTGGAGGTTAAAAAAATGAGCGAACTCAGAGGAGCATGCATCATAGGCCAGTCTGGCGGACCTACTACCGTCATCAATGCCAGTGCTTACGGAGCGATCCGCACAGCTTTGGATTCCGGAGTTATAACCCGTGTATTGGGCGCCGCACACGGCATCAAGGGTGTACTCGACGATGTACTTTATGATATGTCAAAAGAGGATCCCGTTGAGCTGGAGCGGATGAAATACACCCCCTCCTCAGCATTGGGCTCATGCCGTTATAAAACTGGCCGATCCCGACGAGGACGACACCGACTATAAGCGCATTCTTGAGATCTTCAAAAAGTACGATGTACGCTACTTTTTCTACAACGGCGGAAACGACTCAATGGACACCTGCAACAAGATCTCCAAATATATGATGAAGGTTGGTTATGAGTGCCGCATCATGGGTATTCCCAAGACCATCGACAACGATCTCTTCGGCACCGACCACTGCCCCGGATACGGAAGCGCTGCAAAGTATATTGCCACATCTTGCATGGAAGTCTTCCACGACGCCCGCGTATACGATACCGGACAAATCACCATCCTTGAGATAATGGGCCGTCACGCAGGTTGGCTCTGTGCCGCATCTGCCCTCGCCACACACATGGGTGCTGGTCCCGACCTCATCTATCTGCCAGAGCTTCCGTTCGATATGGATAAATTCCTCAAAGATGTGACCGATGTCTACAACAAGAACGGAAAATGCATTGTGGCTGTCTCCGAAGGAATTCAGGATAAAGACGGTAAATTTATATCGGAATACGGTTCCAACATAGCCCAGTCAAAAGACTCATTCGGACATGCCCAATTGGGCGGCCTTGCAGCGACACTGGCAGCTTTCGTAAAAGAAAAGACCGGAGCCAAAGTCCGCGGAATCGAGTTCTCATTGCTGCAAGCGTTGTGCAGCTCACGCAGCTTCCGAAACAGATATCGAAGAATCCTTTATGGCAGGCAAAGTTGCCGTTGAACAGGCCATAGCAGGCGTCACCGATAAGATGGTAGCATTTGAGCGTGTATCCCAGGATCCCTACAAGTGTGAGCCCAAGCTTATCGGTCTGACCGAGGTGGCAAACGTTGAGAAGAAGGTGCCACGCGAGTGGATCAACGAAGAAGGAAACGGCATACTCCTTCCCTTCATTGAATATGCACTTCCCCTCATTCAAGGTGAAACCAAGCTTGAAAAGGAACAGGGTCTGCCACGCTTTGCAAAACTAAAGAAGGTACGCGCTACAGTTTAATAAAATAGCATTTATCAAGCCTGTACGATCAATAGTTTACCCGTCCGATCGCTCTTCGGACGGGTTTGCTTATCCTCTAATTCGCATTTATACATTTTCCTGTTTACCCGACTTGTTGCGAAACACTATCCACTGTGAAAACACGAAGTTCAAAATAAGGACTACGACATTGACCGCGCCCTTTGAATAAAAACTGTACTTCTCGTCCAAATGCAATACTGTGTGTATAAGAAAGATCGCTCCGATCTCGA
>JBMNIG010000027.1:0-81042 GCA_050950785.1 Eubacteriales bacterium | reverse complement strand
ATGCCCGCCCCCCTTTTTCATCAACTGTTTCAATTATGAACTTTATACTTTTCAGCTTCTCGTAAGTCTCAGGGGATAAGTCCACCGATTCAAGATGCAGAAAAAAATTTTTAATACCCATACTTTGAAAGCATTTATGAATTTTTTCTTTTGTATCCGCATCCAGGTCAATCAACTCAGCCAAAAATCTTGATAACGGCATCATCAATATGACAGTGATATTTTGTCGAAATATATACCTTATGATCTCAAATTAGTAATTGAGCATTTTGCAAAATAAGTTTTTTTGAAAGATCAACAGATTACTCAAAGCATCCAATTGGTAAATTTTAAAAAAACCACACTTTTGACAGCTTAATTACTAAAAAAGAAGACAAGGGCAGAATTTTTAGCGTTGCCTAAAAAATACGATAGTGCTTAAAAGCAAGAGACCTTATGCTGCTTTTTGTAGTGATTGCTTACAAGCCAAAGCGCCGACCAATAAAACAATCATGTTTAGCAACAGATGAGTTTTAACTTTTTTGATTCCCCAAACATGCAACCGATTGGCTGTAAGATGAACTTTTAGTCTTGAATTTACTCTCTCGACGGCTGTTCTCTGGTCATACAACTCTTCCCATTTTCTGGTGTTTCGATGAGGACTGGAGTAACGACGCAGATCTTCTTTAATATTGACTTTTTTGACCAGCCCGTAATTTGAAGCGGAACACCAGGCAGAACCAAATGGACAGTCTACCTTGCCGAGAATGTGGGGGCAACGAAATTTTAAAATGTTCTTATCTGCTCCCCAGTAGACCATCTCATAACCCATGGAGCAAACCGGAGTGCCATTGGATGTCATTCCAGCAGGGGGTTCTTTCTCGTTACGAAGGTTTAAGGGAATAATGGCCTGGGCTGAATTTTTGTGAGCTGCTTCATAGTTCTTTAGTTGGTCATAGCCTGCGTCCATAACATAAAACTTGGGTTTTTCATTCTCAGGAACAGATGAACTAACTTTTTCTATTAATACCGGGCCAAGATCACCATCATTCACATTAGCAGGAGTAACTTCAAATGCTATAGGCAATTCGCTTTCGGTATCCACAGCCAGATGAAGTTTGTAGCCAAACCAGGTTACGGTATTGCCAAAGGAGTCTTTTTTAGCTCCCCAATCGCCATTGCCTGTATTCTTGCTTTTATGGCGTGCTTGTTTTTGTTCGTAAGCGTTAATAGCCGTACTATCTATAGCAATCACTTCGCCGCTGATAACGCCTTTTTCGCGGCACTCTTTCACCAAGGCCAGGAAAAGTTCTTCTGCCAAATTTAAGGTTGTTATCTTCTGAAATACCCGGCTGAATGTGGCTATGGAAGGTACACTGCCTACGCCAAATCCGCATTGATAACGAAACCGTATATCAGATTTCAAACGGTCTACCAAGCCGGTAAATGTGCTAATACCAACAAGGGGAGCTGCCAGCAATGCCCTCAAGATGGCATCTCTTCTAAAACCTTTAGCTCCTTGGGGTAATCGACTTCTTAGTTTGACAGTATATGGTTCCAGGGATAAGTTTGAAAAAAATAGATGCAATCGTTCTTTTAATTCAAGTTCCATCAATTCTTCGAAGGAAAATAGGGTTTGTTGGAGAATATACAAAGTGACTTCACTCCTTTGGGAAATTCTTGTTTAGTCACTTGAATTTTTCTCCAATGTTGGGGTGAAGTCCTTTTTTATCCTAAAATAAACCCTTGAGAATTCTGGATGTGTTCATTATGCAAAATGCTCAATTAAATTCCTTTACTGCTCACAAAAAAACCTGCTCCTTAAGAAAGGGCAGGTTTTGCACGTAATATAATATGCGGCAGCCAGGCTATTATAGTGCTTAATAGCACCTTAGACCCTATGGCTTTGTGTCCCTGTCTTTAGACAGGTTTGTCCTTATCACGGATAATTTAATTGTTATTTACAACAACATCACAATAATACCGTCATATTTGTTTAGTTATTTTCTATTTCAGCTTCACCTTTAGTGCTTGTCATACCACTTATATAAATAGTCTTTCTCATCAACTTTACCGACATAAATATCTCGTTCGGCCCATTTTTGTATACATTTCATATATTAATATTTTGTTAAAAGCACTAAAATCCCTTTTTTTACCACTGCATAATGAAATAATGAACATATTGTCCTTATAATTTTCCCATAATATTTAGCAGGCTCTGATAACTGTCTACATCATGATACTTGACCTTGCTTGTGGACAGCTGATTGAAAAGTTTCCTGGCGCATTTTATTTTGGCCTGCTCGATAGGACGCAGGTTCAGGCTTTCCATTGTCCCTTTGGTCTCAGCTATGAAGTAAATGTGTTTTACCGTACCTTCATAAAAGGCAATCGCCCAGTCCGGCGAGTAGTTCCCAACTGGAGTTGGAATGGCAAAGCCTTTCGGCAGCTTGGCATAGACACAGACTTCATCGGCTTTGTCCATATCTTCCGCAAAGCGGCGTTCGACGCTCTTTTCAGCGGTTCCGTCTGTAAATACATAATCCTGGATGTTTTTCTTTGCCCGGAATGCTTTTGCAAAATCGCCCGTTCCTTTTTCAGCGGTGAAAATGCTGCTGTCATACTGCTTTTCAATCTGGTCATAAGAAATATGCTCTACAATCATGGTGGCTTTTTGTTCTTTTATTAAGCGTATTGCTTTGGCAATGAACTCTTCAGGATTCTGCTTAAAGCAGGCAAATACCGGCTTTTCAAGGCCTGCCAGTATTGCCGCGACCGTACGGCGGGTGAGGGTGGTGCCTTCAGCAATTTTACCTATCAAGTCATATTTTATCTGGCTTGTTGCAGCGTGCTTCAGGGTTTCCGTCCTGGCATTTTCCCGGACAAAGCTGTTTCCGAGGGCAATGGCGTTCCCGTCCAGCTCGTCTGCCTGCCTGCCGACGGTAACCGTGTATTGAAGCTGGGAAACGTACATGTTTTCATTGATATGTTTAATGGCTTTTTCGATCAGTTCCCGGCTGTCAAACTCGACTGTGTAGGCGTACTGACGGTTAATATAATTCCAGAGGGTTTGAAATTCCTTTTTATAGAAATTCTCGTTGAGGGCGTTTTCCGGAATTTTGGTCTTATTGCCGTTTTCTATCATCCTGCTTAAGACGCTTTCATCAAACACACTCTGGATCAACGCATGCACACCCTCGCCAAAGGGCGCGAGGGATTCAGGCAGCGGAGCCAAACAGTTGTTTTCCAGGTCTGTCCGGTAGCTTTCTGTAATGCCGTCGTTGTTATCAATATAATCGTTCTTAATGAGATAGCGGTAGATGTCCCTGGCCTCTTGCATATTAAGCACATGCGTTTTCTCTCCGACCATAACGGTCTTGCCTGTAAAATATTCCACCGTTGCTTTTGTGGGCCGTTCATACAAGGCCTCTTTGATGCCGGTCTGCAAATCGGCGACAAAATTTTTATAGCCTTCGCTGGCGATAACCGTCAACACGTTGATGGAGTGGACGGAATCGGCGCACTTTTCCACGTCCATCCGTTCTCCTCTTTGGTTTACACACAGGCGCAGGCCGCGGCCCACTTCCTGGCGTTTCTGTGTGGGGCTTGCGCCGCCGTGCTTCAATGTGCAGATCTGAAAAACATTGGGGTTGTCCCAGCCTTCCCGCAGGGCCGAGTGGGAAAAGATAAAGCGCACCGGTTCCTCAAAGCTCAAAAGGCGTTCTTTATCTTTAAGAATCAGGTCATAGGCGGAAATGTCGTCGCTTTCATCACTTCCCCGTTTGGTAGGACTGTCCACCTTGCGGCCGTGCTTGTCAATGCTGAAATAGCCCGCGTGGGTTTTGGCGGGATCAATGCTTTTCAGGTAACGGACGTAAGGCGTGTCTTCAAGAGTGATGTAATCGTTCAGCACGCTGATATACTCCTGCTCGAACATTTCTCCGTATTCGGAGTTGACTTCTTCCCCAGCCTCGTTATACTTACGGTACTTGGCCACCTCGTCGATAAAGAAGAGGGAAAGAGTCTTGATGCCCAGTTTAAACAGGTGTTTTTCCTTTTCAAAATGCGAAATAATGGTCTCCCGGATTTGGATCCGGCGCAGGTCCTTTTCTGAAACATCACCGATAACTTCTCCCCGAGACAATACCACACCATTGGTAAAGGTTACTGTACCGCGGATGGGGTCAATATCGCTGATATGGTATCCCTTATATTGTTCCATTTCGTTGGATTCAACATAAAGGTCGTCGCCCACGCCGAGAATGCGTGTCTCGCGGTTGATAGATTTCTGGTATTTGATTTCCAGTTCAATCTTGGCCATGGGCGGCTTTTTGGGCGAGATGATGATATTTTCCAGGAACAAATACCTGTCGGTCCCTCTGAGATTCTTGACTTCAAATCCTTTGACCTCGATTTTCTTTACGAGTCGTTTATTGTAAGCATCCACCGCATCCAGGACATAGACGAGATTATGGTGCTGAACATGCGTGGCCGAGTAGTTCAGGCAGAACAGGGGATTAAAATTAGCCAGTGCTTTCTGGGTCTTGTCTCCGCCCATTTTCTGTGGCTCATCCAGAATGAGGATGGGGCGGTTGGCCTTTATAACGTCAATAGGCCTGCGGCTGCCGAATTCATCCAGTTTTTCATAAATGCGGCGGGCTTCCTTGCTCCTGGCATCCTCTTTCAAGGAAGTATTAAAGGCCTGGATATTGATAATCATGACATTTATCCCGCTGCTTGCGCTGAAGTTGTCAAGTTCGGTCAAATTTTGGCTGTTGTAGACAAAAAAGCGGGCTTTCTTGCCGTAATGCTCCATGAAGTGATCCTGGGTAATTTGAAAAGTCTTATATACCCCTTCACGGATGGCAATGGAAGGAACCACCACAATAAATTTGCTCCAGCCGTACCGCTTATTCAGTTCAAAAATGGTCTTTATGTAGACATAGGTTTTGCCTGTGCCGGTTTCCATTTCCACGTCCAGGCTGCAGGCCCCCAGGTGGCTGACCAAAGTCTCGGACTGCTTGATGTTGTTGCGGGCCTGCATGTTGCGGATGTTTTGCAGAAGCTGCCCGGGGGTCAGAACAAGCCGGGCGTTTTCAAAGCCGATGGCGGCTCCATCTTCCGGAGATTCAGGCTCGTTGAACATGGATATTTGGGCGTGCTGCTTTTTTTTGTTAATGCCCAAATCGCGTACATAGCTGACACGGTCTGAAAAGGGCTGCCCTGCAAAGATATTGACGACGCTGTTGACGGCATCGGTCTGGTATTGCTGTATCTTAAACTGGAATTTCACTGTGGCACCCCCTTTTTACAGAACCTTCCTTATAGTTGACGGGCTGTAGGTTTCAAAAATCTGCTCAAAGTTGGTGGCGACGCTGTCGCTGGCCATGCCGCTGTCACGGAAAACGGCGTAATAGGGCTGCTTTTTGGCAATCTCCCTGACCACCTCATCGGTAACTTCATTGTCAAAGCAGGCCATCAGGTACCCGTCCGCCACATTAAACACTTTTTTGCCGCCGATGACCATTTCTTCGATTTTGCTGGACAATAGCACGCCCAAATCCAGCATAACCTGGAAGAGCAGGTCCTCCGGAGTGCGGTCGGGCTTGATGTTATCTGTCAGGGAGGAGAGCAAATCCTGGGTGTATTCGTCCGGCCTGTAGTAGACATCCTGCATATTGCTGGAATCCACCTTCAGGACGCGAAAGCCGATATCCAGTTTGCCTGCCGCCTCCGGGATGTTCCTCCAGTATCTTTCTGCCTGCCCGGCGGATACGCTCCTTGCCGATTTCACAGATGTTTTTATAGCCTGCTTTATAGGCTTCGGAATTTTCGTCACATGGTTCAGGAATCTGGACCATAATGAATTTTCGGTTGCCGCCGTCTTCGGCGTTTAGCTTCATAACAGCATGGGCGGTGGTAGCGGAGCCGGAGAAGAAGTCGAGGATGATGTCATTGGTAGAAGTCGACAATTTTAGAGAACGTAAGATTGTGCCAATTGGCTTTGGCTTTGGAAAGACACGTTTATCAAATCCTAAATTAATAAAATCCTCACTACCTCGCTCACTATTTACATCTTTAAAGGTCCAAGTACTCGTTGGCTTTACCAGCGAACGAGTATCAAGATAATCTTTTTCCATAACACCCCAAACTTTTCGATTAGCGAACATAAGATAGATATTAATAAATATGAGAGTAATTTATGGCATACTGAATACATTGATGGTAAACCTATTTCTTTCATAGTAATGAAACTAAATTTGAATGAAATAATAAACATCCTTGAAAAAAAGCAGGATACATCCAATTATGTTACAATTCAAGGCATATTATATAATCTGTTCCGCCTTGAACATGGTTTGAATAATCCATTGCCTGAAGAAGAGAATATTAGAATTAAAAAAGAAGTAATAAAAATTCTTAACTCGTTTAAGTTTTATTCATCTGTAGAAAAGAGCAAAGTTTTAGAAACTGCTGCCACCAAACAGGAGTTTGATTCTCTGTTAAATGAATTTGATATAACTAACCAAAAATTAATAAATGAATTATTAGGATACATAAGTTTTTTATCCGATTTTAACGTTAAATATACTAATGAGAAATTGACCCTTCTTAATCGTAATTTCAAATGGGATGCAAGCTATATTCTAGCAATAGCAAGCCTTCCATTTTATGAGCTTGAAAATATAAGTAAAAGTTTAAAAAGTAATTTGTTAAATGATATTAGGAAACTAGTTGATGAATATAAAAATAAGCCTGAAGCGGAAAAGACTATCGAAGTATATTAACGGGTAAATTACTTTCTTTTACGGCATAAAATTGAGATAATCGGAAATCAATTACTTTATGCCTTGAAGATACCTTGCATTATACGGAGCTATCAAAAACTCCGCATAGTATCAAGCGAAACAGCATTATTAATATGATTAGATTACTTATATGAATTTTATTTGCATCAATCTTATTAAATCCTATATTAAAAGAGAACGTCAGCTAAAAACCGACATTCTCTCATCAATGCCCAGTCCTAAATATGCTTCACACTGCGTAAAATAGACATGCCTGAACACTCTAATCCAAGCATGCATTAAACATGTCTACACACTCCATGTCCAACACAACGGAAACATCAATTTTATCTCTCAAAACTTTATTCCTGAAATCATCGCCATCCGTTGTGAAAGTCATAAATCTCGCAAAGTGCTGAAAACTCAGGATTTCTAAGTATCTTTCCTTTGCATTCCTATTACGCACTCCACATGGTTTGTAAGGGCGATTACTTGCAGGCATTAAATATGGCGTCAATTTTAAAGCATTCACCGTTTCGACATATTTGCTTAGGACGTTTTTACAGATTGCTTTTATAGGGACATGCACTACCAAGCAAGTAGTGGGATGAGAATTGGGGAAAATGAAAGCCTGCCATATTGCAGTAGGCAGACTTATTTCCCCCGTTTACTGAATTTTGTTTCATATTCTCGCTTCTTCAGCTATGAAGTCCTGCATACAGTCGCCCATGTCCAACAGGAACGAAAACAGAAAGTATCGCCGGGCCTCCGGGTGGGTTGCCAGCAGATCCACGTCCTCCGGGAATTCCATGCCTGCAACACCATATAGAATTCGCAGGATATCCAGCATTTCGCTTTCCCGTCCCTCGCTATATAGATGGGTAAAGACGCCCGCAATCCTGTCCATAATCCCGGCATCATAGCCGGAGAATGTCCAGATGGTTTCAAGCAATGGGGCGGTCATGGCCCCGGATATGAGGTTGATTTTGTCCTGGCTGATTTCATTTTTGGAAGTGAGGATGCCCTTGTTTATGAGCGCGTCATAGTTGATGTTATTTTCGTTCATGGTCTTTGCCTCCTTTGCAATCACACGTTTTTCCTTGTTTTTTCCCATAGGCTTTTATAGCCGTCCGCACAGTTTGATAACATTTTTACAACAATTCTTGAGAATCTCTGTTTCGCATATGGAAGAAAAAGGATAGATTTTGATAACAATTCGGATAACATTGATAACAATTCGGGCAGGGGATTCTTTTTCCGCCATGAAAAGGACATGAAAAAACCCGCACAAACTCAGTGTTCATGCGGGTTTATGCGTTCTGAATGGCGGAGAAGGTGGGATTCGAACCCACGTGCCCTTGCGGACAACCGCATTTCGAGTGCGGCGCGTTACGACCACTTCGCTACTTCTCCATGTTAAATTTTGACTGGCGCGGGCTCAAAATTATGATTTCG
The DNA here is from genome assembly GCA_050950785.1 of Eubacteriales bacterium. Taxonomy (GTDB): domain Bacteria; phylum Bacillota; class Clostridia; order Oscillospirales; family JAAYOS01; genus JAAYOS01. The sequence goes on along the minus strand of JBMNIG010000027.1, from coordinate 72,817 downwards.
AGTGCGGCCCCGTTATGACCACTTCGATACCTCTCCACAGCAGACTTTATTATAATAACAATTTCGTAACAAGTCAAGCACATTTATTTCTAGTATGAAATCAACCCGTGATTTTGTTATTAACAAGCCAGTACTGACTACCGTTAGGTTTTCTTCCCATAAATCCGTATTCTATCAGCATACGCCGGAGAAGGAAGTAATCTCCAAAGGTGTGCCATCGATCTATTATTGCGTTCACTTCTTTCTCGGTATAGATCCGATCCTTTTCGAATTTACCTGAGAGATACTCGATCACAAGTTTTTTATTCTTCACTGCTGAAGGGTATTGCTTGATCCTGCCTTCATCATCGAGAAATCTTGCGATATTCATCGTATTTTTGCTCATATAGACCTTCATCAAATTGTTTGTTATCAATATGATTATAGTTACAATCATGCATAATGTCCATATGTGGAGCACAATTGTACGCGAATTATTACAACTTCTACTATTGCATTTATTAGCATTCTAAACTATAATAAAAAACAATTGCAAGAATTTATATTGATTCCTGCAAAATCAAATCATCGAACAATCATTTTGTTTTCAGTTAGGGGAGACGGATTATGCCAAAACCACTTTCAAAACTTGTATCCATGGTAAAAGCATCAACTACTATAGCTATCGATTCCATGTACAAAAGGATGAAAGCGGAAGGCATCGATGTTGTTGGCTTTGGAGCAGGGGAGCCCGATTTCAACACACCGGACAACATTAAACAGGCCGGTATTAAAGCAATAGAAGATAATTACACACGCTATACTCCGTCAAGTGGCATTGAAGCGCTCCGCCAGGCCGTCTGTGACAGGCTGAAAGCTGATTGTGGTTTAGTTTACACACCTTCACAGATTGTGGTCTCAAATGGGGCAAAGCAAAGCCTCTATCTGGCTTTGAAAGCAATAACGAATCCCGGTGATGAAATAGTTTTGCCTGCTCCATATTGGGTAAGCTATCTTGAAATGATAAGAATGACAGGTGGAACACCTGTAATAGTGAACACAAACAAAACCACAGCTTGGAAAATGACTGCTGAAATGCTAAAAGCTGCAATTACGCCAAAAACCAAAGCTCTAATATTAAACAGTCCTTCAAATCCATCGGGTGTCGTCTACACTGAGGAAGAACTAGAAGCCATTGCCAGGGTAGTGGTGGAAGCCGACATTTATGTAATCTCCGACGAAATCTATTACAAGCTGATTTATAACGGATGTAAATTCAGAAGCTTTGCATCCTTTGGTGAAGAAGTAAAACAGAACACTATAGTCGTAAACGGTGTTTCAAAATCCTATGCAATGACCGGTTGGCGGATTGGATACACCGCTGCGAACGATGATATTTCGAAACTGATCGGAAATTATCAAAGTCATGCATCATCGGCGCCAAACTCGATCGCTCAAATTGCTGCCACTGAGGCCCTTGCCGGACCACAGGACAATGTTGTGCTAATGCGAAAAGAGTTCCAGGCACGTCGCGATTATTTTGTTGAACGTCTAAGGAAAATAGAACAGGTCGGTTACATATATCCTGATGGTGCATTCTACCTGATGATGGATATTTCAAATCTGGTAGGAAAAGTATTGTATGGAAGTGTCATCAAAGATGCTGACGACTTCTCAAGTCTTTTTCTTGATAAAGGACTTGTAGCAACTGTACCTTGTACAGGGTTTGGTGCCCCAAATCATGTTAGATGGTCATATGCTACATCCCTTGAAAACATAAAAATTGGACTTGATCGACTTGAAAAATTCTTAATTGAGGGATAAAATACTAATCGACCGATAATATATCGGTCGATTAGTCGCTTATGCAAATATTTTGATCAATGTTGCATCAGGTCTGACGGTGCACAAGAAAATCGTGGAAAAAGATATTCGAAAAGAGCTTCCCTTTATGTTAACCGAGACCGAGAACATCTTTAATGGACGCTGTTAAGGTTGGAGGAAATCGCCAGGAACTACATGAAAGTATTCGATTCTATTTATTGATTGAAGCAGGCTCACACGTAAAGGATAATGGCTTGACAAGCAATTTGGTAGACCTGATCGCAGCCAATCCGAACTTTAAGCTGGATAGGGAATAGCTTGACATTAAACTTACTCCTCAGCTTCATACCGGCTAATCAGTGGATCAAGTTGAATATTACATAACCGTTACTGTAAAGGAGCTAATTGCTTAGAACAAAAAAAGGTTTAGCGTTGCTGCTAACCCTTGAAAGTATAAAGACTTTACGATCCGACTATTAAAGGTGAATAACTGTTCAGATAGATTGGCGAGTTGTAAAATTAAATGAAACACAAATAAAGAAATAAATAGACCCACGAGAGCTTCTCTGTTATAATGTTAGTTCCTACAACAAACAGAAACGGAGAAGCTTCATGAGCCAAGTCTATTGTATCAGAACTCGCATAAAAGGTAAACACCTAAGGTTCGAAGAGCGTGAAGAGCTAGAAGCGATAGTAACTAAGAACAATTACTTGCCTAAGAAATCAAGGCTTAGCCATCGGGAAATAGCAGAACGAATGGGAGTAAGCCCAGCCACAATAAGCAGGGAGCTGAGGCGTGGGAAGGTAATCTTAAGGGATTGCCAATGGCGTGAAGTGGTTAGCTATTCAGCCTTAAAAGCCCAAGAGGACTATGATGAGAAGGCAAGTGCAAAAGGGGCTCATCTAAAAATTGGTAAGAACTATGAGTTAGCAGAAAAAATTGAGAACTGTATTATAAATGGCAGGTTCTCTCCTTATGCGACCATAGAGAAACTTAAGGATGACCCTGACTATCAAAGAACACCCATATCTAAGCGAACGCTCTATAATTATATAGACCGTGAGTTATTACTCAATGTAACAAAAAAGGACTTACCTCGAAAAGGCAAGAGTTCAAAACGCAAGTATACCCGAGTAACCCGCAGAATACGGGATGTAGACGCCAAGCGCATAGATGAGCGCCCACAAGAGGCGAATGACCGCAGTGAGCTCGGTCACTGGGAAATGGATTGCGTTGAACCAGGTCGAGGAAAAGGCAGGGCATGCTTGCTTGTACTGGTAGAGAGGCTATCTAGAAAGACACTGATATTTAAGTTGCGTAGCCAAACACAAAAAGAAGTGCTAAAACGACTTGACCAACTAGAGAAAAAGATAGGTGCAAAGCGATTTCGAAAGATGTTTAAAACAATAACAGTTGATAATGGAAGTGAGTTTTTAGATTGGCGCAAGCTAGAACGGTCCTGCATAAGCAGTAAAGCACGCACCCGAATTTACTACTGTCACCCATATCATTCATGGGAAAGAGGTACCAATGAACAGATAAATGGACACATACGACGATTTATCCCCAAGGGATGTTCGATAGCGAAATACAGTACAAAAGCAATATTAAAGATCCAAGAATGGCTTAATGATTACCCACGTAAGGTTTTAGAAGGTAAATGCGCAAACGAGGTAGTTAAAGAAGAACTAAGAAAGTGTTCATAGCGAAAGCATTTCCCGTTCCGCCCAGACCCAAACCGCCAGAAACAAGTGAAAACTACAAGATATCTAGATAACATTTGACAGAGAAAAAGTGTTTCACTTTAACTTGCAATTTGCGCTGTTCAGATAGATTTGGAAAACATTTGACTTTATTTGGGATTGATACTATAATAACAATGTTTATGACATATGATTATAAAGGTGCTATTACTGGTTTCCGAGCCGAGCATGCAGCGCTGCTGAACCTATGACTGATAGAAGAAGAATAACTGCTCCTGTAGCACACATTTCTCTAACCAGCATTAGTGTATGCCCTAAACTTTGAGTGTCACTCTGAATAAAGGCAAGGAGAAATATTGATAAAAGCAGAAAGCCTGCCGTTATAAAATAACAACCGCGCAACAAAAATAAAGTTACCTTATGCATTTTTACTCCTTATGTAATACTAAGTATATTAATAGTAAACTTTTTATTATGTGTAAATTACGTATATCTAATTATATATTAAACTTATGTACATTTCCACTGTAAACTTATGTACATTTTCACTGTAAGGATCCGTTAACCGGGAAAGGAACGGTATATTTACCATGAAATGCCCATATTGCGCTCATTTGGAGAGCAAAGTGGTCGACTCTAGACCTACTGATGAAGGTGAGTCAATAAGAAGACGGCGCGAATGCCTTTCGTGTCAAAAAAGGTTTACTACGTATGAACTGCTTGAAATACTGCCGATAATGGTCATCAAGAAGGATGGATCCAGACAGGCATTTGATAAGCAGAAAATATTGAATGGTCTGCTTCGGGCATCTGAAAAAAGACCAATTTCACTCAGTGAACTGACCAAGGTGGTAAACTCTATTGAACTTAAGCTTCAAAATGAACTGCGGCGGGAGGTAAAATCAACAGAAATTGGTCAACTGGTGATGGACGAACTTAAGAACTTGGACGAAGTTGCATATGTTCGCTTTGCCTCAGTCTATAGGGAGTTTAAAGATATCAACTCATTTATGTCTGAATTGACTAGCCTTCTCAATGAAAATGAATCCGATGTGGATGATTATTAAGTTAATAAGTAAAAATCACATGTTGCTATAAAAAGAAGTACAGGTCATACCTGTACTTCTTAATTTTTCATGCAGTTGGTTTTGATTTTATTTGATGATTTTAGATTATTTTTCCCCGTCTTTCATCATTAGTGCGTTTGGAATTTCCGAACTGGGGACATAATGAATACAGCCTTCCTTTGGTTTAGGTTTGCCAATTGAGGTAGCACGATCCAACATGCAGACTCCGTCTGCTTGATAAACACAATTAACGGAACAAGCTATCACAAAAAACATCCCCTTTTCGGTTGTTGAGGCATTACGATGCCCTTTAGTACATTTATAATAACCAATCTTAATGAAAAATATTAGGCATGAGGTGCATGCAATGAAACGTAGTATATTTATTTTCTTGATCACACTTGCCGTATGCACTACCATGTGGCTGTTATCGACTGGAGAGAGAGTCAAATATGTGAATTGTATTACACCCACGTTAAGTGATATTACATTCAACGTAAGCGCAAAAGGTACTATTGAGCAGATCTGTGCTGCTAATCTATATTCTTCCGAGTACGCCACTGTAGACAGAATATATGTCAATATAGGAGACTCTGTAAAAAAGGGACAAGTGATAATGTCACTATTACCAACAGATATATCCATACCTGACAAGCAGAATATGACAGAACTTCTTGTAGATGTGTTTGCTCAAACAGTCAATGATGAATCAAGCTACGCTACTTACTCAAAAGGTTTTCAGATCATAAGTCCGATAGACGGTATTATTACAGAGTTAAGTGTTGAAGAAATGGAGACTGTAACTCCGATTTCAAAATGTGCTGTAGTTTCAGATATCAGTCGAATGCAAGCAAAAATAGCGGTTGCAGAATCAGATATATCCGAAGTCAAAAAGGGTATGCCTGTCAGCTTGACCGGAGAAGCTTTTAGAGGGATCTATAATGGCGTTGTTCTTGAAATTTCGAAACAGATAAAGTCGCAATTGACTATCCAGGGGGAAGGGGAGCGATATGCTGATGTTGTTGTGGAGATACTCAATGCCGATCAAAACCTTCTTCCCGGAAGCAGCATACAGGCTTTTATATACACCAAAAAAAAGCATAACGTCTTGACACTCCCATATGAAGCTATATCTCAGGATACACAAAATAGGGAAGTGGTATATATAGTAGAAAACGGGATCGTGAGGAAAAAATTGATCAAGACGGGTTATGAGATGCCAAATACGGTTGAAATCAAAGGCGGAATTTCAGAAGGCTGCAAAGTAATTATTTCTCCCGACGATAGCCTGTCAGAAGGTGATAAAGTAGTGGTTGCACAATGAAATTGTCGGATGTATTGAGATTATCATTAGGCAATTTTTTAAGAGGGCGCATACGTTCTCTGCTGACAATATGTTCTATTTCCATAGGCGTAGCTTCGGTGATCATGATTTTGACACTGGGGGATGGCAGTAGAGCAGCTATTGCTGAACAGTTGGACAGAATCGGACTAGAGGGTATAATGATATATCCAAAGCAAACTGCTATATCACAGGGAATTGCACTGAAAGGTCAAGATGCGTACGAACTTGCGGCAAATATTCAGGGCATAGACAAATCAATGCCCATTATGGTAAGATACGGTTCGTATAGGATGAAAAACTGGCAGGGAAATGCTCTAGTCTACGGTGTTGATGGCACAATGCGGGATGTACTGAAAGTGGATCTCCTTTATGGGCGATTATTGAACCGTATGGATGTAAATGCCCGAAAAAAAGTTGCTGTTCTCAGCTCCGATTTCGCTGAGATGGTTTACAAACGCAAAAATATTGTTGGAAAAGACTTTAAGCTCTATATAGGTACCAGGTTTGAGGAGTTTGAGGTTATCGGTATCGTTTCATCACATCAGGATGGGCTTTCGCAGCTTTTAGGAGATAGTCTACCTCAATTTTTCTACGTGCCATATACTTCTCTAATGGATCTAGCTAATGAAGATACAGTTGATGAAGTGGTGATATTGTCAGATGATGAAACAGCTGCAGTCAGAGCAGTATCATATCTGAATAGGAAATACGGAAATTCAAACAGTTTCAAGTATGAAAATATAGATGGCATTCGCGACAGGATAGACACTGTAATATATTTGATAGCCCTAGCCATAAGTGCAATCGCTGCAATAGCTATTATTGTTGCAGGCATTGGTATCATGAATACAATGATGTCCCAGGCAATAGAACGAAAACGTGAAATCGGAATATATTTGACTCTAGGTGCAACCCGAAAAGACATTATGCTCAGTTTCCTATCTGAATCAGCAGTATTGTCCGCTATAGGAGGTATTTTAGGTATAGTGTTGGCTGTGATCCCGATTACAATAGTCTCCAAAATTACCAATATCGCGTTCAACTTGCAGATTCGCCATCTCCTAATAGCTGAGGGGATTTCGATTTTTTGCGGTTTGGTATTTGGCGTTTCACCGGCCATAAGGGCGGCCTCTCTCAACCCGATTGATGCCATTCACAGCGAGTAACTATATCAGTATGACATGTAATCGTACCTGAACTGAGTTTGCATACACACTCTGTCCGAGTCAATTAGGAGTTGTTCACTTGAAAAATTATAGTCCTGTTCTAAATCCGAACCTGCCACAAGGTAATGTAAGAGTAGTTGCGATAGGGGAATCATACCTGCCAATTGTTAATGACCCATTCAAAAGACTTGGAATAGAAATAGTACCTATTCCTTTATGTGATAAAGTGGATGCACGAGTTAGCGGTCATGCGGATCTTACAACACATCACCTGCGGGCCAATGATATAATGGTTTCCGCAGATACATATAGCGGTACCTATAATAATTTGAAAATTGTATGTAACAAATTTGGTTTGCAAATGTGGAATATATTTACGGGCGGATCAAAGTTAAGGACTAAATATCCTGGTGATGTATCGCTTAATGCACTTAGAATCGGCCAATTCCTATTTTGCAATACAACCCATACAGATGTTCGATTGTTGAGGTACTGTGAGGAAAATGGCATTGAGACAGTTCATGTCAATCAGGGATATGCAAGGTGCTCAGTTTGTATTGTACAAGAAAATGCGGCTATAACAGCCGATCCAGGTCTTGCTGAAGCAATGGAGCAAAAGGGAATTGATGTATTGAGGATCCACCAAGGATATATTGAATTGCCGGGATTTGAATATGGATTTATCGGAGGAGCTTCAGGCAAAATCAGTCACGACAAATTATGCTTTACAGGTACTTTGAAAAGTCATCCCGACATATATTCGATAGAAAGGTTCCTAGATAAGCATGGTGTCAAACTAATAGAATTGACAAAAGAAGCCTGTCTAGATATAGGGTCCATAATTCCGCTTATTGAAACAGTAGATTAGTTACATGAGTGATGACTGATAAATGGATACAAAGTTTACATAGGCGTATTTATTCTGTAAGAGTGCCATTTGTATATCGACATAGATTCAGTGTTGCAATAAGATTTGGGTCAAAAATTAATATGATTTTTGGTAGGGGGGATTGACAGATATCCATATTTATCTTAAAATGAACACAGGATCACCTGAACAAAATTAAAATTTTGTTCAGGTCGAGGGAGGCGAATCAATGAAAAACTATGAAGATATACCGGATATTATAAGGAACTTTCTTACATACCACGAAACCATCAAAGGTCATTCAAAAAAAACAGTAGACGAATACTATTTGGATCTGCGTACATTTTTCAGGTTTATGAAGCTTAAGCGAAACCTCGTTTCGGATGAAATTCCGTTTAATGAAATCTCAATTAGAGATATCGATCTTGACTTTGTGAAGTCTATATCTCTGACAGATGTGTATGACTTTCTAAGTTACTTAAGTCGTGAACGTGAGATTCGCTACAATTCATCAGAGTCTGGGATTGGATTAAGTGCTGCGTCCCGTGCACGTAAAGTCGCTACGATCAAATCATTTTACAAATACCTGACTCTGAAAGCCGGTTTACTCGATACAAACCCGGTTTTGAATCTTGACACTCCGAAGCTCAAAAAAAACTTGCCCCGATACCTTTCAGAAAATGAAAGCATTGAATTGCTAAAGGCCGTTGAAGGAAAAAATAAAGATCGTGATTACTGCATAATCACATTATTCTTAAATTGTGGGCTACGGATTTCAGAGCTTATAAGTTTAAATGTAAATGATATTCGAGAAGATTCTCTAAGAGTTGAATTTGGTAAAGGTGGTAAGGTTCGTATACTTTATCTAAACGATGCATGTCGTGAGGCTATCGACCGCTGGCTTGAGGTCCGCAGCAATATGACGGGTCTTAGCGGAGACGCTAAAAAGGCTCTGTTCGTCACAAGACAGAACACAAGAATTTCTAAAAGCGCGGTACATCTTCTTGTCAAAAAAGCTCTGCTTCAGGCAGGTCTGGATCCCAGTAGATATTCATCTCATAAACTAAGACATACTGCAGCCACGCTTATGAGAAAAAGCGGTGTTGATGTACGAACTCTTCAGGAAGTCTTAGGACATGATCATCTTAACACAACACAAATATATACTCATGTGGATAGTAAGGATATCCGAGCTGCAACGGCTCTAAATCCACTTTCAAAAATAAAACCTGAAGATTAGTACATTAGTTGATTTGTATATTAGATAACTTGATTAGTCCATAGATATAAACAGTTAGGTAAATAACATTTCTTATAGTAGATATTTCATATAGTAAATATGAAGTAGCTCAATACTGGAGGGTGCTTACAATCAAATCCGTATAATTGTGTAAAAAGGCAATGAGCCACAAACTCATTCCCCTCGGTGTATAATATAAGTGTGACCAAATATCAAACCGAGGAGGAAGAATCCATGGCTCAGTTTAATATTACCCTAACCGAGGAAGAATTGCACGGACTTTTTTTAAGCAACAGTCGAGATAAAGCCGTAGCAAAGTTATTAGAAAAAATCTTTAACGAAGTTCTAAGATGTCAATCTACCGAGCAGCTAGGTGCCAAACCTTACGAGAGAACAGATAAGCGAAAGGCATACCGCAATGGCTACTACGACCGAGATCTCACCACCCGAGTAGGAACTCTGAATTTAAGCATCCCCCGCCACCGAAACGGCGAATTTAGCACCGAACTTTTCGAGCGCTACCAGCGCAGTGAACAAGCATTGCTGCTTGCCATGATGGAAATGGTTGTAAATGGTGTCTCCACTCGGAAAGTCGAAAAGATCACCGAAGAACTCTGCGGCAAGAAGTTTTCCAAATCCACCGTCTCGGCCCTATGCAAGAAACTAGACCCCATAGTCCATGCCTTTAGGACTAGACCGCTTAAAAGCCATTATCCTTTTTTAATTGTGGATGCCCTTTATCTTAAGGTCCGAGAGAATCACAAAGTCCAGTCAAAGGGCCTGCTCATAGCTATTGGGGTCAATGAAGATGGTTACCGTGAAATCATCGGATTTCAAGTAGCTAATACAGAATCCAAATTCAGTTGGGGAGAACTCTTTTCCTCCCTAAAGGAAAGGGGATTAGAAGATGTTCACCTGATTACATCCGATGACCATAAGGGTCTTGTCATAGCGGCCAGAAGACATTTTCAAGGGGCTAGCTGGCAGCGGTGTCAAACACATTTTTCAAGAAACATGTTAGATCATACCCCCAAGGCATTACAGCCCGAAATCAAAGAAGACCTTCGTCAGCTATATGAAGCCGTTAACCTAGACAGCGCTCGTAAGGTGAGGGACCAGATCATCGATAAATACGAAACAAAAGCTCCAAAAGCCGTCGAATTATTAGACGAAGCCTTCGACGATATCACAGCAGTTTTGACGGTTCCCCTAAAATACCGGAAACGGCTACGCACTACCAATGGCGTTGAGCGGCTAAATCAGGAAATTAGGCGCCGGGAGCGAGTGATCCGCATATTTCCCAATGAAGAATCGGTAATCCGCCTAATGGGTGCCCTACTCATGGAGCAGGATGAAAAATGGCAAGCAGGCCGCAAATACTTTGATATGGACCTATATTATCAAACTGTTAAAAAAGAGCTAAAAGAGGATACTACTGCGGCTTAAACAGGCTTTTTGAAGCAACCATCGCATTTATTCCACGGTATTGTTGACAGCGAGCCTCTGCTGGCAAAGGTCAGTATGGCATCGAGGCACACCTTCATGGATGCCAGGCTAATTAGACTACCATGCCGGCCACTCACTGTAAACAACCTTTCGCGGCATAAACGCTTACATATGGCTTTCTAATCTACCAAACCAAACCAAGGGGTTTTGATAACCGAGGAAATTACACACAATTTAGGACTTGTGTGTGAGAAAGTAACTCGTTAGACTTGGCCCATATAGTACACAACAAAATAATTGTGAAATAATTAACAACCTTTAGACACTTCTTATTTGGAAGTTAGTCAAAGGTTGTTTTTGAATACTCAGTTATGAATGCGGTTCAAATAATTTGGGTAAGCGGCAAAATCAGCTATTGATTATTTTGTCCGCTCATATACCCTGATCGACTCAATTGCTATATTAACGTTCTATATTAGGATAGATCATCTGCGGAGTCCCCTGCTGGATCTTTTGTTGGCTCCCCTGCCGACTCCCCTTCTGAGTTATCTTCTAAATCAAGTAATTCGGTATTTCCGGCACCAGGACCCCCTAGTTCGGGCGGAAGTTCCCCTCCCCTGTTGCCTAGCTTTTCCATAATAGCTTTCTCTTCTTCAAGTCGCTTTGCGTTCTCGGCCTCCATCGCAGGTTTGATAATGTACTTTTCAATAACGGGATAGGTCGTAAATATCGATAAGAAACTAATAAAGCTAAGAGCTATTAGTGGTACGGCAAATATCTCGATTATTGGGTGAATAAATAACACAACCACTAATGTAATGGCAGTTCCGATCAAAACCAATATATTTCTGCCTAATCCCAAAATAGCAAAAAGCCACGCATTTTTTATAATTGCCCGTACACTCAATTCTATAGTTACGATCATTTGGTAGATGTAATTTCTCATAAACATATAGAAGATGAAGAGCACGATTGTAAAGTACTTTACAAAGATACCGAATAGGGTCATGCCCATGGAGTCTGCTCCAATTAGTTTTGAATAGTTGAAGTTGACCCATAAAACTACAACGGCCAGTATGTCAAGAAGTCCGAATACGAGGCCCTGTTTAAAGTTTGCCTTGGCCTTTGCAAAGAAATCAGATATAAAAGCATGCTCTTCTCTAGCATAGTTTCGCAGAATGTATGTCAATCCGCAGGTGAAAGGGCCATACAGCAAAATAGATAAAATCAAAAGTGGCAGATGAAGAACAGCCGGTACGATATTGTAGATTGATGCAAAAATATCCAATAGAAATGAGACTACCGTTCCGTCATCAACTGGCATGATTTTGGCAAGCCAGCCGTAAAACATAGCGTATCCATAAATAATTATCGGTAGAAGTACAATAAAGTACATCATGTTAAGTGTTACATATTTGAAAAACTTCCTTCCGAGGAGTTCCCAGAACAGCAGAAATGGATGTTTTTTGGGAGCGTTGGGATCAACACCTTTTCCAGGTTTATTAAAATTATATCCTAACAGTGGCATTTGGATAATCCTCCGTTAACTTTCAGCTTCTTAGTCTCAATTTATACTTTATGAAATCCGCAGTCCAATCAAAATATCAACATTATCAGTTTGCACGAGGATGGTATTTATTATAAACCTCACGTAACCGCTGCTTAACAAGATTTGAATAAAATTGTGTCGATGATATATCTACATGACCAAGCATTTCTTGGATTGAGCGGAGATCAGCACCATTTTCCAGCAAGTGTATAGCAAATGAATGTCTTAATGTGTGCGGCGTTATATCCTTGTCTATATTAGCCATTTCTTGATAGTGTTTAACAATTTTCCAAAAACCCTGCCTTGTCATACGTTTGCCGTTTACATTGACAAACAATGCGACCTCATTGGGGTTAAGTATCAATTGCGAACGGGCATAGTTTATATAGTCAGATACAGCTCGTACAGCTGCAGGATACAATGGTATTATGCGCTCCCTTGTTGATCCGGTACATTTTAGAAAACTGCTGCTAAGGTTTACATCGGTGACATTAAGGGCAACCAATTCTGATACTCTTATGCCTGTTGCATATAGCACTTCGAGCATAGCTCGATCGCGGTATCCCTTTGAGTCAACACTTTTAGGTTGTGATAAAAGTAAGTCGACTTCCTTGTTGGTTAAAATGTCAGGGAGCTTTCGCTTTACCTTCGGAGGTACAATTGATTTTATCGGATTTGAAACAACTTCGTTCCTTTGCAAGAGCAAATTATAAAAGCACTTCAGAGATGCTATTGCACGGATCACGGTTGAAACCGATTTTCCGGATTCCTGAAGAAATTTAACATACTCCGAAGCGATAATGGGAGATACCTCAGCAAAGGACCGAATCTTGCGCTGAGTAAAATACTCGGCAAATTGTCTGACATCCCGTACATAGGATGACACAGTGTTTGCAGAGGAACGCTTTTCAAATTCCAAGAAGTGTTCAAACATTCTTATTTGCTGTTGTAAAACATTCATAATTATTCAACTTCCCTACTTTTATTAGCTCTATGGCAAAACTTTATTTATTGTTAAGGACACAAGATAGGGTGTAATAAGTGTTTCTACTAAAGCGCAGAACAACAACACACCAAAGCAAATAAGTATTCGAATAAAATAAGCACCCGAAAAAACGGATCCCGATATTTTCTTTCCCCTCGATGAAGCAAGAGAGAACAAAAGACTTGCAGAAACAAGTCCTTGCGCAGCAAGTAATAGAATACAAGGTAATACAAACAGACACTGTATACCAAACAGAGACATGGAGTAAAGCAAACCGGAACCGCCAAACAGTCTAACAAAAGTTGTTATAGTAAACAGTAACAGAAAACCTCTTACAGCAACTACGATTGGAATCATTACAGTGCCAAAAACACAAAGTCCACAGAGTATCACTATTACTGGAAAACGTAAAATATTAAGTAAAACATTCCAGAAGTTTACGTCTGATAACACAGTGAAATCGGCTATCATGGAGGCAAGTTGAGCACTGTCACCTCCGTTTGCGGCTACTACACTACCGGTAATTGCTCCGATAATAAAACATATGCATAAGAATATCAGGGCAGGAAGTACCGCCGCATTTCCCGGCACGTCCCAAACCTTCATAAGGATTCGCTTCATGGCGTTCCCTCCCTCACACAATAATATGAGGGATGTCCGGCCGTTATGAAGATACTTTATATCAGAAACTCATATAAATATGAATATTGGTTACTTACCTATTTCATTTGCACGCTCTATGCATGCAAGCATTCCTTTTTTTAATGCATTGTAAAATCCAGAATTTTTCATCTCATTCAATGCTGCAAGGGTCGTACCGCCTGGAGAAGAAACTGCATCCGCAAGTTCAGATGGTGACCTTCCACTCTCAAGCAACATTCTTGCTGCTCCCTCCATGGTCTTCGCAGTGAGAAACAATGCTGTTTCACGGTCGATACCCTGTTCTTCTGCAGTTTTGACCATCTCATCCGCCATTGTAAAAAAGTATGCAGGTCCCGAACCATTTACCGCAGTCACAGCATTTATTAGTGACTCCTTAACAAAAGAAACAGATCCAGCACTTGAAAAGATCGACACCGCTCTGTTGTAATATTCAACTGGTACATCTTCACTCATAGCTATAGCGGATGCCCCACAATTGACCATTATTGGAGTATTGGGCATTACACGAATAACGTATGTACCTTTGCTTAAGAACTTTTTTAAATAGTCGGATGAAATACCGGCAGCAATTGAAATAAAGCATTTCCCGCATGTATCAACAGACAAGTTGCTAAGTGCGTCTTCAATATTGTTTGGCTTTATAGCTAACAATATCATATTGGAGCAATTTAGCAGCTCATCAACTGAAGCAACAACTAAACAGCCCCTGTTCTTGAATATCTCAACCATTTTGGAATATGGATCAAATAGAGCTATGTCAGATGGCGAAAACACATCGTTTTCAAACACACTTTCAAGGATGGCGCTTGCCATATTCCCAACACCAATTACACCAAGTTTCATTTGTTCTCCACTTAACATAATTCTGATAAGTATAAATATAACCCAAATCCCTCTAAATAGCAAGCGCTATCAAAGGCTTCAGAGAACTTTGTAGAATTTACCCAAATATTATGTTTACTGTATTATGTAAACCTTGTATTTTCCGCAACATTCCTCTCCATTTTGATATGGATATTTCACAATATATAGTGTTACATTATCACTGCATAACTACATACTTGAATTTCATTAAATTGAACTCGTTACCAGAAAATAATTCTAAAATAACCATTTTGATGTGTTTGTATTAGTATTCTGTACAAATCAAAGCGCAAAGATACTAACGGTGGGCATTTTCAACTACTTTGTTGAAAACACACCACCGTTATACTTCTATGCAAATCATGCTTTTTTATTATAAGCCATTTCCTGTCTTTTTACTACTTCCTGCTTTTTCTGGCCCTTGCCCTACCCTTCGGTGTAGAAATCCTACCTCCTATAACTCCGCCGGCAACTGATGCCAACAATAGGCCAAGACCATTTTCCTTGGGAATGAAACGGTCGAAGAACAAAAGACCTATCACTCCAAACCAGATAATGAGCAATACCCCTTCGGCAAGTCCCACCAGCAATGAACGTCCTCCGGCTCTTCTGGCAGAAATGATACCACCAATCAAGGAACTTACTACGACAACGACGATTAGAACGATCCCGGACAGTCCCTCGTCAAGTGCTCCGGCCAGAATCAACGCAGAGACCGGAAGTAAAAGTAAAAGACAAATCAACAATGCCATAAGGCTTCCGATCAGGACTGATATGATATATCCTTTAAAACCGGAACCAGAAGCATCCGCTCTGCGCACTGCAACCACCCCTTTTTTGCTTTCTTCTAAAGGATATTCGGTTGCAGTATAGAAAAGTACAAATTGGAGCTAAAAGTAAAGATTGGTGTTAGTAGTTACTAGACTTGTGGTGCTCCGGAATCAGAACCAGTGCTCATAACAGCCCAGCGCATGATCTGAACCTTTGCACGGTCAGCTCCGGTTTCGATGGTCAACTTATCGTCTTTAATTTTAACGATTTTCCCGACAATACCGCCTCTAGTTGTAACCTCATCGCCAACCTTAAGCTCGCTGAGCATCTTCTGAACAGATTTTTTTCGCTTTTGCTCGGGGCGAATAAGCATGAAATAGAATATGAGTGCAGTTGCGGCAATGGGGAGGATCAACGATACTATATTGCCAATGGGTTGTCCCTCAGTAGCCTGTAAAAAGAGTGTCATTTGTTCACCTCCTCTGGCTTTTATAGCCTTTGTTAATTATAAAGAAACAGCCAATATTTTGCAAGGTATATTTTATATTCTGGTGGAAAGCCTATGGGACCATTCTCTGCGGAACGTCTCAAAGCTTCCCTCTTCAAGGGCTGATCGTATATCTGCAGTGAGTTTGTTGTAAAAATAGAGATTGTGTAATACTGCAAGTCTAAGTGCCAGAACTTCTCCTGCTTTCAGAAGGTGGCGGATATAGGCTCGGGAGAAATTCCTGCATGTATGGCATCCGCAGCTCTCATCAATGGGGTTTTGATCCTCTTCGTACTTTTTGTTATTTATGTTTATGACTCCGTTTCGTGTAAACAGATGCCCATGTCTGGCATTTCTTGCCGGAAGCACACAGTCGAAGAAGTCGATTCCCCTTGCGACAGCTTCTATAATGTTTGAAGGTGTTCCTACACCCATAAGGTATCTGGGCTTATCGACAGGTGCATATGGAACGACCTCTTCAAGGATTTCATACATTACCTCTGTCGGTTCACCTACAGCAAGGCCGCCTATGGCATAACCGGGCAAGTCCAACTCCCTGATCTGCTTCATGTGGTCAACACGAAGGTCTTTATAAGTCCCTCCCTGGTTGATACCAAACAACATCTGTCCCCGATTGATCGTATCAGAAAGGGAATTGAGTCTTGCGATCTCAGCTTTGCAGCGGACAAGCCAGCGGTATGTCCTGTCTGAAGACTGCTTTACATATTCACGGGTCGATGGATTTTCAACACACTCATCAAATGCCATGGCGATATCCGATCCCAATGAGGACTGTATTCTGATACTGTCCTCAGGCGACATGAAGATTTTGCGTCCGTCTATATGTGATTGGAATGAGACACCTTCTTCATTGATTTTTCTCAGCTTTGCAAGGGAAAATACTTGAAAGCCCCCACTGTCTGTCAAAATCGGTCCGTCCCAACGCATGAATTTATGAAGACCACCAAGCCTGCGAATAATGCCTTCACCGGGGCGGAGATGCAGATGATATGTGTTTGAAAGCTCAACTTGACAACCTATCTGTTTGAGATCAAAGGCATCTAGGCCGCCCTTTATGGCTGCTTGTGTGCCTACATTCATAAATACAGGTGTTTGCACGATTCCGTGAGGTGTTTCAAAAACACCTCGCCTTGCGCGTCCCTCTGTTTTTATCAGCTTAAACATTAGTGCCTCCTCAAACTATGAGCATAGCATCACCAAAGCTAAAAAAGCGCATCTTTTTCTCTATAGCAGCATTGTATGCTCTTAATATGTTTTCCCTGCCTGCAAATGCTGAAACCAACATTATCAATGTGCTTTCGGGAAGATGAAAATTCGTAATCAGCCCGTCGATGATCTTGAAGCGATATCCGGGGTAAATGAAGATGTCGGTCCATCCTGAGTTTCTCAAAATATTAGCATCCTCATCAAAAAATGCTTCCAGCGCACGGCAAGATGTGGTTCCAACTGCAATTATGCGATTACCGGAGTTTTTAGCAGACTTTACTGCTTCTGCAGTCTCTTTTGATATCATGCAATACTCGGAGTGCATTAGATGATCTTCCACTTTTTCTTCTTTGACCGGCCTAAATGTACCAAGCCCCACATGGAGCGTAATAAAAGCTATATTTACACCCATCCTTTGAACCTCTTCAAGAAGTTCATTAGTAAAATGCAAACCTGCTGTTGGAGCGGCTGCTGAACCGGGTGTTTTTGAATAGACCGTCTGATACCGCTCGGGATCGTCTAATTTCTCAGTTATATAGGGAGGTAATGGCATCTGTCCTAATCGTTCAAGAACTTCAAGGAAGATCCCCTGATAGTTAAATCTAACAAGGCGATTTCCTCCTTCAGTAATATCTTCAACGACAGCCTCAAGCATTCCTTCTCCAAATGTCAGCCTTGCACCTGGCTTGCACCGCCTGCCCGGCTTTACAAGGCACTCCCAGAGGTCACCGGTTTCATGCAATAGAACAAGCTCTACGGCTCCGCCTCCCACCTTTTCACCTATAAGCCGTGCAGGTATTACCCTCGAGTCGTTCATAACAAGCAAATCTCCGGGACGAAGTAGCCCCGGAAGATCGTAAAAGTGAAGAAATGAGTATTCTCCGGTTTGCCTGTTAAGCTCCATCAGCTCAGAGGTGTCCCTCCTCTCCAGAGGGGTCTGAGCTATAAGCTCGGACGGCAAGTCGTAATAAAAGTCACTTTTTTTCATAATATGAATACTTCATCCTTCCATTGTAAGGCACTAAATCAAATAATATTATACCTTATTAAGACATTACTTATAATATTAGTCCATAAATATCCACTTATACTACTATATCTCTTAAGTCAGGGAGTATTTGGCTTGACAACAGCACCGGTAAAGTAGTAGCTAAGGATTTGATCAAAGGTATATCCTCGTTCTGCCATTCCTTTAGCTCCATATTGACTCATCCCAACATTGTGTCCCCAACCTCTGCCCGATACTATGAAGCTGTTAGTGTTTCGTTTAAGAACACTTATACCTTTGGATGAAAGCAGATATATGTCGTTTCTTCCTGAAAGTCTTGAGACAGCATTGTTCTTTCCGATTGCATATCTGTCTGCGGCAATTACTTCAGTTTGTGAATCGTTGACGTTGAAACGAATTCCGCCTGAAATCGTATACCTCTGACTATGTGTATACTTCTTTAGTGTACTGCTATTCAGTATTGTTCTGGCAGCACTTTTCTCAAAGGTTAGTTTTTTGCCTTGTGAATCTACAAATGCTACTCTATAAACATTTCCGGCAGGTGTGTATTCATCAACGTATGCATCGACTACTTTCCCTATGTTGTAACCCTTGTTTTGCAGTATCCATGTTATTTCATCGCCTGTATATTCAAAACTCCATATTCCGTTGTTTGCAATAGAGAGGTCTTCAAAGTTATCCGGTACCGCCTGAAGATAAGGATAGTCGGCAACCCAGACGTTCTTGGCACTTTCGGTCGAACCACCGTTTGAAGAGTGATATACGGTAGAGCAAATCTTGTTATCATAGGTAAGAACAAGTCCTTTAACAGCCTCGGCAGCTGCGTCTGAATTTTCATTGGCTGCGTTTCGGCCCATATACACCTGACAGTCGGTAGTGTTACAAACATCAAAACCAGTTGATCTGTGTTTGCTTTGGTTGGACAGAGCATAGCTTGCAGCGCAAACAGCTTGGGCTTTGAGCGCTTCCTGATGCCACCTTGCATTCATTTCATATGGAAGCACACCTTTTGTGTACTCACAAAGTGGCAGTACATTTATGACAGTAATATCGTTTCCGTTATTTCGGCGGTATTCGAAAGATCCGGCATATCTATAGCCCTTAAACCAGGTTTCAGTATATTCTGCTCCGGTTGGCTGTATAGCTAGAAATGCAGCACTACCGGCGTCAAATTCATAGATTATTTCACCTGTTGAAGTGATAGTGACAGTGTAGCACGTAGTTGAACCGCCAACTCCGGTCGCTCCCTGCAGTCCCGTTGATGCTGCGGCCTCATTTGCTTTATCAATAGATGTATAGCTTCCAAGTCTGACTCTGTGTGCCCCCTGTACATATGCCGGAAATGCGGCAATACCGGTGGATGCAGAAAGTGCTTGAGCGGATGCTAATGCTTCGTCGAACGATGCATATGTAGTTCCTGAATCAATGTGGTAAGCGCCAATTGTACGTGCACCCGAAGGTGGCAGCGCATCGTAGTATTTGCCATTTAGCACATACATATTTTTGTCTTTGTTTATAGTGATTTTCTCTTCGAATGTCCATCCGGTCTGACAAAAACTACGTTGGCTGTCAAAGTAGCCAAGCAGATATCCTGAACCTATTTCGTTTGCCAGATTAGCTGAAGGGAGAGCGTTGTTGCCATAGTACAAACCAACCTTAACGATTGGGTCATATAAAGCGGAAGTATTGGCTTCAGCATTTGTGATCATACCGCTGTTAGGTACAACAGCAACTATTGCTAAAAATATCAAACAAAACAATGCTATTTTCTTCATTTATATCCTCCGAAAACCGGTAGCAGCCTAATTGACAAGCAGAATGTTCTATGATAGAATCGTGAAAAATGAATATCGTGTGGTGTAGAGGTGCGGTTTTTATCAGTAACAGTATGGAGATCCCCAAAATCGTAGATGTGCTGCGAAAGGAAAAACTGCCGAAGGAAGCGGGTTGTGGGGAAACGTTATCCTGGGCGATGGGGTTAACAGCCCCTCGACTGTCATCCATTGGGTGGAGAGCTATGCTGTACGGGTAGTGTTCGACAAAGTTTACATATTTCGCACTTTGCGTCATTATACTACAAGTTCAGCCGGTTTTTCAACCGGTTTTTTCATATTCAGTAGAGACGCACAATTTACCATAACATTTGTTGATATACTTGCATAGAATATTATGGGAAACTGCACGCCAAGCTCGATGGTTTAGTCACCGCTATCCTTTTATTCATTTGCCATAGTAGACCATCTTACTAGGTCAACTTAAACGTGACGGAAGGAAGTTTTTTTATGAACAAGTACAAAGTAGGAATCCTAGGAGCAACAGGCATGGTTGGGCAACGCTTTGTCTCTTTGCTTGATAAACACCCCTGGTTTGAGGTAACTGAGCTTGCTGCAAGTCCACGTTCTGCCGGGAAGACATACAATGAGGCTATAGGAAGCCGTTGGGCTATGCCCACCCCCATTCCTGAGAATCTTAAAAATAAGATAGTCTTGGATGCTTCGGCAGACATGGAAAAGATCGCTTCTTCGGTAGATTTTGTTTTTTCCGCTGTTGATATGAAAAAGGACGATATAAGGGCTCTTGAAGAGGAATATGCTAAGCATGAGTGTCCGGTAGTATCAAATAATTCAGCTCACAGATTTACACCTGATGTTCCGATGGTCATACCGGAGATCAACAACGACCACCTGGAAGTAATTCCGCATTTTCGCAAGCGTCTTGGACTGCGTCGTGGACTTATTGCTACTAAATCAAATTGCTCCCTTCAGAGCTACGTGCCGGCCCTTCATCCCCTTATCGGTTTCGGCATCGATCGTGTATTGACTTGTACATATCAAGCTATTTCAGGTGCCGGAAAGACGTTTGATACATGGCCTGAAATGGTTGACAATGTCATACCGTTCATCGGTGGCGAAGAAGAGAAATCCGAGATAGAACCTCTCAAGATTTGGGGAAGTATTCAGAACGGTGCAATAGTAAATGCATCTAGCCCGAGTATAACGGCTCAGTGCATTCGTGTTCCTGTATCCAACGGACACCTTGCGGCTGTATTCGCTTCTTTTGAGAACATGCCTTCATTTGATGAAATAAAGAACGCATGGAGAGAATTTCGCGGCAGACCCCAGGAGCTAGCCCTACCCTCCGCACCAAAGCAGTTTTTGCATTATTTTGAAGAGGAAAACTATCCTCAAACCGCTCTTCACCGCGACCTTGAGGGTGGTATGGCCGTGTCCATCGGCAGACTGCGCCCCGATAGCCAATACGATATGAAATTTGTCTGTCTCTCGCACAATACGTTGCGTGGCGCCGCCGGTGGTGCAGTTTTGCTGGCAGAGCTGCTATGTGCAGAAGGATATATTGAGAAAATTTGAACAAGAAAAATTATCAAAATGAACCGCTGACCGCTCTAAACCTGCTCTATAGAATAGATCAAACTCCTTGCTGTGCAAGCTTACATCACACCAATATTGTTTGCTAATGTATTTAAACAAGAGCGAAATTTTGATATGATGTAGCTATAGTCGCACAATTTTGTATAAGTGAGGTAATACTCTTATGAAAACACCGTTATTTGTCGGTTCTGGTGTCGCAATCGTGACCCCCTTCAATGAGGACTATTCCATTGATTACCCACGCCTAAAAAAGCTTATTGATTTTCAAATCGAAAATGGAACAGATTCCATTATTATTTGCGGAACCACAGGTGAGGCTTCAACCCAACCAACTGAAGAACACATAGAAACCATCACCCAATGTGTAAAATATGTAAACGGAAGAGTACCTGTTATTGCGGGTACCGGGTCAAACGACACGCTCCACGCAGTTGAAATGTCTGTAGCGGCCCGTGAAGCAGGCGCTGATGGCTTGCTTGTTGTCACACCCTATTACAACAAAACCACCCAAACAGGTCTCATAAAACATATGACCTATATTGCTGACAGAGCTGAGCTTCCAGTCATCCTATACAATGTTCCTTCAAGAACAGGTATGAGCTTTACTGTAGAAACATACTGTGAGCTTTCAAAGCATCCCTTGATAAACGGTGTCAAGGAGGCCTCAGGGAACCTTGCAGTGATAGCTTCTGTAAGGCAACGTGTCGGTGACGAGCTGTATTTCTGGTCCGGAGAAGATAATCTTATCGTACCGGTCCTCTCTCTTGGTGGAAAAGGGGTAATCTCAGTACTTGCCAATATCGCACCAAAACAGACTTCCGATATGTGCCGACTTTACCTTGAAGGAAGAGTACGCGAAAGCTCAGATCTTCAGATCAAAATGACTGAGCTGATCAACGCACTCTTCTGCGAAGTCAATCCAATTCCTGTAAAAGCGGCATTGAAGCTGATGGGGCTCGATTCCGGAGTTCTCCGAATGCCCCTATTTGAAATTTCCGACAGCAACTTGATGCGTTTGAAAAAAGCTATGACAGATGCTGGTATTCTGTCAAACCAAAACAGTTAAGGATGTATAAGTATGTTAAAGATTTTGCTTTCCGGATGCAACGGCCGGATGGGTAGGGTTATTTCGGAGCTGGTATCCGGCTCAGATAATATGACCATTGTTGCCGGAATTGATATATCTAAAGAAAAGCTGTTCACCTATCCGGTTTATGATAACCCCTTTGATTATGACGGTCCGGCTGATGTACTGATAGACTTTTCAAATCCTTCCGTTATCGATCATTTACTTAAATTTTGTCAAGATAAAAAAATGCCAGCTGTACTTGCTACAACTGGCTACACCGATGATCAAATCAAGTTGATTGAGCAGGCATCATCGCAGATACCTATCTTCAGGTCATCCAACATGTCGATCGGCATATGTCTAATAACAGAACTTGCACGCCAAGCTGCAGTGTTACTCGGTCCAGACTTTAACATAGAGATCACCGAAAAACACCACAATAAAAAACTTGATGCCCCATCAGGTACTGCTGCTTCCATGGCTGATGCCATTGCTGAGGTGCTCCCCTATCAAGCTGATTTTACTTACGGAAGACACTCAGCAAGTAAAAGGCGTGAGGTAAATGAAATAGGCATACACTCACTGCGGGGAGGCACCATTGTAGGAGACCATGAAGTCCTGTTTGCAGGCAACGACGAGTTGATAGAAATCAAGCACACCGCTCTATCCCGTTCTATTTTTGCCAACGGAGCCGTAAAGGCAGCGGAGTTTATTGTGGAACAGGACCCGGGTCTATACAACATGAGTGATCTTGTTAACAAAACTATTAACTCTTCTCAATAAACGATAAAAAAGCGGTAAAATTGTAGAAAATTATTTTCAGTTTTTGTTCATACCGGTATAAATGAGTATTGCATCACGCAAGAACTCACTTATGCCGGGTTTTATTTTGTCATAGTAAGCTTTGAAACGCTCATCATCAACATACATTTGTGCTAATCCTGCATGAGCCTCTTTAGAGTATTCGTTCCATGTAAAGCAAAGCCAGCGACGGTGCAAATCGGCTGCCTTTTGTGCTAATTCTCCTGCCGGATCGCCTGTCTCATATGCCTCTGCAAGGGTTTCATATATCTGCTCGCCAAGCCTTTGAAACTCCTTATACTGATCAGCAGACATATTTTTGAATTTCTCATATGATTTGTCTACCGTTTCCTGTCCATATCTTTCTCTTATCTCTTTTCCGTATTTTGACTCATTTTCATCGATCATCTCTTTTTTGAAAGATTCAAACTTTTCTTTATCAGTCATACTGATTCTCCCTTCTTTATATGCAATCGTCTTTTTTACGCTGTGGATCAGATTGTCCAACTTGTCTCTTTTTTCATTCAACATTCTAAGATGTTCTCTAAGAGCTCCAAGTTCATCAAAAGTATGACAACTTATTATCTCTTTGATTTTATTCAGGTTTACACCAAGCTCTTTGTAGAACAGTATTTGTTGAAGCCGGTCAACTTCCCTGCTTTTATACACTCTGTACCCTGAATGGTTTGTACCGGCTGGCTTGAGCAGTCCGATCTCATCGTAAAATCTTAGAGTACGCGTACTGATACCAGCCAATTTTGCAAGATCCGTAATTGTATATTCCATTGAACGCCTCCCTTCTCCTTGTTACGAGCAACAGATCGGTGTGCTATCTCAACCGTCAAAAACAGTTTACACCTTTACGTAACGTCAATGTCAATATGTTTGAACAAAAATATTTATCAAATAAGCGTTAACTGCTTGAATGCAAGACTTACTTCGTATCGAATAATTTAGTCATGCACAATTTCTGATATAACACAAACGCATATTCCTCTTCAGAAAAACAGAGGAAATTATGTGAAAAATATTTGATTAAATCCGTGGGCTTTCTAGTTTCCCAATTGCATTTTTACAATTGGAATACCAGATCGTCCACGGATCTAAAATCACCTTATAAAGTATATATACATTCGCTCTATATAATTATTTCCCAACCTACATCGCTAGTCTGCTAACCTTACACGATGGTAAACCTTTTTGCCTTTACGGATAATCAATCCTTCGCCCGACAACTGTTCTGTTGTGAATGTTTCAGTAACGGTTTTCACCTTTTCATCATTGACAGAGATCCCGCCCTGGTCAATAAGTCTTCTTGCCTCACCCTTGGATGGTACAAGCTTTGCTTTAGCCAATAACTCGGTGATTACGATCTCTCCATCTTTGAAATCATCCTGGGACAATACTGTCTCAGGCATATCAGAATTTGCGCTCCCTGATGAGAAGATAGCTTTCGCTGCAGCAAGGGCCTTATCGGCCTCTTCTTGCCCATGAACAAGTTTTGTTACCTCATAGGCAAGTCTCTCTTTTGCAGTATTTAGCTCTGCACCTTCAAGCTTTTCATACTTTGCTATCTCAGCAAGGGGGACGAAAGTGACGAGCTTGAGACAATTGATTACATCAGCATCGTCAATATTTCGCCAATACTGATAAAAGTCGTAGGGTGAAGTCTTTTCAGGATCCAACCACACAGCACCCTTCTCTGTCTTCCCCATCTTTCTTCCGTCGGAGGTCAAAAGGAGTGTAAAGGTTATTCCATATACAGTTTCCGATTTCTTTCTGCGTATCAGGTCAATACCGCCAAGTATATTCGACCATTGGTCGTCACCTCCGCACTGGAGGTTTACACCATATTTTTCGTTGAGAACAAAGAAGTCGTAGCTTTGCATTAGCATATAGTTGAACTCAAGGAAGGATAAGCCGCGTTCAAGACGAGACTTGAAGCATTCTGCAGTCAGCATGCGGTTAACAGAAAAGTGTACACCGACATCTCTGAGAAACTCTACGTAGTTCAAGTTTAGTAGCCAATCGGCATTGTTGACCATGATCGCATTTCCTTCGGAAAAGTCAACGATTTTTGACATCTGCTTACGAAAACATTCCGCATTGTGTTTTATGGTTTCTGCGGTCATCATTTTGCGCATATCGGTTTTTCCGGTAGGGTCTCCAACCATTGCAGTGCCGCCACCCAGCAGAGCAATTGGTTTATTACCCGCTCTTTGAAGATGTCTCATTACGATAAGCTGCATAAGATGCCCGATATGAAGGCTGTCTGCAGTTGGATCAAACCCAATGTAGAACTTTGCCCTTCCATTGTTTATCAACTCACTTATCTCTTCTTCATTTGTAGTCTGCGCTACGAGACCCCGCGCTTTCAACTCATCATATAGTGTCATGCCGTATCCTCATTTCTTATATTCTTTTGCGTCTTTTATCATTTCATGGGCGCTTTTCAGCGTAGCTTCGGTGATGCTGGCGCCGCTGATGATCCGTGCTATTTCCCTTGTCGCAGATCCTTCGTCGAGCAGTGTTACCGATGTATATACTCTTCCGTCATGTTCGTTTTTTTCTATCTTAAAGTGATTGTCTGCCATGGCAGCGATCTGGGACAGATGTGTTACACACAAGACCTGTTTTTCTCTTGACACCTCTGCAAGCATCTCTGCAACCCTCTGTGCAGCCCTCCCGCTTACACCTGTGTCCACTTCATCAAATATAAGGGTCTTTATATCATCATTTTTTACAAGGACATTTTTCATTGCAAGCATTATCCTTGATAGTTCTCCGCCTGAAGCAATTTTGGAGATAGCCCTCAACTCTTCCCCGGGATTTGCTGAAAGAAGAAATCTCACATTGTCGAGACCGTCATGTTCCGGAGTAGCCTTTCTTTCTATCTCTACTTCAAACCGGACCTTGGGCATATCTAATCTTGACAGGCAGCTCATAATCTTTTCCGAAAGCTCTGCCGCTTTTTCAGCACGGTTCCTACTAAGCTTTTCTCCCGCCTTGATTGTTTCATTATATGCATTTTCGCGTTTTCTCTTTAGTTTTTTTATCTCTTCTTCCGAAAACTCAATCCTATCGAGTTCGGCTTTCTCCTTTTCGAATGTTTCAAGTATCTGCTCAATAGAGTCACCATACTTACGCTTAAGCTGATGTATCAATGCAAGTCTGCTCTCTACCTGCTCCATCTCTTCAGGTGAGTAGATATATTCACCACGGAGATCCCTGATTTCGGAAGCTATATCTTCGGCAACGTATCGGATTTCACGTAGTCTCTCCTGCAGTACATCGAGCTGATTATCCATTGAAGATATCGAAGAAAGTGAAAGTTCAGCAGTATTTAGCAGCCCACATGCGCCTTCTAAATCTTCATCTCCATAGAGGGAGCGGAAACATTCTTCGATTGCAGCTGTCATATGCTCTGAATTGCGAAGAATAGCTCTTCGGGCTTCCAACTTCTCATCTTCCCCAACCTGCAAACCGGCTACCTCAATCTCTTCAACCCGGTATCTGAGCCGGTCGATGCGTCGGGATTTTTCTTCCTCATCCATTGTAATACTTTTTATAGCTTTATCTATTTCCCTCAGTTCTTCATATCGGGCACGATAATCTTCAATCAACTCATAATGACCAGCAAAGCTATCCAAATATGAAAGATGAGTACTTTCATCCAAGAGGCTTTGATTGTCATGTTGACCATGAATGTTGATCAGAAGACTACCAAGTGTTTTCAATTGGGATACAGTGACCGGAACTCCATTGATTCGGCATACGCTTCTTCCTTCAGATGATATCTGACGGCTAATAAGTAAATTGCCCTCTTCATCAGGTGAATACCCGTTTTCATCCAGCCAGCTCAACACAGACGAGGAAAGTCCGCTAAACATTGCATTTACAGTTGCGCTTTTTTCCCCGGTGCGTATCAAATCTTTGCTGGTGCGCTCACCTGCAATTGCACCAATGGCATCAATAATTATCGATTTTCCAGCGCCGGTTTCGCCGGTAAGTACATTCAAGCCCAAACCGGGTTCTATATCTGCGCGCTCTACAACGGCTATATTTTCAATGTGGAGAAGAGTGAGCATTATGTTTCCTCCTACATATTAGTCATCAACGCATAAGTTCTGTTACTTTTCTTGAAAACTCGACAGCATCAGTGTCATCTCGAACTACGATCATTGCTGTATCATCACCGGCCAAAGTTCCCACTATCGTATCATGTCTCATTGCATCAATAGCTGAGCATGCGGCATCAGCAAGACCCGGCAAAGTGCGAATGACAACTATGTTTTTTGCATAATCAACACTTATGACACTCTCTTTAAAAATCGTTCTCAACCGATCGTCTATATCCGGTTCAAAGGTTTTTGCTGGTGCGGCGTATCGATATCTGCCGTTTTCCATCAAAGTCTTTTGTAATCTTAGCTCCTTTATATCCCGGGAAATCGTAGCTTGTGTTGCTTCGATTCCATGGACACGCAGTCTTTCGGCAAGTTCCTCCTGGGTCTCTATGTTTTCCTTACTAAGAATCTGAAGAATCATTTCGTGCCGCAACGATTTCATATGACATCTCCCTTTTCTAAAATTTAAGCAATGCTATAATTCGCCACCCAACCAATTGGCTCATTAGCTCAGCCAGTAAGAGCACTTATGCTTAAGAGGCTTGTCCAAGTCTGAAACTGATTGTGTGTCAATATGTAGTTTATTACGCACAGCTATATTTATGTTTTCTATGGGATCAACTTATTTCTTACTATATCATAAAAACCGTGATTTTTTGATCGGACAAGTTTGCAGTACAGGTGGGATTTTGAAATTACAACAGTGTCCCCAGTCTGCATACCCATATCATTATTCGTAACTCCGTCAATAGTCAGTTGTGCATCAACTCCAACTGTCGTGTTTTGAAACTTTACAGTACTTTTTCCTGATAAAACAAATGACTTTGCGTGTAGACTATGAGCGCATATGGGGGTTACTAAAATCAAATCAGCACTTGGTTCTACAAGGGGACCTCCTGCCGAAAGTGAATAAGCTGATGATCCCGTCGGCGTAGATGCTATAAGACCGTCACCGCTAATAGTTGCGATAAAGTGATTTCCAACCCAAAAATCAAAGGACATTACCCGAGGTCCTACAAGGGTCGTGACAACTGCGTCATTGAGAGCGGTTCCTTCAAAAACAGTTTGTTCATTTCTAAGCAGACATACATCCAGCATAGATCGGTGATCGATGCTAAAACTGCCGTTAAGTATGCTTTTAAGCCTGTAAAGCTCATCTTTTTCAAGCTCTGCAAGAAAGCCTAATTTCCCCGCATTTATTCCGAGGATCGGCTTATCCTCCCGCGCTGCAGTTTCAGCTATTCGAAGTATCGTGCCGTCACCGCCTATGCAAATTATCATATCAGAGGAACGTATACCTTCGCAAAAAGGCATACGAATGGTATCTTCCCAGCGCAGCCCAATATTCTCCGGTATGATCGGTTCGAGTCCAGATTCGCGTATTAGTTTAACGGTTTCTATTGTCAGCTTAAAATCATTATCGCGGTTAGGATTTGGATACAAAAAAACTTTACGCATACTATTATCCTTTTACATCAATAAACATCACTGTATAAACTCAATATCGTTCAATAATCGAGAATTTAACTATAAATATGAAGTCGAATGAATTGCTTACAACTCTTCATGAGAACGCGATATCAACTCCTTTAGGTCAATAGGGGGTAAACCGGAGTTCTCTTCAGATAAAGTCGGTGAAAGATACGCCAGATATTCAATGTTTCCTTCAGGTCCCTTGACAGGTGAATATGTCATCTGCAGCACTTCAAAACCGGAGTGCTCGGCATTGATTTTGAATTCTTCAAGAACTTCAAGATGTACCTTTGGATCTCTGACAACACCTTTTTTTCCAACTTTCTCCCGCCCAGCCTCAAATTGTGGCTTGACAAGGGCTACAACTTTACCTGATGACTTAAGTAATTTATGAACCACAGGTAGTACTAGCTTTAATGATATGAATGAAACATCTATAGAGGCAAAGTCCAAGGGTTCTCCAATCGTTTCGGGTGTGACGTGTCGAATATTTGTCCGGTCCATCACTACGACTCTATCATCCTGCCGCAGCTTCCAGGCTAACTGTCCATATCCAACATCTATCGCATAAACCTTTGAAGCTCCGTTTTGCAGCATACAGTCGGTAAATCCACCGGTAGACGCGCCTATATCAGCCGCAATTACACCTTCAAGTGATAAATCGAATTCAGCTACAGCTTTTTCGAGCTTTAGACCTCCCCTGCTTACGTAACGAAGAGCATTACCTCGAATTTCGATCTCAGCGTCATCAGGAACAGACGTACCGGGTTTATCGATCCTTTTTCCATCCACAAAAACGATTCCACTCATGATCGTGGCCTTCGCTTTTTCACGGCTATCAAAGTGTCCCCGCTCAAACAGCAGTTGATCTATTCTTTTTTTCACCGGTGCATTCCTCCAAGAGTACCGACGCTATCGAGTAAGCATCTAAACCATATTTAGCCATCAGCTCGGGCATATTCCCTTGAGGAATAAATCTGTTTCCCAAATTGATAAGCCTTGCGCTTTTGATATCCATACCCTTAAGTCCTATCTCACTCAAGAGTCTTCTGCCGGCACAGCCCTCATCAAGTGATTCTTCGACCGCTAAAAAGCGTTTAGTTTTTTTGACAGATTCAAGGACGATATCGACCGGAAGTGGTGCTATGACATTAAGCTTTACAATTTCTACAGACACACCATCAGCCTCTGCGAGCTTAGCAGCTTTAATAACCTCATTTAGTATTCTTCCGTGCACCACTACTGTGATATCGGAACCTTCTTTGAATACCTCTGCGTCACCCTCTGAAACCCCACGATACTCTCCTTCACAGCCGCGCGGGTAACGCACCGCAACAGGACCAGCACTTTGTGAAAGCGCCTGTTCAAGCATTACTTCAAGTTCTGCATAGCTTGATGGACAATATACGCGAACTCCGGGGATCTGTGGAAGAAAAGATATATCGAACACTCCCTGATGGGTTTCCCCATCCTCCCCGGTAAGCCCCGCCCTGTCGATTGCAAAGACCACCGGCAAATTTTGCAGTGCAACATCGTGAATGATCATATCATATGAGCGTTGAAGAAAGGTTGAATAGATTGCACATACCGGACGCATACCACGTGAAGCCATCCCTGCTGCCATTGTAACCGCATGCTCTTCGGCTATACCCACGTCAAAAAACCGCTGAGGAAACTTCGCAGAAAATTTATCGAGTCCTGTTCCACTTTGCATGGCTGCGGTTATTGCACAGATGCGTTGATCTTTTTGGGCAAGCTCTATCAACTTATTTCCAAAGACAAGGGAATAATTTGCGGCAGAGCCGCTAAGTTGCCTTCCCGAATCTATATCAAACTGAGAAATGCCGTGATACTCAGAAGGGCTCTCTTCAGAATAGCGGTAACCCTTTCCTTTAACTGTTGTCAAGTGAATGAGAACAGGTCCGGTAAAGCCTTTTGCAATTTGAAGCAATCTGCAGAGTTCCTTGAGATCATGTCCGTCAACAGGTCCAAGGTAGGTAAAACCCATGTCCTCAAACATGCTGCCTCTAACGATCATGTGCTTGAGAAACATTTTGGTGTTGTGGATAACACGATAAACGTATTTTCCTCCGGGAATTCTGCTTGTAGTACCGCGGACACGCTTTTTTAACTTCGAATACTGTGGCTTTAGACGTAGCCGTCCCAACTGTCTGGCCACCCCTCCCACATTGCGCTGTATCGACATCCCGTTATCGTTTAGGATAACTATCAGACGCTCTTTACTCTGACCGGCATCATTGAGAGCTTCATACGCAAGTCCGCCTGTAAGAGCGCCGTCGCCAATGACTGCGATGACATGATAATCATCGTTTGAAAGAGTACGTGCTCTTGCTATACCAAGTGCCGCAGAAATCGAAGTCGATGCATGACCGGTTGAAAACGGGTCGTGAATACTCTCACTGGGCTTGGGAAATCCCGACAAACCGTCAAGTGAGCGGAGATTCGTGAACTCCTCACGTCTGCCGGTGAGTATTTTGTGTGTATAGCACTGATGTCCAACGTCAAAAACAAGCCGGTCAACTGAAGTGTCAAATACTTTGTGAAGAGCTACAGTAAGCTCTACGACCCCCAGATTAGAAGCCAAGTGTCCGCCAGATCTGGCGATGCTTTCAATCAGGAAAGTTCTGATTTCATCGCTTAGCTGCGTAAGCTCCTTAATATTTAGCTTTTTGACGTCCTCGGGGGACATTATATTATCAAGGAAAACCATAATTACCTCTTACTATATCTCAGTTTCTACGGGCGGAAAGATAATCGGTAAACCACATCAAAAATTCATTATTATCAAATATTGAAAGATAACCTTTAGCGGACAATGTCAGCTTATCGATCATCTTTTCGCATTCAGATATTCCGTATATATCTACATATGTTTGCTTGCCCTGACTGATATCCGATCCTACAGGTTTGCCCAAGGCCTTCTCATCTCCTAATCTGTCAAGTAAATCGTCCTTTATTTGAAATGAAAGCCCAATGGCCTCGGCATATCTTCGGGCCGCCTTTTGATGCTCCTGTGTAGCCCCCGCTATTATACAACCCGCAACGCAGGCAGCTGATATCAGTGCCCCTGTTTTGAGGCGATGTGTCCTCTCTAACAACTCAGCTTCAGCCTGCTGATTTTCATTTTCCATATCAAGGATCTGTCCGCCAATCATTCCAAACGCGCCCGAGGCATTTGCTATCAATCTGCAAGCCTCAAGTTTGAGATCAACCGGAATCGCTTCTCTCGATGTTTTGAAATTGCCAATATAGCCATCTGATAACATTGTCTCAAACGCAGTATTCAATAGCGCATCTCCGGCTAAAACAGCGGTCGCCTCACCGTATACAATGTGATTTGTAGGGCGTCCACGGCGCATGTCGTCGTCATCCATGCACGGAAGATCATCGTGTATCAATGAATATGTGTGGATCATTTCTATGGCACAGGCAAAGGAAAGTGCGGATTCCGGATCCCCACCGGCGGCTTTGCAAAATTCAGTTAGCAACACAGAGCGTATCCGCTTGCCCCCGGAAAGGAGGCTATATCTCATAGCATCGATCAGCGTTTTTTGAGGAACGGAACTCTGTGGTATGCATTTGTCTAAAGCATCATTTATCCATTTTACACGCTGATCGTAGTAATTTTCGAAATTCATAATAAAAGCATAACCTTTTTGATTATTTCCTTCTTGATATCAAGGGTACAACCTTTTTACTGGTTTTCCTCCTGGATGTCGAAGGGTGCAGAAGTCGGCTCGCCCTGTTCCCCTTTCATAATAATGTTTACCTTCTGCTCAGCCTTGTCTAAAATAGTTGCGCATTTTTTCATAAGGCCGGCACCTTCCTCAAATAAACCGAGAGCTTCTTCTACCGGGATCTCTCCCCTCTCCAGAAGACGGACGATTTCTTCAAGTCTTGTAATAGCAGTCTCAAAGGTCATTTTCTCTTCCATGATAGACGCTCCATTCTTAATACTTTTGCCCGATACCCCTGATTATAATCTCGACTTTAATTGCGATTTCCATACATGATCAGGGATAATCATCTGCAAATATAATATAAATCACACGGAAAATTAATTAAACGTCAGATGTCCAGCTTAAACTGAACCTGTTCCTGGGATAAATCGTAATTTTGAGAAGGATTGACATCTTGATCAAAATCGATCTCGTTTGAATGATTATCGTTTTCTGATGTTCTGGATGTATGAGAAACTTCAACAGTATCGGCATTTTCAGTCATATCACCGTCGATATCCGTTTTGAGGCTGTGGTTTGGATCTATGTCGGTTACAGAACATTTTATTGAACCTTTGCCCAGGTGCAGGTTGAGAAAATCACCCACCGACACTTCATCCGCGCTTTTTACAACTGCACCATCACTAAGTGTAGCTATCGCATATCCGCGCCCAAGAACCTTTAGTGGACTTATTGCGTCAAGGGTGGAAGCAAGCCTTGCAAAGCGTTCCTTCTTTTCTGACAGGTAGCG
The DNA here is from genome assembly GCA_050950785.1 of Eubacteriales bacterium. Classification (GTDB taxonomy): domain Bacteria; phylum Bacillota; class Clostridia; order Oscillospirales; family JAAYOS01; genus JAAYOS01. The sequence goes on along the minus strand of JBMNIG010000027.1, from coordinate 39,276 downwards.
GTGAGATATCGATGAGAAATCTCCGACGATCTTATCTAGCTGCATCCGCTTTTCCTGTACATAATACATAGGGCTCTGCATCACTTTGCGCTCTGCAATTGCATCAAGTCTATGCCTTGAAAGACGAAGCGTTTTGTCGACAAGAGTAGCTATTCTCGCCTCGATGTTCTTGAGACGTATCCGAAGTTCATCTCTATCAGGCACAACAAGCTCTGCTGCATTAGACGGAGTTGCTGCACGAAGATCTGCTACAAAGTCTGAAATCGTAAAATCGGGCTCATGACCTACTGCCGACACAACAGGAATACGTGATCTAAAAATAGCCATTGCTACGCGTTCGTCGTTGAATGCCCACAGATCTTCTATTGAACCTCCACCACGCCCGGTTATTATCACGTCTCCTAAATTGTAGAGGTTGGCATAATCTAAAGCATCGGCTATTTCGCTAGGTGCTTCTTCACCTTGTACACGGACCGGCAGCAAGTTGACTTCGCAAACAGGATATCTCTTTTTGAGGATACGAATCATATCTCGTACTGCAGCACCAGCGGAAGATGTAATAAGACATACACGTTTTGGATATCGCGGTAGAGGTCTTTTACGTTCTTGACTAAAAAAGCCCTGCTGTTCAAGTTTTCTTTTCAACTGTTCAAATGCTATGTAGAGGGCGCCTATGCCATCGGCAATCATTTCATTTGCATAGATTTGATACTGTCCATCCCTCGGGTACACCGTAACACGCCCGCGAACAATCACCTTCATACCGTTTTCGGGACGAAATGCAAGGCGCTTGGCGTCACTTCTGAACATTACAGCCTTTATCACTCCACCCTCGTCCTTCAGTGTGAAATAATGGTGACCGGACGGATAGCACTTGTAGTTTGATATTTCTCCTTTGACATATATATCAAAAAGGACTCTGTCTGAGTCTAACATCTGTTTTATATACAGATTTATGTCGCTTACGGTATACACTCTACTTTGCTGCAACTATATCCACTCCTTTTCGGAATGCCCGGGCAGCGAGTAGGGCTATTCCGGCGGCATTGTCGGAAGCATATGCCGGTTCTGCAAATATTGCATTGTAACGTTTTTCGATCTCTTTGCGTATGATCGAATTTGACATTACTCCTCCGGCACAGAGGACAGGAGTGCCGGGGTGGATCGACAATGCTTTTTCAATGGCTGAGCATAAAACTTCTGTAATAGATTTTATCACAAAATACGCGATATTTGAAGCGGATTCTTTCAAATTCAACATTTGTTTGACCTTGTTTTCCAATCCGGAAAGAGAAAATTCAAGACCCTGCTGTTTCGGGACAAAATGCTTTTCCGATGTCCGATCTAAGGCAAGTTTCTCTATTTCAGGGCCGGCAGGAAATCCAAGGCCAAGCATTTGTCCGCATCTGTCGACCAACTGTCCCGCTGCTAAGTCACTCGTACCACCAATACGTGAAGCAGTGATAAGTCCATCATTTGTTGGTTCGACATATAGCAGCTCGGTGGTCCCGCCTGAAACATGAAGTGCTATAAATGGAATATCAAGTAAGTCTATCCGCCGTGCTGACCATGTCCCGGCTGCCAAATGGCCTTGCTGATGAGTAAAACCGTAATAAGGAACTCCCATCGTTAAAGCAGCGGCTTTGGCATGGGATACACCTACTAAAAAGCACGGCATATACGAACCCTCTACTTCCCTGGGTTTTTCGGAAGCAGCACAAGCGGTGATCAACACTTTTCCTGTTTGAGTATAAAGATCCTTTAGTATTTCAGATATGCGCAAAGTATGAATAAAGACTGCATCACGCTGACGCAGCCCTATTTTTCCCGGCTCAACATCAAGAAGCTTGCGTGCCGCATACATTGTATCCTTCTCATCATCATAAATGGCAGCTGAGGTGGTGTAATTTGATGTATCAAAACCAATAAATAAACTCACTTCAATTCCCTCTCAGCTCTGAAAAATGCTCCTAAAATGCCGTTTACGAAGGATGCTGTATCGTCTGAATCGTATTTTTTTGTCAATTCAACTGCTTCATTTATGGATGATTTCTCAGGAATTTCATCGCGCAAATACAGTAGTTCGAATAAGCAAAGTCTTAAAATGGCGTTTGTTATCCGAGAAATACGCCTTTGCTTCCAACCTATTGAGTATTTCTCAATATATCCATCAATTTCAGGCAGATGCGAAATGACACCACGTACAACATTGAGGATATAGTCCTTCTGTTTGTTGTTGGGGTAAGATAAATATAATTGGTCTTCATCTGAAATGAGTGAAAACGCATCTTCTGAGATGCGCCATTCAAGAACCTCTTCCACAGCGTCCGGGTGGAAGTCAAGTTCATAAATGAGTTTCATTGCGATTTCTCTGGCTTTTTTTCTATTCATGCTTCAATCATCCTGCAATCAGCTTTGTTCTTAACATTATAAACATTATTTTCAAAAAAATAAAGTCGTCGGCAAATAAAATTACGCACAAGAATAGAAGCCGTCTCTAACTCCTATGAAACAGCTTCTTTTGAACGGTACTCAGTTTTCTTCAGTTTTTTCAAAGGTAATTCCACCCACATGGACATTCACTGATTCCACCGTCAGTCCCGTCATCGATTCCACCGCCGATATTACTGCATTTTGCAGCTTTCCGGCCACTTCAGGTATCTTATATCCATATTTGATATTTATATACATATCGATGATCACGGTTTGACCGACAATTTGAATTTTGACGCCTTTTGTAAGGTTCTTCTTCCCAAGTAGCTCAGCAAGGTCAACGCCTGTAGGAGCATTCAAACCCGCTACTCCTTCCACCTCACCTGCTGCAAGAGCCGAAATTGAAGCTAATACGTCCTCCGATATGTTAATGCTTCCGCTGTCTTCGCGGTTGGTATAGTAGTCTCTGTTCTCTGACATGGCTGAAACACTCCTCCTGATTCAGATACAGGAACAGTATAACACATATTCAGGAAAAAACAAATCCTTTCTTATCAAATCACTATTCAGCCACTTCAATGATCGTAATTTCCCCAGTCGTTAGTCCTGTTTCGTTTATTACAATGTCCTTGATACGGCTGACATCCTCAGCCTGAAGTTTTCCGCCCGCTGCTGACACTACGACATCTATGCTGCCGTCATCACCGATAAATGCTACACATTCACGAAAACCTTTAGCTTTTATAAGGCTTTCTATTTGTGCTTCAGTTATCGCATTTTTTGCCAAAACGCTCAGAACTTCCGCCGCTTCATCTCGCTGCTCTTGAGATAGTGCTTCATTTCCGGCGGATTCCCGAAGAGTCTCAAGAGAACCGTCCCTTGCCATTTGACGATTTAACCTGGCTTCTGCAAAATAGTCCGATTTCGCAGAGACATCCGAAATTGAGTCATCTCCTTCCAGAACATCGCCAAACAATACCTCATCACTCTCGGCATCATTATCATCCTTATTATCTTTATCTTCTGAATCCACCTGTGAAACAAATCCGTCTGAATCTGAGTTCACAAGGTCCGCATCCGAAGCCGCTTCACCTCTACCGTATGACCAGTTGAGGTAGACCGCGACACAGACAAATAAAATAACTGTAGCCAAAACCGCGTTTTTCTTCCATACCTTCATGCTCAAAACAACACATCCTTCCATAGCTTCATTTGCTTCGTCTGCTTAGAACGGTGATTTTATCGCTTGATAGCCCTGTTAACGCCCTCATGGCGTTGATCACTCTCAACTTGACCGATGCGCTCTCGGCATTTTCGCAAATAACGAGTGCCCCTCTGTATTCAGGGTATATCTTTTTCTGGATAATTGCCTGTTCACTCCCCGAACCCATTGATATCACAACGGTTTCAGTGATTAGTCTGTTTTCTGTGTTATCCTGGGAGACAGAGGATTGACTGTTTACATCGGTTTGATAAATAGTCTCTATAGAAGAATCAAGTGTTAAGACCACCTCCGTTTTTCCAATACCCGCAGCTTCAGAAAGAGCCTTTGCTATTCGCTGTTCTTCTTGCTCTAGCGAAAATAGCTCCTGAGTCGGTGGCAGCTGGGTCTTTTTTTCGCCATCGGACAAACTGGGAAGTAATAGGAGAATTATTCCGGCGACTATAACAATGATCAAATACTTATATCGTTCAACGACTTTTAGGCCACTTCTCAAAAAATCAACCTTCATGTTCCTCCAATCTCCATTCCTGATTTTCCTCGGCAACTCCAAGCTCGGAGGCTACTATGTATGAAAGACGTTCCCGCATAGCTGGATCTTGGCTGTGTGAAATGTGAAATATAATCCGGTCAGGATAGGGGTATCCGTCCTCACGGGTTCGCGTTTTGACCTCCGCATCACATTCAATGCCCAATTCTTCTGCCTTTTGCAATATATATGTCCGTGTTTTGTCTTCTATGATTGTTTTGATCATTGAAGAATTCTGGGTAATAAGTTTCTCCTCATATTTCTCATACTCGGCACGATATTGCATATTGTAGTAAGCTATGTCTCCCACATCCAGCTCCTTTAGAGGCTTTATCAAAATTAGTAACAATATTAACCCTCCGACAAGCCTTACAGACCTTTTGACAGCACCTTTAGGAGTTATAGCTATGGTCGCAGATATAAGGATTGATGCAGCTGTGAGGCTTATGATCCATTCTCCAATCATTTTCATATTTCACCTTCCTTGCTTTACCTTTCGACTTATTACTCACCTAAATTTGCTTCAATATTTGGGTGTTTAATTTTCCATTTCATCTACCCCATTGCTGATATTACTGACACTATTGAAATGATGATGATAATTACACATGAACCCAACATACCAAGGATTATGCCAAAAGCACTTGCCAGAGAATCAATCAATGATGAAAGCCTGCCTTCACTAAAAACCGATGATATCACCGCAACAAGCTTAAAGAGTATGTACTGAACCGCCAATCTGAGAAATGGAGTTACGCATAATGCCAATACTGCTATCATCCCAAAAATGCCAACAGAGTTTCGTAGGATCCTAGTGCCGGCAAGAACAGTTTCTGAAGCATCGGAAAGGATTTTGCCAACAACGGGGATCGCATTTGACAAAACCATTTTTGTAGCTTTCAATGCAACTGCATCAGTGCTGCCGGCAATAATACCTGTTATTGACAAATAGGCTGTGAAAGCAGTTAAAATCAATCCAAGTATAGTTACGCACACCCATTTCAGAAAAGAGGATAGCTTGCCAAGCATATCGTCTCCAAGGGCAGCATTAGCAGTCGAAGCAGCTATATAAGCATATAGTATAGGCAATATTACACGGTTGATCGCTGTGATCAGAACATCCATAAAAAGTACTGTTGCCATGTATTTTGCTGCTGTCGATGCCGGCTGTCCTAAAACCGACGACGCTGCTGCAAGTGTACCCAATAAAGCTTTTGAAAAGGTATCAAGACTATCAAGAAGGTTCTTTCCAAGTCCGATTAGGTTATTCAGATCAGCAGCTGCTGATACAGATAAGGCCAACGCGCCTACCATTGCAACGTAGTCAGGTATCGATGACGAGCCTGCTTCAAAAAGTGACTTAGCAATTCCACAACAGAGAACTATCAGTAAAAGAAATACCGCAGACCGAATTCCCTTCTTTATAATGCCCCCTGCCTGGCGGCTACCACTCTCTAATATCGACTTCAATCCACTGTCAAATGAAGTGCCCTGATGTATCGAATAGTCATTTAGTAGATTTTTGGCATCATTAGGTAATGCACGAGTCAATGAATCAGTCTCTAATACATCTGCTTGGGCTTTGTATATGTCATCTGTTTGGGACTCGTATAAGTTTTCTGCTTTACAAGATACAGTTGAAATCACTGCTAACAGTACCAGCAGAAACGCAAATATACACATGCCAAAACACTTTATATTAGGCACACAAGTTGACCTTATTCTTTTTTTAACTTTGCTTGTCCTCATGTCATACTTCCTATAGTTTCATGGCTGCAAATACGAGCTTACTAATTTAAATACTGCTGAAAGCAGTGGTAGCGAAACATATAGTGCTGCGACAGCGCCAGCCACTTCTATGTAAACCCCGAAAGCCTTTTCCTTTGCGTCTTCGCATGCCTCTGATGCCACTCTCGTTATGATGGCTATACCCAGTGTTTTATAAAGTGGTGCAAGTACCGACGGAGACAACTCAGCTGTTCTCGCCAGGTCGTCAATAAATTCCTTTACCGGTCGCAAAAGCGACATGGTAAAAAAGAGTATTACTACTGCCGCGGCAAGCGAAACAAGAAGCGTACCTACCGGATATTCCTTCTTGATGGTCACGCCCAAAATGCATGCCAGAATCCCGATTGCCACAACTTTCAACACTTGATCCATAGCTTTTCCTTTTTGTTAAATCAGTGCAAGGTCAGAATCCGAACAGTGACTTGACCATGTCAAACAGTTTGCTTATCTCCTGAAGCAAAATCATTAGCACCACTATAAGTCCGGCCAGATTGGTCATCATAGCCTGTTCCTCCCTGCCCGAACGGATCAGAAGCTGGTTTAGAACAGCCACAAGTATTCCGATTGCAGCAATTTTAAATATTAAGTCAACCTGCATTTTCAATACCCTCGCTCTTTTGAACGTATTTCGATCATACAAGAATGATTACGAGTGCAATTCCGAGAGCTGTTCCAAGCGTCATATACACTTTGCCGGATCTGGATTTCTCCTCTTCTGCCGATTGCATAAAACGACTTAATCCGGATCTTACGGTTCTCAACGCCGACAACTGCTCTTCAGCACCATATCTGCCTAACTTGTCTGCAAGCTCATTTAACAGGTTTTTTTCTCTCTCATTAAGTACTTCCAGTGTATCCGCTACTGAAGACCTCCATATTTCCGGAAACACATGGGGTCCTTTTATCTCCAGTCCGATAAGAACCTGATTGATAAATGCTACACAGGCTGAGTTTTTATTTCCAATTGTATTTACGGCTGTCTGCAATGCTGCAGGAATAGGCGACAGTTGGCTACTGATTTCCGATTCAATGGTTTGGACAATTGCAATTAAGTTCTGTAAAACAGATACATGATCCCTCAATCGCTTATTGGCTATTACACCTATCATTGAACAGCCGAAAACAATACATAAAGATCCAATCAATTTAACCATAGTTGCTAAACCCATTTTCATAATCTGAGTCGGCAAATTTCAGCAATTCATAATTTCTCTTGCCGCTAGAAACTGTAATTCGAACGATCCGGTCGAAAAGCCTCGATGCCGACTTGTAATAAACTCGCCGAGATAAGTCTTCCATGCTATAGGCGTGTGCCGTAGCCAGTAAGGATACGCCACAATTAGCTGCGCGTTCCATGGCATCCATATCTTCAGGCGATGTGATCTCATCCATTACAATAACTTGAGGTGACATCGTCCTGAGAAGCATCAATACCGCCTCTGATTTGCTACAGCCCTCAAGTACATCTGTACGTCTCCCGATGTCAAAACCCGGAATGCCTTCGACCATTGCCGAAAGTTCGTTTCGCTCATCAGCAACCGCTACTCTCTTTTCTCCGTCCGAAATCAACCTTATCAAATCCCTCAACAGAGTCGTTTTTCCGCCTCCCGGTGGAGATACGATCAACAGATTTGGAAAGATCTCTTCTGAAATGAGTATATCGTAGATACTCTTGCCAATGTCCCTTATTTCCCTCGCAATTCGAAGAGAAGCAGATGAGAAATTTTTGATCCCGGCAACTTCGCCACTTTTGATCACAGCGCTACCGCAGACGCCTACTCTATGACCACCTTCAGCTGTTACAAACCCGCGTTTTAGACTTTCTGCAACTGTATGTACAGACCCATTTGATACGATGCGCAGAAACTCCACTATATCCTGCGGTGATATGGTTGCTGTAGACGAAGGCTCATACTCATTGCCCGAGCAAGTGATAGCAAACGGTCTCCCGACTCTAAGGCGAAACTCCTCAGCAGAACACTTGATCCAATCATCGGAGTTTAGAGCAAGAGACTGAAATCGTCTCGGCAACAGCCTTGCTGCGCTATCGTAACGTTCCCTCTGTTTTTTCTCATCCAACCGCATAGCACACATCTTCCTATTCCTTTCAAAGTCATGACCGTTATCAGTTGTACTCATAAATATCTGATAACAATCTATCTTTTTAGAATTCCTCTACCATATCATATTTTGGACATCCCCTGTTTATGACTTTGCATTATAAATGATGACAAAAATACTACCGCGCCCAATTACTGGTACGCGGTAGCTGTTTGAAATATTCTTGTTTATTAACTTAGCTTTGAAGTAATTGCTCAAATTCAGATTCTGTCAGCACAGGTATCCCAAGTGCATTTGCTTTGTCAAGCTTAGATCCGGCCTCTTCACCTGCAACAACATAGGTAGTCTTCTTTGATACAGCGGAACTGACCTTACCACCGTTTGACTCGATCATTGCAGCGGCTTCAGATCTAGTATAGCGGCTTAGGGTGCCGGTGAGAACAAAAGTCATTCCCTCAAATTTATTGCTTTCAGATGTCTGCTGGTATGACATATTGACTCCGGCCTCTTTAAGTCGTGAAATCAGATGAAGCGACTGCTCACTCGAAAACCAACGAACGATGCTCTCAGCCATTATTATACCGATATCAGGTACCTGAGAAATCGTTGCCACATCTGCCTGTTGAAGATCGGAAAGTGTTTTGAACTCTTTTGCTAGTGACTTTGCTGCCTTCTGACCGATATGCCTAATACCAAACGCATACAGGAGTCTGGACAGGTCGTTTGCTTTTGACCGTTCAACCTGATGCATCAAATTCTCAACCGACTTTTTTCCAAAGCGCGGCAAACCTAACAGCGCTTCTTCTTCAAGATAATAAAGATCGGCGGAAGAGCTAAGGAGACCTTCCTGTACAAGCTGCTCAATGACCTTTGGACCTAAGCCCTCAATGTTCATGGCATCGCGAGAAACAAAGTGCATAATATTTCGTACAAGCTGCGCAGGACATTCGGCCCCTGTGCACCGATAGGCAACTTCACCTTGCTCGCGAACTACATCCGAACCGCAAGCAGGACACCTTACAGGAAACTCATAGGGCTTTGCCCAATCGGGACGTTTTGACTTATCGACCTCAACGACTTCTGGGATGATGTCTCCTGCCTTCTGTACTATTACCGTATCGCCAATTCGAATATCCTTAAGTGCAATGTAATCACTATTATGGAGTGTGACATTTGTTACTGTAGAACCGTCCAGGTGCACTGGCTCGATTTCCGCCTTCGGAGTCAATACTCCTGTTCTGCCGACTTGAACTACGATATTTTTGAGAACGCTCGGCTTTTTCTCAGGGGGATATTTAAATGCCACTGCCCACCGTGGTGCTTTCGCAGTGCTGCCTATAAGATCTCTGTCAGAAAGAGAGTTCAGTTTGACAACTGAGCCGTCTATTTCAAATGGATAATCGCCTCTGAATTGGCCGATTCTTTCAATTTCGGAAATTATCTCTTCGACGTCTCTGCATACTTTATATGAGTTACTTCTAAACCTCAGAGTTCTTAGAAACTCAAGAGTTTCAGAATGACTTTCAAATTCGGCCCCTTGAGCCAGTTGTATATTAAAAACTACAAGGTCAAGTTTTCTCTCAGCGGTTATCTTCGAGTCTAACTGACGCAACGACCCTGCAGCCGCATTTCGTGGATTTGCAAACAAAGGCAGTCCCTCAAGCTCGCGTTCTGCATTCAATTCCTCGAAAACCTTCTTTGACATATAGACCTCTCCGCGAATGATTATCCTTGGATATTCGCAGTCGATCCTAAGAGGCAGCGATTTAACCGTCCGCAGGTTTTCAGTCACATTTTCCCCGACTTCACCGTCACCCCTTGTAGCGCCGCGTACAAAAACACCGTTCTCATACTCTAATGAGACAGATAGTCCGTCCACTTTCGGTTCAACTACATATTCCACCCGATCGCCTAAAACAGCCCGTATACGCTTGTCAAATGCACGGACCTCGTCATAATCAAATGCATCATTTAGGCTTTGAAGCGCAACCGCGTGTGTGACCTTTTCAAATACATCGAGTGGCTGCCCTCCGACACGATGGGTAGGAGAATCGATAGAGTCAAGTTCCGGATAAGCCTCCTCAAGCTCAATGAGCCTTTTCATCAGCATGTCGTATTCGTAATCAGTAATTACCGGTTTATCCTGTACATGATAGTGATAGTTATGTTCTTCGATCTTTTTTCTTAGAGCTTTTATCTCTGCGGCTATGGCATCCATTATTATCACCGTTCCTTATGTGCCCAAATAAGACAGTGTCTTACTCCAAATGCACTATTTTCGATCTTCAAACAATTACTTATTAAAAGCTTGCGTCTCAATACAAAAGTAATCAGAAAAAATCATCATCAACAGAGATTATTTTACATCAGCAAGTCTGAATTGTCCATTGCCATTTGCCTATTCATTGCGCAGCATCAATCACCTGCGTTATTGCCGTAAAGATCGATGTCGCCATATATTTCAAAGGGAGACATGCCGGTATCCTCCAAATAAGTATAAGTATTTGGTACATTTCCGACAATAATAGTTTCAGCAATATTTACCTGTGATGTTACTTCTGTTCCTGTTCTCATTCCGGGAAGAACTACACCAATGTTGACCGTCACTTCAACTAATATTTGATGGCGCGTCTGATTTATTCCGGCAGATGTGAAGGCTGTCGCAAACTTAGCTTCTGCGGTAGCAACAGGAAGGATCCTAATGGGGATTCTTGGTCCTACTCCTGATAACATCTCACCATTTAGTATGTTACCAAGGGGGATTTTAAGTTGTGTTGTGTCCATGTGATTGATTTTATCAAGTACATTGGCAATAATATTGACTTTAAGCAGGTTTATCTTGCCGTAGTTGGGAGTATATGCTGTGATCAATCCATCCGTCGTCTTATGAAAAGTAATCAGATCCTCAAACTGGGTAAAATCCTTTTCGATCTGTTCGTTTATTGCATCGTTTATTACTTTTCCGGCTATATATGTAACCCTTGCAAGAGCTATCTGCTTTACTACGGGACCAAGCCTAAGTTCAAACACTACCAGACCTGCGATGAGAAGCAAAATGACAAAAAAGAATATTATTGGGAATCTCCGCCTGCTGCCGGCTGGTCTACTTGGACGCTTACCGGTTCGCATACGACGGGGACGTCTTGAAGGAAGTCGTTTAGGAGGATAAAGCAGTCTTCTCCGCATCAAAACCCCTCCATTTCAAAATCTACACATAGTGCTGAGCAAAGTCCAACTCCCCTAATACTATTTTATGCTATGTAAGGTGTAAGTGTTCCAGCTATGTAATAAATAAACTGTGACTGTATAAACTACACACAGTTCCGCGCAATTAGCACACAACAATATTCAGCAGATGGTGAAAGGAGTTTATAACATGCTTGTTGTACTATGCCGTACAGTTATTCTGTTTATTCTCATAATAATTTCAATGCGTATACTGGGCAAGAGACAACTTGGCGAAATGGAGCCGTCAGAGTTTGTTATTGCTCTTCTGATTTCAGATATTGCTTCGGTACCCATCGAGAATGTCGGAACTCCATTAATGTATGGGATAGTACCCATATTTGCGTTGATAGGTCTTGAACTTCTGATAACTTTTGGGATCTTGAAAAACCTTCCTTTCAGAGTTCTATTATGCGGAAAACCCAGTATTGTCGTTCAAAACGGAAAAATCGTACAAAAAGAACTTATGAAGAGCAGGATCACTGTTGACGAGCTGATCGAGGAGCTTAGGGGTAAAGATGTCACAGATATTTCACAGGTAAAATATGCAATACTTGAAACAAGCGGTGAGCTTAATGTGATTTTATATGCTGATCATAAGCCTGCGACTGTGTCCGACCTGAAAATAAATGTGCCTGACACCGGTCTTCCAATTGCAGTAATCAATGACGGTAAACTACTAAAAAATAATATGAAAATACGAAACGTCGATGAGTCTTGGATAAATAAGTACCTGCGCATGAAAAAAATGCCCGGACCGAAGGACATCTTTTTGATGACCATAGACGATCTGGGCAATGTCTATATATCCGAAAAGGAGCGTAAACGATGAGATTGCTGGTTGCAGGACTTGCGATGCTAATAGTCATAACTTTGCTGTGTGTCGCAAACCAAATGTATCTTAAGGCTTGTCTCGAAGCTGTTATAAGTGACATAGATATGATCGTTGAAGATGTCCTAAAAGAGGAATGGGAAAGCGCATCAGAAAAAATGACATCTGTCTTAAATACTTGGTTTGAGAAAAAATGGTACTATATGTCGGTAATGCTCCATGACCATATTGATGATGCCGAAGCTGCAATGATCGAACTGAGGAGCCACATTGATTTACAAAGTCTCTCAGAGGCTGAAAAAGCCGCAAAACAAGTACAGGTCAGACTCCAGCAGATGATATTTGAAGAAACTTTGAGTCTTGCAAATTTGTTTTAGTTATAGCGCGCCAAACAGCATATCTCTAAAACTTTCTATACCAGATTTGGTTCTTGCAGAATAATAGATCAAGTTATCCGCGTCATCGAGATCCAAAGTCTCTCTGATCAGCTGCATCTGGGGCTCTATAGCACTTTTTTTCAGTTTATCTACTTTATTTGCAGCAACTATATAGGGTATTCCTGCATATGCAAGGTAATTGCTCATTTGTATGTCATCCGCAGTAGGCTTGTGTCTGGCATCAACTATCAATACGCATAGATAGAGATTTTCCCGGTCAGCAAAGAAGGCATCCATGAGCGCCCCCCATGCCGCCTTTTGAGCCTTGGAGGTTTTTGCAAATCCAAATCCAGGAAGATCAGCCAGATAAAGTTTCTTGTCGATCTGATAATAGTTGACAAAACTAGTTTTACCCGGAGTTTCACTTACCCTGGCCAGGCTTTTTCTGTTCAAAAGGGCATTAATCGTAGAAGACTTTCCGGCATTTGATCTTCCGGCAAAAGCTATGACGGGCAAACCATCCCTGATGAATCCGGAGGGGTCAGCCGCGGATTTGATAAACTCTGCATTGTGTAGATTCAGATTCATTGAAGAACCTGCCTCTCCATGGGTCTCATTGCCTCGTCAGACTCATGTGGAAAGCCTTGGGGGTTGTCCATGTCGCCCGACTCAGCTTTGGACTTTTTGACTACTCTTTGTGTTCTACGCGAAAAGTCTATTGCCGCTTTTAAAACCGAATCTGCGTTGTCCACCAAAACAAACTGCAATGCCTTGCGAACGGTTGGATCGATCTCGTCAAGATCGGACTCGTTTGTGGCTGGTAGTATAACCGTCTTAATGCCGTTTCTAAAAGCCGCCATTGTCTTTTCCTTGAGACCACCGATCGGCAAAACCCTTCCGCGAATCGTGACCTCACCTGTCATGGCGACATCTCCGCGTACAGGTGCACCGGTAAGAGCCGAAACAATAGCAGTTGTAATCGCTATTCCCGCGGAGGGGCCATCCTTTGGTATCGCTCCCTCAGGAAAGTGTAAATGTATATCCTTATCCTTGTAAAAATCCGGGTCGATTTCGAGAGTCTCAGCCCGACTTCTGATATATGTCATCGCCGCTTTTGCAGACTCCTTCATTACGTCACCCAGGTTTCCGGTCAACTCTACTTTTCCAGTTCCGTCAACAATACTGACCTCGACTTCCAACAGCTCGCCACCTGACGAAGTCCAAGCAAGTCCGTGTACTACCCCAACCTCATCCGTTCTTTTCAATCTTTCAGGTTTATACTTTTGCACACCTAGGAATTTTTCAACAGCATTAGCTGTGACCGAAACACTGGAAACTTCGCCCAATGCAATTTGTTTTGCCGCTTTTCTACATACGGCGGCAATCTCACGCTCAAGTTGCCGGACTCCCGATTCCTTTGTATAGCAGACAATAATTTCCCTTATTGCATCATCGTTGAATTTAAGCATACGCCGGTTCAGTCCGTGCTTTTTAAGCTGCTTTGATAACAGATGACGCTTTGCGATTTGAAGTTTTTCTTCATCGGTATAGCTTGTAAGCTCAATTACTTCCATTCGGTCGATTAGTGGCCGCGGAATAGTGTCCAAAGTATTTGCAGTAGTGATGAACAGGACTTCTGACAGATCATATGGGATTTCAAGATAATGGTCTCTGAAGCTGCTGTTTTGCTCCGAGTCAAGCACTTCAAGCAGTGCGGATGCCGGATCTCCTCTAAAGTCGTGTCCCAGCTTATCTATCTCATCCATGAGTATTACCGGATTTTTACTACCTGCCTGAATGACAGCATTGATAATACGCCCCGGCATAGCACCTACATATGTCCTTCGGTGACCGCGAATCTCAGCTTCGTCCCTTACTCCACCCAAAGACATTCTTGCGTATTTTCGATTGATCGCCCGGGCTATTGACGTAGCTATAGATGTCTTGCCGACACCGGGTGGTCCAACAAGGCATATTATCTGTCCTTTTAGTTCAGGGGACAGCTTTTTCACGGAAAGAAATTCGAGGATCCTCTCTTTAACCTTTTCAAGTCCATAGTGGTCGGCGTCTAGTCTTTTAGATACTCTAGCTATATCAAGCTTGTCCTTTGTCATCTTGTGCCAGGGAACTTCAATGCATGTGTCAAGATAAGTCCTGATCACCGCTGCCTCCGCCGATCCGGGATGCATATTAGAAAGTCTCGATGCTTCCTTTAGTAATTTCTCTTCGTGTTCATCCGGGAGTCGTAATGCCTTTATTTTCTTAGCGTACTCGTCGTATTCGCTTCTATGTTCAACTGATTCGCCAAGTTCACTTTGGATTGCCCGCAACTGCTCACGTAGAAAATAGTCACGCTGGTGTCTAACTATCTGGTCGCGTACCTTTGTCTGTATTTCTCCCTCAAGCTCAAGAAGTTCGGTTTCACGATATAGGATTGCACACACCTTCTCAAGGCGCTTGGTCTTGTCTATTATCTCAAGAACTTCCTGTTTTTCGGTATGGCGAATAGAAATATTCTGTGTAATATAATCTGCCAGATACCCTGCTTCATCCGATGAGAGCACTTGGATGAGTACTTCGTTTGTCATTCTGGGGGCGGCTTCTGCATATTCTTCAAATGCTCTCTGGGCTTCTCGGACAAGGGCTTCCTTTTTCTTTGAAGAGCGCTCGCTTTCCTTTTCTTGCATCTGTTCCACTTCGGCAACAAAGTAATTATCAGATTGTATAATGTCGACTAGCCTTGCCCTATAACTTCCCTCAACGATCAATCTAACATTATCACCGGGGAGCTTGAACATCTGCCTGACTCTGGAGACTGTTCCCACCTGATATAGATCATCCATCCCCGGGTCTTCAACACGTATATCCTTCTGTGTCACAAGAAAGATTGTCTGCCCTTCAAGCATGCACTGATCAAGAGCTCTTACCGACTTTTCTCTTCCCACGTCAAAGTGCAGTATCATATTGGGAAAGACTGTAAGTCCCCTCAATGCCAGCATGGGCATGACAGTGGATTTATTTTCAGTTGTATTAATATCTGCATTTAGGTTCTGAGCCATATTTGTTGATTTCTCCATTCATTCGAATTCTGTCAATAAAATAACTGTTATAAGTCATAACCCAATAGTTTTTACCAAACTGAGTCCCTTGTTTGATAAAACCATTGTTTTTCAGTACAGCCTCTGATGCGAGATTCCCGGGCAGTGTCAGGGCTGAAACGATTTTAATCGAAAACTGATCCTGCTCAAAAGCAAAATGACAAATTTCACTAACAGCTTCAGTCATTATTCCTCGACAGCGGTGCTCATATCTTGTAGTATAACCCAACTCGACTTCACCCTTGGGATGGATTCCTTTAAATCCAATTTCACCAACGATCAATCGACTGTAACGTGACACTATCTGCCAAGCCGTGGCAAATAGCCATGCCTCCGGTTTCATATCGATGATCCTGAGTTTCATGGCATAGAGATTGCGTTGAGTCTCCCTTATGTCATATGGAACTGTTCCATATATCGCACCGATCTCACGAGCAACTCCGGCCGGATCATCTATGACCCGCTCCAACTGTGACCTGCTATACGGTATAATTTCTAATCTACTGGTTTTTATTCGCAACGGCATTCCTCCGTAGACCTTTGCTTTTTCTATATAATATATATTAATAGTAAATTTGTCCAGAGTGTTTTACATTATTCTATTCATTTCACGTCTCAACCGCAAAATTATCTTTTTTTCCAGCCGGGATATATATGACTGAGAGATCCCCATCATATCAGCAACTTCCTTCTGCGTTCTTTCCTTCATTCCATCCAACCCAAAGCGCATCACTATTATATCACGCTCTCTTTTAGAGAGTCTTTCAAGTGCTTTTCTAAGCAATTGTCTATCAGCCTCATCCTCTATCGGCCGCATGATAATATCGGCTTCCGTTCCGAGCACATCGCTTAGCAGCAACTCATTACCGTCCCAGTCGGTATTTAATGGCTCGTCTATCGAAATTTCACTGCGCTGTGGTGCCGTTTTTCTCAAATGCATGAGGATTTCATTTTCAATGCAGCGTGACGCATAGGTGGCAAGCTTTATGCCTTTGTCCGGCTTGTATGTATTGATCGCTTTAATTAGTCCTATAGTTCCAATGGATATTAGATCCTCAATATTGATACCGGTGTTGTCAAATCGTTTTGCTATGTAAACCACAAGTCGAAGGTTATGCTCGATCAGCGCCCGGCGAATACCTTCGCCCCCTTCGGTAAACCTGCTTATAAGGTAAGCCTCTTCCTCCGCCGTTAATGGCGGAGGCAGTGTTTCCGAACCCCCAATGTACATGACCTTTGACCAACGTCGGGCAAACACTCTTCCAACTGCCCTGAAAAAGGCTATTTTTATTGCCAGCTTCCACCTTTTC
Source organism: Eubacteriales bacterium (assembly GCA_050950785.1). Classification (GTDB taxonomy): domain Bacteria; phylum Bacillota; class Clostridia; order Oscillospirales; family JAAYOS01; genus JAAYOS01. Next base: position 22,401 of record JBMNIG010000027.1, on the reverse strand, counting down.
ACCCTATGCATTTATTCTCCTCCCTTTCCTGAGCCTATTTATAACTTAATAAGTTAATTAACTGAGCCCACTAACGCACAATATCCTGCACCTTCAGATAGAGCATTTGGAGATAGTGCAATTAACATTTCCCTTTGTTCCCTACCTTCAACTTTGACCATGTCCGGTCGGAATGCAAGTAAGAGTCCGCTTTCCAACCCGACTGCTCTAAATGGGATAAGCCTAAATCGACGTGCCAAATTACTGTCAACCTCCGATATTATCAACAGTGCCTGCGGATCTGATACAAGATTTTTATCCATTAGACCTTGTACACTTGATGGGAAGAGATCTCTGACAGCGTCAACCTCAGCAATCAGCACACCCGCTCGTGATATCGGATCATACAATGTGTTTCCCGTATCCACAAGTGCAGATATTGATATCTTTTTTGCATTTAGTGAAACCTCTATTTTCACAACCTCACCACTCGAGCCTCCATGTCGACCAATTCCGGAAAAGAAAATACTTATCAGTCCGTAGCATATAAGGACAGATATAATAAGCACATTCGGCGAGATACGTGAATATAAAATATTATCACCAAAATCATCTACCGCTCCACCATTGGCTATGTATATTGCAAACACACCGCCGCCAAACACAACTGATATCAACACAAATAAGAGCATATATTTTATGTATCTTCTTAGATTCACATACCCAAATCCAATAAGGACCATGATCGCAGCAGCCAATATTTTGAAGACAGCCGATGATAAATCACTTAGTCTTGGAATACAGACAAGAACACTATAAGCACCACCAACAATAGCCGACAATAGAAGTCTGCCCCTTCTATACGGCAAACCTGAAAATTTAGCTGATGCCAGAAGCATAAGGTAGTTGACGGCAAAATTAATAAAAAAAACAGAATCTATGTATACGACCTTCATCTTGATGCAACCATCCTTACTCTGATTGCCGATCACTCCATCGGAAATGCCTGTACCGTTGCCTCATATTATATCTATGTGAATATAAGAATGCTGTCGTACAAATAAAGGCTTCAAAAAAAGATTATATGCTATGACGTGTAAAACAGATTTGTTCCGACAAACAGAATAGAATTTCATCATATCAACTCACAAATTATTGGAATATACACAAATCATATGTTATACTTTTTGTATGTTGGTGTTTATGAAATATAACGCGGTAAGATACCGGTATACTTGCCTGCGCACCAACAAAGAAATACCGGAGAAAAGGGGTTAGTATGAAAACTCTTATTTGGGCACATCGAGGATCCAGAACCGAGGCACCTGAGAACACCCTTGAGGCCTTTTGGCTGGCGGCGGAACAGAGGGCTGACGGCATTGAACTCGACGTGCACATGACTGCAGACGGCCAGATCGTAGTGGCCCACGACGACAGTCTCGAGCGGGTTTCAAACGGAACGGGATTGATTGCAAGAAAAACTTTGGCGGAGCTAAAGGCACTTGATTTTTCTAAAGGATTTCCTAAGTACTCTCCTGCCCGTATACCAACACTTGCAGAAGTCTACGACCTTATAAAACCTACCGGACTGACTATAAATGTGGAGATAAAGTCCGGTACAACTATCTACCACGGAATTGAGCAGAAACTGATAAGACTTGCTGAAAAGTGCGGTATGAGCGACAGAATACTCTATTCTTCTTTCAATCATTACAGCCTGAAGATTTTAAGAGAAATCGAACCGAAAGTTAAAATAGGCCTACTCTATAATGAAGCACTGATCGACCCACACCTCTACGCCCAGCATGTCCGCGCAAACGCTATACATCCTTTTTATCCTACGCTCATGGTCCCGGGAACCATTGAGGGTTGTAAGAGATCCGGTGTTTTGATTCATCCCTGGACGGTAAACGACCCTTATGTGATGCGTATTCTGATTGAAGCGGGAGTTGACGCGCTGATAACTGATGTACCAAAAACGGCTTTGGAAGTATTAGGGAGGTAAGACAAGTGAAGCTTAATGTTAGAAGAACTATACTTGTTGGCTTTGCATTTCTCTCAATTTGTGCATTCTGGCAGCTTTATGACAGCATAGTTCCCCTTATCCTCAAAAATACATTTGAGATCAGTGATACAGTTGCGGGCGTTATCATGGCCCTTGATAATGTCCTTGCACTCTTTATGTTGCCACTATTCGGTATGCTTTCCGACCGTACAAACACGAGGATCGGAAGTCGCATGCCGTTTATAATTGGAGGAACGATTGCAGCTACGATCCTGATGGTACTTCTACCAATAGCAGACAGGATCCGTAGCCTGACACTTTTTGCAATAGCACTTGGCGCTGTTCTTTTAAGTATGAGCACCTATCGTTCACCTGCTGTCGCCCTTATGCCTGATGTCACTCCAAAACCACTGAGATCAAAAGCCAATGCTATTATTAACCTGATGGGCGCTGTCGGAGGAATCATAACTCTTGGACTGATAGCAGTTATGGTTCCAAAGGTCGATCGTCCAAACTACATCCCTCTCTACGTTACAATAGCCGCTATTATGTTAATATGCATTACCGTACTATTTTTAACTATCAAAGAAAACAAGCTAAAAGATCAAATACGTAGGCAGTATGGTGATGATGAGTCTGAGGTAAATACCGATAAAGAAAAACAGGCTGGTCAAAAATTGAGCAAGCCTGTACGAAAGTCATTGATACTTATATTGGCTTCTATCTTTCTATGGTTTATGGGTTATAACGCAATTACCACTGCTTTTTCTAAGTATGCCAATGTCTATTGGGGATTGGAAGGTGGCCTTTTCGCATACGCATTGATAGTGGCGCAGGTCGCAGCAATAATCTCTTATATTCCGGTTGGTGCAGCCGCAACACGTTTCGGTCGAAAAAAGGTGATTCTCTTTGGCATTATTCTGCTCGCCCTTTCATTTGCCTGTGCTGCATTCTTTAAAAGCTTCAGCGCTCTTATTCTCCTGTTTTTTGTGACTGCAGGTATAGCGTGGGCATCAATCAATGTAAACTCGTATCCCATGGTTGTTGAGATGAGCCGCGGGTCAGATGTGGGCAAATACACCGGATACTACTACACATTTTCTATGGCTGCACAAATTGTAACTCCGATTCTTTCCGGCGCAGTTCTTGAGTTTATGGGATATAAATATCTTTTCCCATATGGTGCGCTATTTGTAGCACTCTCATTTATAACGATGATCCTTGTCCGCCATGGTGATAGCAGACCCGAGCCTCCTCAGTCAAAGCTTGAAGCGTTTGATGTAGAGGATTGATTTTGCTCCCACGTTTACATCATTGAATGTTTCAAATCCCCTTTTGTCTCGGGGTGAATCGAATTTAGCAAAAAGACCAGTCACTACAAGACTTATGCTTGTAAATGACTGGTCTATTATCTTTGATGAATGTTGATCACTTGAAATATTCAATTAAAGCAAGTGACTCAAGCAGTAACTATTATAATATCTTACCGTTAGATCAATGTAAGAAGTATAAAGTTCAGAATGAACAATCCGGAAGATACCCAAATGATTGGATGTATTTCCTTGATTTGTCCCTTACAAATCTTAACGACACAGTAGAAGATGAATCCTGCAGCAATTCCGTATGAGATGCTGTAGCAAAGTGCCATGAAGATACCTGCGAAGAATGCAGGAATAGCTTCGCTAAGCTCGTTCCATTCAATTTCTTTGAATGCTGAGAGCATCATTACACCTACTGCAACAAGAGCGGGAGCTGTAGCTGCATTAGGAATGGCACTAACAAAGGTAGCAAGAAATGCGCTTACAGCAAAAAGGATCGCTACGACAACACTTGTAAGACCTGTACGGCCACCTGCACCTATACCGGCAGCACTTTCAACATAAGTAGTAGTGTTGGATGTTCCAACAACAGCGCCGATGGAAGTAGCAACTGAGTCAGCAAACAGAGCCTTGTCCATTTTGGATTTGAACCCGGAGCTTGAGAACATTGCTTTTTCATCCTCTTCACTGAAGATGCCGCTGCTGCGTCCGGTTCCAATGAAAGTTCCGATTGTGTCAAATGTATCAGAAAGGCTGAATGAAAGAATTGTAATCAGAACAAGTGGCAATTTTGAAAGATCGTTGAACAATGATGGGATACCTTCACTTGTAAAGATCACGCCAACTGTTGTCGGAAGTACTGATACGGCTTCAGAAAAACTGATTGGATCAGAAGTTGAAGTCACACCCATCGGTATGCCAATAAGTGCTGTAACAATGATGCTCAACAGGATGGCACCCTTTACTTTTAGTACTAGGAGAACGATTGTCAGTGCTAAACCAATAAGAAACAGCCACAACGAAGGAGTGTTGAGAGTAGCAAGTGCAGGAACGCCTGCGTCAAAGTTGATTATACCGACATTCAGAAAACCAATATAGGCTACGAATATGCCGATTCCTCCGCCAATGGCATTTTGCAGACTTTGTGGAATAGATTTGATGATGTGTTTACGAACTTTAGTGATCGTAATGAGAATGTTTATCACACCGCAGAGAAATACCATTGAGAGGGCTTGCTGCCATGTAAAATTAAGAGTAAAGCATACTGTGTAAACAAAAAATGCGTTTAGACCCATACCAGGAGCCTGTGCATATGGAACGTTAGCTATAAGACCCATTACCAATGTACCGGCAATTGCTGCAATAATGGTAGCTAGAAATACAGCGCCCCATTCCATTCCGGCCTGACTGAGTATTGAGGGATTTACAACGATGATATATGCCATCGTGAAGAATGTAGTAAAGCCCGCAATAATTTCTGTGGAGACTTTAGTGCCGTTTTCCTTGAGCTTGAAAAATTTCTCCATGATAATTAATTTCCTCCCCTAACAACAAGTTGCGACAGTTTCAAATATAAAAAGGACGGGGTCTGTTACAACCACCGCCGTAAATTTCAACTATTATAAAGGAGACAAACAACATCACGCCATGTCCCTTTTGAGGATTATGGCGCAATAATGCTTAACTCCAATAGTCGAACAAATAACGGCTGTTCGGTAGAGACTTCGGACCCATATTGTCCGAATTATATTGGAAGACTGTCTACTATGCAATTATCATTACCGATTTTCATTTTATATGATGCAACCAATTAATACAAGCGCCAATTATTACCATAATGCGACAAGGCACGACATGTTAATTGTAATATTTGCCAAAATTTTAGCCTCTTGAATGGGGTTCAAGAGGCCGCTGGTTCAAATCCAGTCACTCGGACCAAGAAAAAGGCTTGATTTCGAAAGAAATCAAGCCTTTTTCGTCACTTTTGAATCGAATTCAAAAGAGTGAAATCGGCCCGAAAAATGCCTTTGACTGGAGTTTGACTGGAGTTGAAAAAATCAGCTCTTTTTTCTTTGACTGGAGTTTTTCGGCCTGCTGTTTTCACACGGTACAAAACGCTGCGTCAAAAGCCTTGACCGCCTTCTGCTTGACCGGGGCCTGCACATGCAGATAATGCTGCGTCATATCCAGATCCGCGTGGCCTACCATGCTCTGGATCGTTGCCAGATCCACACCCAGTGCCTGCATCTGTGAGACGTAGGTGTGTCGGCAGGAATGCGGGGTCAGTTCCCGCACGCCATCAATGGCGCTCACATACTGCTTGAACTTGTCCCGATAATGCTTCGGGTCAAAGGGCTGCTCCTTGCTGGGCGATTGGAAGATGTATTTATCTTCTGTCTCGCGCAGCGACATGACCATGGCTCTCAAGCCCTCCGGGATCGGCACGTCGCGGATGCTGTCGCGGGATTTGGGTGACCCGATCTCCACCTTGCCGGCAACTGTTTTGACTGCCTGCCGGATATGGATGGCAGAACCGTCTGGCTCAATGAGATAAGGCTCCAAGGCCAGCAGCTCCTGCATACGGATCCCGGTGCCGAGCATCAGGCGAATGCTGTCGCCGATCTTGTCGTGAGGAAGCGAGAGCATCAAGGATTTGACCTCTTCGGCAGTAAAGGCTTCCTTTGACTCCATCGGCTTATTCGCTTTCATCTTCTCCGCGCTCGCTACCGGATTGCGGCGGATCAGTTCGTTTGCCTCAGCTTTTTTCATGATCTGAAACAGCATACCCCTTGCCTTAGAAACGTAGCTGTCTGACTTGCCTTCACGGCGGAAATCCAATAGCACGTTCTCAATGTCCAGGGCTTTGATCTCGACGAGCTTTTTCTTACCCAGTGCCTCCTTTAAACCGCCGAGCATATAACTGTAGCTCTCCTGTGTTACCGCTGAAATGTTTTCTTTGTGGCTTTCAAACCAAGTGTCAGCCCAGTCGGCAAACAGCAGGTTGGGATCAAGCTGCAGACCGTTCTCCATGTCCCGCTGATAGTCCCGCATTTTCTGCAGGGCCTCATTTTTTGTTTTTCCATAGAAGGATTTGCGCTTACGCCGACCGTCTTTCTGAAAACCGATCATGATCGAGCACTCCCAGCGCCCATCCTTTCGTTTGGTGATGCTTCCCTCACCATTGCTGCGTCTTTTAGACAAATAAACTCCTCGTATTATATAAAAGTAGTAGTTTTTAGAGTTCCTCTCCAAGAACTTTAAAAAAGTTGCTATACTGTAATGGATGCTGTGGATTGGTTTCACCTCCTACCGCAAGACGGTTTCAGAAAGGCTCCAACCACAGACCTTTACGAGTTTGTTAATTAGTTAGATACCGCCTGACGGTTTATTTAGAACGAGGTTACAAGACGTAAAGTGCCCTGTGGGTCCATACAGTATCAATTAAACAATGGGGGTATCATTATGGTTTATGTCGGGATTGATGTCGCAAAGGACAAGCATGACTGCTTCATTGTAAACTCCGACGGAGAAGTTCTGTTCGATGTATTTACCATACAAAACAACATGGATGGGTTTGAAGATTTGCTATTCAAAATCAAGAGTGCAGAGAAAGATTTGGGCAACGTAAAAGTAGGACTTGAAGCCACGGGACACTACAGCTGCAACATTCTCGGATTTTTGAAAAACAAAGGTCTGACAACCATCGTAATCAATCCGTTGTACACCAGTCTAAGCCGGAAGAGCACCAGTCTGCGTAAAACAAAAACAGACAAGGTAGATGCTCGTACAATTGCAGGTATGATAATGTCTGACGTGAGCTTAAAGCCCTACTCAGACAAATTATATCACAACGAAGATCTAAAATCATTAACAAGATACAGATTTGATAAAGTTATGCAAAGAGCAAAGTTGAAGCAATCGGTATCAAGGCTTGTAAACATACTTTTTCCTGAGCTTGAAACTCTTGTATCCACGCTGCACGGAAAGGCTGTTTACGAGCTTTTGTTGGAGTTTCCAAGTGCTCAGCACATCGCATCCGCAAACCTAAAGCATCTTACACATTTGCTGAACACTTCATCCAAAGGTCGCTTTAAAAGAGTTACAGCAGACGAAATTCGTGAAGCTGCGAGAAAATCTATTAGCTCTTATCTTCCGGCCAAATCATTGGAGCTGAAGCATACTATCAAACTGATTCGTGAACTTACCTCTGAGATAGCCGAAATTGAAGCTGAGATTAAAAAGATTATGGATGCTATTGATTCACCTATCTTATCAATCCCTGGTATCGGACAGAACCTTGGAGCGATGATTATTGCTGAAATCGGCGATTTCTCTCGCTTTGATAATCCAGATAAAATACTTGCCTTTGCAGGTTGTTCTCCAACTACATACCAATCGGGGCAGCTATACTCTTCCCATGCAAAAATGGAGAAACGCGGTTCAAGGTATCTTAGATGGGCACTGCTCAATGCGGCTGCTTATGTTTGCAATTGGGAGCCAACCTTTGCGGCGTATCTTCAAAAGAAACGTGCTGAGGGTAAGCACTACTATGTTGCACTTTCACATGCAGCAAAAAAGCTCGTTAGGCTTTTATACCATCTTGAAATTACCGGAGAAGTATACCAAGCAACTGCTTAATTCTCTCTTGAGCAAGAGCTAAAAAATTACATACAAGCCAGCCGGCGCAGCGTACCCTTGACAAACCGAAGCATTCAGATGCTACGATTTTTTTGCGAGGGTTGTTGGGCTTGCTTTGCTATTCTCTCCGTCGCCCTCGCTTGCGTTTTTTAGCATCTGAATGCTGTTTGTCAAGGGCGGCGAACTTTTTTTCAAATTTTTTATTTTAGACCTTGACTTTTAATAGTTAGTCTTTCTCCGCTGCCGATAAAAGTGACAGCAGTTATTTCATTACGGAATCCTGTTTTCGATTCCGTTATTTTGAAGCGGAAACAGAAAAAGACCCGAACGCTTCCGCCCGGGTACGGTAGTACGGATGTACGGAAGAATTCAGGTCTCAGACTTTTTTATTCAGTTGTCTGCGTTTTCGCTTCTGTAAGAGTATACGCAGGGGAGCGAAAAATGCGCAGGAATTCGACACAATTGCAATTTCTTCACCCGCGGAAGAACGAAAATTGCAAATTTGCAATTCCATGTTTTTGTACAATCGTCCCGCGCTTTCCTGCTTCCGCTTCTGTAAGAGTATACGCTCGACGGCGAAAAACGCGCAGGAAATCTACACATCTGCAATTTGAGCAACGACCGGAAGGAGCAAATTGCAGATTTGCAATTGCGCGGAAATAAAAAAAGACCCGAAATCATCGGTACGGACGTACAAATGATTTCGGGTCAGCGGTGCATTTTTATTTGGACATATTGGCGATCCGGCGCTCTGCCTCGCGGTAGACAGACTCATCGTCTCGAATGGAGATCACGATAACTTTCATCGTGTTTCCCTCGCGGATCAGGCCGTACACGACACGGTAACCGAGATCGCGCAGCTTGATCTTGTAATAGCCGCTGAGATTGGCCGCGGCATGGCTGCCGAGAGGCTTGCCGATCCCATCCGGAGGCGGCAGCGGACGCTCGGCCGTCTTCTCGATCGCCTTGAGGATCAGTCGGCGATTATAGGGGTCCAGTTTTTGCAGATCGCGCTGGGCTTCCTTGATGTATTCGATCTTCCAGCTCATTCCTCGATCTCCACATCAACAGCGTCCAGCTCTTCCTGTGTGATGCCGAGGCTGCGCATCATGTCCTCATGGCTGATGTTCTCAGCGTTGTTATTGGCGGTCATGCGGCGGTCGGCCTCGGCCAGCAACAGATAATCCGACAGCATCTCGATCAGCGATTCATACTGCTCAGGGGACACAAGAACGCAGGCCGGACGGTTGTTTTTCATTACGATCTTGGTGCCCGAGCTTTGCACCTCGTCAAAGATCTTGTTGGCCTCTCCCTTATTGAAGCGGGTGATCGGCACTATCTTCTTCATCATGCCAACGGTAGACATCTGATCCATGGCAAACGCTCCTTTCCTTCACATCTTCTGATCCTATTATATGCGGACGGGAAGAAAAGTCAATATCATATCGCTAAATTTATAGATATATTTCACGATATAGCTTTAATACACGGTTCCGTCAGCGGCAACGACAGTCAGAATGCCGCGGTGTAGGATGTAGCGGTTCTGCGCCTCGTCAAAGAAGCACTGATAGAGATGTGACGGCTCGAAGTCCGTCCGACGCACCAGCGCGCCGACGATGCGAAAGCCGATCTGTTCCGCTTGTGCCCGAAGTTCCATGATCAAATCCTCCCTTTCTGTTTCTGCCTGTATGGTAACATGAAAGTTGCCCAAAAAATGCCCCTCGGTTCTTGCCTGCGCCCGCCGCGTCTGTTATACTGATAAAAAAGTAAAGCGAGGTGCTGACCGTGGCTGCCGGAGATAACCAAAGGCTGAAAATGCTCTATCTCGTCAATATCTTCTCGGAGGAGACCGACGATGCGCACGGCCTGTCACTCCAGCAGATCGCGGATAGGCTGGAGAGCTATGGTGTCAATGCCGACCGCAAAACGCTGTACAAGGATTTCGCCGAGCTGGAGAAGTACGGCCTGGAGATCCTCAGCGAGCAGGCCGGACGAAACGTGCTCTATCACTTGACTACGCGGCAGTTTGAGCTGCCGGAGCTGAAGCTGTTGGTGGACGCGGTGCAGAGCTCCAAGTTCATCACGGAACGCAAATCCCGCCAGCTCATCAAGAAGCTCGAATCCCTGGTCAGTGTCCATGAGGCACGGCAGCTCCAGCGGCAGGTGCTCATCACCGGGCGCATCAAGGCCATGAATGAGAGCATCTATTACCTCGTCGATATGCTGCACGAGGCCATCAACGCCGACCGGCAGATCCGTTTCCAGTACTTCCGCTGGAACGTGCATAAAGAGCAGGAACTGCGCCGGGATGGAGCCTGGTATCAGGTCAGTCCCTGGTGTCTGCTGTGGGACGATGAGAACTATTATCTCGTCGCCTATGACGCCCAGGACGGGATCATCAAGCACTATCGCGTGGACAAGATCGTGCGCCTCTCTGTCACCGACACGCCGCGCGAGGGCAAGAAGGCCTTTCAGAAGCTCGACCCGGCGGCCTATTCGCGCAGCGTGTTCGGTATGTTTGGTGGAGAGCTCACGCGCGTGACGCTGGAAGGCCGCGCCGATATGGTTGGGGCGCTGATCGACCGCTTCGGCAAGGACATCACGATCACCCCGCAGGAGGGCGACCGCTTTACGGCCACGGTCGAGGTCGCCGCCAGCCGGCACTTCATCGGCTGGATCATCGCCCTGGGCGACGGCGTGCGCATCACCGGCCCCGCATCGCTGGTGGCGCAGATGCGGGAAGAAGCCCAGCGCCTGACGACGCTTTATGCCGCGTCGTCCTCCAGCTCGACTGATTCGTAATAGTCGCTCTCGCTGCTGAACAGAACATAGCGCCCGTCCACATAGCCGCAGTATCCGCTTCCCGTGTAAAAACCTTTCATTTTGCTTGCCTCCTGTTTTCTTCTCTGACTCTATCCTAACAGAAACCGTGTCCCGAAAACTTCCCTTGATAAACGGCCGATCTCTGACCGAGGGGAATTTTCGGGACACGGTTTTTGGTAGAATGACTATGCTCTCGGGAGCGACTGCTTTCGACGGCAATCGCGCGCGTATTTTTGTAGAATCCATCGAGGAGGCGAGGAATATGAGTGAAAAGGAATATCTGCCGGGATGCATCCGGGATCGGATCGTCGATCTGAAACGAACGCATAACGTGACAAACAAAGCGATTGCGGAGAAGACCGGCCTTTCGGAATCTCTGCTCAGCCGGATCGAGAGCGGCAAGCAGCAGACGGTCAATGACGATGTGGTTCTGGCGCTCGCCAAATTCTTCGGCGTGTCCACGGACTTCCTTCTCGGCCGCACGGATGTACCGGATCGGAAGAATTACACGATCGAGGAGTTGGGCCTTTCGGCGCAGGCGGCCAGGAATCTCTATACCGGTAGCGTGGATGTGACGGTGGTCAACCGCCTGATGGGCGAGCCCGAATTTGCCGCGCTGACAGTGATGATCTCAGACTATTTCAATGACACCTTTGCTGCGGCGATCGCCACACAGAACCAGATCCATCAGAGCACAGCGGAGCTCTTTACCCGCATCGCGCGCGAGGACAAACAGCGGAGGCAGAAGGCGACCTCGCTGGCCAAGCAGGCCCGGGCGCAGTGCATCCCGCTTTACAAGACGGAGCTTGCCCAACTTGGCGTGCAGTTTGAGCGGACCTTGAAGGCCATCAAGAAGGATCTCCCCAACAAGGCGGAGGAGGCGAAGGCCATGACGAAAGAGGCCTTCGATCATCTGCTGGAGGAACAGGACAAGACCGGGAATGCCGTGGACATTCTCAGCGTGACGCCGGAGGAGATTTCCCGGAGCATCTGCGAGTATGTCAGCCTGATGGACGGCGTGTCGGAAGATATGAAGGAAAACCTTTACCGCGCCGTACTGCCGCTCTTTCACGTGGGAGGGATGAGCAGTGGATGAATGGACCAAAATGCCCGAAATGACCAATGAGGAATTGGTCGTCTATGCGATGGGCGGCTGCGACCGCGCCATCCGGCTGATGATGGAGAAAAATGAGGGGCTGGTCGTTTCCAAGGCAAAGGCCTACTGGGAGGGCATCTATGCCACCGGCATGGACAAGTCTCTGACGCAGGACGATTTCATCCAGCTCGCTCGGATCGAGCTCTGGAAGGCCATTGACAAGTTTAAGCCCGAGCTGGGTAATAAGTTCTCCACCTATGCCGGCGTCTGTATTGACAACAAGCTGAAAAGCGTGATGCGCTCTGTAGGTAGCCGATACAAGCAGGCAGGCGGCGAGTTGGTAAGTCTGGATCGTTATGCAGGGACCGAGGATCAGCTTACCTACCGGGAAACCTATTTCGATCCCTTCCAGCATGGTCCGGAGGAGATCGCTCTCCGGCACGATCATTCCCAGTGGATCTTCTATTCGCTGCTCGATCTGCCGCGACGGGAGAGAAAGTACGCTGTCTATCGCTTTGGCTACCCGGAAGGCAAGAAGAAAAGCCGCAGCCAGACGGCGCGGCATTTCTATCTCTCCCGCGTGCGCGCGGAGAACCTGGAGCACAGGACAAGACGGCAGTTTTTGAAAAACTACAGGCGGAGAAAGCGGCCAGGGAGCGCATGATATTCGGATGCTTGATTTGGTTAAAAATGAGGAAGCAGCAAAGCACAGACAAGCTTCACTGCTTCCTCAACATACTTACTGAAATATTTAACGCGCTTGCATCAGCCCGGTTCTATCAATATTCCAAGATCCTTCTCGGATTCTCTACAACCAGCTTGGCGATGGCAGCCTCGTAGCCATGGCGCTTGAGCATGGGCAGGGCAAACTCCGCAAAGCGGGTGCAGCCATAGTTGCCGTAGGTGCGGCCCAGGAGCTTGGAGGAAAAGTCGTTGCCGAGGGTAAGCTGATCCACATAACCAAGATCGATCAGGGTGATCAGCGCCTTCAGGCGCTCAAAGTCATCCGGCATGAAGAAATTGTCGTTGGTGATGGGCATACCCCAGGTGTCCAGACCGATGGTCACACCCAGATTCAGCAGTTCCTTGTGGGTATCCAGATTCAAGGTTCGATCCTGCTCCGGCTTGGTCAGGTAATCATGCACCGGCACATCCTTGGCGATACGGTTGTCCATGTGGCAGACATGCACTTTGCCCGGCTCTGCTCCACATTCGATAGCCAGCTTCGCCGTGGCTACAACGTCCGCGCCGCTGATGTTCGGATCGGTGTGGATGTGGACCGCGAGCCCGGTTTCCGCAGAGAGACGGGCACAGGCGCGCACACCGGCCAGTTCTCCGTCCATGATCTTACCGTCAGGGCCATAGGTGGCGATAGCGGCCTTCAAAAGCCCGGGATGGACGTCCGTGCCGTCGATGCCGTCCTCCACCTCGCGCTTGAAGGTCTGATAGTAAAACTCCTCGTCCTTGCCCAGCAGCTCCGGCGGGCGAGAGGTCATGGTATAGACTCCGGTGGCGCAGAGGATATTCAGACCTGTGCGCTCCGACAGCTCGCGGATCTTTTTCACATCGCCGCGCCCACCAATGGGTGAGCAATCCACGACGGACTGCCCGCCGTCCGCCTTGAAAAATCCATACTCCTTCAACAGAAAATCCATATCGTCCACTACAGCGCACTCGTCGCTGACAAGGTAGACGCCCTGCTTGAGAAAGGCATAGTTTTCCGGTTTGAACTCCAGCATGGAGGCAGGGATGTTTTTGAAGTAGTTTTTCAGGAAGCTGCCCGCAATGCGGAGGTCGAGAAAGGTATGCTCGTGCAGAGAGGTAAAGCCGAGCTGTTCAGGCGCGATGTCGCCGCGGACGGTGGTGATGCGTTTACTCATGTTTTTAACCTCGTTTCTGTAGCTGGAGCCCCGGTAAAAACCGAGGCTCTTTGAATCGTTCAGATATGCGCGTTGAAGAAAGCAATGGTATCGCGGAGAATCTCGTAGCTCTCCGGCGTGCCGCGGCCGGTGGTGGCGAAGGCATGGAAGCAGTCGGGATAGGATTTCCAAACGACCTCAACGCCCGCAGCCTGGGCCTTATCGCGCAGCACTTCGGAATCCACCGCCAGGCTCTCGCTCTCGTCCCAGGCCAAAAGAATCGGGCAGAGGCCGGTGTAGTCAGCATAATAGGGAGACACATAGGGATCGCGAACCTGCTCCTCCATGCAGTAGAGCGTGGACAGCCAGCCGAGCCCGTCCGGGGTCACGGTGAAGTCCTTGTTACCGGGGAAGTGACGGTCGATGGCACCAGAGAAGTCGATGGGAGGAGAATAGGGTACGATCGCGGTCGGGAGCGTTACGCCCTCGTCGCGGGCCTTCAGCGCGGTGACAATGCAGAGGTACGCACCGCCGCTCTCACCGATCAGGAAGATTGGCTTGTCGGGATGCTTTTCCAGTACGGCCTTGTAGACGGCAAAGCTGTCCTCCAGCGCGGCTGGAAACTTATTCTCGGGAGCGAGGCGATAGGTAAAGGAGTAGACCGGCAGCTTGCTCTCTCCGGCCAGCATTCCTGCGTAGCCGCGGCTGGTCTCAGCCGTGCCGCAGATCAGGCCGCCGCCGTGGATATAGATCACGATGGCGTCGTCGCGGGCATTCTCGGGGATGCTCAGCTCGGCCTCAATGCCGCCGAGGGTGCAGGATTCATAGGTGACACCCGGCTCCAGCGCCATGTGGGCCTGGGCGGTCTGGACCACCTTGCGCAGTTGCATGGGATCGAGGCCGCCGTCAAACTTGGGGGCAAAACCCGCCGCCATCATCTGCTTCATGATCTGCTTCAGATTTTCCATTTCTACACTTGCCATTTTTCAAGTCCTCCTTGTTCGTTTTTTGGTTTCTGATGAAAAGATACCGCACAAAAGCGGCGAAAACCAGCATCAAAAGCGGGTCGGAATCTGCTTACTGGACAAACCATAAAAACCATTCTATAATAAAACAAATTGTTGGATAAGCGGAGGCGCAGCATGAAACGAGTCAATCAATTTGAGCGCACGGATCGGGACATCACCAACGCGCTGTTAAAGGTAATGGAAAGCAAAAGTCTGGAGAAGATCTCCGTGCAGGACATTCTGGACGTGGCGATGGTCAGCCGCTCCACCTTCTATCAGCATTTTCCGGACAAATACGCCATTCTGGAGCGCTTGCAGGAGAAATACATCGCTGGGTTGACGGAACGAATCGAAGAGGTCACAGGGCGCGGCGAGTTGAATCTGGAGAAGATCAACGCCACGCTGTGTGGCTATCTGGCACATAACCGCAGCCAAATGCGGCAGATCCTCGCGGCGCGCTCGGAAAACCTCGATCTGCAGGGCCGGATGCGTCAGCTTTTTGTCGCCTGGCTGCGCAGGGCAAATGCGCGCTTAAACGAACTGGAAATGGATATCCTGGCAGGAATGACGGTGAGCTTCTTCGTCTACTTTTTGAACCATGAGATCGATGAGGCGGAACTATCCACGCGGATGTTGGATTCCTGGCTGAACATGACGGCGTATTTCTTCCGGGTAGACGACGTGGAGGACGCAAAGGACAGGATCCTGACACTGGTCGGCCAGATGCATCAGGAGAAATAAACAGGCTCTGCTGCCGCCGGTTTAAACTGACGGCAGCTTTCTTTACGAAAAAAACAAAATGTTACTAATACGAGCTGCATTGTTCTAACGGTATGGCGAGGTGTGTGTTATGATGTAGGCAAACGTAGAAAAGATATTTCACGGGAGGAATACAAATGAAAACCGATCGAATCGTACTCAGCGCCGAGCGCAGCGTCACGCTGGATCTTTTTCTGCAGGAGGTCGGCGGCGAGTTTCGGCATATCGAGAAGCGCCCGGCCGTGCTGGTGATCCCCGGAGGAGGCTACGCCATGTGCTCGGATCGTGAGGCGGATCCAGTTGCATTGGCCTATGCCAAAGCGGGCTATCAGGCCTTCATCCTCCGCTATTCCGTCGGAAAGGACGCAACCTGGCCTCAGCCTCTGGAGGACTATGAAGAGGCGATGACCCTGATTCGTGAGCATGCGGATGAGTGGCATGTTTATACGGACAAGATCGCCGTGGTCGGCTTCTCTGCCGGAGGGCATCTGGCCGCGGCCGCAGCGACGCTCTCGAAAAGCCGGCCCAACGCCGCAATCCTGGGCTATGCTGTGTTGGAGGGCGAGACCGCGCGGGAATGCCTGCCCTCCGCGCCGGATCTGGTTTCCGCCGTGGACGACAAGACCTGCCCCTGCTTTCTCTTCGCTACCCGGACGGACAATATCGTCCCCATCAGCAACACGCTGAATTTCTCCCGTGCGCTGGACGCGGCGGGGATCGGCTTTGAAAGCCATATTTACGCCTACGGCCCTCATGGCTTCAGCGTCTGCGATTCCGCCGTCCTTGATCCGGGAACGGAGATTTGCCCCCGCGCCGCCCGCTGGGTGGAGGACAGCATCGCCTGGCTGGGCGACGTCTTAGGCGAATTCGGCGACAGGGAGCTGACCGAGCCGCGATGCGGGAAAAAAGTAAACGACGACAGGGCTGAATATCTGTCGGTAGACTGCACGATGGGGCATTTGATGGCGAACAGCTCCGCCCGCGCGATCCTTGCCCCGATGATGGAGGCGGCCAGGGAACGCATGGCAGAGAAATACGGCGACCGGGCGGAGATCGGCACCTCCTCAGCCACCGCCGCCGGTCTCGGCGGAAAGATGACGCTTCGTTCCGCTCTGGCCTACGGCAACACCCCCGCGGAGATCGTGGAGCAGTTGGACGCCGCCCTGCGGAAGATCCCCAACCAACTTTGATCAAAGGAGAGAAAAGGCATGCAAAGCTACTGCAATCCGCTGGATCTCGGCTATCGCTATCAGCATTTCAACGAAAACGGCAGGCTCTACGCCTCCCGCGAGGGGGCGGATCCCACGCTGATCCTTTTCAAGGGCACGTACTATCTTTTTGTGTCCATGTCCGCCGGCTTTTGGTACAGCGACGATCTGAAAGAATGGAAGTTTCACGCAAATCCCGATCTGCTGATCTATGACTATGCTCCCGACGTGCGGCAGATCGGCGACTACATGGTGTTCAGCGCCTCCCGCCGGAGCGAAAACTGTCCCTTCCTGCGGACGAAGGACCCGTTGAGCGACGAATTTGAGGAGGTCTCCGCGCCCTTCCCGTTCTGGGATCCGGACATTTTCCAGGACGAGGACGGACGGGTGTACTTCTACTGGGGCTGCTCCAATGTGACGCCCATCTGGGGCGTGGAGCTGGATCCGGAGACCCTGCTGCCTCTCGGCGAAAAGCAGGTGCTCGTCTGCGGTCGGGAGACGGAGCTGGGTTTTGAGCGCAGCGGCGAGAAGAAGGAGGACAGCCAGGTCTATCTGCACCTGAAGGCCATGTTCAACGAGGAAACCCAGCGCATCGAGCTCCCGGAGGGACTGACGGCGGCGGGCTACAACGCGGAGCTGCTGACGGCCATGTTCCTCTCCATCGGCAAGCCCTATATCGAGGGCGCCTTTATGACCAAGCATGACGGAAAGTACTATCTGCAGTACGCCTGCCCGGCCACGGAGAAATACAACTACAGCGACGGGGTGTACGTCTCCGACAGCCCCCTCGGCCCCTTCACGCTGCAGAAGGACAACCCCTTCTCCTGCAAGCCCGGCGGCTTCATCACCGGAGCGGGCCACGGCAGCACCATTCAGGACAAAGACGGCAACTGGTGGCACGCCGCCACCATGCGCATCAGTATCAACCACGCCATGGAGCGCCGCGTGGGCCTTTTCCCGGCGGGCTTTGACGAGGAAGGGACGCTCTTCTGTAATCAGAACTTTGCGGACTACCCAGTGAAAGTGCCGGAGGGCAAGTTCGACGCCCGGGAGCTCAGTCCCGAATGGATGCTGCTGAGCTACAACAAGCCTGTGACCGTCTCCTCCACGGCGGAAGGGAGCGATCCCTCTCTCGCGGTCAACGAGGATATTCAGAACTGGTGGAGCGCCGCCTCGGCGGAGCCGGGCGAATGGCTCTGCGTGGACCTGGAAAAGCTCTCCGACGTGCGGGCGATCCAGTTGAACCTGGCCGATCAGGATGTGGCGGTCGCGTTCCCCGCGGAGGCCTACGGCGATTCTCTGCGCTCCCGGCACATTGAGCTGGAGCCTCAGATCTCCCACTATCGCATTGAGGCCAGCGCGGACGGCAAGAGCTGGACGCTGCTTGAGGATGTGGCGCGGGAGTGCTCCAACGGTTATTACGAATACCCGGAGGGCGTGCAGACCCGCTTTATCCGCGTGACGGGCGGCGAGCTGCCCTACGGGCAGCGGCTGCGCATCAGCGGCCTGCGCGTGTTTGGCAACGGAAGCGGCGAGAAGCCGGCGGCCGTGGAGGCAGCAGCCGTCCGCACCGGCGACATGGACGCGCGCATTACCTGGAGCGCCGCGCCGACCGCCCAGGGCTATAACGTCCGCTACGGCCTGAAGCCGGACAAGCTCTATCACTCCTGGCTGGTGTACGACGCAACCGAGCTCGACCTGACCACGCTGATGAAGGGGCAGGACTATTGGCTCTGCGTGGACAGCTTCAATGAAAACGGCATCACCGAAGGCGAAACGATCTATCTCGGAAAAGAGATCGACGGATAAGGGAGGACGGAAAATGAAAAGAACGAAGATCAACCTCGGCTGGACGATCCAGCAGGGCGAGCCCGCCCGTATCCCGATGATGCCGGTGCAGACCCGTCCAGTGACGCTGCCCCACGACTTCATGATCGAGGGAGACGTCAATCCAAAGAGTAAAAACGGCCCCAATACCGGCTATTACGACGGCGGAACCTATACCTACACCAAGCAGTTGGACATCCCCGCGGACTGGGAAGGGCAGCGGGTACTGGTTTATTTCGACGGCGTCTTCGGCGAGACCCGCGTGAGCCTCAACGGCCACAGCATGGGCCTGCACCACTATGGCTATACGCCCTTCACCGTCGATCTCACGCCGCAGCTCAAGTTCGGCGTGGTCAACCGTTTGGCCGTCACGGTCTCGAACGACCACGAGCCCAACTCCCGCTGGTATTCCGGCGGCGGCATCTACCGCGACGTGTTTTTGCTTCACGCGCCGACGACGCACCTGGCCCCCGACGGGCTGTATCTGCACACCGACCATATCCTGAACGGCGACGCCTTTGTCATCGCCGAGGCGACGGTGGAAAACCACACAGCGCGGGATTTCTGCGGCTGGGTGGATTTCACGGTCAAAGACAGCACCGCGAGGGGCAAGATCCGCGTCTTCGTTCCGGCGGGCAAGACGAAGAGCTGCCGGACACAGCTTTGCATGGAAAACGCAAAGCTCTGGGACATCGACGACCCCAATCTCTACGAGGTCGAGGCGGCATTGATCGCCGAAAACGGCGATATGCTGGACGGGGCGGAAACGATCTTCGGCGTGCGCACCATCTCGGTGGACGCGAAGAACGGCTTTGTCCTCAACGGCCGCACGGTGAAGCTCCGCGGCGGCTGCCTGCACCACGACAACGGCATCCTCGGCGCGGCGAGCTTTTACGAGGCGGAGTACCGGAAGCTGAAAGCCCACAAGGATAACGGCTTCAACGCCATCCGCTGCGCCCACAACCCCGCATCCTCCGTCTTTCTCGAGGCCTGCGACGGCTGGGTCTCGTGGTGATCGAGGAGGCCTTCGATACCTGGAACATGTCGAAGAACCTCCACGATTTCACCATGCATTTTGCCGCCGAATGGCGGACAGAGCTGGAGAGCTTCATCCGCCGCGACTGCAACCACCCCAGCATTGTGATGTGGTCCATCGGCAACGAGCTGCGCGAGCAGGCCGGCCTGTCAGAGGGCTACCGCGTTTCGGCCCAGCTTGCCGAGGCCGCGCGGGAATTGGACAGCACCCGCCCGATCTGCGGCGCGCTATGCTCCTTCTTCAGCGGGTTGGACGACGACGATACCGCCGCCTTCTGGAATTCTCTGATGGAGGACCCCTCCGCGCTGACCGGAGGCGTGAGCAATCTGGACAGCAAATTCGGCAAGGCGATCTGGAACGATCGCACCGAGGCCTTTGCTGCCCCCTGGGACGTGGTGGGCTACAATTACCTGGACTATCACTACGCCGAGGCGGGAGAGCTTTTTCCCAACCGTGTCATCTGCTGCACCGAGTCCAAGCCCCGCGAGATGCTCTCCTACTGGCGGGACGTGGAGAAGTACCCCTATCTGATCGGGGACTTCGTCTGGACCAGCCAGGACTACATCGGCGAGGCGGGCATCGGCAAGGTGATCCACACCACGCCGGACAAGGCGGCCGAGGCGGCACGCGGCATGTACTACGCCGAGTACCCCTGGCGCACGGCCGGCGCGGGCGGCTTTGACCTGCTGGGTTTTGAAAAGCCGGAAATGGCCTATCGCCGCATCGTCTGGGGAAGCGAGGAAACTTATCTCGCCGTGCGCGACCCGCGCCACCATGACGAGGTGGAGATCCTGGGCCGCTACGGCTGGACAGACTGCGCCCACAGTTGGACCTGGCCGGTGGAGGCGGGCAGCCCCGTCGCCGTCGAGGTCTATTCCTCCGCTCCGGAGGTGGAGCTGCTCGTAAACGGTGAGAGCCTTGGCCGCGCTGCCACCGAGGAAAACCGCGTGGTATTCGAGACGAGCTATTGCCCAGGCGAGTTGACAGCTATCAGCTATGACGGTGAAACGGAAGTCTCCCGCGATACGCTCCGCTCCGGCGGCGCGGCGGCGGGTGTCCGTATTCATGCAGAAAAAGAAAAGCTCTCCGCAAACGAGGAGGAACTCTGCTTTGCCGTGGTCGAGGTGGTCGACGCGGACGGTAACCTCGTGCCTTATGCTGAAAACGAGCTGACTGCGGAAGTCTCCGGCGCGGCCAGGCTGCTGGCCTTCGGCTCCGCGAGACCCAAGACGGAGGAAAACTATGTTTCCGGCTGCGTGAAGGCCTATAAGGGTCGCGCCCTCGCCGTGCTGCGCGCGGGAACGGAGACCGGGGCGGCGACCCTGACCGTCCGCGCTGACGGACTTGGGGAAATGTCGTTGACCCTGAAAATTGGCTGAATTCATACAAACATGCGAAAAGCGCCGCAGAGGATAAATGAACCTCCGCGGCGCCTCTTTTGCACAGCATATTCTATTTCGATACCCTTCGGTAGTACAGGATCGCCATGGCTCCGTGATCAGGATCGCTGCCGCGTCCGCAACGGTGTGCGCCAAGGCAAGACCGATCAGGCCGAAGAAGTGCTCCATCAGGTAGAGCAGCGGGATCAGCAGAAGCCCTTGGCGCAGTGCGAGGCCACCGAGGCAGCAGGCGCGTTCCCGGCCGCCTGCAGGAAGTTGGTGGAGAGATAGTAAAGTCCGTTGAAGGGTCCCATCAGCAGCAGGTAGCCTACGACACGAACAGCGAGTTCGGCTGCGTCCGCATCCCGCAGGAAGAGACTCACCATCGAGCGTCGAGCAAACCACATCACGGCGGTCAGACCAACACCGAGCGACACAGTAAGCAGCAGCAGCCGAAGCACGATCCCCTTGAGTTTTTTCCAGTCCCTGCCGCCATAGCAATAGGCCAGCAGCGGCTGGATGCCCATGCAGATGCCCATCTGCACCATCGTGACGATGAGCACCGATTTGCCCGCCGCAGCCATGGCCGCGATAGCGGCGGTGCCGTAGCCCACCAACAGACGGTTGGAGAAGGTCCCTGCCAGGCCGCTGAGAATACTGCTGATGGCGTTAGGCAGGCCCAGCGCCAGGATGGCACCGAGGATACGCAGCTCTTTGGCGTAGGCGTGGCGCAGCTCCAGCAGGCAGACATCCCGGTGGCGCGCACGGTAGAGCAGGATATAGCAGGTTGCGATGGCGTTGCCCAGCACGGTGGCGATGGCCGCCCCGGCCACGCCCAGCTTGAAGGTCAGGATGAACAGCGGATCGAGCGCGATGTTGGCAAAGGTGGAGATCATGCTCGAGGCGAGACCGACCTTGACCAGGCCCTCACCGCGCAGCATCCCGCCGAGGGAGTGGTTCAGCAGCACAATCGGTGCTCCGGCTGCCATGATGAGAAGATAGGAGCGGGTGTAGGCCCAGGTGTCCTCCGTCGCGCCGAGGAAGCCCAGCAGCGGCGTGATGCACACAAAGCAGGCCAGCGCAAAGACCAGCCCGAAGACGATGCTGGCCCAGAAGCCCGTGGCGGTATAGCGCCGCAGGGCTTCCCGATCCTGCGCGCCCATGGCCTGGGCGATCTTGGTGCAGCCGCCGTTGCCGATCATGGTGCTGATGGCCATGAGGATCGAAAACACCGGCGAGGCCAAGGACACGGCTGCCACCTGCCGCAGATCGTTCATCCATGCCACGAAGTACATGTCCGCCATATTGTAGAGCATCATCACCACGATGGAAATCAGCGAGGGGATGCAGAGACCGGTGATGGCCCGCCAGGGCGAGACGTCAAAGATATTCTGTTTGGAAGAAGTGAGTTCCATAAAATTCACCGACAGATGTTGATTTTCTTTCTCACGTCTATTATAATAAGC
>JBMNIG010000026.1:0-74874 GCA_050950785.1 Eubacteriales bacterium | reverse complement strand
GAGTGTTCAAAATCTCTAGGAGCACAGATCTTAGTTCTTCATTTTCGGTGCTCTCCGCATAATGTTTGACCATGTGGCGTACCAGAGTCTTTGGAACCGAGGAGTTTACGTTATGACATCGACATATGGTCGCCGTTATATGTGGTAAATCCAAGGGCAAGCTCAGAAAGGTCTCCGGGTCCGATCATCAGTCCGCCATACTTGTTTGCCAAATCCATAAGCACTTGAGTGCGTTCTCTTGCTTGTGCGTTTTCATAGACCACACTATGATCGTCCGGGTCGTGACCTATATCTTTAAAATGCTGGATCACTGAATCCTTGATGCTTACTGTCTTTAATGTCGCTCCTATCTGACATGCAAGTCGCTCGGCATTGATTTTGGTGCGCTCAGTTGTTCCAAATCCGGGCATCGTCACCGCCATAATATCCTCACGCGGCCGATTCATCATATCCATAGCTTTTGCACACACAAGCAGCGCAAGACAGGAATCCAAGCCTCCCGAAACTCCGATCACTGCGTATTTGCTCCCTGTGTGCTCAAGTCGCTTCACAAGACCGAGAGCCTGAATATTCAATATCGTCTCGCACCTTTTGCCCAATTCCCGGGCGTCATCAGGAACAAAGGGATTTCTGCCGAAGGCACGGGTAAGTTTTGTATCGTCCAGGGTCATATCGAATATGATCTTTTGGTAACCATCGGGTCTACTGTCGACGGAGCTTATTGTCCTGATCCTATGTCTTTCACTCTCAAGCCGGAAAACATCTATCTCGCTTATTGACAGCTTTCCGGAAAAGAGGGGGCTTTCTTCGAGAACTACTCCGTTTTCTGCGACAAGATTATGACCTGAGAAGACAAGGTCGGTGGTAGATTCCCCCTTGCCGGCGCATGCGCAGACATATCCACATATAAGCCTTGCAGACTGATTGGATATAAGTTTTCGCCTATAGTCTTCCTTTCCAATGACCTCATTGCTAGCAGATAAATTTCCTATTATCGATGCCCCTTCTCCACAGTGGTTGGAGGATGGTGGGATCGCAGTCCAAAGATCCTCGCATATTTCAACTCCAAAAGTAAATTGGGGCATATTTTTACACACAAAAAGCAGATTGGCCCCAAATGGATATTGTTTTTTATCGATAAAAATAGTGGCATTTTCTTTGGGTGCAGGAGAAAAATAACGTGCTTCGTAAAACTCGCCGTAGTTAGGCAAGTGGGATTTTGGTACTATCCCTAGAACCTCTCCCTCATATATGACGGCAGCACAGTTATAAAGTTTACCGGCGTTTGATATCGGCAAACCTACCAGCACGACCATCCGGCATCCTTCTGTTTCCTTTGCTATCCTCTTTAGCCCTTCCAAAGCTCCGTCAAGAAGCTTCTGCTGCAGAAAAAGATCTCCACAGGTGTACCCTGTGATGCACAGCTCAGGTAAAACAAGAAATCGTACCTCTTCCTTGGCGGCAACGCAGATAATATCAATGGCACGATCGGCGTTACCCTGGCAATCGCCCACTTTTATCTCCGGTGTGCCGGCAGCACACTTTATAAATCCATGCCTCATAAATACACATCCTTTGTATCGCATATACAGCTGGCTGCGAAAGTGTCTACCGCCCCTGGTTTGACTACTGGAAATAACTTTACCATGCTTAATAATTCTACCATTAATCGAATTTAACCGCAATAGCCTTACACATCATTCAAAAAAATAATGAAAGTGCCAGCACTCCATTTACCAGTGCCGGCACATCTTATTTTTGTCCCAATATCTCTGTTGCTCTGTTGTTTGTTGCTCTGTTGTCTTTTTGCTTAATTGCTCTATTCTTTTGCCCTTATTCTGACTTATTACCAACCGAATTCAGCTCGCTAATCTTCTGAGTGTGATAGTTCTTCCTCTATTAATACAAAGCCTTCAACTATCGAGTTTAGCACCTCTGCCTGATCCCGTAGTTCCTCACTGGATGCAGCACCTTCTTGGGCAGATGCCGAATTGTTCTGAGTCACATAGGCGATTTGCGACATTCCTTCATTTATGCTTTCCACTGCAACCGTCTGCTCACTTGCGGCCAGTGCTATATCATCAATCAGCTTTTCAACATATCTAACCTTTTCCACGATGGTTGTAAGGGCGGATGCAGTCTCATCGGTGAGCTCCGCTCCCTTCTGAACGGTTTCCAAAGAGGATGCAATAAGCGCATTAGTGCTCTGAGCCGCTTCAGCGCACTTTTGAGCAAGGTTCCGTACCTCATCGGCTACAACCGCAAAGCCCTTGCCTGCTTCGCCGGCCCTTGCTGCCTCAACAGCTGCGTTCAGAGCCAAAATATTGGTCTGGAAAGCTATATCCTCAATAACCTTGTTTATTTTTGAAATTTGTTGTGAGGATTCTGTTATGTCATTCATGGCGCTTAGGAGCTGTTGCATGTACTCGTTGCCTTTTATAACATCATCCGCAGCTTCGCTGGACAGTACGTCTGCAGTTTTGGCACTTTCTTCACTGATCCGGATCTGTTCCGATATCGTAGCAACGGTAGCAGCCAGTTCCTCCACAGTCGCCGCCTGCTCTGTTGTTGCCTGAGAAAGGGTTTGGGCATTTGAATCAACCTGCATAGAACCCGCAGTTACCTTTTGGGCGGAGTTTCGGACCTGCAGAAGCGCTCCGTTCAACGAACTGATGATCTTATCGAGGGACTCCCTTATCGGTCTGAAATCACCTTGGTAGTCACTTCTGCTCTGAATGCGCAAGTTCTTGTCGGCTATACTTCCAAGTGTGAGCCCTATATCATTTATATATAGATTTAGCTGATCTATCGTTGTTTTTAGCGCAGTTGACAGCACACCTGTTTCGTCCCTTTTCTTGATCACCCTTACAGGAGTATGTAAATCACCGGCAGCCAATAGTCGTAAACGCTCGGTAACATCCACTATCGGACGTGAAATGCTTGTGGCAATTCCAACGCAAAAAACAGCACCAAGCAGCAGCATCACTGCACAAATGATAATTATTGCTCTCATCTGACTGTAGAACTCACTTAGCATATCATTATATAGTGCAATTACAGCAAGAGACCACCCGTCGGTGTTTTCTGTCGGGCGATATGCCACATAGCGCTTTTCACCGTTGTAAATATAAGTGTGGCTTCCGCTTTTACCCTGCTTTGCATCTTCAACAAATCCCGAGATGGCGATTCCTGCTGCGCTTTGTTTTGCAGCTGTAGGGTCGGTGACATATTCGCTAACAACTTCGTAGTCCGGATGTACGACAATGGACCCATCTTTGTCAATAAAATATCCATAACCGGAACCCGAAAGATTGAAGCTGGACACGATCCTTGTCAACACATTCAGGTCCATAACTCCAACCAAGACCCCATCATGCCTGCTGCTATCAGGCAGTTTTGCAGCCACAAGGATTTCAAAAGACTGGCCGTCTTCGGAAAACTTGGGACCTGTCATATATGTCACACCGCTTTTTGCAATTTGAAAATAGTCGGTATTCCCAATATTTTTACCCGATGATGATTTGCCTTGCTCGTCATATAATTCAAAGTATTTGTAATCAGTGCTTGCGCTGGCTTCTTCAAAAAGTTCACGCAACTTAGATTCCGAAAGAGCACCGTTGGATGCGCCTACAGCATTGGCGACATCTTCAAGTTCATTTTTCAACAGTTTGATTTCATTTCCCACGGATTTTGCGTATGTTGTGGCGGAGGTAGTGATGATTGTTTCCATATCACTTATAGCTGCTCGATAATTTATTACGCTGACGGTTATCCCGATAGCAAGTCCTATAAAAAGTATAACAGCAAGTCCGCCTACTAAAATTTTAACGCGTATTGAGCGCATAAAGTCACCTCGGAAAGATTTTCTTTATTCTACCATGTTCGACAAATTTATGCAATCAATATTGATAACAATATTAATAATAATTATCAAAAGACTTCCACCGCCGCCTAGCTATGCGCCATTCGCGGTGAACCACTACTAAAACAGAGCCGAGTGTCTGTTTCGATATGCCCCCTTCATGTTCCAGTGTTTTTCATTCCACTGTCTCTGATAAAGGGAGCTTATCATTTGCAGTCACTTCGACTCTGTTTATCAGTCCGTTTTACTACGGATCAAGCTTTTTATTTTTTCTAAATCCGTTTATCTGTGTTGCAGCCCCAACCACTGCCACAGCTTCACAGGAGAGTTGTCAACCATGACACGGGTACCGTCAATATCGTATTCGCATTGATCGCTGAGAGTGTAAATCCATGAGAAGTGACCCATGTACTCGTAGGGGCGTCCAAGACGATCCTTGAACATGCCGGAGAGGTCCACAACTTTGTCATAGTAAGACACATGTACATTTTTTGCACCCGCGGCTTTCAGGCGCCTATAAGTCGGAAGCACTGTAAGCTCTGCAGCAACGACCGGATCGTTTGAGGTGTGAGTAAACCAAATTGGAATGTCTTTGATTTTCTCTATGTCTTCATCCGATATCACTCTGTCAAACAAGGCCTCGCAGACGGGATATGCCGCTGCAAAATAATCGGGATAGTCGATAATCATGCGCATTGTCATAAATCCGCCGTTAGAACAACCGCCTATGTAGATTCTGTCGGTATCTATTTTATCTCTATGCTTCTCAACAAATTCATCTATACATGCCTTAAGAGCGGCAGTATACTTACTTGTTCCGTCATTTGTATATTTCCCGCTTCCGTCATCCATCCACATCGTGGGTGCCTGAGGAGCCAAGACAAAAGCTGCACCGCCCAATTTATCCTGGATCTCTTTCGATGAGATATTGACGACCTTATTACCTGTGTAAGCGATCCTGGGGTCATTTCCGCCTTCCCCGGCCCCATGCAGCCAAATCACAAGAGGCACCCTATCGGGGATCTCTTTTTTGGGAGGGCCAAATGGAAATTGGGAAGGTTTCCTAAGCTCTTCAAAATCAGGGGTGAAATAGCCGTATCCCAGGGGCAGCGCCTCATATGACGACTTGTCGTTTTTCCATCCCTTCATTTGTTCACAGATATCCCCTGCATTCTTGTCAAAGACAAGACCCGATATCGGAGGAACTCCGGGTATTTCTTTTACCTGCGTTATCCGATAGTCACATTTAACATATTCATTAAACGATTCAATAGGTGCTATAGCCTGACCGAGCGGATACAGTGGGCCGTAGGGCATCTCAACAGCTACAAACTTTGATTGATCGATCCTGTTTCCGTTTTCATCGCAGGGATATATTTCTGTTATCTCCCTATAGCCCTTTGAAGGGTAGATTTTTGGCCCCATCCATGTCCTGGAAGTCATAATGAGGTCATCGGTGCCTGCATTTTTGCGCTCTACATAGACATTGAACGTATCCTTTTGAACCATACTCGGAGTGATGCTCTCCGGCATCTCCAATATCAGCTTTGTGATATATGGACCGAGATCGGTGATTTGAGTGACTGTTTTGTAACTGTGCATAATACTTCCCCTTCCTGTCTCATTATAATAATTTAACTAAACATAATTGAATTATTAAGCTCTAATTTAGTATAGAGTAATCATACATACTTGTCAATAAGTCAAGTCCAAATTAGTGTGTAAATTACCTCGGTCATCAAACGGTAGCTAATGAGACAATAGCCTAAGCGTTTATGCCGCGAAAGCTGTTGACGATGAGTACATGGCATGTTAGGCTGTTGGCCGGGCATCACCATACTAGCGCAAGACTTCTCCTCAAAGATAAGGGGGATGGCCCTGATGCCTGAAAACATGCCATGGGAGGCTCATTGTCAACAGACCGTGGAATAAATGCGTCTTCTATGCAGCAGTGCCAGACTTTGATTCCTTATCCTGCACTTGATAGTACAGCTGCATATCAAGGTATTTACGACCGGTCTGCCATTTCTCATGCTGCTCTATTAATAGAGCCCCCATGAGCCGGATGACGGATGCAGCATTGGGAAAGATTCTAATGACTCGCTCTCGACGACGAATTTCCTCATTCAACCTTTCCACACCGTTTGTAGTACGAAGCCGTTTCCGATACTTCAGGGGCAACGCAAGAACAGCAGTAATATCATCAAATGCTTCATCCAGGAGAGCTGTGGCTTTTGGTGCTTTGACTTCATATGTTTGGATAATGTGGTCTCTGATTTTACGAGCACTCTCAAGGTCAACAGCCTCATAAAGCTGGCGCAGCTCTTCCTTAATTTCCGTCTGTAATGCTTTAGGCGTATGATCCAGTATGTTCCTGGAAAAATGGGTTTGACAACGCTGCCAGCTAGCACCTTGAAAATGCTTTCTAACAGCATTAACCAGCCCTTTATGGTCATCAGAGGTAACCAGGCGAACATCCTTTAGCCCACGATCCTTGAGTGAAGAAAAGAACTCACCCCAACTGCTTTCTGATTCGCTGTTGGCTAATTGAAACCCGATGATTTCACGATAGCCATCTTCGTTAACGGCAATGGCGATCAGCATACCTCTTGACTGTACACGTCCATTTTCCCGCACCTTTACATAGATGGCATCCACCATGAGAAAGGGATAATGGCTTTGCAGAGGCCTTGTACGGAATGCTTCTACTATTGGATCTAAGTTCTTACAAAGTTCTGAGATGGTCGATTTTGAAAACTTTTTTCCACATAGCTCTTCAGTAATTAGCTCAACCTTTCGAGTGGAAACACCATTGATGACCATCTCCATCATAGCCAGCACCAACGCTTGTTCACTGCGCTGGTATCGGGCAAAAAGCTCTGTAGAGAACTGTCCATTGCGATGCCTGGGAACCCGTAATGTGAGTGTGCCAACTCGCGTAGTCATTTGTCTATCTCGAAACCCATTGCGGTATGCGGCTCTTTCTTCAGTGCGCTCATAGGGTTCAGCACCTATTTGCTCTGTAGATTGAGCTAAAAGTATCTGGTTGAAGATTTCCTCCAACAATTTGGAGAATGCTTCATCCCTACCATTTGATAAAAATAATCCGTGCAAAAGTTCTTCGGTTATGGTAATATTAAACTGAGCCATGGTTCATCCTCCTCGGTTTGGTATTTGTTTAGCAACTATATTTTACCGAGGTATGAGCTTTGGCTCAACTCCTTTTTACACCATTATATAGACTTAATCGGCTTGTTTATTTCATTGATATAGAGTGTGTTAAGTATTAATAAGTAATAAACAAATAGGGTTGAGTTCTTTAACCAGGAATGTTCTTTTGACAATATAACCACTTTTTAAGTAATGCTAAAATAATCTTAATCGCTTAATTGCATCTTAATTGGCATTTTTCACAATTATCGTTGTACCAATCGTTTTTTCTTCACCACAATATATGTTTATGCTTGACACATATAATGTCTATTTGCTATACTGAACTTAATTAAACAACAGTTTTATTAAGTGTCTTGTTAAGCTGTTAAGTTATAGTTATATTCGAATTTATTGCCGATGAAACATATTTTTTGCATTCCGAAATATTGTTAAAGGGGGAAGCATATGTCTGAAGTCACATTGCGTAGCCTGGCTGAGGAACTGGGCGTAAGTACAGCGACGATTTCAATGGTACTCAATAACAAACCCGGTATTTCAGATGAAACAAGACAGCGGGTTTTGGAACATGTCAAGGCATCCGGCTATAAGATACGCCAGTATAACACATCCGCTAAGCGGACAAAAGAAAACACAGGTTTGATAATATTCAAAAAACATGGAAAGGTCGTCGGCGACACACCGTTTTTCTCAAGATTGATTGAGAGCATAGAACATCAAGCCGACACGGAAGGCTATCGAATCAGTATCAAATATATGAATTCAAATTCTCCCCTCAACGACTTTGACAGTGGTTTGCAGGGGCTGCTTGTGTTGGCTACAGAAATGACAGACTCAGACATATATCCTTTTATGAAGCTTTCCATCCCCCTCGTTGCGCTGGATAACGGATTTCACAATCTACCGCTCAATACAGTTTCCATCGACAACATCGGTGGTACAGGGTCAGCAACGAGACACTTGATAAAGTGCGGTCATAAAAAAGTCGGATATATGAAAAGCTCTGTTCCGATACGCAATTTCGAAGAGCGTTATTTTGCATATACGCAGGCACTCAATGACGCCGGACTTGAGCCCACTGATGTAATCGAATTAGAGCCCAATATGGAGGGTTCATATCGAAATATGATGCAGTGGCTTTCCGAGAACAACCTAAGATCCACTGCCTTTGTAGGTGACAACGACTTTATAGTCCTAGGTGCAATAAGGGCTTTGCGTGAGAATAATATCAGACTTGGACGTGACATCTCTGTTGTGGGATTTGACGACCTTCCATTTGCTAGGATCAACGAGCCCACTCTCACAACAGTCCGGGTTTTTAACGACATAATGGGCAAGTCCGCATTCAGGAGATTGACTGAAGTCATTCAAAAGCCTGACGCTCCCTATATACACACGCAAATCGGAACCTCCCTTAAGATAAGAAATAGCGTTACATCGATTTGAAGCGCTGGCTCTGAGTCGATCGACCCGAGCTTTTGCCTTGAGGCTGATTCGATATGCTTATACTATGTTAAAAAGTGAGTAGAAAATATATATAACCTGTTTTCGGATACTCGAACTAATATTGAAAGGAAGATCAATATGTCAACTTTCGGAGTAATAGTAACGACCCGCGCATTTTTCCCTGGTTCTCTGGCACTTGATGCAAGGGAGATAGTGCTGCGCAGACTGGAAGATATGGGACATAAGGCTGTAATAGTTGGTGAAAACGACACAAAGTACGGTGCGATAGAAAATGCTCAGGATGCCATCAAATGTGCTGAACTTTTTAAGGCACACCGCGAGGAGATCGAAGGTGTCCTTGTGATCCTACCCAACTTTGGTGATGAGGTCGCCGTTTCCTCCACTCTGGATATGGCAAAATTGGATGTCCCCGTTTTGGTTGTGGCAAGTGATGATGAGAGATCAAAGATGGACTTAGCACACAGACGCGACTCTTTTTGCGGCAAGCTGTCTCTGACCGCAAACCTTTATCAATATGGTATTAAGTTTACAAATACACATACTCATACACTGACACTCGATAGCGACGACTTTGACAAGGAAATAGACTATTTTGATCGAGTCTGCCGTGTTGTCAACGGTTTGCGTGGTGCCAGGATAGGAGCCGTGGGCACAAGACCTGCTCCGTTCCAGACAGTGCGCTATTCTGAAAAACTACTTCAGCGTGCTGGTATCAGTGTATCTGTCATTGATATGTCGGATATGCTTTCAAGAGCTAACGCGATAGGCGATGATGACCCCGCAGTATTGGAAAGAGTAAAGCATATAGGCGAGTATGGCAGATTGAATGAAGAAGCTACCTCTAAGAAGGTGCTTCTGAACGCAAAGCTTTACATAGCCCTTTCTGATTGGCTCAAGGAAAACCGTTGTGACGCCTATGCCTTCCAGTGTTGGGACAGCTTAGAGTACAACTTTGGATGTGCCGCATGCCTTAGCATGAGTATGCTCAGCGAGGAAGGTATCCCGGGAGCTTGTGAGATGGATGTCACCGGCGCTGTTTCAATGCTTGCAATGAATCTTGCTACAGGAATACCGGCAGGATATCTTGACTGGAACAACGGATTTGAAGACGATCGAGATATGTGTGTGTGCCTGCACTGCTCCAACTTCCCGAACAGTTTCATGGGTGAGAAGCCCGAAATCGGCTCACTCGACGTATTGGGAACCACAATAGACAAAGAGCTCTGCTTTGGTGCCAATAAGGGCCGCATACAGCCCGGTCCCTTCACCTTCTTAAAGGTCTCCACAGACGATATTCAGGGAAAAATCCGTTATTATGTCGGAGAAGGTGAATTTACCGATGACAAAGACATATACACCCCCGGTGGATTTGCAACATGCAAGGTGCCCAATCTCCAAAAGCTGATGGATCACCTTGTAAAGAATGGATTTGAGCATCATGTTTGCATGGGTAGAACCAATGTCTCTGAAGTCCTCAGTGAAGCACTTGGAAACTATCTTGGTTGGGACGGTTATACACACTCCTAACAGCTCCAATCAAAGTCAGGATTTTAGCATAGCACACTTTAAGCATTCACAGGTTAGGGCCGGAGGATAAAATAGATGAACAATGAAAAACTGGTACAGCAATTGAGACTTAAAGCCGCCGAGCTTAGGCGCTATATAGTTGAAACAGACTACAGGGCATGCGACGGACATATTGGCGGCGCCCTGTCCGCCTCAGATATTCTGGCAACACTCTTTTTTGGTGTTATGGATCACAGCCCCGAAAAGTTCAACTCAAAGGATCCCTCACGTGATCGCTTCATATTGAGCAAGGGACACATAAGCGATGCCTACTATTCCGTGTTGGCCATGAGCGGATATTTCCCGATAGAGGAACTGGATACATACACCGCATATAATTCACGTCTGTCCGGCCACCCGACAAACCATGTGCCGGGTATAGAAGTAAATACCGGCGCCCTTGGACATGGACTTTCAATTGCTGTTGGAATCGCTAAGGGACAGAAACTTGACAGTCTGGACGCAAGGGTTTTTACCCTGTTAGGTGATGGCGAATTGGCCGAAGGTTCTGTCTGGGAAGCTGCAATGGCGGCTGCTCACTACAGCCTTGATAATCTGACAGCGATCGTTGACCGTAACAGGCTGCAGATAGGCGGTTCAACCGAGCAGGTAATGGCTCTTGAAAATCTGTCTGATAAGTGGGCTGCATTCGGATGGGAAGTATTGAAGGTCGACGGACACGATATAACCGAGATGTACGAAGTGTTACAAGCAAAGAGCCTGTCCGGAAAGCCTCGAGTTGTCATTGCCAATACTGTCAAAGGCAAGGGCGTTTCATATATGGAAAATAACGCAAAATGGCACCACGGGGTAATGTCTCACGAACAATATCTACAAGCCTGTGATGAGCTTGACAGACAGATCATGGAAGCTGCATCCGCAGTAGGTGCTACTCCTTTAAAGCTTGACAGGTTCTCACCTGAAAAAGTTGAAAAAGGTGTTCGACAATCCATAATCAAGAGCTCATTTTCTAATAAAGATAAGGAACCACTTTATAAGGATACCCAAGTCCCCTCGACAGTAGTTCTCATAGATAAACCGGCAAATGCCAATGGAGATAAGAAGCCTATCCCGGCACGAAAGGCAGTCACAGACCTGCTTGTGGAACGCGCATCTTCCGATAAAAGGATCGTAGCACTTACATCTGATGCCAGGGGATCTGCCGTCCTTGGAGAATTTGCGGAAACCCACCCTGAAAGATTTATCGAGGTCGGCATTGCGGAGCAAAACGAAGTAGGAATCGCCGCGGGTCTCTCTCTCACCGGTAAAGTCCCATTTGTCTGTGCGCCTGCCTGCTTCTTATCTGCACGCAGCTATGAGCAGGTTAAAGTCGATCTGGCTTACAGCCAAACAAATGTGAAAATGTTAGGTGTTAGCGGTGGATTGTCATACGCTGCACTGGGGCAAACTCACCACAGTCTGCAGGACATTGCCGCTTTGCGATCACTTCCGGGCATGAACGTTGTGATACCCGCTGATGCTAATTCCGCACGTGCCCTTGCCGACAAATCAATCTCATACGACGGCCCGATCTACATACGTGTCGGACGCGCAGCTATCCCCGATGTCTATGAACCATCTTCAGCTGAAAAATTGGAGATCGGCAAGGCTGCAATGCTTAGAGACGGCAAAGATGCCGCAATAATAGCATGCGGATCTATGGTATATGAAAGCCTATTGGCTGCAGAGTCGTTGATGCGCGACGGCGTATCTGTTGCCGTGTTCGATATGCATACGATAAAACCCCTTGATACCGATACGATATTCTATGCCGCCCAAAAATATGAGAAAATCGTTACTGTAGAGGAGCATGTCAAGGCAGGCGGGCTTGGCTCGGCTATATGCGAAACACTAAGCGAATTTGGCATTCCGATCAAAATGATCGCTCTACCCGATGAGGACATGATATGTGGTTCGGAACGAGAGATTCTGCAACATTACGGAATGTGTGCCGACGGAATACACCAGGAGGTGTACAAATGGCTGAAGTGACTAGTGATAGCAGATCATACGAACAAAGACAAAGCGATTTCACAAAAGTAATCGTTGCAATTGACCAATCTACTGCTGCGACAAAAGCTGTTATATTCTCTAAAAAGGCTGAAATACTTGCTAAATCTTTGATCCCTCACACGCAACACTATCCTGCACCTGGATGGGTCGAGCACGACCCATCCGAAATTGCTGCTAATTTGGAAACTGCCGTTGTAAGCGCACTTGAGAGTGCCAAGCTTACATTTAACGATGTGGATTCTTTCGCACTTACTAACCAGCGGGAAACAGTCCTTGTTTGGAACAGGGAAACAGGTCAACCTGTTTACAACGCTATAGTTTGGCAGGATGGCAGAGCTGTATCATATTGCGAATTTGATGATGAAACAACGGACTATCTACGCAGCACCACAGGTCTTGAACCTAGTCCGTTTTTCTCAGCACCTAAAATTTCATGGATTTTGGACAATGTCCCCGATGCCAGATTCCTTGCAGATGAGGGAAAGCTGGCATTCGGCACCATCGACAGTTATCTTTTATTCCTACTGACAGGTGGAAAAGTCCACAAATGTGACATAACAAATGCCTCGAGAACGCTATTGATGGACTTGGAGGATCTCAGTTGGGATGAAAAGGCTTTTTCCAAATTCAACATCCCGCTTTCGATGGCACCTGAAATAATTTTCTGTGACAACGTCGGAGAAGTGACTTCTGCAGTAGGAAAAATCCCTGCAGGGATTCCAATCGCTTCAATGATTGGTGACAGTCACGCCGCACTTTTTGGTCAGTGCTGCTATGATGCAGGTTCGGTAAAGGCTACATATGGGACCGGTTCTTCTGTCATGATGAACATAGGAGCCGAGCCAAAGCGCTCTTCATATGGACTTGTTACCTCTGTTGCATATGGAACCAAAGCCGGAGTCTGTTACTGCCTTGAGGGCAACATCAACACAACTGGCGGAATCACCAAGTGGATGTGCGAAGGGCTGGGAATCCTTGAAAGTGCTTCGCAATCGGGCAAAATTGCAGCCTCTATTCCGGATAATGCCGGGGTCTATCTCGTCCCCGCCCTTGCCGGTCTTGCCGCACCTCACTGGAAAAGTGACGCTCGCGCAGCCTTTGTCGGGATGACTTCCGGCACCACTCTGGCACACCTTATACGTGCAGGAGAAGAGGCAATCGCATACCAGATAGCTGATGTAGTCAAGGCGATGGAGGAAGACATTTCATCACCTGTAACCGCCCTACGAGTTGATGGAGGACCAACCAGAGACAAATTTTTGATGGACTTTCAGGCTGGCATTCTGCAGTGCAGGGTAGACACAGCCGGAATTGAAGAGCTTTCCGCACTCGGAGCAGCTTTTATCGCCGGACTTGCCACCGGCTTTTTCAAGTCAAAGGATGAACTGATTAATCTACGTCCCATAGGAGCCAGTTACGTTCCTTCCTTTGATAAAGAGAAAGCTGACAAGCTTTATGCCGGGTGGCAGAATGCACTTAAGCAGATAATAGGCTGATTAATAGTTTTATAAGTTCCTTTGACCAACTTAACTTAAATATATCAATTTAAGATTGAGCTTAAATAAGAAAACGGATATAGAGAAAAAGTAATATACATAGAACGGAGAAGTGACATGGTACGGAAATACGACATTTTTGAGTTGACCTTGAATGGTCCCAAAGATGGAAATCCTTTCGTCGACATAGACCTCAGAGCAACATTTTCCTACAAAAACAGAAAGCAAACCGTATCCGGTTTTTATGACGGCGACGGGATTTACAAAATTCGTTTCATGCCATGCAAGGAAGGCGTGTGGCAGTACGAAACACAATGCAACGTAGATGAACTCAACGGTGTTACCGGCGAGTTTACCTGTGGAGAGGCAGCACAAGGCGAACATGGCCCGGTGCGTGTCCACAACAAGTTTCACTTTGCTCACGACGACGGGACTCCCTTCTACCCAGTTGGCACCACCGCATACGCTTGGACTCATCAGGAGCCCGAGATAGTGGAACAGACACTAAAAACTCTGAAAGATTCACCCTTCAACAAAATCCGTATGTGTGTTTTTCCAAAACACTATGTTTACAATCTAAACGAGCCTCCTTTCTATCCGTACGAAGGCGGTTTGATTGAAGGTGCGAAAGTTGACGACCTCCAGGGCGCGGGTCCGTCCTTTGCAGGGGTTGAAAACACAAACTACAAGTTTGACTTCACGCGTTTCAATCCTGAGTTTTGGCGGGACTTCGAAATGCGTGTCGCACAGCTTCGCGATATGGGCATTCAGGCGGACATAATCATATTCCATCCCTACGACAGATGGGGTTTTAGTCGAATGGAAGAACCCGCAATCAAGCTTTACTTGAGATATCTTGTGGCAAGGCTGGGCGCATTTTCCAACGTCTGGTGGAGCATGGCAAACGAGTTCGATTTGTTCCGCAACAAGACCGAACAGGATTGGGAAAATTGGGCCTACACGATCGTAGAGTGGGATCCCTATGAACACCTTCGCTCAATCCACAACTGCACATCTTTATATGACCATTCAAAAGGCTGGATAAACCACGTTTCGATTCAGCGCATCGATTACCACAGCCATGTAGAACTTGTGGCAAAATGGCGTGAAAAGTGGCAAAAGCCCATAGTCGTAGACGAGATTTGCTATGAAGGTAATATTGATCACGGCTGGGGCAACATCACCGGCGAAGAGATGACAAAACGTTTTTGGGATGTCACAGTACGCGGAGGATATTGCACACATGGCGAAACATACCTTCGTGACGACGAAGTGCTTTGGTGGGCCAAAGGTGGCTGGTTGACGGGAACAAGCCCGGCTCGTATAGCGTTCATGCGCAAGATAGTCGAAGAAATGGGATATATAGATCCAAAACCGCATAGTCCAATGGACTGGGACCTCCCATGGGGATTTGCGGGCAAACAGTTCACTTACCAGACCGAAACACCATACGGGACAATGGCGTCCCACGCCGCTGAAAAAATGATATGCTATTTCAGCTTTGCACAGCCCGCGAAACGCTCTTTCATGTTGCCTCACGACAAAAAGTATGAAATTGAAGTCATCGATACCTGGAACATGACAGTTGAAAAACTCGAAAGTACATACAGCGGTAGGGCAGAAATCAAACTGCCCGGCAGGCCATATATCGCAGTACGCTTCACCATGGTTAAAGACAATTAAATACTACAGTGCAAAGTAATTTTCGCTATGCTTGCAAAACAACGCTTTACCTTTTATGGTAGAGCGTTGTTTATGTGGTGCGCCACGCATGGCGCGGTCATTTTCAAATTCATTTTGACAATGACCCTCAAACTGATGATATTCAAGGCGTTACTGATCTTTACTAACTTAATAATAAAAATAGGCAGGCGGTCTTAAAATGAATAAATGGCTAAGACGAATATTGATCGCGAGTCCTGCTATAGCACTCTTGGTTATCATGATCTATATATGCATTATCTATAAATAGTGCATCTATCAGACCATTAACAAGAGATGAGCTATTAGCCATCAGGGAAAAATATGACACAGTTACAGATGAATACTTCAGACCACACGAGGGTACGCTTTATTTCTATCTTTTTCCCCACATCTCTGCCGTCAATTATGTTATTAAAAAAGTAAGCCTATTGAATGAACAAATTTGCGCTAAAAACGACGAAAATGATGATTTGCCCGAGACGATATAACTCTTGAGAAATAGAAAGGATACATAAATGTCTAGTATAGAAAGGTCTATAATTCTTTACTAAAAACTATTCGAACATATCTATCCAATCGACTGCTTCAAGGTTGCGATCACGAAGGATGCTGTTGCAGTGGCCGACATGATACTGCAAGTGTCTAATCTGCATAAGTACAATGTCCAGATTCGTTATCTTGTCGTAAATTCCCGCAGGTGATAAAAGCCACTCATCATCCTTGCCATCAAAGAATTCAATGCACAGCAACTTAACATGGTCCATATATTCTCTCATTTCATCTTTTGATACCAAACCTTCGGGGTCTTGCTCCAGTTCAGGGTATACGTTTCTTTCTGCAAAAGGCTCCTCAAAAGCACTCCCCGGCTTTCGCATCCAGAATTTTGATCCTGTAAGGGCATGGATGATCTGCTGCCAGAAAACAAATCCGCCCGCCTTTACGTTCCACAAATCATCCGGACAATGATCGATCATCTTCTCCAGCATGGAAAAACTCATGAAAAAGTGATTTTTCATTTTGGTCAGTATCAGTCCGGAAGAACCCCTATTCTCACCATTACATTCATTTTTTATCATACTTTATCCCTCATATCCATAATTCTTAATATAAAAGTAACATAATTAGATAATTTTGGCAACACCTGATTCCTTTCTCGAATGATGACTAACAAACATTTTTTCTTCACAGACATTGAAAAAGCCCGTGGTCACTTCCACGGGCTTTGAAATTAGCTCTTAACCTGTATTCAGTTCAGTCAACTACATGTTCTGTGCATCTGCAGTCAAAGTCGTTATTATACTAAAAATGCGTACCGAGCTGGCTCACTAATTGAATTGGTACTTCATGAATTAGTCGAATTTACTGCTTTGAAAAGGTGTCTTTTAGCTTTTCAAAGAAGCTCTTGCGCTTTTCAAAGTTATGTTCACCCAGGGACTGGCCAAATTGCTTGAGCAGATTTTTCTGCTTCTCATTTAGATTCTTTGGCACTTCCACAAAAACTCTTACGTACTGGTCTCCACGAACATTTGAGTTTATGCGAGGAATCCCTTTTCCCTTGAGGCGGAATGTAGTCCCAGACTGAGTTCCCTCCGGAATGGAGTACTTCACCTTTCCATCAAGAGTAGGAACCTCTAACTCGGCACCAAGCACTGCCTGTATAAAGGTAATAGGTATCTCACAGTGTACCGCTGTTCCATTGCGCGTAAATATGGGATGAGGCCGGATCTGAATAGTTACAAGAAGGTCACCTGCAGGGCCGCCATTGCGTCCGGCGTTGCCCTCTCTTCGCAGCGATATGGTCTGTCCTTCGTCTATCCCCGCGGGCACACTTAGCATAATTGTCTTCTTCTTGCGGACCTGGCCGACTCCGCGGCATTCATGACAGGGCTTCTCGATAATTTTACCTGTACCGTGACAATCGGAACATGATTCTGTAGTGGATATCATGCCAAGAGGCGTACGCCTGCTTGATCTCACCTGCCCTGTTCCACGGCATCTAGAGCAAGTCGAGGCTGTCGTCCCTTTTTCTGCTCCGCTGCCGCCACATTCCGAGCAATCTTCTATGCGGTTGATACCGATTTCTTTCTCGCAGCCAAAAGCTGCTTCCTCAAAGGAAAGCATGATTGTGGTGTGGACATCGTCACCGCGCATCGGAGCGTTTCTCCTGCGACTCGAGCCTCCACCAAAGAAGGAATCAAATATCGATCCCAGATCAAAATCGTCAAAGCCAAATCCGCTGAAACCGCCACCCCAGCCGGACGACTGTCCTGCTCCAAAATTCGGATCCACACCGGCATGGCCATAGGCATCATACCTCTGCCTCTTGTCTGCGTCGGAAAGAACCTCGTAAGCCTCGTTGACTTCTTTGAAACGCTCCTCTGCTTGTTTATCACCCGGATTTACATCCGGGTGATATTTCTTCGCAAGCTTGCGATATGCTTTTTTTATTGCATCCTCCGAGGCGCCCTTTTCCAGGCCTAAAACCTCGTAGTAGTCTCTCTTCTGATCGGGCATGATGCACCGTCCTATAGGTCAATATTTTTATTTGTTATCGTCTTCGTCGACAACCTTGTAGTCAGCGTCGTATACTGGTCCATCACTGTCTGGACCGGGTGTATGGTCTGCTTGTGCTCCAGCCTGACCAGCCTGTTGCTGTGCAGCAGCTTCTTTATAAAGCTTCTCGCTTACAGCATAAAACTCTTTGGTGAGCTCCTCTGTAAGGCGCTTGATTTCATC
Organism: Eubacteriales bacterium; assembly: GCA_050950785.1. Lineage (GTDB taxonomy): Bacteria > Bacillota > Clostridia > Oscillospirales > JAAYOS01 > JAAYOS01. Next base: position 56,859 of record JBMNIG010000026.1, on the reverse strand, counting down.
AACATTGGTGCCCTTTAGAGCTTCTTTCAAGCTGTCAATAGCAGCTTGGATCTTGGACTTCTCGTCTTCGGTGACCTTATCGCCCATCTCGGACAATGTCTTCTCACACTGATAGACCATCTGGTCAGCATGGTTGCGAGCATCCGCCTCTTCACGACGCTTTTTGTCCTCAGCAGCAAATTTCTCTGCTTCCCTGACTGCCTTCTCTATTTCGTCCTTATTCATGTTTGTTGAAGCGGTGATAGTAATGTTCTGCTCCTTGCCTGTGCCAAGATCCTTGGCGCTTACGTTTACAATGCCGTTTGCGTCTATGTCAAAGGTAACTTCGATCTGTGGTATACCACGTGGTGCTGGTGCAATGCCGTCAAGAATGAATCTGCCCAGAGTTTTATTATAGGCAGCCATCTCACGCTCACCCTGCAAAACGTGAACTTCGACCGAAGTCTGTCCGTCAGCGGCTGTAGAGAAAATCTGGCTCTTCTTTGTTGGGATCGTGGTGTTACGTTCGATAAGCTTCGTAAATACACCACCAAGCGTCTCAATACCAAGGCTGAGAGGAGTAACGTCGAGCAATACGATGCCTTTAACGTCTCCGCCAAGTACGCCCGCCTGGATTGCAGCACCCATAGCTACACATTCATCGGGGTTGATTCCTTTGAATGGCTCCTTGCCGGTAAACTTCTGTACAAGCTCTTGAACGGCTGGAATACGTGTAGATCCGCCTACCAACAATACCTTCGAGATTTCACTTGTGGTAAGTCCGGAGTCTTCCATCGCCTGCCTCATCGGGCCTAATGTCTTCTCCACGAGATCCGCAGTCAGCTCATTGAACTTTGCGCGTGTGAGAGATAAATCAAGATGCTTAGGACCGGTAGCGTCAGCTGTAATATATGGCAGGTTTATGCTTGTTGTAGTTACACTGGAGAGCTCTATCTTAGCCTTTTCTGCAGCCTCCTTGAGACGCTGCATTGCAATCTTGTCGCCAGTCAAATCGATTCCGTTTGACTTTTTGAACTCCCCTACCATCCAGTTCATTACTCTTTCATCAAAGTCGTCGCCGCCGAGCCGGTTGTTTCCTGCGGTTGCTAAAACCTCAAGAACACCGTCACTGATCTCTAATATTGAAACGTCAAATGTACCTCCGCCAAGGTCGTACACCATGATTTTTTGATCATTTTCTTTGTCAAGTCCGTATGAAAGTGCGGCTGCTGTCGGCTCATTTATTATGCGTAGTACTTCCAAGCCGGCAATTTTACCAGCGTCCTTAGTTGCCTGGCGTTGTGAGTCGGTAAAATAAGCGGGAACTGTTATAACTGCTTGGGTAACCTTTGTACCAAGATAGCTTTCAGCGTCGGATTTTAGTTTCTGCAATACCATCGCAGAGATTTCCTGTGGTGTAAAGGACTTACCGTCAATATCCACTTTATAGTTTGAACCCATTTCGCGTTTGATAGAGGCGATGGTACGATCGGGGTTTGTTATTGCCTGGCGCTTAGCAACCTGTCCAACCATGCGCTCCCCGTCCTTGGAAAAAGCAACAACTGAGGGGGATGTACGCGAACCTTCTGCATTTGGGATAACTACCGGTTCACCGCCCTCAATAACGGCTACGCATGAGTTTGTTGTGCCTAGATCTATGCCAATGATTTTTGACATCGTTTTATTCCTCCAATATATTCAATTATAAAAAATATGCTAAACGGCTATGACCCGCAAATAATGCTATTCAATTTGCAACCTTTACTACAGCGTGGCGAATTACATAGCCGTCAATTTCAAATCCTCTTTGAAACACCTCCACAATGCTGTTTTCTCCAAATTGGTCGTCTTCTATATGCATAACAGCATTGTGTTTTTCAGGATCGAACTTCGCGTTTTCTGCCTCAATCTCCGTGACACCTAACGCTTTGAAGACGTCCTGGAGCTGCTGAAAAATCATCTCTACACCCTTCTTATAGGCATCGTCGGTAGTTGGGTTGTTGACAGCACGCTCAATATTGTCATATACGGGAAGTATACGCTCGATCGTCTCAGCCTTGGCCAAAGTGTAGTACTTCTCTTTTTCTTTAGAAGTACGTTTGCGATAATTGTCGTACTCGGCTAACAGTCTTAAATACGTATTTTTCATTTCACTTAATTGATCTTCAAGTTCAGTAAACGAGCCAGCTTCTTCTGCCTTTTGTTCTGTATTTTCGATCGGCTCTGTTTCACAATTCTGCCCACCTGCGCCACAGTTACACTCTTTGCACTTTTCTTTAGCAGATTCGGTGTCTGATGAACTTTGGTCTGCCGGCGTTGCGCCATTCTGGGGTGTTGTTTTGTTTACCTCGGGAGTGTCCTTTGCTTGCTCGTCTTTCTTCACCCTTTATACCTCGCTTTTCAATTAATAATATGACAAGGGAACGGTTCTTCTGTCAGGTTCGATTATCCTGACAGAGGGACGGTTTTCATGTCCGGTGCCGTCCAGAATCACTGATTTTGTATAATCAATCGTGGTCTGTAAATTCCCCGTTAAGGAACCTGTTTAGTCGTTCAACAAAATAACTAAGCCTTGAGGCTACTTTTGAATAGTCCATTCGCGTAGGACCAACGACACCGATCATGCCACGCATCCCTTCCCCCACATCATAGCTGGCCATAACAACACTGGATTGATGAAGTTCTTGCTGAATGTTTTCCGGCCCGATGAGGATCTTCATTTTAGAATCAGGCTCGGGGATCGGTATCGATGCAAGTGAATCAGCGTCGTACAGATAGTCCAGCAGACGCCGCGCGCGGTTGACATCACGGTATTCAGGCTGATCAAAGACATTTGTCGCCACATTGACATATACTTTACTCTGTTCAGCTTGCTGTGCCGCCTGACAAATAAAAGCAACGATTGCACGGGCAAACGAGAGCGGAACTCCGCTCGTCTCCGAAACCTCGCGAACGAGTTCTTCGTTTATTTCGCCGGGCATGTTATTGAACAGACGTAAGTTCAAGACTGAAGTTATAACATGCAACTGCTCATCTGTAATCTCAGGTTGCCTTTTTGATATTGTATTCTTTACTATATTTGACGAAAAAATAATTACAATAACAAATGTATCGCGGTCAACTGGAATCAGATCTATTCGACGTATACGTACATTGGATGACTGGGAAATGGTTGTAAATGCAGCATAGTTTGTCAAGTCCGATATCAGCTTTCCTGCTTCAGATATAAGTTCGTCAAGTTCCCGCAGCCTTCTAAAAAGAGCGCGCTCAATGGTATCAGCTTCTCTTTTTGAAATGCGTTGAGAATTCATCAGCTCGTCTACATACAGTCTGTATCCAAGATTAGATGGAATCCTGCCGGCGGATGTATGTGGCTGTTCCAGAAAGCCCATATTTTCAAGATCCGCCATCTCATTCCTAAGTGTGGCAGGCGACAGTTTTAGTGCTGTTTTGGATGCCAGTGTCTTAGATCCAACAGGTTCCGCATTTTCGATGTAATTATCAACGACTGCCTTTAAGATTATTTTTTTGCGATCACTCAGCGCCACTCCGCTCACCCCCTCGTAACAGGAGTATCAGATTCGGTCAAACATTTCATCCACACAGTGTAGGGACACGGTGACTGAGTTTTTCAGTTTAGCACTCTCGACTTTTGAGTGCTAACAATAATTTACCACCCCCATCACCTCTTGTCAAGAGTTTTTAATAGGGGTGGAATACTAGTATAAGAATTAATCCTTTGATCATTTCAAATGATTTATACTTGCCTCTCTATTTCGGTAAGAGGATAAATAAATCAGCTTGTCGTCCTTCAATAGTATTGAATACGGAAGTGTTGTAGGGAGTTTTTTATCAGCCACGAGGACTTTCCCCGTATTGTGCGCGGAGAAATACCCTCAACATCTTCATTTTGTGGCTTTATTATTGATAGTTAGTATGTCTGGGAGGGCTTCCCCCTTTACACTCCCTTGTCTGGTTTCTTTCAGCATCAAAAACAAGATAAGCGACACTAAAAAGCCCACCGCTGTGCCTCCTATACCAAAAGGCTCTCCTGCAACATATGTCCAAACGATAGATGCTACAGCACCCCCGGTAGCACTTGCGATAAAAGCTTTCTTGCCGGCTCGCACACCCAGGATAGCCGCAACCATCGAAACAAGCACTACAGGGCTCCAACCGGAATAAGAAAACACAAGTATATCAAAGACATTTTTCATAAGTATTGCAAGTGCCATCGCCAATATCCCAATAACCAAATTTGATACTCGAGCGATTTTCAGCAATGCTTCCGGCCTGAGTTTTTTGCGGGAAAGAGGATCCACAATGTCACTGACAATACCTATTGAGGCACTGGCCAAACAGCCGTCAGCAGACGACATAACAACGGCAAGCATTGTCGTAATAACAATACCCTTGATCCCCACTGGCAAAGCAGTCATCACCATGAAAGGCATTGCTAGTTCCGGATCCAATCCACTGTTTACAGCGTATGCACACAAGCCCACAATTCCAGTAATTATGAAAACCGGAATCGATATTACACCGCTCAAAACGGTTGCCCGAGCTATGGTCTTACGATCTCTGCCAACAAGCATACGCTGTATAAACGGAGGTGTCAATGCCTCCCCCATCATCAACGTCAAAAACAGAGAGAAAAGCTCCCTGGGGCTGCTTTCATTGAAGATGTCAAAGTAGGTGCCAGGTATTTTTTCAAGCACTTCTTTCGATCCACCGGCGTATGAAACAGAGTATATTAGAAGAATCGGGAGACCAACAGCAAGCAAAAGGAATTCTATGATCTCTGCGGCGATTATAGCCTTTATGCCTCCCGCAGTTGAATACACAAGTATGACCGCAAACCCTATTAGGACTCCCGCTATGAATGGCACATGGATCAACACATTAAACATAACGCCGATAGCGGCAATTTGCGCACCGAGAAGACCTATACTGAGCAAAGTTGAGCATATACCCGTCGTAATTTGTCCTAGTCTTCCATAGCTAGCACGCATTACCATACCCGGCGAAGTTGCACCGGCCGGGAATCTGGCTCTGGCAATAATCAGTTGGCCTATTAATATCTGTCCAACAGAAAACCCGAACAGAGCTACGGTATTCCCGATCCCCCGCTTAAAAACCTCAGCTGCATTCCCTACGCTGAAGCCTCCACCAATAAATGATGCCGACAGCGATGCGAACAAAACAAACAATCCATATTTCCGTGTGGAAACCGAAAAATCTTTCAGACTTTTGATTTTTTGCCCCTGGCGTATCCCGTTAAATAAAAGAACTCCGAGATACACGATCACGAACAGAATATCCATAGTACCTCCGGGCGGCATATTTAGACGGAAAGACCGTCCGGTAAACTATATGCACGTCCCGAACGAATATAGTACTATAATAAAGCTATTGAACTTGAAGTTAAGATAATCGAAGTTCATAAAATCAAAGAGAATTCCTCTATCTTAGAGCCTTAGAGCGGACTCTATGATAGAGGAATCGTCTTATTCTACCCTGCTCTGTCTAATCGAAAGCAGATGAGGAAAATAATCTTTAGCAAGCTGTTCTAACTCAGAATCCCCAATGACAGTGGTCCGACCGTTGGCATATTCATCGTCGATCCACTCTTTGATCTTCGCGACGTTTTCATCCCTCTTGTCTATTGCCTTGTCACCTTTTAAGTGAAAATAGTTATTGATCCATGCAGCTATCCCGGCAAGTCCTGAATGTGCATCGACAACTACCACCGGGGGACGCCCAAGTATTTTCGTAGTATCAAAAATATTGTATATCTCCTCATCCTTCAGTAAGCCGTCCGCATGAATTCCGGCACGTGTGGCATTGAACGCTCTACCGACAAAGGGTGTGCGAGGGGGTATCTCATAATTTAGCCCATTTTCAAAAAAGTCTGCTATTTCTGTGATAACACGCAGATCCATCCCGTCGCTTGTTCCTCTGAGTTGCACATATTCCATAACCATAGCTTCAAGCGGTGTGTTTCCGGTTCTCTCTCCAATGCCCAAAAGTGAAGTATTGACAGCGGCTGCACCATATAGCCACGCTGATGTTGAGTTTGTAACGGCTCGATAAAAATCATTGTGTCCATGCCATTCCAGATACTCTGACGGCACATTTCCGTAGTTTACAAGTCCGTACATTATCTGTGGCACACTCCGGGGAAGAGCAACCCCTGGAATACTAACGCCCAAACCCAAAGTATCACAAGCACGAATTTTGACCGGGATACCCGCATCTCTGGACATCTCCATCAACTTGTCTGCAAAGGGCAAAACAAATCCATAGAAGTCCGCTCTTGTAATATCTTCAAAATGGCAACGGGGGATAATTCCTGCTTCAAGTGCTGAAGATACGATACTTAGATACTGGTTCATGGCTTGTGTCCTGTTCATTTTGAGCTTATTGAAAATATGATAATCAGAACATGAAACCAGGATTCCCGTTTCCTTTATGCCCATATCCTTTACTAATTGAAAATCTTCTTTCCTTGCCCGGATCCAGGCTGTGATCTCTGGGAATCGATATCCCTTCTCCATGCACTTGTTAACAGCTTCACGATCCACTTTGGAATATAAGAAGAATTCACTTTGCCTGATAATACCGCTTCCGTTATCAAGCTTGTGAAGCAAATCAAACAGTTTGCTGATCTCTTCGACAGTATAGGGTGACCGTGACTGCTGTCCATCTCTAAAGGTTGTGTCTGTTATGTAAAGTTTTTCAGGGATATTCAGCGGGACAATGCGTTGGTTAAATACAAGCCTTGGAACCTCATTATATGGATATATGTTGCGAAACAGATTCGCTTGAGGAACATCCCTGTACTGAAACTCAATCTCCATCATCCTATTTTTCTTGTTGAATTTTACGTTCATAGAAAGCCTCCTTTGTAAATTTAATGTGAAATCAATCAACTTTACAAGATTTTACTCTTTCGTGGATCAAAAAAGCGGTCTCACTGAAAGTGAAGACCGCTTTAAAGGCAAAATACACCCCTTCCCTTCAAAGCTTCCGAGGTTAGCTGTCGGATTCGGGCAGAAAGGAAATTAGCCCTACCGGATCTCGCAAAATGCGAGAGACCGGATTCACCCCAAAAAGTGGTTCCCCCGTATTCTGTCAAAACAGAAATTCAGCACTTACAGTATTTTGTTAGTAAATATTCAATTGTAGTATTTATTTAATTATTTTAATGAGAAATATAATCCATTATACCATTTATTGCAGCGGCAGTCAAGAATACTCGCCCCTTAGCTCTTCAAAATTCGTACTATATATGGCGCACCTATAATGACACCCTTACCAAAGTTATCACTTTGACAAGGGTGTTATCCTTTTTTATATTATGTTATTCCACTAAGCCATCTTTCAAATTCCAAAAAACCCTTTTGCCGTTTTCCAAAGTTAGTGTGGCCGCCTCTTCCGTTGTTATGCCACGTAATTGCGCGACTTTTTCACAAACGAGGCGGACATATGACGAGTCGTTTCTCTTGCCTCGATATGGTACCGGCGTCATGTAAGGGGCGTCTGTCTCGATCATTATCCGGTCTGCAGGCATTTTCTCGACGGTCTCAAGTACACGGCGGGCATTCTTAAATGTTATTGAGCCGGTAAATGATATATACCATCCCATATTGAGAATGCGCTTAGCGTGCTCCCAGCTGCCCGAATAACAGTGAAACACTGCCGAGACGTCGGGAAATTCGCTCATGATGTTAAAGCAATCCTCATGAGCTTCCCTGTCGTGGACAATTACCGGTAGCCCGGTTTTTCGAGCCAACTCTAGCTGCCTGCGAAAAACAGCTTTCTGCACATCACGAGGTGAAAAATCATAGTGGTAATCCAGCCCTATCTCCCCTACGGCAACCACTTTCGGATGCTTGAGCAGCTCTTCGATTTTTCCAAAGCTGCTCTCATCAGCCATAGATGCCTCGTGAGGGTGGATCCCAGCAGCGGCATAAAGAAAACTATACTTCTCGGCAAGGGATATTTCCATCTCGGAGGTTTCAACATCCACGCCGGGCCCCACACAATATGCTATACCTTTTTCGGGGAGCGACAAAAGCAATTCATTGACATCATCCGCAAATTTCTCATCGTGGTAGTGGGCATGGGTATCAAAGAATTTCATTATCTTACCTTGCTACCGGGCTCGGCTTTGTCCGGAGCGAAGACCACAACTGCTTCATCACCGACATCGGCTGCCAATAGCATCCCCTGACTCTCTACGCCGCGCAGTTTTGCAGGCTTGAGGTTAGCTACAACTATAACTTTTTTCCCGATCAGATCTTCCGGTGAATACCATTCGGCAATTCCGGACACGATCTGTCTCTTTTCATATCCCAGATCCAGTTGCAGCTTAAGCAGCTTTTTTGCCTTTTCGACTTTTTCACAGTCGGTGACAAGCGCGACACGCAGCTCAACTTTAGCAAAATCATCTATACTGATGATTTCGACATTTTCCGGTGGCTGCGGGTTTGTGTCGCTTGGGACTTTACCCTCACCCTTTGCACTTGTCCCGGATCCATCCTTTGAGCTTTTACCTTCCTCAACGGGATCGCATACCGCGGGTGCCTTCTCTTTTTCCATCATCGATGCAAGGTCTCCCAGTTCCTTCTCAACATCGATTCTTGGGAAGAGCGGCGCGGAAGTGCGGGTAGCGTATGTCCTTGAGGAATCCCATACATTGACGCTTTCCCAGAGATCAGTCTCGTCTGCTTTGATTCCCAAAAGATTCAGAATCTTTTCCGAGGTTGTCGGCATTGCGGGAGATACTAGAATTGCAGAAATACGTATTGCTTCACAGAGATTTTTCAGAACGGTAGCAAGACGTGCTCTCTTTGCTTCGTCCTTCGCCAAAATCCAGGGCATCGTCTCATCTATATATTTGTTTGCACGGGATACAAGCTTCCAGACATCCGCCAGGGCGCCGGAAAACTGAAGATCATCCATTTTCTTTGTGTAGTTGTTGCAAGTCTCTGCTGCAAGAGTCTCGAGCTCTTTATCAATATCTTCGGACTCGACACCAGCCGGTAGATTGCCCCCAAAGTAGCGCTCGGACATGGCGGTAGTACGGCTGACCAAGTTGCCAAGGTCATTTGCAAGATCAGAGTTTATGCGGTTTATGAGTGCCTCATTTGAGAAGTTGCCGTCCGCACCAAATGGAACTTCACGTAAAACAAAATAGCGAATGGCATCTGTTCCGTACCTGTCACATAAAATAACAGGGTCGATGATATGTGCCCCGGCTGACTTGGACTTTGACATCTTATCTCCGTTGATTTGCAGCCATCCATGAGCGAAAACCTTTTTGGGTAGTGGTACATCTAATGCCATCAACATTATTGGCCAAATTATCGAGTGGAAGCGGACGATATCCTTGCCAACCAGTTGAACATTGGCAGGCCAATATTTTTTGTAGTCCTCTTCATTTTCAGATAGATAACCCAGAGCAGTTATATAATTTGACAGTGCATCGACCCAGACATAGATAACATGGCCGGGATCGAATTCGACAGGGATACCCCACTTGAAAGATGTCCTTGAAACACAAAGATCCTCAAGCCCCGGTTTTATAAAGTTGTTGATCATTTCATTAACCCTAGCCTGAGGTTGGAGAAAATCAGGGTTGTCCTGTAAAAACTGAAGCAGTTTATCTGCATACTTCGAGAGCTTAAAGAAGTAGCTCTCCTCTTTTGCCATCTCAACAGGGCGTCCGCAGTCGGGACACTTCCCGTCCTTTGCCTGGGTTTCTGTCCAGAACGCTTCACAGGGGACACAATAGAGTCCCTCATATTCGCTCTTGTAAATATCTCCATTGTCGTAAAGCCGCTTAAATATCTTTTGAACAGCCTCTTCGTGATACTTGTCGGTTGTGCGAATAAAGCGGTCATGTGAAATGTTCATGAGTTTCCAGAGTTCCTTGATGCCTCCGGGCCCTTCTACGATCTCATCGACAAATTCCTTTGGCTCCTTACCAGCAGCCCGGGCACTTTTCTCTATTTTCATTCCATGCTCATCAGTTCCGGTCAAAAACATAACGTCGTAACCCTGCATTCGCTTCAGACGTGCTATAGCATCAGCTGCTACGGTCGTATAGGCATTTCCAATGTGCAGTTTTCCCGACGGATAATAGATCGGCGTCGTGATGTAAAAGGTTTTATGTTCCATATCATGCTCCGTTTCTCCGGCACCTTTATCATTATTTACATAAAGGATCGTCCGTCGAATGCCGGTTGGACAGCGATCCTGAAAAAATCAAAAACTTAATTATACTGACTAGTTATTATAATGCTCAAAACTCCAATTTACAAGTCCTGTCACCCTGTAATTGGGTATTTTTTCACGGTTTTATCAATATTTTCATATAATGCGTTAGAAATTTAGAAAGGAGCCGCTATTCATGTCTGTATCCGATATGAATCAGTTTGATCAGTTGTCGGAACAAGATCTTACCAGCGACCAGATCAAAGGGGTGTGGAACCGTGTCATTAATGCATCGGGAAGGCCTCTTGACAAGTATGAAGCTATAGTTCCCGAAATCCTCGCCCTTACATTTGCGGAAAAAGAAAATCCTGCAGACACAGGACAGCGCAAAGCGATTCACAGGGAATATAACGTATATGACGATATTTCTAAGAGCATATACGGAATCGAGTGCGGTCAGACAGAAGAACCGTCCCCGCGTCTTGACGAAATCAACAATAAGCAGACAGAAAAACCGTGCCTTGATCAACTGAAATCGGAATCAAAATCGGATCCGATCCACTCTAGCGAAAAAACTCCAGACAAAGCTCTCCTAGAGGATCTTATTCGGAGCATTATCAATGATCAGCTAGAGCAGAGTGCATTTTGCAGAACTATTGCCAGATACGCCCCAAATCGCAGAGCTCAAAGGGTTTTGTCGCTGATTGCAAACAGAGATTACTCTGGGGCGAGAAATTTGGCTTCCGCGCTCCTGTCGGAAAGCGGAAATCTTCATTTCCCACGTTTCAACAGCTCACCTCAAACAGTAAATTTCTATCGCTCATCAATTCGTGAGGCCTGGAAGAATGAAGTCTCACTGACTGCTGATTGCGCAAGCGTTTCTGAGAAAACGGAAAATGTTCCACTTATTCAAACCCTATTGAATGCCGCCAGAGAGCATGCGGAAAATGCGGTGGAGCTTAAGCGGCTGATTGGGAAGAATCTTGATTTCGACTAGTGCTCTTTGTAAGCCAGCATGATCCGCCCAAGGCAATCAGCCCACATGATGCAAGATACAAAAGACTTCTGTCATGATCGATCGGATGGTCGTAGATAATTTTCGCAATTATGGGTCCAAGTGCTGTTACAAGACATAGATAAATAGTAATTAGACCAAAAAACACACTCAATCTTGACTTACGGGAACCAAACTCGTAACCTGCTAACCTGTAAAAGAACAGCGTACCGGTAACTACAGCAAACAGTTCATATATATAATACTCAATTACCGGGTCAATTGAGCGATCACGATATATCAAAATAAGCCAGAAGCAGCACCAGAAGACTGGTACGATGGAAAAGAAAGCATAGTCCTTTCCGGGTTTAGTAATCCTTACGATCAAAGATATTGCTGCGAAAACTGCAAGCAATAATAATACAAGCTCAGATGTAAGCAGCATCTGCCTTCCTTTCATGTAGTCATATGCCGCCGCGATGATCAAAAGAAAGCTCCCTGCGATACTGAAAGTCTTAGAAGCAGTATTGCCATCTCCTGACAGTAGATGCAAACCATCAGCAAGCTTCCCTTTCAAAAGTGCCGAAAGAATTGCTGATAAAATAATTACCACAACGGTAAACAGACGCATTATTAGTACAGATCTATCTCCCGGAGTCATCAGTCCGGTGCTCATATCAAAGGCACGGTACAATTCAACAGCGCGGAAGACTGCGCCGCAGACCCCCGTTAACACTGCAAAAACCGGCAGATAAATACATTCTCTTTTCTGCATAGAACTCCCATTCCTCCGGCTTGCTAATTATTGAACATTCTCCAGATATTGTAGCATAGTTTCTAACCAAGTTCCAGTTTTTTATGCAAAAGTTGCAGCTCCGCAAATTGCAGTTCGTTCATCCTCAATTTGTAGACACCGCTGTCTGACGATTCACCACGCCGTTTAACTTTTTATGCTTTCAATTTGCGGGTATAAATGAACCTGAACAAATGTTTGCTTTCCGGCTCAAGTTATGGTATAATGCACCATAGAATAACAAAATTAGCAGTGCAGGGCAGGCTGGAACGGAGTGAGATTATGAAGGAGTTGACCCCAAAGCAGCGGCAGGTTTATAATTTTATTGTTGAATTTACTTCCGAGAACGGCTATCCCCCTTCTATTCGTGAGATATGTGCCTCAGTTAATCTGAAGTCACCTTCATCGGTCCATGCACATTTGAAAACTCTCCAAAACTTGGGCTATATTGAGAAAGATAACCGTAAGACTCGTGCGCTCTCGGTCCCTTCAGCCACACTGGCAAGGGAAAACAAGGTTCCTATTCTCGGTAGAGTACAGGCAGGTGCTCCGGTTCTGGCTGTGCAGGAGGCCGAGGGTTTTCTTCCATTTGACTCCGAAGGCATGTCCGGAGAATTCTTTGCACTCCGGGTCAAGGGCGATTCTATGATAAATGCCGGAATTTTGGACGGCGACTATGTTATAGTCAGGCAGCAGCCCTCTGCTGATGCCGGCGAAATCGTCGTGGCTCTTATCGAAGAAGAGGCAACCGTAAAACGCCTCGCATATGTTGGAAAGCATGTCTGGCTTTTACCCGAAAATCCTGATTTCAGTCCAATCGACGGCAACAACTGCTCTATCGTTGGAGTTGTAAAGGCTGTCTTTCGCAGATACTAAATGATTACTATACAAATTTTACGGGATGCAACGGCAACTTTTGTCGCCACGCATCCCGTTTATTGTCCTTTTAACAACAGATACATATGTATAAAATACATGTTATTTTCCAAACTAAAGCAAAGTATAAACTTGTAAGTTGATGATTACCTCAATCACCCATGTACTGAAATCCGTGCATAAAGCCATCAATTCTCGGTGACATGACATCCCCGCCTATTATCTTTCCGTCATATACCAGCAAATTCAAAAGTATTCCCTCTTCGCCTGTAGGATAGTTTTGGATCTTGTATGTATATCGAGTCACCTTACATCCTGAATAGTCCCACAAATCAAGGCCTTGCGCTTTCTGTATCAGGTTATAATTCATATAAACATCATCAAACTCTCTGGGTATAGTAACTTCGCTTATCTCAGGTTCCTCTTCTGAAACTTCCCAACCAAAGGATTTGATAAACGCTATGCGGTCTTCCTCCGTTTCAGCAACGCCATATGTTGTTTGGTCATTTAACCCCGATACCAATGCAATCAATGCGCATAATATCAAACCAACAACTACAACAATAATAGCAAGACTTTTCTTTGTCAATTTACGGGTAAAAATGAACAAGCCTTCACCCCCTCCGCTGACTGTAAAGAAAATCGGCTCTCCATACATTATTTCTATGTTGGCCAATGGGGTTAAATGTCTTATCATAAGAATAGTTGTATTTTTTTGAATATATTATTGAAAGTAAACATTTTCTTTTACATTTAGGCAACTTTATTTTTTCATCTGCTTGCCAATCATTGGCGTGTGTTGTATAATATCTGGTGGATATATAGTGCGATTTGTTTTGCTTTTTCTAGTTTTTTTCGCTAATTACATACCCCGCACTATTTAATGAATAACAAGGTTTAGGAGGTTCATTTATGGCAAAAGTTAGGACAGGTATCATTGGATGTGGAGGCATTGCTAACCAAAAGCACATGCCGGCGCTACAAGCCTTTGCTGACAGATGCGAAATGGTCGCTTTCTGTGACATTATACCGGAGAGAGCTGAAGCTGCAGCAAAGAAGTATGGTACTCCCGATGCCAAAGTTTACACTGATTACAGAGAACTGCTGAAGGATCCCACGATCGATGACGTTCACGTGTTGACACCGAACGTATCCCACTGCGAGATTACAGTAGCCGCTTTTGAAGCCGGAAAGCATGTTATCTGTGAAAAGCCCATGGCAGCAAGTACCGAAGACGCCCAAAAGATGATGGATGCTTGGAAGAAGAGCGGAAAACTGTTTACAATCGGTTATCAGAACCGCTATCGCACCGACAGCCTCACTCTTAAGAAACTCTGCGAAGAAGATCAACTCGGCGATATCTATTACGCAAGAGCACACGCAATTCGCCGCCGCGGAGTTCCTACATGGGGCGTATTTCCTGACAAATCCCAGCAGGGTGGCGGTCCATTGATAGACATCGGAACCCATGCACTTGACCTTACACTTTGGATGATGGACAACTACAAACCAAAGAGTGTAATGGGCAAATCCTTCGAGATCCTCGGCAAGCTCCTTGAGCCGGGCAACCAAGGTAACATGATGGGTACCTGGGACAACAAAACCTATGAGGTTGAAGATTCAGCTTTCGGATTTATTACCATGGAAAACGGTGCTGTCATTTTTCTCGAGGCTTCCTGGGCCCTCAATAGTCTTGATGTCCGCGAAGCTCAGACCACCCTCTGTGGTACTAAGGCCGGTGCTGACATGGTCGCCGATCAAGGAACTAACACCGGGCTGAGAATCAACACTGTTATTGCCGACAAAACCGCTATTATTAGGCCTGATGTCGGAACACCCAGAGGTGTTGACTTCTTCCCAGGTTCAACACTTTCTCCCCAGAACATGGAAGCAAAACTTTGGCTTGATGCTATCGAGGCAAACGATCAGAGCATTCTCATAGTACAGCCTGAGCAAGCATTCACAGTTACAAAGATCCTAGATGCTATCTATAAGTCTTCAGAAACTGGCCAGCTGATTACGTTCTAATCCTTTTCATTAGTTACTTCAGTCTGCATCACTACTTTAGTTGAGCAGTAATTGAGCATATACCAATTAAGTTGTTCATAAGTTTGTCCTGTGCGAGATATGTTCATGTCTTGCACAGGACGAACACAAAGTATGGTTAGACAGTAATAATCACAGAGGGAGTCATTATGGAAAAAGTATACCTTGCCACATATTCATTCGGAATGGAATCCGATATGAATATGCTGGATAAAATCCGAACCGCAGCCGAAATCGGCTACGCAGGTGTCGAGCTCTCCGGGGGTTACGAAGGTCGTTCTGCAGCCGAGATCAAAGCAGTGCTGGATGAAACAGGCATTGAGGTGATCTCGTCCCATGTTATGCTTGACAAAATTGAAGAAGAAATACCTTTTCTGGCCGAATTAGGCGCTAAGTTTATCATTTGCCCAATGCATCATTTCTCCAATCGCGAGGAGACATTGGAACTGGCAACCAAACTTAACGAGCTGGGCAAAAAAGCCTCTCAATATGGCTTGAAAGTTGGTTATCACAACCACACCCAAGAGTTTTGGAAGGTCGATGACGAATATCTACTGGATATCCTAATAAAAAACACAGACCCTGAATATGTCGTGATACAGTTGGATTGCGGTTGGGCCTCTGCAGCCGGTATCGATCCGGTTGAGTACATTAACACACACGCGGGACGATTTGCAGCAATACATGTTAAAGAGAATGGCAAGGTCATCGGTGTAGATGAGCCGAAACCACGTTCTAAAAATGGCGAGGATCGTCCACCTATCAAATTTGATGAAAACGGAAAGCCGATAATACCTCCTGAGATCCTCAAAATGCTCGAAGAGCGCATGAAGATCAATGTCGCTTCCGGTCAGGGCATTATCGACTGGAAGGCTGTAAAGGCTGCGGCCGACGCCCAAGGCTGTATTGCTTATATCGTTGAGCGTGAATACAGCTACAATGAACCAAAAGACAGGATCCAATGCCTCAGAGAAGATTTTGAATATCTCAAAAACAACGTCTAGTAATCGATAGTTTTTACAATACAATTATTTCTACTGCGGATATTGTAAGCAATATTAAGTTAGGAGTTGATCCTATGAAATTAGGTGTTCTTACTGTACCGCTTTATGGTATGTCCCTTGAAGAATCATTAGAATATCTATCGGGACTTGGAGTACAAACCGTAGAGCTTGGAGCAGGTGGATTCCCCGGAAACACCCATACCCTGCCCTATATCAATGGCGAAAAACCCATTGAAGAGCTAAAAGAACTTCTCCAAAAGTACAATTTGGAAATCAGCGCTATCAGTGCGCACGGAAACGCTATCCACCCAAATAAGGAAGTCGCAGCAAAATTCCAAGCCGACTTCGAAACTGCGGTATTGTTTGCCGAAAAGCTGGGAATCGACACTGTAATAACATTCTCAGGCTGTCCTGGCGGTGCCCCTGGCGACACAACGCCCAACTGGGTCACATGTCCGTGGCCGGACGATTTTCTTAAGATCCTGGACTACCAGTGGAATGAGGTTCTGATTCCGTATTGGAAGAAGACCGTTGAGTTTGCCCGTTCACACGGCGTAACAAAAATTGCATTTGAAATGCATCCAGGCTTCTGTGTTTACAATACTGAAACTCTGCTTAAGTTGCGAGAGGCTGTTGGACCTGAAATTGGAGCAAACTTTGACCCGAGCCATCTTATTTGGCAGGGAATGGATCCCGTTGCTTCCATCCGTATGCTAGGCGACGCGATATTCCATTTCCACGCTAAGGACACTCGTCTTGACGCATATAACATTGCAAGAATCGGTGTCCTCGACAATAAACACTATGGTGATGTCGCAGGACGTGCATGGTCATTCCGTACTATCGGATACGGCACCGGCGAGCAGCAGTGGAAGGAAATCGTTACAGCGCTTAGAACAGTTGGTTATGATGGCGCACTTAGCATCGAGCACGAAGACAGCATGATGTCGCCCAAGGAGGGACTTGAGAAAGCTATTGCACTTCTCAAGAATGTTCTCGTTTACGAACAGCCCGGTGAAATGTGGTGGGCCTAAAACTTAGATCGGGGAACAAATAGAAAAACAAGGGGACGGTTCTTTTATCTCGGAGTTGACTCCAAGACGAGGGAACCGTCCCCTTGACTCTACAGAGTTGTTCATCGTCTTTTGTTGTTTTATTTCCTATCGATAAAGAAAGTGACAACCAAACTCAATGCAAGAGGGATCATCATGCTCAAAAATGCATTACCGTAACCAAACTGACCCGACACCAAACTGGCCATTATCGGTCCCACAGTATTTCCCAGATCCAAGCCTATATAATACGTTCCGCTTGCAGCGCCTCGCCGGTCAACTCCAACGGATTTAAGGCTCATTGCTTGCATTGCCGGCTGACCACCCGCATTGCCTATACCAAACAAGACGGCACCTAGCAAAAATAATACAAGACTATTTGCTAAACCAATTGTAGCCATGGAGCCAATCAAACATATAATGCTCGGGTAAAGGATCCATTTCATAGATACCCTGTCAATGTAACGCGAAACCAGGGGGCGACACAAAAACGTAGTGACAGCATTGACCATAAAAAACATTCCTATGTCTGCAACTCCTCTGTCATCGGCATGGAGAACCAGGAATGTGTTTATGGCACCGAAAGTTGTCGAGGTGAGAAGGGCAATCGTACAAGGTCCAATCGCCTCCGGTGCAAAAAAGGTTTTCCAAAATGGTTCTTTACCATTGGTCTCCCCGTTTTCAACAATCCTTATTTTAGTTGTAAACAGTATAAGCACCGCCGCAATTGAGGAAAAGACTGCCGCAAATATAAAGAGACGATTGTAACCCAAATTCTTAGCTATGTATATTCCTATGTATGGTCCGAGGCTGAAAGATATAACTTGTCCAAGACTGAATATCCCCATACCGGAACCCATACGGTCCTCCGGAAGAGCCCTAGATGCCATCGTCATAACTAAAGTTGAATTCAACCCAAAAAACAATCCGTGTAAAAATCGAACGGGAAGCAATATAGACATATTGTTGGCAACTACATATACGATTTGCGATGCGGTTATACATAGAAGAGACACAAAAATCATTGTTTTGTTATCAAGCCTATCGGCGGCCTTTCCGGAAAAAGGTCTGGCAACAAGTGCCGCTAACGCAAACACGGCTGTAATAGTACCAAGGGCGCTCTCTTTTGCACCCAAAGAAGTTGCATAAGCCGCCATATTGGGATTTATCATCTGAAACCCTATCATGGCCACAATATTTGCTATGAACAAAATAGTAAAATTCTTGTTCCACAGCTTACCCTTAACTGCTTTGCTCAATGTTTTTACTTCCTTTCTCTATATATAAAATTCTCACTTTTTTCTATATAACAATACCGCCGTTAGGGCTCAATACCTGACCTGTAATAAAGTCAGCCTTTTCAGACGCCAAAAACAAAATTGTTTCAGCCACTTCTTCCGGTTTCCCGATCCTTTCAAGGGGGGTTGCATCCTTTAATGCCATGATATCTTCTATAGTAAGGCTGCCATTCATCTCTGTTTCTATGACCCCGGGTGCAACACAGTTTACTTGAATGTTTGACGGTCCCAACTCCTTGGCAAGCGCTTTTGTAAAGCCAATTACCGCAGCTTTTGACGCGGAATAATGCACCTCGCATGATGAGCCCGTCATACCCCATATAGAAGAAATATTGATGATTTTGCCGGATTTGCGCGAGATCATTTGCTTGGCAACATGTTTGGAGCACAGAAAAACACCAGTCATATTGACAGCAAACATCCGTTCCCACTCTTCTATGGTAATGTCGGTAAGCAACCTCTGTCCTGCTATTCCTGCATTGTTTACCAATACATCAATCCTGCCAAAATCATTTTGAACCGCACTGACCATATCCTCTACAGCATCATTGTCAGAAACATCGGCTTGATATATTTCAGCTCGCCCACCGCCTGCTTCAATATCATTTTTCAACTTCACTGCAGGATCATAAGAGCGGAAGTAGTTGATTGCCACGTTATAACCATCACGAGAAAATGCACGCGCCGTTGCAGCACCGATACCTCTCGATGCACCGGTAATCAATACTGTCCTAGACTTCATGCTAATTCCACTCCAAAAAATTGATACTACCTTCCTATTAAATCATAACTTGTTCGAATTGTAAATAAAGAGTTACAAGACTTTGTTCCCAAAGTATTCTGCTTTCACACCAATCTTCTTTCCTACTTCAGACTTGCGATTCTTCGACATTTCCCATATCTTTACATGGTAACTATGGCCTCCGCTGATTTTCGTAATTCGTTGTTACTACGTTTCCTTTCGAATGAAGTCTACTTGTCCACGCTTGCGAGACTTCCCCAAGCGTACATTATTAAAGGTTGCTTTGCTTGATGATTTATCACCAAATAAAGCAACCTTTTTTATGATATTAGACTATTAGACAATGATCAGCTTTCGGGTGTTGGGGTTGGCCTTTGCTCTCTCAATATACATATCGTCCACACGTGGTGGGATGTATGATGCTATATGTCCAAATATAACCGCAACCTCGTGCTCTCCCTGCGAGAGACCCCCCGGTTTTTTAACTGTCAGTGTTGCAGTCTCATTCAAGGGCCACATCACACGGCCAAGAGTTTTCATCTCGTCCACAGTATACTCGATACCGCTAATCGTCCAGGTCACAACATCTTTTCCATATTCAACCCCATCTACAATAACAGAGTGAAAGCGTATTTGCGACAGCCATGCTCCGCGATAACCGGTCAGACGTATGCGAACTTGAAACCCGATGACCTCACCGTCTTTAACAACATTTCTAAAGCCTCTATGCTGTACAACTTCCCTTTCAAGCATTATAAGCACTCCTTTGCTACGTAAATTTCGCCGGATAAGTAAATATTGCAAATATATAATCCAGTCTCACGGGATCATTCACCAAGTATACGTTTCAACATTATATGTTGACGGCGTAGTTGAGTAGTAACATACCCAGGCACGTCTTTGTTTTTCCCCTCATATTCGCTTAACAAATAACCGTCCCAACCATGGTCTTTCATGATTGTTACGATCTTTTCGTAAGGAATAGTAGTCTCTTCAAAATTCTCGTTCATATCGTAGAACTTTGCATGGCAGCAATATGTATATGGTAGCAGTGGAATTATATCCTCCGGTTCACTGTATGTAGGTCTGTTCGGATCCCAACCCGGGATATTACGAAACATCGGATTATCAATCTGGAAAACTCCAAAGTCAATGTTTAGGCCAAAGTGTTTTGTCTGTTCCTTATCGATGAACTCACAGTACTCCTCGATCATTCTATCTTTAAGAAGTGTAGGTGCATGTATTTCAGGACACATCACAACATTATACTTTTCTGCTAATGGCAATGCGCGCTTTATGATCTCACGCCAGTTTTTCACAGGAGTAAGTGTCTCATCAATAACACCAAGCTTTGTACGCATAACATTGAAACCAAGGTAGCTTGCGAGTTTAATGTCATGGGAGAGCATGGCATAAGACTCTTCTACATCCAATTCGTGATCCCCGTACAGGCGGGATTCTATCCAGTGCCCATACTCAACAGGTTTTATGTTATACTTGGCAATTAGAGCAAACCAATTGTTTAGCCACTCCTTTGTCGGGATAGGATAACCCTCGATTATGCCGTCTGCAAGGATTTCCAGACCCGTAGCCCCCATGTCATACATATCAAGGAAGCAATCTTCAAGTGTCATTGTAGTATTCAGTTCACCTACATAGCAGTAAGTGGACACTCCCCGTTTGGGACCCTTTTTTTCTACAGTCATATTTTGATGTCCTCCTCTATCTTGTAATAATACGTTTTATGCGTTGATATTAAAATTGTTCTGTAAACTATTATAGGATGTTTCATAAACACAGTCAATATTGTTTCATAATATTTCGTAATATTTGCGCAATACTATCAGTGCATCAGCTTTCACTATTGTATAAATCTGTTGGATAAATATGATAAGTTCGCTGCTAATCAAACTAATATTTATTATTCTTTATTTATCTTATGCAACTTTTATATGCAACTTTATTGAAGTCATTGACGAAACAAATGCATTATGATAGTATTTGAAATGTCGAAAATTGGCCATTATTAATACCACCAACAGGATGTGATGACTTGGCGACAATTAGGGACGTTGCAAAAAAGGCCGGCGTGTCAATATCAACAGTATCACGTGTGCTTAACGGGCACAAATTGATTAGCGATGAAACAAAGCGTCAAGTCATGGAGGCTGTTGAATCCCTCAACTACAAACCAAGACCAAGAGGACGCTTTTCACAGAATGCCAATAAAAAAACGATCCTGGTATTGACAACAAGCCCTGTAACTCAAATAACTAATGGAATTTGTGATGCCGCCAGACAACTTGGCTATGATACAATGATAACGATCACTCAGCCAAACGATGCTGATGCATATGTGAAATATGTTGAGGAAGGGCTGTTTAGCGGGATCGTACTTCTAAACATGCGACTGCTTCCCGATATATCAGAGTCGATACTGTCAAAATGTCCTATTGTCCAATGCAATGAGTACGAGTATTTTCCAAAGGCAAATCTTGTTACCATAGATAACAACGAAGCGACACGTGACATCACAAATCATCTCATTGAAATCGGCAAGCGTAGACTTGCGTTTATATCACCGCAGTATATTTATGGTTACCGCATTAAATTTGCGTTAGACAGAGAATATGGATTCAGAAGAGCACTTGAGGAAAATGGACTAGAATTAAATCATGAATTTATTATTCGCACAGCCTTTGAGGCGGGATCTGGAAGCTTTGATGAATATATCGCAAAGACAAACTCCATTATCACAGAGCTGCTTTCTCTGCCAAGCACAAAACGTCCTGACGGTATCGTTTGTACCAACGATGTTATAGCTGCTTGCTGTGTAAATGTAGCCAAGAAAATGGGGATAAAAATACCTGAGGAGCTGGCGGTTACCGCATTCGATAATACAATTACCTGTCTATTGACAGACCCCCACAT
The DNA here is from genome assembly GCA_050950785.1 of Eubacteriales bacterium. Lineage (GTDB taxonomy): Bacteria > Bacillota > Clostridia > Oscillospirales > JAAYOS01 > JAAYOS01. Next base: position 34,923 of record JBMNIG010000026.1, on the reverse strand, counting down.
CACCTCAATTGAGCAGCCCAACTACGAGATGGGATATGAATCGGCAAAACTGCTTATCTCTGTCATTGATGAAAAACCAAAGGTATCCAAACAGGTTTTGTTGGGCCACAGGCTGGCAAAACGCGGTTCGAGCATAATAACTGAGTAATTATACAATTTATCTTCCGAGAGCGTGGACTCGATTGGCTAAAAAAGGGCTTGCATTTATCATTTGCTTGTGCTATTATATCAAAGCGACCTCGGCAGGCGATCGCGTTGAATATGCGCTCGTAGCTCAGCTGGATAGAGTGACTGGCTACGAACCAGTAGGTCAGGGGTTCGAGTCCCTTCGGGCGCACCAATCACCGTTTCAATAGAAACGGTGATTTTTGCTATATACAGATTCCAAATAGGCTGGCAGAATTAATAACATAGCAATTGAACTAACTTAAATTATAACATAGAATAATATCAATGTGGTAAAATTAGAAATTCGCTAATTTAACTAAATAGAAGGAGACCGAGATGAAATATAACGCAGTAATTTTTGATCTGGATGGGACCTTGATCGATTCACTTGAAGATCTTGCCGACAGTGTCAACGAGATGTTGAAAAAATATGGTTTTCCACATAGAACTCTCGAAGAGGTAAGGACATTCGTTGGAAATGGGGCGCGAAACCTCATAGCAAAATCAGTCCCGGCCGGGACTAGCTCTGAACAGATCGACAAATGTCTGGCAACATACCTAACACTCTATGCAAGCAACATGAATAATAAAACCCGTCCATACCCGGGCATTCCTGAAATACTCGAAAAGCTCAAGGATACGGGTGTAAAAATTGCTGTCTGCTCAAACAAGGGTGATGATAACGTTAAAGACCTTTGCGAAGAATACTTTCCCGGCCTTGTAGATATTGCAGCAGGAGAAGTTCCTGGAATAATGCGAAAACCTGCTCCAGACAGTGTGCTGAAAGTAATCAAAGATCTGGGTCTAAGTAAACAGGATGCTGTTTATATTGGTGATTCCGAAGTCGATGTACGTACTGCAAAAAATGCGGATATGCCGTTCATTGGGGTATCTTGGGGATTTCGAGACAGCAAGATCCTGTATGCTGAAGGCGCATCGATTGTTGCAGATACAGCAGATGAACTTTTACAATATCTGATTTAGATCAAATATAATCATCAAATATCTCGAAATATGCCATGCTTGTTGTTTTAATACGCATAAGCAATCAATAGTCGGCTCTATAAAGCTCCCTTTGGCTGAGCAGTGTTTTGTGTCTCACTGCCCACATCAAAGGGAGCTTTACTCATAGTGTCAAGTTTGTTTATTGTGTATCAATCGGAGACCAAGCGTTTCTCTCCTGTGATCTCCTGAATCGGTTTGATATTCTGTGTTACTTCCAAGGTGCCGATATACTCTCCGTTTTGATCACGGACCGCGAAATAACGTATCAGTATATATTTTTCACCCATATTGATCCAGAAATCCTCATGGTCTTTTGCCCCCGACTTCAGATCGTTTACGATTTTCTCCACTATATGAACGCTTGCAGGGGGATGGCAGTTGCTTACGTTCCGACCGATGACAGACTTTGTACGGGGAAAAATCCTTTCCGCATTTTCAGAGAAAAATTTAACCGAATCGTTCTTATCTACAAAAGTAATGTCAAAGGGAAGCGTGTTTAGCATATGAATAAGCTCTTCCACCTTGAGTACACCAGTAGGCAGTGTAATGTATCCTGCCTCGCTCCTTTTTTCCGTAGCAGGTTCAACAGGCTTTTTCTGATTTGCTGATGGCTGCCATTCAGGCACATTATGGATCAGGCAATAGCCAAACTCCGAACTACCATCGGCTACGGTTTTCCACTCATCAACGGTCAGGTTCTCGGTCAACATCGGCAGCATTATGTTTTCTTCTTTGAATATCATTTCGGTAATGCGCGTCAGAAGCTCTTCGATCCTGTCCTTGATCTTCAATGGATCATTGTCATTTAGTATAACCCTAACTTCCTTGAGGTCCGCACGGATCTCGTCATCTACTCCCCACATCACTTTAGGCGGCGCCGTGATCCCGTACTTCTCCATATATGGAAAAAACAGATTTTCCTTCTTTAAATAGTGTTTATCGATCTCAGAGAGATACTCAAAATTCTTTTCAAGCGCCTCGGCTGCTTCTTTATCAGGCAACTCTTCAAGGTTTCTTCTGATTTTGTCTACGATCTGCTCGATTGCGCGGTTCTCCCGCTTCATCACATATACAGGATGCCCTGGGACATCGAACTCTCCAACGGGTGCGTGTATCTCCTCAATTGACCCCTTAAATACTGCCGCATGCACATCACAGAGACGCTGAACCTCGGAGACTGGCAGTCCCTCCATAATCAAAGCCTGCTCAGCTTGTGTGATCTCCTCTGCCGATACCCCTTCAAATGTCTCAGCAAATTTCCCCTGTACCTCCTCAACGGTTTTTCCGGCATGCAGATCCCTAATGATCTCTTTAATTACCTTTTGTCTATACTCGCGGTTGTTAATTTCCTTGCTCATCTAGCACTCCTCCTCTATTCTAATTCATATCCGTGCTTGCGGAACGCCTGTCTGATATCTTCCATATCGATCCTTTTGACCTTTGCTCCCTTCGGAATAGTCATGATTCGGCCTGCGGTTGCCAACATTCCCGGAATCTTGATATCCTTAAATCCGACCTCAACCAGAATGTCCGCAACTTCGGGATACGCTGTACAGAGCTCATATACGGATTTTGATGAATCAAGCTTGATAGGTTCCATAATATGAGTATTTCCTCCCAAATTAGGATAATGCAGTGAAATTGAGTTTTGTACTTTTACATATACTACTCGCTTTAAGGTGCGTTTTTTGAATAATTTCAAATTAACAACCTCAATTCCATTATATAGTAGGTACAAAAATAATCAATATAAAATAATAGGACTGACAAATAGATTTCTGTCAGTCCAAGTTCCATTATATATTCTTATTTGCAAAAATATTTTCAAAAAATTGTTGCGATTTCATCAACCGATATCGATCAACTCATACTCCATAGAACCTATCCCTAATTTAACGGCGTGCTCAAGGCATGAAATCCAATTCGTCGACGGGTGGGTATTGGTAAAATGGTCACTGTGGCATTGATCTTTTTCGCTTAGCAGGCTTCCAGGAATGACTGGCTGCTTGTTCGCTGCGTCTGCGCAAGCCTTATCAAGTGCAACGGGATCAAAGGATGCAAACATACCGATGTCGGGGATGATCGGCAGGTCATTTTCTGAATGGCAATCGCAGTAAGGTGATACATCAATAACAAGACTGATATGGAAGTGCGGTCTATCCTTCAAGACAGCATAGGAATATTCCGCAATTTTGCGGTTAAGTTCATCATTGGTCTGGTCACCGGTCGGATGTACAGCATCAGTCGGGCAAACACCGATACATCGCCCGCAGCCAACGCAGATTTCATGATCTATTGTAGCTTTTCGTTCTGTGATAGTAATGGCATCGTGTGCACAGTTTTTGCGGCACATCGCACATCCAATGCAGTCTTCATGATTTACGGCTGGCTTCCCGCTACTGTGCATCTCCATTTTTCCTGCCCGCGATCCGCAGCCCATACCTATATTTTTTAGAGCACCCCCAAATCCGGTCCCTTCATGCCCCTTAAAATGGTTCAATGAGATGAAGACATCGGCATCCATCACCGCTCTACCGATTTTCGCCTCTTTAACATATTCACCGTCAATAGGAACGATCGCTTCATCGGTACCCTTTAAGCCGTCTGCAATAATTACATGGCATCCGGTACTAAAGGGAGTAAATCCATTTTCATAGGCAGCGTCAAGATGATCGAGTGCGTTTTTACGCCGACCGACATAAAGTGTATTACAGTCGGTTAGAAACGGCTTGCCACCAAGCTCCGCAACCACGTCCGCAACAACCTTCGCATAGTTTGGACGCAAAAATGCAAGATTTCCGGGCTCACCAAAATGAATTTTGATGGCTGCGTACTTTCTATCGAAGTCGATTTGTCCAATTCCAGCCGTTTTTATCAACCGCCGCAGCTTATCGAGCAGGTTTTCTTTGAACGTAGCGCGCAAGTTTGTGAAGTAAACAGTCGATTTCGCCATTTTTGTTCCTCCAAAGATTTTTCTTTGTAATACTGCTATTATATCTTGTATATTATATATGAAAAAATAGCATGAACAAGTCCTAAACGCAAACTTATCCACGCTATACACAAGAATTATGCTTTTGTAATCAAACAATATTGCTGTTCCCTACCAAATTACTGTTCATTCCCGATATTTCACACAAAACTTAACGCTTAACACTCTTTGATATCTCATAATTTACGCTGAGCGCTTCTCCCTTTTCGAGCTTTATATGGCCTGAGGAGTAGAGTTCGTTATCAATTGTCAGCAGGACCTTTTCTACATGGTAGTATTGTCCGAATGTATTTGCTATGCTTTGGAGCATTGCCGATTCATAACCCGCACCAGCGCTCATCTCAGTCAAGTAATCTTTACTAAGGTCAATGTAAACCATACCATCCTTATTGAGATAGAGACTGTTTATTTTTGTGTTCTCACTAAATACCTTCCCTACTTCATCTCCGCCGTCACCAAATGCCTCTTTATATGCCTTCTCCAATGTCATCCTTGTTATATCGTTTGTTTTGAAGGGTATCTCCTTTGATACATAATAGAGAAGTGATGAGTCTTCAATGCTTGGAAAATAGAAGTTTACTATCTGCACAAAAGGTATGTCTTTCTCGATTTGACTCAGCGTTGATGTTACCTTTGTTCCCTCACTATGATACACTGTTTTGATAAGCCCTACATCCTCTGCGTAATAGTCGATACTTGATCCATATTCCCCTTCTGTAGTAACTTCTATGGCTTTATAGTTTCCAAGTGGCGTACTAATATCTACATCGATATCCGTTATCTTTCTTGTGTTACCATCACTTAGTGTCCATGCATTTCCTATCTCCAGCGGAGCCTTTAGCAAAATTTCTTCAGTCTCTCCATCAGCATTTGTGAGATTTTCCCGATAATAGACTTCCCCGCGAAATACTTTCTGTATAATGGCATCATCAAATATTTCGATCACCCTTATTGATTGGGTCCCTCCGTTGTCGATCCTCTGCTGAGTCTTATTATCCGAGGTATAGTCGGTATAAACATTAAAAAAGGCAAATTCATTGCCCTCTCCCTCATACACTAGTCGGCTGTTTGGGTATACTGGAAAGAAGGACTTTAGCGATTTCTGAGAGTCACTGTCGTTATCTGGATCATTATCTGAATCGTCATGATCATTGTCGACATGAGTAGGCTCTTCAGTGTCGTCGTTATTGCCAAGATCGTCATCATTATTTTCATCTACTAACACTACAGAAGGACTTGGTTGTGGATCGATCGGCTGTAACATATCACACGCTATAGACGTCGATAGCAGGATAAATATTGCAAATAATCCAAATGCTCTTCGAAGTTTAAACAATTTCATATAATGCACCACTTTACTAATATTATCAAGGTATATTGTAACCATTTTTTCTTGACAGCATCTCAATAGCATATAAATACTTACTGTTGATGTGAGCATATGCTTGTGATAAAATTAGACAAACAAATCGGGAGGAAAGTTCCATGAGCGAATATTCTGAAATATATCTAGCCGGCGGCTGCTTCTGGGGAATGGAGAAGTACCTGGGCTCAATTAGGGGCGTCATCTCAACAGAGGTCGGATACGCAAACGGTAACAAACTCAATCCGACTTATGAGGAGGTATGTACCTCCAACACAGGACACGCAGAAACTGTGAAAATAGAATATGATAAGGAAGTTATTGACCTCGAATTTCTACTGAATATATACTATCAGGCAATAGACCCCACATCGGTAAATCGTCAGGGTGGCGATACCGGCCCTCAATACCGTACCGGTATTTATTATGTAAACGAACAGGACAGACCAATAATTGAAAAATCGATTGCTGAACTGGCTAAGAAGTATACAGCTCCCATTGCCATTGAAGTCAAACCACTTGAAAACTTCAGCCCGGCTGAGGAATATCATCAGAAATATCTTGACAAAAACCCGGGTGGATACTGCCACATTGGGGAGCACCTGTTCGAGAAGGCACGCAAAGCAAATCAACCACGCTAATATCTGCCAATAAAATTAGTATAACGGATATTTACAAAACCAGCAACTTTCTGTTATAATAAACTTTGCGTCTAATAATAAGCGCCCGTAGCTCAGTTGGATAGAGTGTCAGACTCCGACTCTGAAGGTCGCTGGTTCGAATCCAGTCGGGCGTACCAACCCAAAAGAAGTCGACAATTGTGTCGACTTCTTTTTTGTGTGCATTGCGTATGGCACGATCGCTTAGCATCCATTCTTAATCTGACGAAAAGGGGTGCTAATTAGCCAAAGACTGTAGACTTTGTCATCTCACTTGTTTCAACTTCAACACTTCTATTGTAGCCGCTTTCATTCGCTTATTTCCTAAAGCATTTTGCTGGAATCTGCCGGTGCAGTTTATATGTTAGCTACAATACTCAATTATATCCTCAGAAACATATCTGGTGTACAAAAATTTGTACTATCCGTAAGTAAAGCCTCGGAGTAATTGAATTACTTCTCCTACAATGTTACAATTTATTTAACATAGTATCCATATGTATAAAAAAGATCAGAAGCTATAATATTTTGTATTTTATATACACTCTGTATAACTCGATGGAGGTATTCACATGAAGCTGTTTCACTTATCTGATTTGCACGTCGGCCGGCGCATTGGCGAACTAAGCCTTCTTGAAGATCAGCAACATATCATCGATCAAATACTTACTGCAGCCGACACCGAGAAGCCCGACGGAGTATTGATTGCCGGCGATGTATACGATAAGAGCCTTCCATCAGTTGACGCGGTGGAACTTCTGGACGATTTTATTACGTCACTGATTTCCCGCGGCCTATCAGTCTTCATGGTCAGCGGCAATCACGATTCTCCGCAGCGGCTCAATTACGGTAGCAGGATCCTTGATAAAGCCGGTATACATATAGCAAGTGTGTTCAATGGACACCTTACAAAGAAAACACTCAAGGATGATTTTGGCGAAGTCAATATTTTCCTGATGCCGTATCTAAAACCAGCCATGGTTCGACCCTTTTTTGACAATGAAATAGAAACATATGAAGATGCTGTGCGAACAGTCATCGATTCCACCGATATTGATTTGAATAATCGAAATGTTCTCGTGGCACACCAATTTGTCACAAGCGGATCATCCCAACCCGAACTGAGTGACTCAGAAAGTATATCGGTGGGCGGACTTGATAATATCGATGCTTCTGTTTTTGAACCATTTGACTATGTGGCACTAGGCCATATCCATAAACCCCAGTACATCAAAGATGAAAAAATCAGGTACGCAGGCTCCCCTCTTAAATACTCCTTTTCGGAGTCTTTACATCACAAATGCTTGACCGTAATCGAGCTTGGAGAAAAGCATGATCTCCAAATAAGGACGATACCTCTTATTCCGCTTCGTGATATGCGCGAAATCAAAGGACCTCTAGATGAACTGATCAAAGCCGGGCAAAAGGACACATCCGGTCAAAACGACTTCATTCATGCCACTGTGACCGACGAAGATGAAATATTCGATGCCCTCGGCCAATTAAGGACGGTATATCCCAATATCCTTCGCTTAGACTTCGAAAACATGCGAACAACGCAAAACAATTCGCGAACATCTGCAAGCGGTAATGTCGAGCAAAAAAGTCCTATGGAGTTGTTTGCAGAGTTTTACACTATTCAAAACAATGTTGACCTCACAGAGCAGCAAAAGCAGTTGATGGAGTCAGTATTTGAAAAAGCGGGAGGGCTGCTGGGATGAAGCCTTTGAAAATAACAATGAGTGCATTCTGTCCATTTCCGGATGTAGTTGAAATCGATCTCACACAATTTGGGGGCCGGGGACTTTTCCTGATTTCGGGTAATACCGGTGCCGGCAAAACAACGATTTTCGACGCAATCGCTTTTGCCCTTTTTGGCGAGGCCAGTGGAGCCGACCGGACACCCGACACTCTTCGTAGTGACTTTGCAAGCCCGCAAACAAAAACCTATGTTGAGCTTGTGTTTACACATAGAGGCAAGCAATACTCTGTCTTGAGGAACCCCAGGTATGATCGCCCCAAAATATCAGGGAAGGGCATGACTACAGAAAATCCGGATGCAACATTGCATATGCCTGATGGCTCTGTTGTATCAGGCTATCGCGAAGTCAATAATCGCATAACCGATATTCTTGGCATTACATATTCCCAATTTAAGCTGATTGCTATGATTGCACAAGGTGAATTCAGAAAACTTCTGTTCGCAGACAGCAGGGAGCGGGCAGAAATCTTTCGAAGATTGTTTCAGACCGATCTGTTTTCAGTGGCCCAAAAAGTACTCAAGGAGCTTGAAAAGGATGCAAAGGAACAATGTAATGATAGTAAGCAGCGAATTTTGCAGCATATCGGAAACATCCAATGTGGCGATGACAATATAGACATAGCAACAGAGATAGAAGCTGTCATAAAAGAACAAAATATCCATAAGACGGATGATGTTCTAAACCTCTTAAATTTGCAGAATGAAGCTGATAAAACCTCGATGGATGAGCTCCAAGAGAAATCAAAGCAATTGGACATTGAATCAACTAAGATTATAGCTCAAATCACAAATGCAGAGCATATAAATAAGCTCTTCCAATCTCTCGAATCGGCACGGGAGGAAAAGTCAATCCTTGACCTTCAAAAAGATGACATGCAGGAAATGGAGAGGAAAATTTCAAATGCTGAAAAAGCGCTTTATAACGTATTTCCGCATCAATCCCTTTATCTCAGAGAAAGAAAAGCCGTAGAGGAGCTGTCCAATGCCATTGCTAAACTAGAAGAGGAAATTGCGCTGCGGGAGGAGAAGCAAGAAAGTTTCCTTGCGGCTCTCGGCGAACTACGAAGCAAAGAACCTTTGCGCGAAGCTGTGTCCGCTGCTATCAACCAGCTTGAAAAGGAACTGCCCTTGTACTCTGATGCTGATAGTTTGGAAAAGGAACGCAACAACCTGGGCAAAGAGCTGAATGACACCGAAGAGGCTATATATAAACATACATCGCTTATCGAGAAATATAAACTGGAAAAGGTTGAACTTACTGACAGCCTCAAGAAAACCGAGTCTTTTGAAGCACAGCTTGTACAATGTCTCAACAGCATCGAAAAACTTAACGGAACTGTAGAAGATCTAAACAGCTTAAAAAAGGAGATCCAAAAGATAAGACAGCTGAAATTGCAGCTTGAAATCGTCACAAACAGATATAAAAAATCCGAAGAGGATTTTTGTTTGTCAAGCAAACTACTTGAGGAAAGCGAAACTGCATTCAACCGCGAACGAGCCGGAATTATGGCGGCTGACCTGGTAGATGGCGAGCCCTGCCCTGTTTGTGGATCAACCGATCACCCTCGTAAAGCTGCTATAACTTCGGGAGCTCCCAGTGAAGACAAGCTAAAGCAGTTGAAAAAAGAACACGAGAAATATCTTCAAGCAATGCAAAAGGAATCTCAAAATGTCAGCGAGAAAAGAGCCGAACTGAACACTTCCACAAACCATATGTTAGAAACCTGCAAAGCAGTATTAGGAAATGAACCTGATCTTGATGATACAGACAGCTGCCTCGATATTATTGGAAAACGACTTGCAAGCTGTGATATTGAACTCAATGAACTTCGATTACGAGAACAGGAACTTAGAGCTGGTTTAGAAGATAGGATCAAACATCAGGAGCGGCTAAATGAGATCGAACTCGCTGAAAAGGATCTGGTTAGTGCTATTTCCACAGCTAATGAGACAAAAAACTCACTTTCATCGAAACTCAGCTCAATTGAAGGTCGTCTACAGACGTTGAAGTCCTCGTTGTCTTTTGGATCCCTTGCTGAAGCTGAGAAAAATCTCCTAAGTAAAAAGCAAGAATTGACTGACTTAAAAGCCGCTCTCGAAAGAGCCGAGGAGGACTACAATAACGCAAACAACGAACTAAAAGCAGCAAAAGCACTGTTGGATGATAGCAAAAAAAGGTATGACGAAGCAATCAATAATGAGTCTGCAGCTTATAAAGAATATTTCGAGAGCATGATTGTCTGTGGATTTGAAAATGAAGAGGAATATCTTGCAGCACTGCTAAACGAGTCAGATATCAAGCTCATGAAGGAGCAGCTGCAGCTATATCGAGATGCCCGGAATAGGGTCAATTCTGAACTGAGGCGTTTGGAAAAAGAGACTTTGAGCTCTGCACCTCAGGACATCAAGCTGCTTGAAGATAAAAAGAAGGAGATTGGCGAGATAAAAGATCAAGTCGATCAAGAACTCAGAGTTATCACTGCCCGATATCTGTCGAATAAGCGTACAGAAAGTGCAATAAGCCAGGAAAATGAGAAAAGAATAGAAAACGAGAATAAATATCTGCTAATAAGCAATCTATCTAAAACTGCAAACGGCGAATTAGCAGGTAAACAAAAGCTCGCATTTGAGCAGTATGTTCAAGCCTATTATTTCAACCAGATTCTTGATGTATCAAACAAACGCCTTGGAAGCATGTCGGGGAATCGCTATATGCTTATACGCAGGGAGGAGTCGGAGAATCTCCGCTCACAAACCGGCCTTGATCTCGATGTGCTTGACAATTACACAGGTAAAATCAGAACAGTCAAGTCACTATCAGGCGGCGAAAGCTTTATTGCTTCCTTGGCACTAGCACTCGGTTTGTCCGATGTAATACAAAGTCATGCAGGCGGCATCGAGATTGAGATGATGTTCATCGATGAGGGATTCGGTGCCCTTGACCCTCAATCCCTTGAGTTGGCGATCCGTGCATTGACTTCGCTGGCATCCGGCAACTGTCTTATTGCCGTGATTTCACATGTTGCCGAATTGAAAGAGCGCATTGATCGCCAGCTAGTAGTTACAAAGGGCATAGTCGGCAGCACCGTCACTATTCAAACGCCATGAAGGCAATCGCTATGCAAGTCGATGCCATTCTTGAGGTGAAGAACATAGGTAGGGTGACGTATTCCTCCGCTTTACAAATGCTAATGCTCGTTCTGAAACCGGGCTACTAGGAGTCTATGTCACAAACAAACCTACAACCTATCAAATTGGCGCTCTCGACTTCCATAAAAGAAAACCTATAATTCGATTTTGCGGCTGTGACACCTAAATATATCATTTAGGTGAACAGCCGCTTTCCAAATCCCAAAAGTAATTATCATATTTCATTCAATTCTTATCAACTATGTATCTTATCCTTTTTTCTTACGCGGAGGCGCTCAAAAAAATTTTCCAGCTTGTCAGGTCCCTCCAAGACATCCCTGCCCACATAAAGCGTTCCGTCCTGCCTAATTTTCACACTCCATTTTACAAGAGCTATACTTCCCCTGAATATTTCTATCGCTGTTATACCGTTCGGATGCACGCAACTGCCGTCATTAAAGTAGTACTCCTCTTCCTTTAGGGGAAACACAGGTCGATGTGTGTGGCCTGCAACAAGTATTAGATTTTCCCTGCCTGCCCATCGGGTAAGCGTCCTTTCCACCTTCATTCTCACTTTGTAGTTTTTGGCGGCACTTGTTAGATCCTTTATGCCTAGTCTCTCCAGTCTTCTCCACAGATATCGAACCAGAAAGCGTGCCAGCCTCCAAAGTGAACTGTTCAGAAAGTCCGCCTGATGCCCGTGGATCAATACTATGATATCATCTGTATCCCTGTGCCTGAGCTTAACACTCTCATAGACATGGATCCCGGGGAAATATAGTTCATAGTTTTCTTTGAGATATATCGGATCTCTTTTAACAATGTCATGGTTGCCATAAAGCATTACCAATCTACCCTCGTTGTAAAACTTAGCCAGTAGATCATATATATGATCGTACATCTCTTGGATTTCCCGCATCTCGGCTATTTCCCATAGTTCTTCTCCATCACCCAGCTCTATATAGGTAAAACCCTCTTGGTAGTAGTGATTGATGGCCGCATAATAGATTGTCTGATTTTTCTCAAAATTGTCGCCCCGACCGTCACCATCACCTCTGTGACAGTCACTCATAATAACGATTCGGGATCTGTCATCGAACAATATCTCTGAAGCCGATTCGATTGACTTTGTGATACGCTTGAGTGCGAAATACATGGCCTTCAACCTATAAGTACTTTTTCAGTAATTCGTACTTGTCATATACGGCCTTTGGTTTACCGAAATTTATAGCCAGGTCAAGTAGCTCAGGGTTTTCACGCTGGAGGATGTTCAACTTCTCTGCTATTGTCTCGGCACCCGAAGTCAACTCCTGATATTTTTCACACAAAAAACGGTTCCTGCTTTGACTGATAGATACTGTAAGCTTTGTTCTTGTTGAAGGTTGTTCGGTGTATGGCCTTGAAAAAGTGATCCAGACAGTCTTGTTCTTCACACGAACCTCGTCATCCCTATACCCCATCCGTGCAAGTTCCCCTACAAAAGCACGACACATCTCTGTATCCTTTAACGTGATCCTAGCCTCTAGCGTCAATTCTTCAGGCTCTGTGAACTCACCAAGTTCAAATCCTGTTAACCACCAGTGCTTACCCTCCCGTGTAAACAATATTTTGTTGCCCTTTCGCAGCGCATAGAACATCTGCAAGTGGTCCTCGTCTTCAGCACAGTGATAGAATGTACCGTCGAACACACCGGGAATGCTTAGATCGGGCCCTGTAGTATTGTATACTCCGATTTCAGCTCCGGTGGTCATGCCATACTGACCTTTCCACAGCTGGATCAGCCACTTTTTTCCTCCGTATCGAAATCTGATAGGTTCGCAGTCAATAATCAAGCTGATTGGCGCACATGATTCGTCATATAGCCAACAGTAGCCAAATTTCCGCTGCCATGGATTCATTAACGAAAAGAAAATATCCTGGGCAGGATCATAGGAGAAACCTGCCTGCTCCACTTTTTTGAGTATATCATCAACTGACATGACCTCTTTGATCAATCTCATCAGGTCCTTTCTCTTTATTTTGCTATGCAAGCTTTCACTACCATACTATTCATGTCAGTGTCGGTATGTCGGTTATAAAGGCAAAAATTATATGTATTGAGAATTATCTTTGTATAATGTATAATTCTGCTATAGCTTGTTTGTATTGGCTCATGCTTTGTCGAAAAGCCGGATGGAGGTTATTTTGATGTTTACACAGGATGCATTGTTTGCACTTCTGTTGTCCGTTATTGCAGGTTCTTCCACAATGCTTGGAACTGTACTACTCTTCTTTACTAAAGGTAAAAGCGAAAAACTTGTCACAGCATCGTTGGGTTTTGCAGCTGGTGTAATGCTGAGTGTTTCTTTTCTTGACCTGTTTCCACAGGCCAAGTCATTTATTGTCGCCTTTGCGGGAAACACAGTCGGCATTTTACTTACGGTATCCTTCCTTTGCCTTGGTGTCTTAGTAGCCGCCGGGCTAGATAGGCTTGTACCCCACGAAGAACATGGAGACGATGGTCGTGAACACAAAAACCTCTTTAGAGTCGGATTTGTTTCAATGGTAGCAATTGGACTTCACAACTTTCCTGAAGGAATAGCTACTTTTATGGCCGGTTACAGTGACCGCTCTCTAGGCATATCAATAATGCTAGCAATCGCCATGCACAACATACCTGAAGGTATATCTGTTGCCATGCCGATATACTTCGCTACAGGCAGCAAACTTAAAGCAGTGAAGTACACATTTCTATCGGGTGTAGCTGAACCTATTGGAGCATTGCTTGCATTCATCCTTCTCCGCCCGTTTATCAACGACTTGATGATGGGTGTCATATTCGCGATCGTAATAGGGATCATGCTTTATATATCAATCGAGGAGCTGATTCCTTCCTCTCGTCAGTATGGATACAAAAGACTGTCACTTATATCGGTCTTTGCCGGTATTGTCCTTATGCCCTTAGCTGATATATTATAACTGCAGTTTTGAAGAACAGTTGAAACGGAGAAATCTATGAACAATAGCAAACAAATTACCATAGCTGTCATCGATGGCCAAGGTGGAGGTATTGGCCGAAGCCTGGTATTAAAATTACGGACCGAGTTTCCAAAGGGCTCCGGAGTCCGCATTTGTGCACTTGGTACCAATTCATCCGCCACCAACAGAATGCTCCGGGAGGGAGCCGATGAAGGGGCAACCGGCGAAAATGCTATTATCGTAAACTCAAACAAAGCAGACATTATAACAGGTCCCCTCGCCATTATTGCTGCAAATTCTATGCTTGGAGAGCTGACTCCCTCTATGGCCTGCGCCATTACCTCAAGCAGTGCCGTCAAAGTCCTCATCCCCCTCGATCGCTGCAATATCAAGATAGCAGTTGACGGAGCTTTTTCACTTGAAGACAGTATCGATAGGTGCATTGATATAATAAAGGATATTGTGAGCGGCAAATAGAACAGCGCGATTTACAACTACCGATACCATAGATGAGTGTCGCCAAGTTATCATTACATTGTGCCAATTCTTTGAAGCGTATATTGAAGGTTTCTATTGATGCAGTACACACACCGTTTGCTTTCTCGTTTATGAAATGGCAAATGAATATATCCTTAAGCCTTACCAAGCACAAAAGAAATGTAATACCGGACATTGATACTTTTCGATGTGCTTTTGTATAGAATATTTTCGCAAAAAGAGTTCCACCTCCAAAGGGGTGGATTTTTTTCTGCCAAAAAGTACATATGCAATATTTTTATTTCTGAATTGCAAAATAGTTTGATATGCAGTTCCATATATCCCCATTTATGTGCCATCTTGGTAATAACTTTGGAGTAAATGACTTAACAGAACTAAATTTATTGAGTCAGATTCTGCAATTAGACGGGACCTCGTTTCCACATTATTCCACCCAATTGCAAGAATTAATACCTTCTACTTGCTAAAAGTATAGTTTATAATTAAAGTGGTCGAATTTCGGCCTATCCTGTTGAAAGTTTGGAGGACATATGGGAGTACTAGAAGTCATATCACTCTTAGGTGGAATTGCCCTTTTTTTATACGGTATGTCGATGATGGGAAGCGGGCTTGAAAAATTATCCGGTAGTAAGTTGGAAAAAATTCTTGAGAAACTTACCAGTAACATATTCATGGGCGTTTTATTAGGAGCAATAGTAACAGCAGTTATTCAAAGCTCATCCGCTACAACGGTAATGGTTGTAGGTTTTGTCAATTCCGGAATTATGAAGCTAGCACAGGCTGTTGGTGTTATATTCGGAGCCAACATTGGAACGACCGTAACTGCATTTATACTTTCATTGGGTGACTTGTCAGGAAGTGGCCTGATACTTCAATTGCTGAAACCAAAATCTCTTGCCCCCCTTGTGTGCACGATCGGCCTGATATTATTTCTCACTCAGAAAATTGGCCGCAAGCGTGACCTTGGGCAAATATTCCTTGGTTTCGGCATTTTGTTTTTTGGTATGAACACAATGGAGTCAGCCGTTTATCCTTTAAGAGACAGTGAGATTTTTATAAAACTTATGACGGCTGTATCCAATCCGTTTCTCGGTGTTGCCGTAGGAGCTATATTTACCGCAGTTATTCAGAGCTCTTCCGCATCGGTTGGTATTCTCCAGGCACTATCAGCTACTGGCGCTGTCCGCTTCAACTCAGCTGCGCCAATAATACTCGGTCAAAATATTGGAACCTGTGTGACGGCATTGATCTCAAGTATTGGAGCCAATAGAAATGCAAAGCGTACCGCTATGATCCATCTGTATTTTAACTTAATTGGTGCCATTATTTTCTTCGTCCTGCTTTATGGTTTGAAACCAATCATACAGTATTCCTTCTGGGAAAGCACTTTGAACCGTACATCTATAGCAGTTTTCCACTTAGTCTTTAATCTATTGTCCACTATGATCCTTCTCCCGTTTTATAAATTACTTGAAAAGCTAGCAATCCTAACAATAAGAGACAAGGCAAAAACGACTGACGATGAAACGACCCTCCTTGATGAGCGTTTTCTCCAGACCCCATCTCTTGCCCTTAGTAAATCATATGAGGTCGTAAAGCAAATGGGAAGGATCGCACTTGACAACTTTACGTTGGCACATGAGCTTGTTATGTCCTACGATTCAAAAAAGGCCGACAGACTCCGTGAACAGGAAGACATGCTTGACAGAAACGAGGTCCTTTTGGACGATTATCTTGTAAGGCTGACAAACCGCAGTCTGTCTGCTGCTGAAAGTGCGAGTATAAGTGATCTGCTGCATGTGACAAATGACTTTGAACGTATTGGCGACTACACAATGAACATTTTGGAAATGACAGAGCAGATGGTTGACAACTCAATCATATTTTCAAATGTGGCATTACAGGAGGCAAATCAAATACTGTCCGCAGTTGACGAAATACTCCATATCACATACAGCAGTTTCGAAAACATGGATGTGAAAGCAGCGCTTAATGTAGAACCTTTAGAGCAAATAATCGACATGATGCAAGAGTACTTGAAAAGTTCACACATTGAACGGCTAAAAAGCGGTGTCTGCTCGGTAGATTCAAGTATGCATTTTGTAGACCTGATCACTAACCTGGAACGTATAGCAGACCACTGTTCTAATGTTGCAGTTATTATTATACAAAGAGAGAATAATACTAAAAAACGTTTCGACTTCCACAGCTACCTGAGGTCATTGCACGAAGGAAGAACACCAGAGTATAACAATAACTTCAAGGCATACCATGAAAAGTACATGGCCGGGCTTTTGAGGCAATAATCTATGTAATGGGCGGTTCTTCTGTCCTTGGGCTAACTCCAAGACAGAAGAGCCGCCCCCTTGTTTTAGTTGAAAAACAGACCCGTGCAATCTAAAAAGCACGGGTCTGCTCTATTTATACATTGAATCTCTTATAGAAATATGTTCGCCTGTTCTATAATGTCTTAGCAAGCTCTTTGATAAGTCCCTTTATATCTAATACTCACTTGTTCGTTTAACCTATCTAGCCACTTTCCGCTTTCTCAGAAACCCTATATATATGACGATGGCGGCTGCTCCCCAAAAGTACGCATTCATATAGGGCACTTCAAAGATATTTTCCGTCAAACAGTGTGTCATCACTCCTGCCATGCCGGCAAACAACCCTTGGGCAACCATGGAAATTGGCTCTTTTCTCGTCCTGTGGATCGACCTCATGCCATTGAATACGAAACTGGCAAGTGTCAACAGAAAGCCGCCAAGTCCGATATATCCCATCTCTATCAGGGTCTTAAGGTAGTAGTTGTCCATATAAAAGTAACTTATATTACTGTTGATCTGATTTTGCATTGCCACCGCACCGCCAAAGCGACCAAGCCCATATCCAAACCAGGGATTCACGGAATAAAGCAATTTAAGGCCTTCACGCCTTCTGCCACCCCTGCCTCCAAACATATTGGCCATGTCAAACTCTGAAGTAAAAAGAAAGGTTATCCTGTTTGCCACCTGTGGAATAAAGACCGCAATGCCCGCGGCAAGCGCCATCAATGCAATCAGTTTCCTGTCGCGATATAACGCAAAAACAAAGACCGCAACCGCCATTCCCAACCATGCACCACGGGAGAAGGTGAAAAGGCATGCCAGGCACATCAAGAATGTGCAGCCCCACATAAAAATTTTCATCCACATTGGCTTAAGCAAATAGGCAAATGTAGCTGCAAGTGGAGCAAACATAACCAGATAGGAGCCCAACACGTTCGGGCTTCCAATTATCGAAAATACACGCGTGCGTACTCCCATCTCTGCCTGAGACACCCAGTGCGAAGGAATCGGTACCGCAACAATAAATTGATAAATGCCGTGAAGTGCGATTAGAGTGGCAGTACCGATAATAGTTGCGCAAAAAGCATATATATCGCCATCATTTTCAATGATTCGCGTCAGAACAAAAAACCACAACATGTACTGCACAACGGCCCTAAGTCCTGCTATGGCAATGCCAAGATACGGTGACACCACGCAAAGCAGCATAAACCCAATGCCTAAAAACAGCAACAGTGGCACATCGAAGGGTGTTGAGTGTGCATCCACTGTCCTCTTGCAGAAAATCCGCCTAAAAAGCACATATGCAATACCGAAGACCAGAAACGCCTCATCCCACACAGACGCAAGAGCTGAAATCGGCGACCAAGTTCTCAGTGCATAGTCGATCGGCAGATATAGCGCGAATATAACAACTATCAGCCTGTTGGTACCGTGGCTGAAAAATATGCGGTAAAAGAGACTGTTGCGTAGAGCTGGCGATTTCCAAAACCGCACAAGCAAGCTTCCCTCGGCAATTACCGAAATGAGCCTGCCGAGCCTTGCACATGCCGAATTAAACCTCACCAGAAAGGCATTCCATGTTGAGTTTGACGTGGACGAGTCAGAGCAACCGAATATCCTCTCCCACACTTTTTTAGTTGCGGAAGTCTCATACGCGTTTTTTATGTTCCGTATAGCGGTAGCTATGATGCTATAAGGAAAAAAACCGAACAGACTTTTTATGAGGGAGACCAAAAAGCTGCCGTTCAATAGCTTCTGCATAAAATTACGCTCCTATCTGTCTTCAGCTGCATATCGAAAATTTCGATATAACAATCACGAGCACAAAGCCCTTCAAATAAGAAGTTTTGCACGATACTATTCATCAGCCATTTCAACACTTTCGATTGTCCCGATCATCTCAAAATATCTGGTCTTGACGTAGTGATCCTTGCCTGCTCTAACCTCCTGAGGCCCGACCTTGATAATATCACTATTGTTTACGACGGCTTTTATCGTGCAAACAATATCGATCTTTGTCGGATCGGTCACACTCACGAGCTTACCGTCGTCGGTACCTATCTGCGTGATATATGGTTCCTTTTCAGCAGCTATGATGTGTGCATTTTCTATCAGTGAGTCACCTGCTGCCAGCTGTTGTGGAAAAGGTCTTGAGATCAGTTCATCATAGTATCTTGGTTGTGTGGACTTTATGCGAACTGTATAAGTCAGCTCTGTTGTTGGAGTAACAAGTTCGGAAACTTGACTGCCGAAAATTTTCCATACAATACCCCCTGCCACCAACAAAACAAATAGCAATACAAGCAGGTCTACGAGGTTTATGACCCCAAAAAGCTTTCCCTTTTCATTAATGAGTTTCATGGATATATCATATCCTCCTTCCGGTCGTACGCTTGACCCAATTACCGCTATATTGTATAATAAATCTGGCTTGTCTACAAGCCATTTCCCGCTATTTTTGACATTGGATGGTTGACCATGAAAATTCTTCACCTCATAGGAGGGGGCGACGTAGGTGGTGCAAAGACCCACGTTCTGTCCCTTTTAGCCGGACTTCAAAAAGAACCGGAATGCGAAGTTTTGCTCGTTTCACTTCGTGAGGGCTCTTTTGCTGAAGAAGCCCAATCCATGGCAATTCCCACTGAAGTTATTTCATCCGGCAATATAATAAAAGATTTTCACACGCTGCGCCTCCTGTACGAGAGGGGCGGCTTTGATATTGTCCATTGTCATGGTGCAAAGGCCAACATGATGGGCACATGGCTTAAAATCGTGAAACGTGCGACAGTGGTTACCACTGTCCATTCTGACTACAGGCTCGACTACCTTGGAAGACCTTTAGGCAACCTTGTTTATGGTAATATAAACAGAATTGCTCTGAGAATAATCAAAAACCGCATTTGCGTCTCCGACCCGGTGGCGCATCTTCTTCTGTCCCGCGGCTTCTCACCGTATGGACTTTTTTCTATATACAACGGGCTCGATTTCAATATCCCTGCAAGAGAGCTTGACCGCAAAGCTTTTTTGAAGTCTTATGGGCTAACGGTGGCCAATGGCGATGTTGTCTGCGGAATCGCAGCCCGTCTCGATCCTGTCAAGGATATTTCCACGCTTCTCCGTGCCTTTGTACACACACCACAGCATATGAAACTCATTGTAGCAGGAGATGGCGACCAGAAAGATGCACTGTCAGCTTTAGCGGATAGCCTGGGAATATCTGATCGAGTATGTTTTGCTGGCTGGGTCGATGATATTGAAGCCTTCTATCGTTCAATCGATATAAATCTCCTAACCTCGCTTTCCGAAACTTTCCCATATGCTGTTACAGAAGGAGCGCGCTGCAAACTCGCTACAATCAGCACCAAAGTCGGCGGCATACCACTGCTGATAGACCACGGCGTGAATGGATTCCTTTTCGATCCGGGTGATGCTGATACCCTTGCCGAATTGCTTATTAAGCTGGGATGTGACGCTGACCTGCGTGAAATATTCGGTGAACGGATATATAAAAAAGCTGCTGAGAACTTTTCTATAGAAGTGACAATAGCCAAACAGATCGAAATCTACAATGTGCTTTTGAGGCGCAGAGATCGCAAACTCAAACGATATGGGGTGACCATCTGCGGCTCATACGGAAAGAACAATGCCGGTGACGACGCTATACTTGAGGCGATAGTGTCTGAGATCACCGACATCGATCCAGATCTCCGAATCCGTGTTCTTTCCCGCACTCCAAAGAAAACACGTCTCAACTACAGGGTCGATTCACTATACACCTTCAATCCTTTTGCCCTTTTCCGGGCTTTTCGTCAAAGCAAACTTTATATCAACGGGGGCGGAAACCTGATACAGGATATCACATCCACCAGGTCACTTCTTTTCTATCTGTATACCATATGGTTGGGCCGGCATCTTGGCTGTAAAGTGATGATGTATGGTTGTGGCATAGGACCTGTCACAAGATCCGCAAATCGCAAGCGTACAGCACGTGTGTTAAACCGCTGTGTAGACTTCATTACCCTCCGGGAGCCGGATTCTCAAGAAGAACTCAAGCGTCTAGGGGTCTCCAAGCCTGAAATCATCCTTTCGGCAGATCCCGCCCTGATTCTCTCTCCGTCATCGGAGAGTGAAATCGAAAGCGCAATGATATCAAATGGACTATCACCGGACGGCAGTTATATAGCATTCATGCTGCGGGACTGGCCTACCTTTTCTCAAAAGGCTGAAATATTCGGCAGGGCGGCCGATCTTGCATATGAAAAGTATGGAGTCGTCCCGATTTTTATTCCTTTAGAGCGCGGGAAGGACGAAGCTGCCTGCAAACAGGCATGTAAAGATATGAAGCTAAATGAACCGCTGATCATCAAAACTCCTGAAAAGACAAGTACGCTAATAGGAATGCTTTCCAAAATGGATGTTGTAGTATCAATGCGACTTCACGGCCTTATTTTTGCCGCCGGTCAAGGCGTTCCCTTAGTTGGAGTATCATACGACACAAAGGTGCGTTCATTCCTTCATTATATGGAACAGGATCTGTGCGTTTCCATAGATGAACTAAATGAAGATGAACTTATCTCGCTTATAGACAGAGCTATAAAAAAAGATCGGGATGAGCTTCGAAAAGCTGTATCCAAGCTGCGTGAAATTGAGTACAAAAACCGTGAAACTGCGCTCATACTACTTTCCAAACAATAACAGGGGGTTTTAACAATGCAACAGATAGTATGTCTCTCCACATCAAATTGGTACGGCATACCGACACGTAAGCAACAAGTAATGGGGCGGATAAAGGATGCTGAAATCCTTTACTTTGAGCCTCCGGTAACTTTGATTGCCCCCTTTAAGGACAAGGAGGCATCTCCACGGTTGTCCGCATATAAAAATGATGGGACCAAACCAATCAGCAACATTACCGTTTATGCCATGCCTCCGGTCATGCCCTTTTACAATAAATATAGATCTATCAATAAAATCAACCAAAGACGTCTTGCTTCATTTGTAAAGTCCAAGATGAAAGAGCATGGATTTGAAAATCCAATTCTTTGGGTTTATCACCCTTCAAGCGTTGATGCCGTTGACCATATCCCCCATAGCTCCCTCATTTACGACTGCGTTGACCGCCATGCTGGCTATCCCGGTCTTATTGATCCAGCTGTCGTAAACAAGATGGAGTCTCAATTGGCTGCCAAAAGTAACGTGGTCTTTGCAACCGCTAAAGGTCTACACGATACACTAAGTCAATACAACGAAAACACTTACCTCATACCGAACGGTGCAAACTATGAACTATTCAGCCGTGTGGATGACCCCGCACTTCCAATTCCGGACGATTTGTTCAACATCCGTAAACCGGTCCTTGGATTTTCCGGGGCACTGCAGGAATGCATCAACTACGATTATGTAGCCTATGCTGCAAAGCTCCACCCGGAGTGGTCATTTGTTTTCATCGGCTCTCCACTCCCGGGAGTAGACCTAAGCGTACTCAAAGGTCTTCCTAACATCCACCTCCTTGGAAGGAAGAATTACAAGGACATGGTAAATTATCTTGCCTACTTTGATGTATGTCTCAACATTTTCAAGTCGGGAGACTTGGCAAAGGACGTAAGTCCCCTGAAGTTTTACGAGTATCTGGCAACAGGTAAGCCAATCGTTTCTACTCCGCAGCCTGAACAGGTTCTTGAGTATTCCGATGTTGTATATATCGCTTCTACTCCGGAGGAGTTCGTGGAAAAATGCGCTGTGGCAATAAAGGAGAAAAGCAACTGGCATACAAGTCGACGTCGGGAATTGGGAAAAGCAAGTTCATGGGATTCCCGTGTGGATGAAATGCGTCAAATACTCCAAAGGTATGATGTTATTTAGGTCTTTTTCAATCGTCAGAAGTAATAGAAGCGTCGCAAAAATAGCTTTACGGACTTGTCAGACTTGCCAATCTTTTTTGATGTTAGGCTTAATTGGTTGATAATATGGTCCTTTCGGTGTAGTATAATCATGTGGATTTCATTCCACTTATGTTCCTGAATACTGCATTTTTGTACGAAAGGAATATGATCATGAAAAAGGTTGCAATTGTAATGGGATCTGACAGCGACTTGGATATAATGCTGCCGGCCGCAAATCGCCTTAAATATTTTGGCATTCAATATGAAATGCGAATAATTTCTGCCCACCGAACCCCAGGCGCCTGTGCGGCGTTTTCTGCCGCTGCTGCGCAAAACGGGTTCGGTGTTATTATTGCCGCAGCCGGTAAAGCAGCTCACCTTGCCGGTGTGATCGCGTCATCCACCACCTTGCCGGTAATCGGTGTCCCCATCAAATCATCAACCCTTGATGGGCTGGACAGTCTCCTTTCCACCGTTCAGATGCCCAAGGGTATCCCCGTCGCGACGGTGGCAATTGACGGTGCTGAAAACGCTGCCATACTCGCGGCTCAGATTCTAGCCTTAACGGATGAATGCCTTTCGGAAAAACTTTCTAAATTTAGAGAAGACATGGAGCGTGAGGTCTCCGAAAAGGATAAGGCTTTACAGAAGCAACACAGTATGGATTGATAGCATTGTTGGATCGATCAAACTCATTGTATAGAAAACTATTATCAATAAGTGCAATATAAATACCAAGTTAGTGCCAATATATAAGGAGACTTCTGGATGCAAAAATCAAACCTCATGTTTGAAGGCAAAATAATTCTTGCCGATGAGATGTCTCCCGACACCTGCCGTTTTGGGGACTTAAATATCGGTGAAAAGGTGGATGGATATCGTTTCAGGCGTGACTTGGTCGGTGAAAAGGAGGCGTATCGTGAAATCCTTCGCAGACTGTTGGACATCTGATAAACTTGGCGAAGAGTGCGGAGTCTTTGGCATCTCCCTTTCTCCCTCCGATTCATACAGCGTAGCGGATGAAACATACCTTGCTCTTTTCGCTTTACAGCACAGAGGTCAGGAGTCAAGTGGTATAGCCACGTCAAATGACGGGAAAATCCATGTCATTAAAAAGAGTGGACTCGTTCCCGAGGTTTTTAACGAACATACTCTGCAATCCCTGCATGGAGATATGGCAATTGGTCATGTGCGATACTCAAGCCACGCAGAAGCTAGCGCAATCAATGCACAACCCGTAGTCGTAACTCATATAAACGGAAGTATGGCCATAGCCTGTAACGGAACGTTGGTCAATGGAGCAAGGCTTCGTCACGATGCCGAACTCAGTGGCGCGATATTCCAAACGACAAACGATACCGAGGTCATCGCATATATGCTTGTGCGTGAACGCCTTGGTACACCCCTGATGGAGCAGGCAGTAAAAAACATAATGAATTATGTCGCCGGCGCCTATTCAATGGTTATAATCAGTGGTAATAAGCTTATAGCTGCGCGCGACCCGTTTGGATTCAAACCCCTCTGTATGGGAATGCTAGGTTCATCCGTCGTGTTTGCTTCTGAGTCATGCGCCTTTGACGCAATCGGTGCTCAATTTGTTCGCGATATTGAGCCGGGTGAAATCGTGGTGGCCGAAAACGGTGATGTCACCGCAACTATTTACTCCGAAAAGCGACCAAAGAGCTCGCTATGCGTCTTTGAGTTTATATACTTTGCACGGCCCGACAGTATAATAGACGGTCTTTCTGTTGAGCATGTAAGGCAGGAATTTGGAAAATATCTCGCGATGCGGGATAATGTGAAAGCCGATATTGTCATAGGCGTTCCGGACTCAGGACTGTCGGCTGCCCTTGGATATTCTAAACAGTCAGGCATACCATACGGTATAGGTCTTGTAAAAAACCGATATATCGGAAGAACCTTTATTCAGAATAGTAGGTCGGAACGGGAAAAGTCTGTGAGTATCAAGCTCAATGCCCTTGCTTCTGCAGTTAAAGGGAAGCGCGTTATTATGGTGGACGATTCAATTGTCAGAGGAACGACCTGCGCTCATTTAGTGTCGATCCTTCGCCAAGCAGGTGCATCGGAAGTTCACATGCGGGTGTCTTCCCCGCCATTCTTGCATCGCTGCTATTACGGAACTGATATACCCAGCGAAAAAGATCTGGCTGCTTACAACCGCACCGTCGAACAGATTTCCGAGATGATTTGTGCGGATACCCTGATGTATCTTGACCCAAAGGATCTGCATGAAGCTATGGCCGGACTTAGAGTTGGCTACTGCGACTCATGCTTTACCGGCAATTATCCTGTTCCAATAAGTTCGGATTTGGAAAACCAGAAAGAAGGGAGAATTCAGGTTTGATCGAGAGCAGAAGCGACGCCTACGCAGCTGCGGGTGTTGATATCACAGCAGGCTACGAGAGTGTTAAGCGGATAAAGAAGCATGTCGAGAGCACATTCATTCCGGGTGTTCTTGGAGGCCTTGGTGGTTTTGGAGGCATGTTCATGCCGGACCTTCAAAATATGGATGAGCCGGTTTTTGTATCGGGTACGGACGGTGTAGGTACAAAGCTGAAAATTGCTTTTTTAATGGATAAGCACGACACAATTGGTATCGACTGTGTCGCCATGTGCGTCAACGATATAGTCTGCTCCGGAGCAAAACCCCTTTTCTTCCTTGATTATCTAGCCCTGGGTAAAAACTCTCCCGAGCTTGTTGAGTCAATTGTTTCAGGCATTGCAGATGGTTGCCGAATTTCAGGCTGTGCACTCATCGGCGGCGAGACCGCTGAAATGCCGGGCTTTTATAGAGAAGGCGAATATGACATTGCCGGATTTTGTGTAGGTGTTGTGGATAAACGAAAAATCATTGACGGAAGCGATGTCAAAGCGGGTGACGCAATTATTGGCCTCGCCTCCTCTGGTGTCCATTCCAACGGTTTTTCCCTTGTTAGAAAAATCTTGAACGTTGATAAGGACACTCTCTCTGTTCGATACGATGAGCTAAGCTGTACACTTGGAGAAGAGCTGTTGAAGCCGACAAGGATTTACGCTTCTGCGGTGTTGAATCTTTCCCGGAATATCAAGATAAAGGCACTGAGCCATATAACCGGCGGTGGATTTTTTGAAAATATACCCCGGATGCTCCCGGCTGGAGTCCGCGCAAGGATCGATACCCACTCCTTCCCCAGTCTTCCGATATTTGAGATCATCCAGAAAAAAGGAAAGCTCTCTTCTCGCGATATGTTCAACACTTTCAACATGGGTCTAGGTCTTGCTATAGTTGTAGATAGCGCCGACGTAGGCACTGCTATGTGCACTCTCACACAACTTGGTGAGCACCCGTATCTTATTGGAACCTGCATAGACGGAGAGCCAGGTGTGGACTTATGGTAAAAATTGCAGTTTTGGTTTCCGGAAGCGGTACCAATCTACAGGCCTTACTTGATTCAAAAAGAAACGGACTTATACGTAACGGCAATATTTCACTGGTCATCTCATCCTCACCTGACGCGTATGCCCTTAAACGAGCCGAAGCATACAGCGTAAAGAGTGTTGTTATCGACAGGAAGGAGTATCAAACTCGCTCCGGGTTTACTGAGGCAATACTTAATGAGCTAAAAGAGCACCAAATCGATCTTGTTGTGCTTGCAGGATTTATGTATATCCTATCCCCTAACTTTACACAGTGCTATAAAAATAGAGTTATAAATGTTCATCCATCCCTTATCCCTGCATTTTGTGGGAATGGGTACTATGGACTTCGTGTGCACGAGAAAGTGCTTGAATATGGAGTGAAATTGACAGGTGCAACAGTTCATTTTGTAAATGAGGAGACCGATGGAGGTCCCATCATTCTACAAAAATCGGTAGTCGTCAAGGATGATGATTCTCCGGAGACACTGCAACGGCGTGTTATGGAGCAGGCAGAATGGGTCATACTCCCGAAAGCTGTGGAGCTATATTGCGATGGACGCCTCAAAGTGGATGGACGACATGTTAGAATACTCGATTAAATGTCTTGTTAATAAGAGTCTTTAATAAAAGTCTACATAATCACTGTTTGGTCTTTGCCAAACTATCTACAACGTTCATAGACTGGAGAGAAAAAAATGAAGGAATTTCTTATATGCGGATCCACACTCCCTGAAGCCTATCACAAAGCACTTGTTACTTTGCATTACGAAGGTGAACACGTCCCCTGCCCCGACTATAACACCAATCAAAAAGAGCTCTCAATGACGATGACAATTGCCGATCCTTTAAGCGAGCCTATGATAAGTCGCCTTTTTATCGGCGGTTATAGTGAGCTTGAGCAGTACAGACAGGAGATCCTTGACGGGATCCTTGACTTCGAGATTGAGAGGGGCAACTGGGAATACACCTATCACAGCAGAATATTTGAACAAATGCCCTTCATAATCAGCGAGCTGAAGCGAAATCCCGACTCTCGCAGAGCAGTTATCGACGCACGTGATTGGAAACACGATACCCGGGAAGGAAACACTTCCCCTGCTTGCCTGCAACATATTCAATATCTTGTTCGAGATGGAAGACTGCACTGCAAGGTCCTCTTTCGCTCCAACGATGCCGCCAAAGCCACCTTCATGAATGCCTTTGCACTGATCTTCCTTCAGAAGAAAGTAGCAGATGAACTTGGCTACGAGGTTGGATCATATACTCACAGAGCAAACAGCTTCCATGTCTACGAGAAGGATTACGATCTTCTCAGAGGATATGTTGATAGGATCGAGAAAGGTCTCCCAACAACATATGACTACCTGGGAGAGTGGGACGAGTTGATGGAGGAGGCAAGGCCTCATATTGCCCAGACAGTTGAAATGCTCAAGTCCCGCGGCAGTGACCTATAACTATCGACCCGTCATTTACTACAGAATGCATAGACACGTCTCAGAGGTTAAAGAACCCAAGACGTGTCTTTTCTGTTTTTCCATAGAAGATATGAACCAAGCCCCCAAATCCTCATACAGTGATGTGCGATTTTTAGTTTTTTAGGCTTGTAAACAACTAAGCGATTCATTGAAAGCCGGTGCTGTGCTGAAAGAGAAACGGCTTATGGCAATTGCTTCAGAGTCAGGACTCATTTTTTATGAGTAAACTTGTTTTTTACTACTAATTATACGGAGGTCGTATGAAGCAAAAAAGATTGGGACGATATTGCTCACAATAGCCCTTATAGTTATTGCTGTAACAGTACCCTATATCACGAAATTGCTGTTTGCCTATTCTGGAGTGACATTCAATTCTTGGCCTTATGCATTATATAGAATGTTGCTTCCAATAGTGTTCGGCATCATACTTGGATTTACATGGTTTATTACCTATAAAAATCTTAAGACTTATAAGAAAAAGATCCAAGCTTATTTTGCCCTACAAATACTTGTGAATATTGCCTTTTGTATCTGTCTCTTCATAAAAAGCTATAGTACTGCAACTTATTCTTATCTCCTTGTAGGGTTCTATACAGTCAATTTAGTTATAGTAAGAAAAGCTTAGCTGAAAACACAGCATAGCCTCGGCATACTCTCTTGCGGTTCTTGATACAGCCAACACCACCTCGTCGTCTGCGGTCAAGTAGCCCACTAAACAGTACTGTTTTGCAGCCGAGTATGGACACGTTCTATATCCAGCCGTTGCTGCCGTTAAATAGGTTGAGCAATCAACTTTAATTACAGTATCTTTAGGCGATATTAAAGTACATTATGTAACGTACCTCTATAAGCTGCTTACCACCAATAGCGATTGGCTTTTCGTCGCCAGATTCCACAAAACCCTGCCTTTCATAAAAATCTCTCGCCTTTACATTATCACGCAATACCCATAAAAAAGCGCCATCATACCCACTGTCTTTAAGCTCATCCAGAGCCGCTTGCATAAGTTTACTGCCATATCCCTTTCCTATATAATCCGGATGAAGATATATCGAAACGATTTCGCCCCAGCCCGGCAAGTCGCTATCGCGTCCGGATCCAAACGACGATGTACCGATATATTTGTCATCATCCAACATGACCAGTGCTCTAAAATTGCTTCTTTTAAGTATAGGGACCCAGCGGTCTTCAGAAAGCGCGTCTAAATAATGCTGAGGAACTATATCACGGTATGCATGTTTCCAACTAAGCGCATATATACGACTGATTTCTTCTATTTCATTATCATTCATCCAGCGAACTTGCATATGTCCCTCCAATCCACATACAAATAAGGCTGCTTTTGTGACATGCTGACTTGAATATCTTAGCTATCTGACCCTATTAAAATGCATATTCGCCAGTCTTTTTTGTTTTAACGATTTTAGAGGTATTACAGCCTCAAAATAAGGTAATATACCTACCCTATCAGGAGTCTGAGCAGGAAGGCAATAGATATCATGGCCCGGAAAGTGGTTTCCCTCTATTATTACAGGACCGTTCGGTGTTACAGCAATATCCCAGCCAACGTATCGAACATCTTGATTTATCACTGCTGCCTTGCGTACTGTTTCCAAGCACTCTTGCCAGTACGGTATTTTTGCACCAATTATGCGAGTACCGGTAACCGGATGTGCTTCGTAAACATTTCCCGCTTTATCAACGGCCGGCTTTGTAATCCTACCATCAGATATGTCAACAGGCGTCACCATTCCACCACTGTTGAAATTATCGACAATGCGACCGTTGTTTCCGATGCGAAAATACGCAGCTATGATATGTGGCTTCTCTTGTGTGACAATTGTTACTATGCGAATCGTGTTTACTGAATGGGGATATATTACAGATAGCTCTTTACGTTGCCCCACTACCTCTTCACACAACGTAAGACCTTTCCTTCTTAGACTATCATACAGTGATGTAATCTGGTCGGTATCCAAATCCTCTCCATGCGAAAGTGAAATAAGCTCAACTTGAGAGCCATGTGTGCCCTCTGGTGCCTTTGCTATAAACCGAACATGCTCCCTGACAAATTTTTCAAATGAATCAAAGTCCGTAGATGAAAGATCGATCCAACTGCGTCCAATAAAATCCGAAAAGGTCTTGTTGAACAAAACCTTGTCTTCAAAAAAGCACCAACCTTTTCGATTGTTTAGGGTTGAGACATATCTATTGTTCTTGCCTCTGGTGAGCACAGTTGATCGTTGGTGATGGTTCATTGCGTGCATTTCAAATAAAGCGTAATCCATATATCCCGCTTGATACACAATACCACACCAAATCATATCAAGTATTAAAAATAATCTCAGTTTCCCTGTCTTATTGCTAATTTGGGCGGACAACTTTAGCATTTTCCTAAAATCCATGCTAAATATCCGCTTTAACAGATATTTTACCCTTGACATTTTACTTCCCTCAAAACTGGTAACTTCGATCTAAGATACTTGCTATAAATTTCCTTTTATTAGTGTATTATACTTCTCCATTTGTTATCTGGTCAAGTAAAATAATTGAAACTACATTTATTATAGCCAAAAAGTCCCGCAAGCTAGAACTTACAGGACTTTTTTTATATTTTGCTATGGTTTGAGTGGAATGAGTTGAACTTGCGGGCCTCTTGAACCTCAGTTAAGTTTGCCAGTGCGTTGTCAATATCCAAATAATTCAGTCTAATAGGTAAATATTCAGGGCAAAATAGTCTATTAGTTTTTGCAAATACAAGCATAAAATAATCCTGCAAGCTTTGTATATCAATGCTTACAGGATTTTCTACTTTGGTCCGAGTGACAGGAGTTGAACCTGCGGCCTCTTGAACCCCATTCAAGCGCGCTACCAATCTGCGCCACACCCGGATATGCACTAATCGTTGTTGTATAAGAACCTCTACTACACCCCTCTGGTATGTCAGCCTTGAAATAATAACATAATTCAATATACCTGTCAAGTGCAAACTAATTCCGGTATGCCGCCTAATCTGATCCACTTGCTATTAAAGAAATCTTGCAGCCTATAGCTTTTAATAACGTTTCTAACTGTTTGCATAATCCACGAACAAATGTAGTATCATAAGGGTAAATTTATGGATTATTTTACCATTTTTTTCTTGCGATTATAAGATCAGGCTGATATAATAAAAAAAGAAAAGAACGTTTTGATCAGATCGATATCTGAAAGGTGCGGAAAAGATTGAATAACATGGATAAGCTTCTCCAAGAAGTCATCTCAGAAGCAAAAGCCCTGGATATACCGGTTTCAAACCGGATCCATTCAAAAGTCATTGTAAACAGTAGAGCCATTCGACGTTTCGGCTGTTGTATCAGTAGAAATGATGAATTTGTAATCGAGATATCAAGTAAGCTGCTTGACGCTTCTGAACAGGCATGTAAACAAACTCTGGCACACGAAGTGCTACATACCTGTCCCGGATGCAAAAACCACGGAAGCAGGTGGAAACAATATGCTCAGCGAATGAATTTCGCATATGGATACAAAATATCTCGCGCCAGCACTCACGAAGCTTTAGGTATTGAGGACACGGCCCAGCCTCGTTATCTGCTACGCTGCCAGAACTGTGGAGCTGAAATCAAGCGAATGCGACGTTCAAAGCTTATTGATCACCCGGATCGTTACCGCTGTAAATGCGGTGGAAAATTAATTTTGCACTTTATTTAGATAACTCTTTACACAGCGTGTAATCTGTGCTATTATATCGCAAACAATGCATATACTATCAAACTCGCTTTTATCGACTGCAAAATTTAACTGCAACACCTAAATTAAGTCTACAAAACAGGCCTGTTGCGAATATATAGATATTAAGGACCGTATCCTATTAAGTCCGGCGGTAATATGTCAAGTAGTTAAAACAAAGAATTTCTAATAAGTTACACCTGGAAACGCGTTAGTTTAGTTTTTAAAGGCGCACCTATCTAAGCCCTGCGCAAAATCTATTTTAACAGGGCCTTCTTAAGGGTGGTGGCAGTGTTCTATGCCACCGATGGTTTGTACAGGCGGTTGTCTTTCAGCAGACGAAAGACTAGCCTGACGAGCTTCCGGGCAGCGAGAGCGAGTGCACGCTTATGTTGATACCTATTAACCTCTTTATATTTGAGGTCATAGAAGCGCCTGTACTCCGTGTCGCAACGCACGATAGAGAAAGCAGCTTCACATAAGTAATATTTGAGGAATCGGTTCCCAGACTTAATTTGACGTGTGTTCTGTGCCTCGAACATTCCAGACTGATGCTGGGTCCACGCAAGACCTGCATGCTTGGCAACAGCAGCATGGTTTGGAAAGCGGTTGATGTCTCCAATTTCAGCAATGATGCCCGCCGAGAGTACTTTACCAATTCCAGGGATGGATGTGAGTGTGTTGGGGATGTTTTCAAACTGGCGCTCAATTTCCTTATCCAAAGCCTTTATTTGCTCTTGCATTGCGCGCATAGAGGAAATGGAGATAGATAAAACCTGATTGACAGAATCGTTGACAGTCTTTGGCAAACGATAGGAACCCCCTAGCTGCAGCTTGGACAGCTTTAGCAACTTCAGATGGGTTGGGGAATCTGTTCTTCCCTTTTTCCACAAGGAACTCAACTAGTTGGTCCACATCCATATTGGCTATATCATCTGGAGTTTCAAACTCTTCAATGAGAGCCAGTGCGGTAGAACCATAGGTGTTAGAGAACACCTTTTCCTGGGCCAACCCAGAGCATTTCATGAAGAGGTAGTTCATGAAGCGTTGCTTTTCTCGTGTAAGATTTTGAACAACCGAGAAACGGGTTCTGGTAAGTGTCTGGAGGGCTTTGTATCGGTAATCATCCGAGTATATTGCAGCGGTGATCCTACCAAAGCGAAGATTGTCCGCGATAACGAAAGCGTCAATAGCATCGTTCTTAGGCAGGTCGGGATAAGCATCTTTGAACTTCTTCACTTGTTTCGGATTAAGGACATGGATTCTTTTCTCGAACCTGCCGAGAGCCCCATCCTCGCGGAGGAAGCATGCAAGATTGTCACCGTACACCGAAGTTGCTTCCATACCAAGTATAACTGTAGAAATATTATACTCCTTTAGTGCGGCAACAACGCGCTTTGAAAGGGATTGAGCTCCGCCAAGGTTGTTCTGGACAGTAAATGAGCTGTGTTTTGAGCCGTCTGGCAGCATGATGTATACTGCGTTAATGCGGCTCCCCACATCAATGCCTACGAATAGCTTGTTCACGTTTTCACCTTCTTTCGGGTTAGAATAACGTCAATCGGATCGGCAATACCCATGACACCGGAGCATCGACACCCTCGCATATCAGAATCCAGCTGGAAGCAACCCGTTGCGAACCTCCACTGCAAAAGAGGCTGGCTGATTATCCAGCAAACAGCCGGCGGTTTGAAGCTAACTTCCGGTTCAGGGGAACAGACTTTCTATGAAGTAACCTCTCGGTTCAACAGGAGACAATAAGAGCTTTGCCTGATTGACTTTCTCAATTATATCATGGGCATTGCTGATCCGGTTGACTATTTGGTGACTAGCAGGATCACCGTATAAACATCTTGCAAAACATATTATACGAGGAGACCTCCATATGATTAATATACTTTTTACAGCAGCATACTTTATCTTCGGCTTTATTTACTTTACAGGGTATAATAAAGCTTTTAGGGTTATGCTGTTATCTTGATACAGGGTTATATTCGTTAACATCTACGAGTAGGACTCCACAGTGTAACCGCTGTGGGGTCTTTTTGATTATACTCTTCTATAACATGAGGTGATATAATAATGATAATTATTTTGAAAAAAGATCCGGACAAAAATCAACTAGACAACCTTATACAATGGTTGAAGAGCATGAACCTAGAGATCCATGTTTCTGTTGGAACTACGCGTACAGTTCTTGGTTTAATTGGCGACACAACAGTTATTGACATCGACTTGCTCCTTGCCCTTGATATTGTTGATGATGTTAAGCGTATACAGGAGCCATACAAAAATGCCAACCGAAAATTCCATCCTGATGATTTGATTATTGACATCAACGGGTCAAAGATCGGTGGCGGAAACTTCCTGATAATTGCAGGTCCATGCTCGATAGAATCTCCCCAACAGCTCAATGATATTGCATTCCGAGTTAAAAAAGCAGGTGCCGGTATGCTACGCGGCGGAGCCTTCAAGCCACGCACTTCACCATATTCATTTCAGGGTCTGAGGGAGCAAGGCATAGATCTGCTGCTTGCAGCCAGGAAAGAGATCGGACTCCCGGTGGTAACTGAAATTATGGATATATCTCAGCTCCCCCTGTTTGAAGAGGTTGATGTCATACAAGTAGGAGCAAGAAACATGCAAAACTTTGAGCTGCTAAAGGAACTGGGCAAAGTCAAGCAGCCAATCCTACTGAAACGTGGACTGTCAAGCACGCTTGATGAGCTCTTGATGAGCGCAGAGTATATAATGGCCGGCGGAAATGAGAATGTAATACTTTGCGAGCGTGGCATCAGAACCTTTGAATATGCCACAAGGAACACACTCGACCTCTCAGCAGTACCGTTGCTTAAGAGCATGAGCCATCTTCCCGTAATAGTTGACCCCAGTCACGCAACAGGTATGTCAAAACTTGTAATGCCCATGGCTCTTGCGGCTGTCGCTTGTGGAGCTGATGGACTGATAATCGAGGTCCACAATGATCCGGCGCGTGCGCTCTGCGATGGTCCTCAGTCGCTGACACCTGATGCCTTTGAAACGCTTACACAAAGGGTTGCACAGATCTTGCCCTATGCGTATAGATAATTCTTTGCCTTGTTATATAACACTGATCAGCTCTGGTTCGAAGCTAGCTCAGTCAATCAAGTAAGTGATCAATATGATTGAAAAAGTTGATGCTTGATGGCAGCAAAATTCTGCATATTTGGAAAGGGGGCAATACTTTGAAAAGAATACCCATTGAAGCAACAACCAAATACGAAGTGTTAGTGGGTAGACGCATACTTGCGGATGTGGGCAACTATTTGAATGCAGTGGTTGATCCATGCAAGGTGCTGCTTATTACAGACGACAACGTTGAGCCACTGTATTCAGATACCGTTACAGTCTCCCTGCTAAACTCAGGTTATAATGTTTTTCATTACGTCTTTACTGCCGGTGAGCGTTCAAAGAACATTCATACTCTTACTGCGATTCTTGAGTTTGCGGCAGATAATCGCTTTACCCGCACTGATCTGATCGTAGCCTTGGGTGGCGGTGTCACAGGAGACAT
>JBMNIG010000025.1:0-123728 GCA_050950785.1 Eubacteriales bacterium | reverse complement strand
ATGCTATGTGGCCTTGAGGTGAAGTATTTGAAATCGCTTAAGACATTGAAGGACTTAAAACCCGGGCAATTTGGGATCGTTACCGACCTCAAAAGTAAAGGGCCGATCAAACGGCGCCTCATCGACATGGGTGTAACTCCCGGCGCAGAAGTCTATGTTCGTAAGGTTGCTCCATTTGGCGACCCAATTGAGATAAATATACGTGGTTATGAACTATCACTACGCAAGGACGAAGCGCGTCATATCATCGTGCAATTTCGCAGCTCGGAGGACGGTAAATGAAAACCATAGCACTTACGGGAAATCCCAACTCGGGAAAAACAACCCTGTTCAATAGACTGACGGGTTCTAATCAATATGTGGGAAACTGGCCCGGAGTCACAGTTGAAAAGAAAGAAGGCCTTCTGCGAAAAGAGTTTGGGGGAAGCAGTAATTACCGATCTGCCCGGCATAT
This sequence comes from Eubacteriales bacterium, assembly GCA_050950785.1. GTDB lineage: Bacteria > Bacillota > Clostridia > Oscillospirales > JAAYOS01 > JAAYOS01. The sequence continues at coordinate 123,274 of JBMNIG010000025.1, read as the reverse complement.
ACTCACTCTCCCCCTATTCGCCTGAAGAAGTGATCACTCGGGACTATATATTGAAAGAAAAACCCGATGTGATCATCAATATAATCGATGGTACAAATATCGAGCGTAATCTCTATCTCACATTATCCTTGATGGAAATTGGACGCCCTGTGGTAGTAGCAGTAAACATGATGGATGAGGTCAGCTCATTAGGAGGTTCTGTTGACTGCGATGCAATATCGAAAGAACTCAATGTGCCGGTCGTGCCGATAAGTGCCAGAAAAGATGAAAATATCCAAAAGCTCGTTGAGGCAGCGCTATCCTTTGACAAGGTTGTGGATATAAGCGAAAGGATCTATTCGACGGAAGCACAGATAGCCATTGCGCGAATAGAAAATCTAATAAGCGAAGAATGTGGAAATTCGGATTTGCCCAGGATGTGGACGGCAATAAAGCTGCTAGAAAACGATATTAGGATAATTAAGCAGTTGAATCTCCCGACCAATAAAAAACGCTCTATAGATGATATCGCTCGAAGTTATGAATCGACCGGAGAGCTTGGTGACCGTGAGACGATGCTAGCTGATTTGAGGTATCGATATATAACAAATACTCTGGTGAGGCAACATGTAGTAAAGCCTATTAAGCCCGGCGAGGAAACTTTATCCGACAAGATCGATCGCTTTGTCACAAACCGTATTCTTGCACTTCCCATATTCTTTGCCCTTATTTCTTGTGTTTTCTACCTTACATTCGGACCCTTCGGATCATTCTTTTCAAATGCTCTTGATATACTGATCAATGACGTTATTGCGCAGGCAGCAGTCAGCCTGTTGACATCCATAAATGCAAAAGAATGGCTGGTATCCCTTGTCACCGACGGGATAATATCAGGTGTAGGAGGAGTTCTTGTTTTCCTTCCTCAGATAGCAATACTGTTTTTCTTCCTATCCTTGCTTGAAGACAGTGGATATATGGCTCGCGCCGCTTTTATTATGGATCGCTTGTTTAGACGTTTTGGACTGTCCGGAAAGTCCTTTATACCTCTTCTTATGGGATTTGGATGCTCCGTTCCAGCGATCATGGCAACCCGAACACTCGAAAATGAACGGGATCGCAGGATGACTATAATCCTCACCCCCTTTATGTCGTGTGCTGCCCGCTGGCCGGTTATGCCCTCTTCATATCCGCATTCTTCGAAGAGGCACGCTGGCTCGTTGCTCTGAGCATATATACACTTGGAATAGTTGTGGCGGTCCTCTCCGGAATCATCTTAAAATATACTCTATTTCGTGGAGAAACAGTTCCCTTTGTTATGGAACTGCCGTTATATAGGTTGCCGACAGCTGAAGGCACATTTCTGCGACTGTGGGATCGGGTCAAGAATTTCTCCTAAGAGCAGGAACTTTGATTTTTGCCATGAGCATATTTGTTTGGTTTCTCTCCAATATTAGCCCTAGCTTCACAATGGCAAAGTCAGATCAAAGCATATTCGCGCAATTTGGAAGGATTATTGCACCAATTTTCGCTCCACTGGGGATTTGGCGAATGGAGAGCATCTGTATCACTTTTGACCGGACTTATAGCAAAAGAGGCCGTTGTATCGACTATGGGAATACTATACGGTCTTGAACGCTCAGTTGCCGAATCGGGTGGTCTCGTTCCCATCATAAGGCAGGCTTTTACTCCCGCTTCCGCTTTAGCATTTATGACGTTCACACTTTCTTTATGTCCCCTGTGTCTCCACTTTAGCCACGACCCGTCGTGAAATGAACAGTCGCAAATGGACTGCATTTGCAGTGGCATGGCAGCTTAGTATGGCATATATAGTTTCCTTTATAAGTCTACAATGTAGCCCGATTGGTTTAGGAAGATAGGAGGGATTCAACTGTCAAGAGTACTTTCCCCTTCAAATGAAGATTATCTTGAGGCCATATTCGACCTGTCATTTGAACAGGTACCTGTAAGATCGATTGATGTTGCTACCCGCTTGAATGTTTCAAGGGCGAGTGTGAACAAAGCTGTTGGGCTACTTAAAGAATCCGGTTTTGTCACCCAACAGCCGTACGGCGGCATCCTGCTCACCGAAGAAGGAAAAGCAGTTGCCGCGAAAGTCCGTATGTGCCACACCACAATTAAAATACTGCTTCAGCAATTATTCGGTGTTCCAAAAGAAACGGCTGAAGCAGAGGCATGCAAGATCGAGCACGTGATATCGGATGATACCCTTTCAAGGCTTATTGATTTTGTGAAAAAGAATTTTGATAAGAACTTGATGACAAATGTGCATGCAAATTATGATATCAAATCAAATATATATGGCAACTTGCCACAAGCTGAAGATGGCGTGGCAGTTTAAAAACGTAATTGGAATTTATGACCGAAGTTTGGACGATGCCAATGATATCTGTTGTGATATTGTAAACGTCCTGGATAGTGAGGAAAAGGCCCGAATATGCACAAACATCCTTGAGTCGCTACCCGACTGGTTTGGTATACCCTCAGCTATCAATGGACTATGCCAAAAAGGTCCGTGATTTGCCGTTTTGGTGTGCAGTTATAGATGGGAAGCCTGTGGGGTTTGTCTCCGTAAAAAATCCATCACGGGTGCACAGCCGAATTGTTAGTAATGGCAGTTGACAAAGAATTTCACAGAAAAGGGATCGGTCGAAAGCTCGTTTAAGACATGCAAAGACTTTGCATCTGATAAGGGCTGTGTGTTTCTTACAGTAAAAACTTTAAGCTCTGACAATAATGACGTTTTCTATGAACAAACACGTTTGTTCTATCTTTCCATGGGTTTTTATCCGTTAGAAAACATTCACACAGATCTGGGGGGAAGCTGATCCCTGCCTTTTGATGGGCATGTATATAGGATGATTTGACTAGGTGCGAGGGAAATGGTCCACGGTACTCCTCCCACCACTTTGTCCCCTGAGCCAAAACTTCTTGCTTTTGCGTTTTTGCAAATACAGAGCATAAAAATATTTAAAAAATTACAGAGACGGGAAACCCGTCTCTGTTAACAAATAGGAGGGGAAAAATGAAAATTAAATCACTTCTTGCAATTATCATTCTAATCAGTATGTGTTAAGAAACTACCTATAAATAATTAAAAAACTATTAATTTATTTTAAATGTTTGTATCATATTGGATACTGGTAAGTTTTTTTTGCATTTTCCAAACATTGTCGGTGTTTCTCACAAAAAAGACCTTAACTACTAAAAAAGAGATTGGAATAAAACCTTGTAATTTCCGGCATTTGAACATATAATATTCTCTGAATGTGGTAACAGCTGCCTCCGAAAGGCAATAAACGAAATGTCTTCTGAACATTGATGCGCTGTGCAAAGTTCGACAGATGCGTTTCGTTAAATCATGAACTTCGGAAACAAGCTGTCGAATCATCAATTTAAGGAGTGAAAACCTTGGCCCTAGAAAACCTACGGGAAGTCTTTGCAGGCGTATTTGACCTGAACATACAACGTTTGATCATGTACGCCATCGGTGTCCTATTGATTTATCTCGCAATCAAAAAGGGATTATGAACCGATGCTACTTCTGCCGATCGGATTCGGCGCAATTCTAGTCAATCTCCCACTTGCAACCGTTTGGGAGCATGAAGGAGTCCCCCGGCGTTCTCCAGATTTTTTATAATGCCGGAATCATAACCGAGCTCTTCCCTGTACTAATCTTTATTGCAGTTGGTGCAATGATCGATTTTTCCGAGCTCTTAAAAAACCCGCGCATGTTGCTGTTTGGCGCAGCAGCTCAATTTGGTATCTTTTTCACGATCGTAGCCGCAATTGCATTGGGTGGTGTGCTTGACAACGCCTTTAATTTAGGTCTGAACATAGACCTTAAGGTGGCATCTGCAATTGGAATAATTGGTGCGGCAGACGGCCCAACATCTATTTTTGTCGCAACCAAATTTGCAAAAGACTACATTGGCCCCATCTCCTGTCGCAGCATACTCATATATGGCCCTTGTCCCAATTATCCAGCCTCCGGTAATCCGCGCACTTACAACGCGCAAGGAGCGCCTGATACGTATGCCATACCGCGACAAGAAGGTATCTCAGAAAGTAATTGATCGCATTCCCGATCTTGATCACGATCATAGCAGGTATCGCCGCACCTATAAGCGTACCATTGGTTGGACTGCTTATGTTTGGAAACCTCATTCGAGTATCAGGAGTACTGGAACGTCTCTCCCAAACCGCACAAAACGAACTTGCCAACCTGGTCACCCCTGCTGCTTGGTATAACCATCGGTGCTACCATGCATTATGAGAAGTTCTTGCAGCCGATCACACTGTTGATCCTCGCTCTCGGGCTCTTTGCCTTTATATTTGATACCGCAGGCGGAGTTATGTTTGCTAAACTTCTCAACCTGTTCACTAAAGAAAAGATCAACCCCATGGTTGGTGCTGCTGGTATATCCGCCATTCCCAATGTCCGCCCGTGTTATTCAGAAAATGGCAACCAAGGAAGACCCCACAAACTTCATTCTTATGCAGTCTACCAGTGCCAACGTTGCAGGTCAGCTTGGGTCTGTCATAGCCGGTGGAATGGTGCTTGCTCCTTGTTCCCTGGCTTGTCACCTTAATAGCTTAGTTTGGAGGACTTATAATTATGACACAAATTGGAGCCGCTTTTACACTGATGGGATACGGATTGATGGGCGTATTCTCAGTTTTGATAGTATTCTACCTTGTCATTAAACTGCTTGGTAGGATCTTCCCTGAGGAAGAGCGATAATAAATCAGTAACAAACTGCACGATCTAGAGCCAAGGAGGAGATTCATATGAGCATTACAATCCTTCACACGGCAGGATCTGCACATTGACAGCTCTTTCGGCTTTCTTTCTAATGAAAAAGCTGCAATAAGGCGGGAAGGGCAATTTCTGATCCTTGAGGAAATCGTTTCAATGGCTGAGCGCTTTCGGGTTGATGCGCGTGCTTATATGTGGCGACTTATTTGATAAACCGAATGTCTCTTTTGATGTAGCAAATCGAGTGTCGAATATACTGTCACGCACCCGCTATTCCCATATTTATTACACCCGGCAATCACGACTACTTCCATACCAGCTCACCATACAACCTTACCGTCTGGCCTGAAAATGTTCGTATTTTCACTTCACAGATAATTGAAAAAGTTGAACTTGCGAACATGGTTCTTTATGGAGCCGGGGTTTACATCGCAAAATCAATTTCAATCCATGCTTAGTGATTTTAATTCATCACAAGACTATATAACCGAGGGCTTGCATAAAAGCAAGCTCTCGGTTATGATGCTTCACGGCGAAATCAATCCCCCTGAGCCCCGCTATCACCCGATATATGCAAAAGACATCGCAGCCAGCGGTTGTAGACTATCTTGCCCTTGGGACATATCCATGGGCGTACTGAACCTCAAAAAGTCGGAAGGGACGATATATGCCCTATTGCGGATGTCCCTGAAGGGCGGGGATTTGACGAGACCGGCAGCAAAGGTGTATACCTTGTAAATTTCGACGAAGGTACCAAAGTCACCTTTTTGCCCCTTGACGGTGCTAAATATTTGGATTTATCAGTTGATCTCAGTGCGTGTCGATCACCCAAAAAGGCAGTTTTGCAAGCAATGCCTGCAGATATTCAGAACAGTCTTTTGCGAGTTACTCTCACTGGCGAAATTGAACCCGACCGGCTCTCTATTGAAGATATAGAGGAAAGCCTCTCGTCACTCGCCTTTCACTGTAAGTTTAATAGATCGTACCAGACCACCTGTGAACGTTTGGGAAGAATGCGGTGACGATACACTTAAAGGTATTTTCCTTTCATTGTTAAAGGAAAGGCTAAATGATGATATAAAAAGTGAGGATCGAAAATTAGTAGAACTTGCTGCACGTTATGGACTTGATGCATTGGACGGAGAGGAGTCTGGAAACTATGACAATTCGTGAGATGCAGGCCACCTTCGGTAAGCTCGATAGCAAAACCTTGCTTCTCTCAGAAGGACTAAACATAATCGAGGGCGCAAACGAATCGGGCAAATCTACCTGGTGTGCTTTTATACGTGCAATGTTCTATGGAATAAACACTTCGGAAAGAGATACAAAAACCCTCATTGGCTGTCAAAAACCGCTACCGTCCTTGGAATGGGATGCCGATGAGCGGTGTTATGCGGATCAATACTCCCAAATATGGTGAAATAACCCTTGAAAGACGCAGCACGTCTGCAGCCCCTATGCGTGATTTGCTTGTATACAATGTTTCAGGGGATAAAATAATGTTTTCTGAGTCAAGCCTTGGTGAAGAATTACTGGGTATAGGCAAAGAATGTTTTGAAACGCAGTGTATTCATCGAAACTCTCCAGTTTCCCTCGGGTGGCACGGGGAGAACTTGAACGCAGAATAATGAGCCTTGTCTCCTCGGGTGATGAGAATTCTTCGTATACTGAAGCAGTATCCACTTTACAAGATTGGCGCAGAAGACTGCAATATAGAAACAGCGGCAAAATTCCGGAACTTGTGAACAGAATAAATAAACTGCGTTCTGATTTAGAAACAAGCCTAAAAGAGCGTTCAGAGGTTTAAAATGATCCATGATAAGATCACAAAGCTAGAAAAAGAGAAAAATAAACTTACACGACAAACTTGCAGAGCATCAGGAATCATTTCAAGAATCTCAACAGCAAAGAATTTGGCTGGCAGAAGAAAGGCTTAAATCTGCCGAGCTTGCACTTATTGAAGCTTCCGAAAGGCTCCCTGCCGGCACCCCAAAAACCAACGGCCAACGAACTGCGCAATTTAGAGCTCAGATTTTATACTGAAATAGAAAACAAAAGAATTACTGACGCCCGGGGACGCACTGCTTAGAGAAAAGCAGCGCCGGATCGATCAGATCAGAAACCAGTTGTCCAGTTATAAACCCTTTGCGGGCTGTTCTTCTGAACAGGCAAAAGAAGTGACAGCAAAAGATATCGAGACTCTGGAAACCTTAAGTACAAAACGTATTGCTAAAGATATTTTTATAAAGCGGACTCCCCTACTTTTTATACCTTTAGTTCTCTCAGTTTTGATTTTGCTGCTTTCACCGGACAAGTTTCAAGGTATCCCATCTTGGATTGCTTCAGGTTTGTTACTTGTCGGATCGGCAGCAACATTGGTGTTTATTTCACGCTCGAAAGCTAAGAAGAGAATTCTTGCAATAAGAGAAAGCGTTCTTGATAAATATGATGCTAAGGACACTTCAGAAATCGGCCATATACTCAACTCCTATCTTGAGCTAATAGTTGAGTATAAGGAAATGGAAGAAGATATTGATACAAACCGCCAGACACCTTTCCCCCATATATCAGATGACATCGATTACATTATTGAACGTATAAAGGATATTTTCCCTTACTTTAATAATGCTGTTGAAATTGAAAACGGGTTACGGCATGCCGTGCAATCTGCCCTTGCTTCGATCGATCGCTATGAGCGTGCACTGATCGAAAGGAATACGGCCCAGGAGATACTAAATGCGCTAAAAGAGGGTGGGATAAGCAGTTCGGATAAAATCTCACCATATTTTTCTCATCTTCCCGATGAAATGGCCATCCAACTTGAAAATATTGAAAATGAGCTGTCCGTACTTCGTCGACAGGCAGCTTTACTTGAGGGGCGCTTATCACAAATACGACAGCCGTCTGAGTTGGAATCTGAGATCAAGCTATTGCAATCACGTTTGGATAAACTAAATCAAAATCATTCCGCAATTTCACTTGCAATAGATACACTCTCTGATGCGTATAAACAACTCCGTGAGCGTTTCTCCCCACGATTGAATAGTGAAACTGCAAAAATCTTTGCTTCGTTGACATCAAATAAATACAATCGAGTTATTATAACAAGAGAGTTTGAAGCTATGGCAGAAGATAGTTCCAACGTTGGCCTAAGAAGAGCACTAGAGCTAAGTAGAGGTACAATGGATCAACTTTATCTCGCAATGCGGCTAGCCATATGCCGCATCGTCCTCCCCTCCTCCTTCAATTTGCCTTTGATCCTGGACGATGCCTTGATCTCATTTGACAACGAACGTATGGCAGCTGCCCTTGAATGGCTTTATAACGAATCAAAAGAAAGACAGATATTGCTCTTTACCTGTCATAAGCGCGAGGGTGTTTACTTGAGAGACAGAGCCGGTGTCAACATTGTGACTATATAATGATTATCGAACAGTATAAATAAATATGCCCCTTATAAGTGTTCAGTGTCTGTTATCATTTCCACTGTCTACTATAAGGGGGCATATCTTGTGATTCAATTTGTTTTATAACTCCGGTGCAGTTACCTCACTAATGAGGCCGTGCTTGATATCCCAAAGCTTCTGTGACAGGTCAACATAGTAGTTGTGCGGAGATTCAAAGCGCTTTACCTCTTCCCACAGAGTATCTACTTGTTCTGCACAGTATTTCTGGATTTCAGGCAATGAAGGCAGCTTGTAAACTAACTTTCCGCCTTTATATATTGGGACATGCATCTCCTTGGCGATGAAATCAGTCACTACCTTCCTCTTCCATGTGTCAATAGGATCAAAGATTTCCAGAGGCTTCGTGTCATCAATAGTTTCATCGTAAACGCATAGTTGATCGGCAATCGCTTTTCCGCTATTGCGCTCATACAGCCTGTAAAACTTTTTGAAATGGGGATTTGTTATTTTTGCTGAACTTTCGCTCACTTTGATCCTTGGAACAATGGTTCCATCATTCTTCTCAACGGCAACCAACTTATATACACCGTTGAATACAGGGGAACTTTTTGAAGTTATTAGGCGTTCGCCAACGCCAAACACATCGATTTTTGCTCCCTGTACAACCAGATCACGAATAAGCCATTCGTCCAAGGAGTTCGAAGCGACGATCTTGCACTCCGTCAAGCCTGCATCATCCAACATTTTACGCGCCTTTTTGGATAGGTATGTTATATCGCCTGAATCCAATCTTATTGCGCACTTTGTTATTCCTTTTGGTAAAAGGATTTCCTTGAATGCTCTAATAGCATTTGGAACTCCGCTTTTCAGGACGTTGTATGTGTCTACCAAAAGAGTTGCATTATCAGGATAGATCTCACAGTAGGCCTTAAACGATTCATACTCCGAATCAAACATCTGTACCCACGAATGGGCCATGGTTCCTCCGGCGGGAACCCCATAGACAATTTCTGACAGAGTACACGCCGTACCGGCACATCCACCGATATAGGCGGCACGCGCTCCGTCGACAGCAGCATCTGCACCATGAGCCCTGCGTGAACCAAATTCAAGTACGGTCCTACCTTCAGCGGCATGCCAGATCCTGTTTGCCTTAGTCGCAATCATGGACTGGTGATTTACGGTGAGCAGGACATAAGTCTCAATTAGCTGCGCCTCGATAGCCGGTGCACGAACTGTAAGGATCGGTTCATTTGGAAATACCGGGGTCCCTTCTGGTACAGCATAGATATCCCCGGTAAAGCGGAAGTTGCGAAGATAGCTTAGGAAGCCTTCACTAAACCCGCCTTTTTTTCTAAGAAAATCAATGTCATCCTCTGTAAAATGAAGATTCTCAATATAATCTACGATCTGCTCAAGTCCTGCAAATATTGCGTACCCGCCATCATCGGGCACAGACCTGTAGAAGACATCAAAATAGACGATTTGGTCGACCATTCCTTTTTCGAAATACCCGTTACCCATCGTCAATTCATAGTAGTCGCAAAGCATCGACCGATTTCTGTTTTGCATTTATAAAACCCTTATTTCGTATGATATTTTTGAATTACAGTTTAACCCATATTATAAGCGTGATACACTTGTTTGTCAAACTCTACTCAATCAAAAGCCATACCCAATTGGATATGGCTTTTGATCGTTGGCACGCTTGAGAGGATTCGAACCTCCGACCTGCCGCTTAGGAGGCGGCCGCTCTATCCTACTGAGCTACAAGCGCATATTCAAAACTGAACACGCCTATGCGTTTGAGGCGAACATTGTTATTTTACTCAGTTTTGATCACTTTGTCAATGTATAAAATTCGATCTAATTTTTTATCCCGTTGAAAATGTTAGTCTGGGTTGGATCGATTGCATCAATAACCCCTCTCTTGGCATTCACCACATGGCGCTTGAAGAGAATGGGGATAATAGGAGCATCATCCGACAGCTTTTTATAGAGCGAACCGGACACGGATTTTAGCGAATCTGTGTCTGCGTCTTTAAATGATGTCAATAGTAAATTAGTTTCCTCAGAATAATATTTTCCAAAGTTGAGAGACCCGTTTTGTGCAATCAGTTCACTCAAATCAAAATCGTTTCTTAGCTTTACCTCAGCCAAATATACGTCAAAATTATTGTTTTTCAAAGCAGCAAGGTAGTCTGTCCATTTAAGATAACTGAGATTTACGATTACCCCCATGGTACGCATATCCTCAGCGATCCTCTCTGCAACAGCAACTTTGAACGAATTTTCCGAGTTTACGATCATATTTATCGTTAGGGGCCTTTCCTCGTCATAACCTGCATTTGACACGAGTTGAGCGAACTTCTCAAGTGAAAAACTCAAAGTCTCTGCAATACTGGCATTATAAAGCTTACTGCCTGGGTTGACCGGAAGTGTTGAGGGATCTGCATATTTAAGCATTTCAGTGTCGCATATAAACTCCCGATCGATTGCGTAACTTAATGCCTTGCGCAAATCAGCATTCTGCATCGGTCCAGTTTGAGTATTTGCTCCCAGGTAGTACATCACGCTCGTCGGATAGCTCCACTCTTCGTAATCACCGCCAAAAACCACGGGATCAGTCGCTGTCGGGTCGTTTCCCACTAAACTTATTGCCCCCGCCTCAAAAGAAGTGATAAGAAGGTCGGCCTCAGGGGTGTCTATCAAATCTATTCGGGTAAAGGGTCTCGGCCTGTTTTGCCACCAATCTGAATAAGCTCTAAGGTAGCATTCATCTCCATCTTCGATATAAATATATGGCCCGGTTCCGATCGGTGAAACCAAATTTGCACTGTCTGACTTTATGATGGGTATATCAAGAAGCTGTTCAAGATGCCCGATCGGCTCGGATAAGTCGATTCTGACAGTGTCTTTATCCACTGCTATGATATTTCTGATATAACGAAGTCTGTTTGAATAGAAAGTATCATTCTTTTTTGCAAGCTCAAGGGAATATTTCACATCATAGGCGGTAAGACCTGAACCGTCACTAAAACGTGCGTCAGTATTTATATAAAAAGTATATGAGTTCTCATCTTTTTCAAATCTCTCGCATAGCAAGGGATGAGCCTCGAAGTCCCCGTCGATCTCAAAAGACCTTCATATAATAGCGGTACCAGATACATATTCAGCCTGCTTGTGCATGTTATAGGATTTAGATTGCCTGCAGATGAAAATGCCAGACCAAATATATCGATGATTGGTGCACCTGACGGGATCACAATATCAGGGGCATCCGACGCCGAAGGTAGTATTGACGGTAAAAGGTTATCTTGGGGTGTTTCAGTTTCAAAATGGCAGCCTTGAATTGAGATAAAAACTAAGGCCGTCACTATAAGTAAGGCTATTCTCAACCCCTTGCATATTCCGCTCACAGCAACAAAACTCCTTCTTAAACCATCACTATTACAGCGCCCTGGAGGCCGCGTCGTTCTCCATCTCGCCTATGTGACCAAAACATTGTGTGTTCGCATTTTGTACAAATGTCAACAACAGAAATACTTTCGGACTTTATCCCGCACCAATTTAGCATAGATCCGTTAAGAGCCTTCAAATCGGGATAATATTTTTCACCCTTTTTGCCGGTAACACTGTCCATTTCAGGATATACGTCTTTCAGCTTTTCATAGACTGCACGATCCACTTCAAAACAACAGCTCCCAATAGATGGTCCGATCGCCGCTTTGATGTTTTCTGGCTTTGCGCCATATTCACTCATCATCATATTTACTGTTTTCCTCAAAATGCCGTTTGCCGTGCCTCTCCAGCCCGCATGGACAGCACCTATGCAACGAGAAACTGGATCATATAGCAAAATCGGAACGCAGTCTGCGGTGAATACAAAAAGCGCTATGCCCGGCTTGTTTGTTATCAAAGCGTCACAGGGTTCTTCAACGGGTTCGTCAAAGAGTCCACCCTGTTCAACGATCCTCACATTATCTCCATGTACCTGGGAAGTTAGGGCAACATTTTTTGGATCAAATCCTATCCGTTGAGAAATAATTTGGTAATTGTGCTTAACATGTTTCTTTTCGTCCCCGCGACTTATACCTATGTTAAGAGACGCGAACTGTCCTTTACTCACACCGCCGTTTTTTGTTGTAAAGCCATGGCGAATATCTCCGGCTTTACTGAAAGCATCGGAGATCACATATGTGGTATCAATTAGCCTATATGCTTTTCGGTAATCCATATGGTTACTACTCATTACTACCACTAACTGTGGGATTAAAGCCACAGCATTTTTTGTATTTTTTGCCGCTTCCGCAGGGACAGGGATCATTTCGTCCTATCTTCTGCTTTCGCACCGGGGTGGATTTTCTCGCGGGAACATCGTCTCCATGAATAGCATTTAGAGGTTTTGCTACCTGCTCACGCTGCGGTGCCTGACCTTGAACTCTTGCAGTGAATACTAACTTTACTGTATCTTCCCTGATCGAGTTTATCATTGCCTCAAACATATCGAAGCCTTCGCGCTTATATTCAAGCTTGGGGTCATGCTGTCCGTAGGCGCGTAGTCCGATGCCTCTACGAAGCTCATGCATTGCATCAATATGATCCATCCACTTCTGGTCCACCATCTTGAGCAGCACATAGCGCTCGATTTCCCGCATCACCGGAGACGTCAATTCCTGCTCTTTGGCATCATAAAATGCAATGGCTTTATCAAGTAGATCCTGCTTTATTTGATCGACTGATATATTATCAAGCTCCTGCTGAGTATAGGACAGCTCTCCCTTTTTGAGAAACAGCGGTTCAAACTGGAGTGTGATTTCTTTTATCTGAGTGGGGTTTGCATGTCTCTGCTCTCCCATCACTCTGTCTACAGCGTTAAAAATGGTTTCCTCAATCATCGACATTATAGACGGCTTTAGATCCTCTCCATCAAGGACCTGTTTGCGCTGACCGTAAATGATCTCACGCTGCCTGTTCATAACGTCATCATACTCAAGAACATTCTTTCTCATTTGGTAGTGACGGCTTTCGATCCGCTTTTGTGCCGATTCTATGGCGTTGGAGAGCATCTTTTGATCGATAGGCGTATCCTCATCAAGACCAAGGGTTTCCATCATATTGAAAATGCGCTCAGATCCAAACAGCCTCATCAAATCATCTTCAAGGGAAATGTAGAACCGACTCTCACCGGGATCTCCCTGTCTTCCCGAACGACCTCGCAACTGGTTGTCGATACGTCTGCTCTCATGGCGCTCGGTTCCAATCACAAAAAGGCCTCCGGCTTGAATGACCTTCTTTGCCTCATCTTTGATTTCAGCTTTGTACTGCTCCACAAGCTCATTAAACTTAGCCCTTACCTCAAGAATGCTTTCGTCATCGGTTATACTGTGACCGTCTGCTTCAGCGATAAGCTCATCGCTATATCCAAGTCTGCGTAGCTCTCGGCGCGCCATAAACTCGGCGTTACCGCCAAGCATAATGTCGGTACCGCGACCAGCCATGTTAGTAGCAATGGTTACAGCACCAAGCTTGCCCGCCTGAGCAACGATTTCGGCTTCTTTGTCGTGATGCTTGGCATTGAGAACATTATGCTGAATGCCAACTTTCTTAAGCATTGCCGAAAGCTCTTCACTCTTCTCTATCGATACCGTTCCCACAAGCACGGGCTGACCTTTCCTGTTGCACTCCTGAATCTGTTTGATGATTGCCCTGTTCTTACCATCGATCGTCTTGTAAACCACATCCGGATGGTCAATGCGTATCATCGGGCGGTTAGTGGGAATTTCAATAACGTCAAGCTTATATATTTCTCCAAACTCTTCGGTCTCTGTAAGAGCCGTGCCTGTCATACCAGACAGCTTGTCGTAAAGTCTGAAATAATTTTGGAATGTGATGGTGGCAAGGGTTTTTGACTCCCGTTCAACCTTTACCTTCTCCTTTGCCTCGATTGCCTGATGCAGTCCCTCCGAGTAACGGCGTCCAAACATCATACGCCCGGTGAACTCATCTATGATTATGACTTCGCCATCCTTTACGACATAGTCAACATCCCTCTTCATCAGGCCATGAGCTCTTATTGCCTGATTTATATGGTGGGCCAATGTTGCGTTTTCAGGGTCGGACAGGTTTTCTATATTAAACGCCCTCTCAGCCTTTGCTATACCCTGTGCTGTGAGAGTAACGGTTTTAGCCTTTTCGTCTACGATGTAGTCGCCGTCAATATCCTCATTGTCACTTCTATCATCAAGTTCTCTGACTCTTGTTGCTTTAAGTCTTGAAGCAAACCTGTCAGCCATCTCATATAGCTGCGTAGATTTATCGCCCTGTCCGGATATGATCAACGGTGTGCGCGCCTCGTCGATCAATATCGAGTCCACCTCGTCCACTATTGCAAATACATGACCGCGCTGAACCATGTTTTCCTTATAAATGGCCATGTTGTCACGAAGATAATCAAACCCAAACTCATTATTAGTCCCATAAGTTACATCGGCGGCATATGACTTTCTGCGGTCAGCCTGATCAACACCGTGCACTATTAGTCCGACAGATAAACCCAGGTACCGATATACCTTACCCATCCACTCGCTATGATATCTGGCAAGGTAATCGTTAACGGTAACAATGTGAACGCCTTTTCCGGTCAACCCGTTTAGATACGCGGGCAATACTGCAACAAGTGTCTTTCCCTCACCGGTTTTCATCTCAGCTATCCTGCCTTGATGGAGAACTATTCCACCTATAAGCTGTACGCGGAAGGGATACATCCCCAATACACGCCAAGCCGCCTCTCTTGCTGTGGCAAATGCTTCAACGAGTATATCGTCCAGTGTCTCTCCGTTGGCAAGACGCGCCCTAAAAATCTCCGTCTTTCCCTTCAGTTCATCGTCAGATAATTGGCGGTACTCATCGGAAAGCGCTTCGATTGCATCAACAAGTGGATATATCTTCTTGAGTTCCCTTTCACTGTGCGTGCCGAATATTTTATCAAATAACCCCATAAGTACCTCCGTCGGTTTATATAAACCAAAATATAACTCAGTATAAACGCTTGTATTATATCATTATTATAGCACAAAAACAATTTGAAAAGTGAACGCAATGTGAATGTACAGCACATCTATCTTTACATTAATGGATCAAGCAGTTATAATAAGTGTTGTCGACAGAAATTCGACTGTTGATACAATATGCAATAATTTACCGGCAATAAGACAGATTGGGGTAGCTATGATCGAATTTGAAGAATATAAACAAAAGATTAACTCCACGCTTCCCAGGATCAAGGATCTGGAGAGCGCGTTAAATCTAACAGTGATCCGCAACGAGATTCAAGAGCTTGAGGCTGTTTCGACCGAAGACGGCTTTTGGAACGATATTGAGAACTCCCAAAGGGTTCTGCAACGTTTAAAGCAACTTAAGGATAAGGTTTCAGCCTATGACAGCATAGTGTCGACCTATGACGATGTTGCAACGTTATGTCAGCTTGCCATCGAAGAAGACGACGATAGCCTTCTTCCGGATTTGGAGTTGGAGTATACCAAGCTTGAGAGTATGCTTGAGGAAGCCACATTGCAAACACTCCTTAACGGCGAATACGACGGCAACAACGCAATTATTTCCTTCCACGCAGGAGCCGGCGGAACAGAAGCCCAAGACTGGGCACAGATGCTTTTCAGGATGTATACCCGTTGGGCTGAGCGCCATGGCTTCAAATATAAAGTTCTTGATTATCTTGACGGCGACGAAGCAGGCTTAAAAAGCGCAGTAGTTTCTATTGAAGGACACAACGCTTATGGTTATCTGAAGGGCGAAATGGGCGTCCACCGACTTGTGCGAATCTCGCCTTTTGACTCCTCAGGCCGCCGCCACACCTCTTTTGCGGCAGTGGAGATAATGCCTGAGATAACAGACGATGTAAATATCGAGATCCGTGAAGAGGATCTTAAAATCGATACGTTCCGCTCTGGCGGTGCAGGCGGACAACATGTTAATAAAACAGAATCCGCTGTACGCATTACGCACTTACCAAGCGGAATAGTCGTTACTTGTCAAAATGAGCGAAGTCAGCATCAAAATCGCGAAGTTGCTATGATGATGCTTCGCTCAAAACTCGTTGAAATAAAAGAACGTGAGCATCTTGAAAAAATCGATGACATCAAGGGTGACCAAAAGTCGATTGAGTGGGGAAGCCAAATCAGATCCTATGTTTTTATGCCCTATACCCTTGTAAAGGACCATCGCACAGGCTACGAATCGGGTAATATCAACTCGGTCATGGACGGTGATATCGACGGCTTTATTACAGCCTATCTTAAGGCTGTGGCCGCAGGTAAACTTAGCGCCAAATAATTCTTGATATTTTTTGTTTTCTGTGGTATGATACGCTAAGTTCGGTTTGTTCTTAAAGCAACACCCTAGTCTAATATTCGTTGGAGGTGTAATCTTTGTTAAAAACGATTCTGACAATCATTCAGGTTTTTTCCTGTTTGTTACTGATTGCCGCAGTACTTCTGCAGTCCGGAAAACGTTCAGGCCTCTCAGGCGCTATCTCCGGTGCCGCCGATACATTTATGTCTAAAAACAAGGCAAAAACTTGGGATGCCCGCATTGCCAAAGCCACAACCTGGGTTGCAATCAGCTTTATTCTGTTGACACTTATGCTGAACATAGTTTAACTTTAGCAAGTAATATTATTTCCGAATACAGACACGGATACCTGTGTCTGTATTATTATTGTCTACATATAATGGGACACTTCGCACGCGTCTTCCTAATATTTTTATTTACCTGCACATTATTGAGTTGTTCTATAATAATTGTTGGGATTCAGAAAATAGAACTCCAACGATTATTATAGAACCATTTTTACTTATACTCTACCCCTACAATTGACGAAGAGCCTAAAGTTTATGTTTATAATTCAATAAAGCTCCGGAAATCCGGAGCTTTATTACTATGCTATATCAAATTTGCTTGATTACTTGTTGTCTACAGATGCCATATGGCAGATGAGGTCAACGACCTTGTTGGAATAACCCATCTCATTGTCGTACCATGCAACGAGCTTAACGAAGGTGTCGGTCAGTGCGATTCCGGCTTTTGCGTCGAAAACGGAGGTGCGTACCTCGCCGATAAAGTCGGAGGAAACAACAGCGTCTTCAGTGTAGCCGAGGATGCCCTTCATTTCGCCTTCTGCAGCCTTCTTGACAGCAGCACAGATCTCATCATAGGTTGCAGGTTTCTCAAGGTTTACTGTAAGGTCAACAACGGATACGTCAAGTGTCGGAACACGCATTGACATACCGGTCAGTTTGCCGTTGAGTTCAGGAATAACCTTTCCAACAGCCTTTGCAGCACCTGTTGAAGAAGGAATGATGTTGCCGGAAGCTGCGCGTCCGCCTCTCCAGTCTTTTGCAGATGGGCCGTCAACTGTCTTCTGGGTGGCTGTTATTGCGTGAACTGTTGTCATAAGGCCATCTTTAATACCAAAGTTCTCGTGAATGACTTTTGCCAGAGGAGCCAGGCAGTTTGTTGTACAGGAAGCGTTTGAAACGAATGTCATGTCGCTTGTGTACTTGTCATGGTTTACGCCCATAACGAACATTGGAGTGTCATCCTTTGAAGGAGCGCTCATAACGACCTTCTTAGCTCCGGCTTCGATGTGTCCATTTGCCTTTTCCTTTGTGAGGAATACACCTGTGGACTCAACGATATATTCAGCGCCTACTTTGCCCCATGGAATGTCTTTAGGCTCTCTGCATGCAAAGACCTTGACTTCTTTTCCATTTACAACAATGGAGTCGTCCGTGTAGGATATTTCACCGTCAAATTTGCCGTGGACAGTGTCGTACCTGAGCATATATGCCATATAATCAGGGGATATGAAGGGATCGTTTATCCCGACAAATTCGATGTTCGGGTTATTCAGACCTGCGCGGAATACAAGACGGCCGATCCGGCCAAAACCATTAATACCAACTTTGATACTCATACTTGAAGATTCCTCCTGTTTCTTGAAATATCTACAGTACATATGCTTTTGTTCATAATGATCCTTAGTTATTATATACCAGTGTAGAATGGGATACAAGTATATTTTTCAAGATTGTTAAACTTTTGGTAATCTACTAAGATTCCGGAGGTTTTTTAGCATCTTTTTTATACGAATTGCATTGTTTGAGAAACTTTGCATAAACTCTGTACTCTGATTGTTTTCACACAGTTGAATATACTATAATAGAAAAATATATGAGCGAGTTTAGCTCTGGAGGGTTTAT
Organism: Eubacteriales bacterium; assembly: GCA_050950785.1. Lineage (GTDB taxonomy): Bacteria > Bacillota > Clostridia > Oscillospirales > JAAYOS01 > JAAYOS01. Next base: position 104,831 of record JBMNIG010000025.1, on the reverse strand, counting down.
GCAACTACCACATATAAGGCACCTGTTGGAAGGGTATAACACGACAAGTGATTACGTCCTTGCTACTGTAAACAATAAAATTATTTTTGTAAATCGCGCAGCCTCTGAAATAATTGGAATCAATATGTTGGGTGAACCAATTTGTGATATAATCGGAAAGGGCATTTATACTTTGACGGCAGAACTTGCATCGCAGGCAAACAACTCAAAAGACTCTATATCCGTTTCGGATTGCGACTTTTTAGACAGGCGCTGCATGCTGAATGTCTTTTTCGGGACACCTACTCTATATATCTTTTCACCACTGCCCGATAATTACAATGATCAGGAGCTGTCTATTTCTCCCTCTTCCCTTTTAGGCTTTGCCACCGAAGTCCGTCGGCAGATTGCACCGGTTTTGTTCAACAACAAGAATATTCCACCGGCAATAACAAAGAGCGGATATCAAATAATTCGGCTGATAAGCAATTTCGCAGACTATATTCGGCTCAATTCTGAAACACCTATGTTGTTTTTCCTTAATACTGATATCGTTTCTCTCTGCCAAGAAATAGTTTTATCTGCCCGCCCAATATTGGCAATCAAAGGGATACAGATCAGATTCGACTCGCAACATCAGTCGTTTATACTTTCAGCTGATCCCCAGCTGATACGTCGTGCTGTTATGAATCTGATATGCAACTCCGCAAAATACACAAGAGAAGGCAACAAAATCGTTGTAAGTATCCGTTTTTCATCTGAACGATGTTTCATCAGTGTTTCTGACAATGGCACCGGCATGAGCCAATCTGAAATCGCTGATGCCTTCAAGTCATACGAAACATATCAGTTTCCACGTACCACAGGTGGATATGGAATGGGCCTGGCATTAGTGCGCAAGATAGCATTGCTCCATGGTGGAAGTGCTGTGCTTGCAACTAAAGAAGACCAAGGAACCGATGTAACTATCTCTCTTCCTACCAGTAAAGTTCAATCCCTTAGTATGCAGGAAATCGTAATAGGCAGCAGTTTTGATTCTGCTTTACTTGAACTGGCTGAACTCTTGACCCCTGACGAATTTGAAAAAGCATATAAGCAGCTGCAAAGAAAATTGATAAATTGATGCATTGCGATCTGTAAAACAATGCACTATGATTGTGACAATAATGTATAAATCACCAAATTATAAGTCTATTGGAGGAGAATGAATGTGAAGTACAAGCTGGACGGATTCTCCCTTAAGCTAATAGCTGTAGCAGCAATGACAGTCGATCATATCTCCGCGGTATTTTTTCCAACGGAGATTTGGATGCGCCTTATCGGCCGACTGACTATGCCAATTATGGCATTCCTGATTGCAGAAGGATACCATTATACGCGAAGTGTGAAAAAATACCTTTTAAGATTATTGATCTTTGCTGTAATATCTCAGGCGCCCTATATGCTTGCATTTGGTATAACGAATCTAAACGTTATGTTTACTCTATCTATTTCCGTTTTGTTGCTTGCCATAGAGACAAGCCATATGTCAAACATATTGAGGATGTTACTAACATTTTCTCTTCTTTTGTTCTCTGTTTTTTGCGATTGGTCCCTTTTCGGTGTGTTGTTTGTCTATATTTTTTATAGGTTTCGGGGAAATTTCAAAAGGCAGGCTATTGCATTTTGCATCGTTGTTATGATACAGCTTTCAGTTCACGCACTACTATCTTTTTCAAGCAGAAACTATAGCTATTTGGTAAATGCAGGGACCCTTGCCACTTTACCTTTACTTTCAGTCTACAACCTCAGAAGAGGTAGTGATGTGCGTTACTTTTTTTACATATATTATCCTGCGCATCTTGCAGTAATAGCACTACTGCGTCACCTTGTAATGTAGTTAATGGAAAGAAAAACTTCAGATAAGGGTACGATCTTTGTCTTTTAGTCAGATCAAAGACAAATGAACCGTACCCTTGTCTTATTTTGTTTTATCATTCTTACAACCTTACCCACCTGGCGGCTATAAGATTTGGGACAAGCCAAAAGGCCATATACAGTAGCAGGTTAAAAGGTGTGGCCTGAACAGGAGCAAAAGTATACATCAAATAAAACATCAGTAGCATTCCAATAACAGTGCTTGCAAGTGTAATGGCAATGCATGTGCGGGTCGATTTTCTAAGATTCCTTGCACATACAACACATTCAGCATAATGGGCCAATCCTTCCCTTCCGATAGCTGCCAGCGGTCTTGAAGTATAGATACGATCCGGGTTGGAAAGAGCAAGGCGATCCTCTATCGGTGGATAGTCTGCGGTGTCGCTCGAAATATTGAATTTTGACTCTATCATGGATGGCGTGATGTTAAAATCGCGAATTGCCAGTATCGGATTTAATCCGTTATTATTTAATACATTGAGAGCTTTCTTGATGCCGGGATTGACGTTGTAATTGACTGCAAATATGCCGGCAAGCTCGTGATTGATCGCAATATAAATAGCATATTTGAGATTTACATCCTGCGGAAGGCGGATCCCTGTGCGCAACATAAATGATGCGTTACCGGCTATGACACTTTCACCGTTGATCTCCCCACCGATCCCACCGTTTTCATAGTACTTGAAAGCGACTACCTTTTGAAGAGTTGAAGCCTGGTCGTGCAGCAGATCAAGAAATGGCTTTGTCGTGCCTGCTCCCGAGGCGGCAATGAGACTTGCTGAATAGGAAATAACTTTGTCAACAGCGTATCCGCCATAAATTTTCAGTCCGTTCAGTACTATACTTCCGGGCGGGAATAGATCTGTGTCGGAAATGATGACGTTTTCTACTGATGACAACTCCTCAGCTGCGCTCCATCCCGCTATTGAGTGTCCCATCATACCCAGGTGACGTGCTGCTTTGTAAAACGGCAAATTATAAGAAAGGCAGAGTGAAAAGGGAGCAGCGGCTGCCATCATCCCTGACAGGGACCATATAAAACGATGTGGTTGGCCTTTTCCAACCGTTGAGACCAATGAACAGACTAGAGCAAGTACAATTACTAGTGGAGCTGCGTATGACCAAACCTTTCTTGCCAGATCCTGTTTTTCGGTTTGATAAACAAAGTATTGCGGCTTAGCAGCTTTATACTTTACAACCGCGTCCTCTCCACAATAGGTGGCATTTTCGTATGTTACGATATAAGGTCTGGACATTGCAGATACCGTCTTGAATGTGCGCACATGAGCAACCTGGCATTTGTACCGATAGTACTCGGCAAACATCAGTGATGTCGCGCTTATAGCACTATAAGGGAAGTAACCTTCCCACTTTGGTAAGAGCAAAATACTTACCGTATGTATCAGTGACATAAAGCAAGAAAGTGTTACCACAGTCTCCATATTGGGCTTTAAGAAAATGAGATCCCGCAAGCCTGTGGCCACTGTCTTTACACACATGATCATTATGAGAACTAGAAGGCATGCTCCTACAAAAAGGTATAGATATGGGTTTCTTACATAAGTGAGTGATTTTGGTAGAAACAGACCAACTTTCGGAGCTATGTTTATGTAAATAAGAACAACACAGAAGAGAGCACCTGCAAGTAATCTAAGCCGGATAAGTCCCATGTAGTCGATTAAAGCCTTTGCGGCTTCACTTGGGCTTTGGTCGGTGATTTCCTCCGGTCGTTCCCGGAGTCCGCCGTATTCTTCCTCTTCCTCTAGGGTATCTATTTCGGTGCTGTTTTCATGAATGTTTCGTCTTTTCCAAAACCTAAAGGGTTTTTTCCTTTCATCACTGAAGTCTTCAGAATTGTCTTCAGGATCACTGACATCTAAAGATTCGTCTTCATCTATAGGCTTGAGTTGCTTGACACTATCTTGGTCATCATGACTCGTTGATATTTCTTTTGTGTCATCAAGCTCTTCATATGACAGTTGTTGATGATGTCCCTTATGCCTCTTCGACCGTCTCTTTCTGCCAATACGCTTACTGCGCTTTTTGCCCTCTTCTTCAAAAATATCTTCATCAACTTCATTTATTTCGATCTCTGCGGCCAAACCGGCAGCCGGTCCAAAGTACTTGGCAAAATCATCGCCGAAAATTGGGCTTTCGTCATTTTCCTTGACAACCTGAACCTTTTGCGAGGGTGCTGTATCCTTTGTGGAACCATTTTCATTTGAGGGTTCCGATTCCGTATTGTTTATCTGAGTGTTATCGTTAACTAATGGATCTATTGTTGTATTTGAGCCTTGTTGGGAAGTAAACTGAGTATTATGTAAACTCGCATCCTCATCTGAACCATTGACAGCGAGGATACTTGAAGCATCATCCCGTTCCTTTTCCAAATCCAGGCTCTCCTGAACAGATTTGAGTATTTTCGCTACTTCATCATCAAGCTCTTCCTCTTCAACTTTCTTACTACTGCGAATAGAGGAAAATTCTCTTAGTATTTCTTCGATCAACAGGTCTGCCGAATCGACGGATGCATTTCCATCCATATCTTCCTTAATAAAGGAGTTGGGGACAACTCGCTTACCTTCGCTATCGCTTCCGGTTTGTTTCTGTTCGACATTTCTGTCTGTTTCACCGGAAAGCATGCGTTCGTTTTCAATTAGGTAATCCTTGTTAAACTCCGACATCCGTCTCACCCATCGCTGAATTTTTTATACAGCTCAACACTGTACCGCTGATACTACTCATCCAATATCCATTCGCTGCCTGACCGCTTCATATAAGACCACTGCTGCTGCGGCAGAAGCGTTTAGCGACGAGACAGCTCCAACCATAGGAATCGATGTTAAAAAATCGCACTCCTTTAGTGCTGTATTACTGATACCTTCCCCTTCCGAACCAACAACGATCGCCGCCGGAAGTGTAAAGTCTGCTTCATAAATTGTTTTGTCGCCGTCCATGGACATTCCAAATACCCAGATACCATATTGCTTTATCTTGCGCAAAAAATTAGCTATATTAGATACCTTTATTACTTTCATGTGTTCCAAAGCTCCTGCAGAGGCCTTTGATACTGTGGCTGTCAACCCGGCGGATCTGCGCTTTGGTATTACAACAGCATCAGCACCTGACGCTTCAGCAGTGCGAATTATGGCACCAAGGTTGTTAGGGTCTTCTATATGGTCACACACAACAAGTAACGGAGTCTTTCCGGTATTGCGTACGGTCTCCAATACTTCTTCGATCGACGAATACTCTCTGACCGGAATGAAAGCAATTACTCCTTGATGTGACCTGGTAACGCTCATTGCATCGAGCCTTCTACGGTCTGTTTCAACAATTACCGCTCCAGTGTCTCTTGCCCTGCTTATGATCTCCTGGATCAAAGCACTGCGGGAACCTTCTATCACAAAAAGCTTGTCTACTTTGCGACCGGCTTTCAGTGCTTCCATAACAGGGTTACGGCCTTCTACAACACCATCGGCTGCGACCTCCGGATCGGTGTTCTTGTTTCCCCGGTGATTTCTTTTTTCTTTATCCATTTAGAACCCCCATCGCGTATTATGTAACCGGGTAAGGATTGCATATTATGTAAGTTGTTGATAGTATATCACAAAAACATGTCGATTAAAAGAGCAAAACTCATTGATGGCCCGCAATATTGTTTGCGTGGCATAAGCATCTCGTATATAATTATGTTTAACAGGTTAAAATCCGACATGCGGTGTTTTATGCGCAGAAAGATCAAAACACAGAAGTTCAATGAAGGGAAAGATTACATTGAGTCAGCCTCTCCATAGATCATTTCACAATAATTATAACAAAAAAGAGTTGAATTCATACGGACCAATAAAGAAGTCAAACTTAATAATAATTGCTGTTATCGGGTTACTGATAGCTTTGATGATACGTTACCTTTTTCTTGATTTTATTTCAGATGACTATAAGTATTTTCTAAAACATTGGGTGGAGTTTTTTCGTGAAAACGGAGGCTTTGCAGCTCTAGGTCAAAGTATCGGAGATTACAATGTTCCATATTTGTATTTTCTGGCTCTATTTTCATATATACCGGTAAATGACCTGTATTTGATCAAGGTTCTTTCAATTCTGTTCGATATTGTCTTGGCATTTGCTGCAATGAAGATCATAACTTCTATTACAAAGCGAAATGACTTGGGACTCATCACATTTTTTGCAGTATTGTTGCTGCCTACCGTTGTCGTCAACTCGGCAATGTGGGGACAATGTGATTCGATTTATTCAGCATTCGGACTCCTTGCACTTTATTTCGCTATAAAAGATAGGCCGGTCTTGTCGGTAGCTATGGCTGCTATTGCATTTTCATTCAAACTGCAGATCGTTTTTCTGTTGCCGATTTACGCAGTCTTTCTATTTACAGGCAAAATAAAGATCCGGCACTTATTTGTGTTCCCACTGGTATATTTTATTTTATTTATACCTGCTGCACTTATGGGAAGACCTATTGCGGATGCAATACTGATATATACTAGCCAAGTTGAATCGTACAGCAAATTCCTTACACTAAATGCTCCTTCTGTCTATGCCTTTTTTGATAAGCTGACATATACCACATTCTATTCAACTTTGGGTATTGCGGCAGCATTCGCCTTTCTTTTGGTTTTACTAGCATATTTACTTGTGCGCCGTGATAGTTTGACTCTGAAGACCATTATAGTCGCTGCTACACTTATCTCTCTTTCAGTACCCTTTTTGCTGCCTTCGATGCATGAACGATATTTTTATATATCAGATGTTCTTTCAATCGTGTCAGCCTTTGTTTGCCCATGGCTCATTCCGGTGCCCATACTTGTCCAGCTTGGCTCATGGACCGGATACCATGCTTATCTTTTTGGAGGAGGTATTGGCATAAAAATGGGAGCTGTGTTTATGCTCCTTGCGATTATCCTTCTCACTGCTTCCCTCATTTATATGATCGAGAAGAATCGTAATAAACCAAACTCCTCCGGTTTTTATCGAAGTCGTCTGTAAAGATGATCGTTATTGACTGATCGAACTTAAGTCGAAGTTATTTCATTGGCAGCGATCCGGTCTTGCCGTGATATTAATATGATGATATAATAAATCATTGAAGTGTTTGTTAGTAAAATCCTAGGTGTGATCTTTTCAACTACTGATAACTGAAGTTTGAAATCAACTACATATTGAATAAAGCATAAAGGAGGAGCCCTATTGATAAGGATAGTTCAAAACAAAATGCAGCTTGTCAACGGTAAGTTGAGTCCTGCGTTATTCCAATCATTTGCAGAGGCCATCTCAGGGAGATCCGGAACAATCACGTACTCAATACTCTCATCCCATAATACATCTGATGATATGGAAGACCTGCGGTTGCGTTTTGACGCAATAGCTTCACATGATATTACATATGTTGGGATAATTCAGACCGCACGAGCCAGCGGACTTGAAAGCTTTCCCATCCCGTATGTGCTCACTAACTGCCATAACAGTCTGTGTGCAGTTGGTGGTACTATTAATGAAGACGATCATCTCTTCGGTCTGTCTGCTGCTAAGAAATACGGCGGAGAGTTCGTGCCCGCACATCTTGCCGTGATCCATCAATATATGCGTGAGCAGCACGCCGGATCAGGCAAAATGATTCTTGCCTCCGACAGTCACACGCGATATGGCCCAACCGGCACTCTTTCCGTTGGCGAGGGCGGACCCGAACTTGTAAAACAGCTGCTAAATCGTACATATGACATCAAATACCCTGAGGTCATAGCAGTTTGGCTTGAAGGCAAACCGAAACCGGGTGTGGGTCCACAGGACGTAGCCCTTGCCATTATCCAGGCCACATTCAAAAATGAGTTTGTCAAAAACAAGGTTCTTGAGTTCATCGGACCCGGTGTCTCCAACCTTTCAATGGACTACAGATTTGGCATCGATGTCATGACGACCGAGTCAACATGTCTCAGCTCAGTTTGGCGCACCGATCGATATGTGCGCGAATTTCTTGAGATACACGGCAGGCCCAATGATTATATCGAGCTAAACCCCTCTGAAGGAGCCTGCTATGATGGCGCTATAGTTGTTGATCTTGATAAGATAGAGCCGATGATCGCCCTTCCCTTCCATCCGTCCAACTGCTACACGATTAGAGAATTCAAAGAAAATACAGAGGACATACTTGCCAAAGTAGATGCAGACGCAGCACAATTGATGAACCTGAAATCCCCCATCGAATCGCTGCGCTCAAAAATCCGTGACGGAAAATTCGTAGTCGATCAGGCCTTTGTTGGGGGATGCTCCGGAGGCCTATATACAAACATAATTCGCATGGCCGAAATACTTAACGGTTCATCCATAGGCAGCAGCGGCTTTTCCCTGTCGGTCTATCCCGCAAGCCAACCCATGATGATTCGACTTACCGAAAACGGCACTTTGACCTCATTGATGAACTCAGGCGCCATAATACGTTCTGCTTTCTGTGGACCTTGCTTTGGAGCCGGAGATGTGCCCGGAAATGGCGGTTTTTCTATTCGTCATGCCACAAGAAACTTCCCCAACAGAGAAGGGTCAAAGCCCTCCGACGGTCAAATATCGTATGTTGCGCTTATGGATGCCAGATCGATAGCTGCCACAGCCTTAAACGGCGGTATCCTGACATCTGCAACTGAGCTTGACAATCCACCTCAAGACTCTGTCGAAACCGACTACACATTTAATGATGCTCCGTATAAAAACCGGGTTTATTATGGATATGGCAATCCAGCTCCTGATACAAAACTTGTTTTCGGACCAAATATTGCCGACTGGCCTGAGCAAATACCACTCCCTGAAAACCTCCTAATCGGTATCGCCTCGGCTATCTATGACCCTGTTACAACAACTGATGAACTTATACCCTCTGGTGAGACCTCATCATATCGCTCAAATCCCATAAAGTTGTCATCTTTTGCGCTTTCACGTAAGGATCCGCAATATGTAGAGAGGGCTAAAGATATCCATTCTCTTGAACTTGAGCGCAGAAGCTATCTCTTGTCTGATACCGCTCCTTTACAGTTGTCCGAATCTTTGTCACAATATCTTGAAAATCGTGATTGTAAGACCTGGGGCATTGGCTCTGCTGTGTTTGCTCTCAAACCCGGAGATGGTTCTGCTCGTGAGCAAGCCGCATCATGTCAAAGAGTCCTCGGTGGCGTTGCAAACATTACCGGAGATTATGCCACAAAGCGCTACCGCTCAAATGTTATCAACTGGGGCATGCTCCCGTTTACCCTTGACAAAGCGGATACATATGGTATAGCACCGGGTGACAGGATCGCTGTCCCAAATATCCGTAAAGCTCTGGAGGACGGGGACACTGAGATTTCAGCAGACCTTATTCAAGGGGATAAGATCACAAAAATCACACTGAAGCTACCCGGTATCACAAAGGAAGAACGGGATATAATCCTTGCCGGGTGTTTGATAAACTATTATGCAAACTAAGTAAATAAAAAAATATTGTAACTGATAATGGACGTGTCTAAAAAGGTTTTGAATACCTTAAGGACGCGTCCATTTTCATGGCATATATCTGACCTCTAGAGTCAATAGTACCTCTAACCCAAATTTATTAACAAGAAACGATCCTCCAGGAGTAAACCCCACAGAGAATCGTTTTTCAGGATACCAAAAATGTCAATTCATTGTTGACACAGATTTTACACTACTATGGATTTTCTATTCTTCATCTGCTTTGTCATCATCGCAGAAGCAGTCGTCATCATCACCCATATCGATTTCCAGCGACTCGCTGCAGTGTGGGCATGAAAAGCGGCCACTGGAGAACATCTCTTCGTCTATGTCGATTGACTCCCCACATGCAGGACAATCCAACTCAAGGGTGTCAAATTCGTCGCCTTCACAGCAGCAGCCGTGCCCACATTCATGTTCGTCATCATAATCATCTGACAGAAAATCCTCAAAGTCATCCGACATGAGGCCAACTTCGTCTTCAAGCATCTCTAGATCCTGTTCGATTGCGTCCATATGGCAGCGGATGCTTTCCAGCTCATCGGAAATTTCTCCGATAGCATCGATCAATGATGCAATGAGCTTGTGCTCAGGATTGTTTTCGTCTAGATTTATTCCTTCTGCAAGGCCTCTTAAATAAGAGGTTCGTTCTTTAACGTCCATGTTTGTCTCCAATCTCAGTTTATTTTGCCCGTTCGAGGTATTCGCCTGTCCGGGTATCGATCCTGATCATGTCTCCGGCATCGATAAAGATCGGCACTTTTATTACAGCGCCAGTCTCCAGGGTAGCGGGCTTTGTTACGTTGGTAGCCGTATCTCCCTTGACGCCCGGCTCAGTCTCAACCACCTCAAGGTCCACAAATAGCGGTGGCTCTACTCCGAACACATTGCCTTTGTAAGAAAGGACCTTAACTACTTCGTTTTCTTTGACAAACTTAAAGTTATCGTCCAATTTGTCCTCGTTGAGCGGTATCTGCTCATAGGTCTCGTTGTCCATGAAGTAGTAGAGATCATCGTCCTTGTACAAATACTGCATTTCCTTGCGCTCTATATAAGCGGTGGGAAAGCGTTCTGTGGGGCTAAACGTTTTTTCTACTATACCACTGTTTATAACATTTCTAAGCTTAGTACGAACAAAAGCCGCACCCTTCCCGGGTTTAACATGCTGAAACTCGACTACCTGCATTACCTGACCATCTAACTCAAATGTTAAACCGTTCCTAAATTCTCCGGCTGAAACCATAATAACCTCCCATGAGCTCAATTGATATCGTAATTAACCACAACATTTTACATTATAATACAGATTTATGCAATATATTTTACAGGATAATAAGCTCTTTTTTTGCCGATGTGATATTTTCGCATCCATCTTCCGTGAGTATTAGAACATCTTCAATGCGAACACCAAATTCTCCGGGCAGATAAATTCCCGGTTCTGCCGATATAACAGCACCAACCGGCAAAACTTCTTCCTCTGTTGCTGAGGCGTTGGGTGGTTCATGGATTTCAATCCCGAGACTGTGTCCAAAACCGTGACCGAAATACTCACCATAACCGGCATCATCAATAACCTTGCGTGCCGCCGCGTCAACACTACGTCCGGGAACACCCGCTCTAGCGGCAGCGATCCCCTCATGCTGTGCTTCAAGCACAATGCGGTAAACTTCCCGCATTTTGTCTGTAGCATGTCCTACCGCAACGGTACGTGTCATATCGGAACAGTATCCCATGTAGATGCAGCCAAAATCCATAGTGACGAAGTCGCCATATTCAATTTGCTTATCACTAGGGACACCGTGGGGTTTCGATGAGTTCTTTCCTGAGACAACGATTGGATCGAATGAAGTGTCTTCAGCTCCGTTTTTTAGCATGTGGTAGATTAGCTCTGCAGCAATCTCCTTCTCGGTAACTCCCGGTTTGATCAGTCCCAGTACCTCATCTAATGCCTTTTCAGCTATCTTCTGGGCCTTACGCATTCTCTCCTGTTCCCATGGTTCTTTTGATGCGCGAGCTCCATAAATAGCGTTGCCCGTAGCAACCAGTTCGGCATTGATTTCTTTGACAAGATTGCTATGGGTGGAAACGCTCATTTTGGCATCCTCAAAGCCAATTCGCTTAATATTATGCGCCTCAATCACTTTATTTATAAGGGCATTATACTTTCTGTCCCTATCCACCATTATCTTTTCAAAGCCCTCAATTTCTTGAGCAGCTTCAAAGTAGCGGAAATCGGTGAAAAAGTAATTGACTTCCTTCGTAATAACAACCATACCGGCTGTTGAATGAAAGTCTGTGGCATAGAATCGGTTTTCCGGAGAGGTAAGTAGTAGTGCATCAACATCACATTTGCTGAGCAGACCGATCAATTTTTTAGAGTTGTTCATGTCCATTGTCCTCGTATAATATGTTTTGCAAGATGTTTATACGGTGATCCTGCTAGTCACCAAATAGTCAACCGGATTAGCAATGCCCATGATATAATTGAGAAAGTCAATCAGGCAAAGCTCTTATTGTCTCCTGTTGAACCGAGAGGTTACTTCATAGAAAGTCTGTTCCCCTGAACCGGAAGTTAGCTTCAAACCGCCGGCTGTTTGCTGGATAATCAGCCAGCCTCTTTTGCAGTGGAGGTTCGCAACGGGTTGCTTCCAGCTGGATTCTGATATGCGAGGGTGTCGATGCTCCGGTGTCATGGGTATTGCCGATCCGATTGACGTTATTCTAACCCGAAAGAAGGTGAAAACGTGAACAAGCTATTCGTAGGCATTGATGTGGGGAGCCGCATTAACGCAGTATACATCATGCTGCCAGACGGCTCAAAACACAGCTCATTTACTGTCCAGAACAACCTTGGCGGAGCTCAATCCCTTTCAAAGCGCGTTGTTGCCGCACTAAAGGAGTATAATATTTCTACAGTTATACTTGGTATGGAAGCAACTTCGGTGTACGGTGACAATCTTGCATGCTTCCTCCGCGAGGATGGGGCTCTCGGCAGGTTCGAGAAAAGAATCCATGTCCTTAATCCGAAACAAGTGAAGAAGTTCAAAGATGCTTATCCCGACCTGCCTAAGAACGATGCTATTGACGCTTTCGTTATCGCGGACAATCTTCGCTTTGGTAGGATCACCGCTGCAATATACTCGGATGATTACCGATACAAAGCCCTCCAGACACTTACCAGAACCCGTTTCTCGGTTGTTCAAAATCTTACACGAGAAAAGCAACGCTTCATGAACTACCTCTTCATGAAATGCTCTGGGTTGGCCCAGGAAAAGGTGTTCTCTAACACCTATGGTTCTACCGCACTGGCTCTCATTGAAGAGTTTGAAACTCCAGATGATATAGCCAATATGGATGTGGACCAACTAGTTGAGTTCCTTGTGGAAAAAGGGAAGAACAGATTCCCCAACCCATCTGAAGTTGCTAAAGCTGTCCAAGCTGCAGCTAGGGGTTCCTATCGTTTGCCAAAGACTGTCAACGATTCTGTCAATCAGGTTTTATCTATCTCCATTTCCTCTATGCGCGCAATGCAAGAGCAAATAAAGGCTTTGGATAAGGAAATTGAGCGCCAGTTTGAAAACATCCCCAACACACTCACATCCATCCCTGGAATTGGTAAAGTACTCTCGGCGGGCATCATTGCTGAAATTGGAGACATCAACCGCTTTCCAAACCATGCTGCTGTTGCCAAGTATGCAGGTCTTGCGTGGACCCAGCATCAGTCTGGAATGTTCGAGGCACAGAACACACGTCAAATTAAGTCTGGGAACCGATTCCTCAAATATTACTTATGTGAAGCTGCTTTCTCTATCGTGCGTTGCGACACGGAGTACAGGCGCTTCTATGACCTCAAATATAAAGAGGTTAATAGGTATCAACATAAGCGTGCACTCGCTCTCACTGCCCGGAAGCTCGTCAGGCTAGTCTTTCGTCTGCTGAAAGACAACCGCCTGTACAAACCATCGGTGGCATAGAACACTGCCACCACCCTTAAGAAGGCCCTGTTAAAATAGATTTTGCGCAGGGCTTAGATAGGTGCGCCTTTAAAAACTAAACTAACGCGTTTCCAGGTGTAACTTATTAGAAATTCTTTGTTTTAACTACTTGACATATTACCGCCGGACTTTCTTTTACAAAAAAAATCTATGAACCCTTAACTTTTTCAAAAGATTAGTTTTCAGTATCCACAAATTCAGAAAGTCGATCCAGTTCTTCCATATATGTTCTTTTCATCTCGAGGGCGTCGATCGATTGGGTTCCGGCCGACTCGCAAATGAAAACAGGCGTATAGCAGCGTTCTGTAACGAGTTTGGCTATCGGTCGAAAATCGGGTCCGTAGTCCGATTGACCGAATGTGAGATGTCTTTTTTCGCCCCCCTTTGAAAATTCGATCTTAGAGAAATGCGAATGAAAAACAGCTGTGCGGGCAAAGCCAAGAGCATCCTCCATTTTGTCAAATAGCGCTGCTGTCTTTTCGTAACCATCCAGTTCACCGAGACTTCTGGCATAGAGATGACCGAAATCTATACAAGGGACAAGGCGTTCATCGATTGAACAAAGTAGAAGTACTTCTTCCAAATCGCCTAGTTGATTTATCTTTCCCATTGTTTCGGGGCAAAGGATCAGATCACCAAATCCTGCATTGTCCATTTCGTAGATAATGGTTTTCAATGTCCTCTGTGACTGTTCCAATGCTACCTTTCTTGGTCTCCCGGCGGTTGAGCCTGAATGAAGAACGATTCTTTTTCCACCCATATGCCTTATCGCCTTGCAGCTTTGAAGTACATAATCAATATTCTTTTCTAGATATACCGGGTTTGAAAGACTGATGTAGTATGGAGCGTGAAGCGAAATTGCTATACCATGCTTACTTGCTTCAGCTCCAATTTTCTCTGAAGTAGCTTGACCAATTCGAACTCCATTCCCACACTGATATTCGTATGCGTCCAAACCGATCTCGCTGAGCCAGGCCGGCATTTTGATCGAAGACTTGCCTACAGTTTCTGTAAAAATATCAGGGTTTCCCGCAGGACCGAATAAAGCCCTCATTAACTCTCCCCTTCCAAAGATTTTGTAGCAAGGCGAATAAAGGGAGTTTCGATCCATCGTCTTATTGAAAACCATGGGCTCTCATTGATACCCCGCGGATACACGATATATGCTTTACAGCCTGCTCTCTTAGCGCCCAGGACATCGGTAAAAATTTGATCGCCGATAACAGCTATATGTTTTGGCTCCGTGTCAAGTAGTTCCGCAGCTCGCAGAAACCCTTTTCTGCTGGGCTTTCCAGCTTTGACGATATAGGGCAATCCAAGTGCCCTGCTTATATCAGGCACTCTCTTCTCCTTTCGGCTGTTTGAAACGATCACCGAACGGATACCGGCATTACGCAAGCTCTCCATCCAATTTACGATTTCAGGCGCCGGCAGGTGTTCGGAATATTTTGCGATCGTGTTATCTACATCAAGGGCTATCCCTATAATTTCCTGCTTAATAAGCCAATCGGGTTTTATATCTGTAACACTATCAAACACCGCGTCAGGCAAAAGATGTGCCTTTAACGAAGTGATAGGCGATAAAAATACTGAGGTAGACAATGAAACATCCTCCGTTCACAAATGCTTGATAATTAGGGTTTGCTATTACATTGTATGTCATGATATAACTGAGGCACTCATATTATATAAATATCAGTTACAATTTCATATATCAATAAGTATATCAGCAAACAAAAAAACGTACAAGTATATAAGCATATGCAAAAGCGCGCAAAAGTAATATGAACGGGAAAAAGGACGGAGGTAATCATGGAAATATTAAAGGTCTATCTTTGCATATCGCCAGCGGAGACATCTCAGGCATCACAAGCGGGGTTTCCTCTCTGCCATATGGCATATCGAATAGGTCGTGAGTTTCGCTTATACCGTAGTGGAATTGGGATCAATGTCAGAAATGGTTTGATGCTGCTTTCAGACTATGGCCTTGACCGCTCGGAGGTCTATTCCTCTGTACTGATAAGGGATCTGAAGCGAGAATGTGATATACGCAACTACAGTGGAATAGTGTGCGACTTCGAAAATGGTGATAACGAAATGCTAAAAAGGTTTCTATTCGAAGCCGACGATTATTTTAATCAACTTGGTATTGAGTTATATGTTCATGAGATGTATGCACAGTCTGCACCAAAATCTAAAGTCCTCATTGCTACCGATGTCACCGGCGGCTCTTTTTCAAATCATCTAAACCGCGCTGTTGAACAATATAGTTGCGATCGGGTCGCACTGTTTTATGATCCTGTCTGCATTGACTTTATTATGCCGTCTCCATCCGGGGAAAAGGACAAAATACCAAGGGCGAGGATTGCTGAACTGCTACGAAAGTATAATTCTATTTCCTACTACTCACATGAACTGTGTTCCTATTACTTTACATATCGTGATGATGATAGACAAAGCCATTTTGTCTTGTTCGACGATGAAAGAAGTATGCTCAAAAAACTCGGAGCCGCAAGGCAGGCTGGATTCAAAGAAGCATTTGTGCTATATGACGATGCGCATAACTGCATCAATCAATTGCATGAGATAGCAAACAACTAGCAAACGATGTTTCAAACTTTATTAGTACTATGGAAAAATTAATGTACTAGGCTTGTGCTGCCCCTGATATTCAAAAGAGGCTACGCTTGTGGCGTAGCCTCTATGAATACTACCTAAACTTTCTCTTTTTAGCTCTGGCAGCCTCTGACTTCTTGCGTCTCTTTACGCTTGGGCTCTCATAGTGCTCCCTCTTTCGAATCTCGGAAAGAACGCCGGCCTTTGCGCAACTACGTTTAAAACGCTTCAAGGCACTGTCAAGGGACTCATTTTCCTTCACATGGACTTCCGCCATTTAATTTTCCCTCCCTCCGAGTACGAAATGGTAACATTAATTATACTATTGGCATATTTGAATGTCAAGAAAATTTACTTGACTATCAAATTTACAAGCTTACCTTTAACGAGAATGGTTTTGACAATTTCCTTGCCCTCGGTGAACCTTCGAACTTTTTCATCATTCTTTGCAGCTTCAATGATTTCATCATCGGTGCTGTCGGCATCCAGTTCCACTGTGGAGCGTAGCTTACCATTTACCTGGATTGCAAAGGTGATACGCTCATCCTTTGTCTTACTTTCGTCATAGGACGGCCATGGGGCATTTGAGAGCATGGTCTCATTTCCAAGCATCTGCCACAGTTCTTCAGTAATGTGTGGGGCAAAGGGATTGAGTAGATGCAAAAAGACTAAAAGATCGCCCTTCGTCGCTCCATTCTCTTGGAAAGTATTGAGCAGTGACATTAATGCAGCAATCGCTGTATTAAATTTAAGTTCCTCAATGTCACCCGTCACTTTCTTGATGGTCTTGTGTATTGCAGTTTCATTTTTAGGTGATACATCGGTTGACGGTGATACGGTGTCTATTAGATTCCATACCCTGTCAAGAAAGCGTTTGCAGCCTTTTACCGCTGTTGATGACCAGGTCGCAGCCTTTTCAAAATCACCTATGAACATTATATAGAGACGCATCGTATCAGCGCCATACTCTGCTACGATATCATTTGGGTTTATGACATTGCCACGTGATTTTGACATCTTTTCACCGCCATCGCCAAGGATCATTCCATGGCTTGTGCGTTTAAGATATGGCTCCTTAGTCGGTACAACACCTATGTCAAAAAGGAAGCGATGCCAAAAACGTGAATAGAGTAGATGTAATGTAGTATGTTCCATTCCACCGTTATACCAGTCTACCGGTGTCCAGTATTTCATAGCTTCTTGTGAAGCGAGCTTGCTGCTGTTGCATGGGTCGGTATACCTCAAGAAATACCAGCTTGAGCCTGCCCACTGAGGCATTGTATCTGTTTCTCTTTCAGCATCGCCACCGCAGACAGGGCATTTTACTTCTACCCAATCACGAATTTTTGAAATGGGGCTTTCTCCTGAGTCTGTTGGTTCGTAGCTTTCCACGTCAGGGAGCACAAGCGGCAATTCACTTTCTTTAAGAGGCACATGTCCGCAGCTAGGACAGTTTATTATTGGAATTGGTTCGCCCCAGTAGCGCTGGCGTGAAAACACCCAGTCTCTGAGCTTATAATTTATTTTGGGAGTACCCAGACCTTGTTCGGAAAGCCATTCAGTTATCGCCTTCTTTGCTTGGGATACCTCCATGCCATCCAAGAAGCCCGAATTGACCATTACACCTGTTTCTGTGTCTATATAAGGCTGCTTAGTTACATCCCCGCCTGCGACAACTTCTATGATCTGCAAATCAAATTTCTTAGCAAATTCCCAGTCACGGGTATCATGCCCAGGAACGGCCATGATAGCACCGGTACCGTATGTCATCAGAACATAATCAGATATAAATATCGGTATTGATTTGCCATTAACAGGGTTTATCGCCATAACACCTTCAAGACGTACCCCGGTCTTATCTTTATTAAGTTCCGAACGTTCAAATTCCGATTTGAGCGCAGCTTGCTCAGCGTATTGCCTGACTTGGTCCAGGTTTGTCAACTTATCTGTCCACTTATCTAAAAGGGGATGCTCGGGAGAGAGTACCATATAAGTTGCACCAAACAGTGTGTCAGGACGAGTTGTAAATACTTTGATTATGTCCCCTGCATCGGTTTTGAAATCGACTTCCGCACCCTCAGAACGACCGATCCAGTTTCTCTGCTGCGCCTTTACGCGCTCAGGATAGTTTACATCATCCAAACCGTCAAGCAGCTTCTGGGCATAATCTGTGATCTTGAGCATCCATTGGCTCTTTTCACGATGGACTACATCAGCTCCGCAGCGTTCGCAGGCACCGTCTACAACTTCTTCATTTGCCAGGACACATTTACACGAAGTGCACCAGTTTACAGGCATCTCAGCCTTATAAGCCAATCCGTGCTTAAATAGCTGCAAAAAGATCCACTGAGTCCATTTGTAATACTCAGGATCTGTGGTGTTGATCTCTCTATCCCAATCAAAGGAATAACCAAGGAGCTTACACTGATCCTTGAACCTTTCAACATTTCTTCTGGTCACTTCTGCGGGATGGATCTTGTTCTTTATGGCATAGTTTTCTGTAGGCAGGCCAAAGGCGTCCCACCCAATCGGGAACAGGACATTATACCCCTCCCTGCGGCGCTTTCGGGCAACGATATCCATGGCGGTATATGGTCTTGCGTGTCCCACATGTAGACCATCCCCTGAAGGATAGGGGAATTCGACCAGGGCATAGAACTTTGGTCTGTCGCTGTCATTTTCAGATCGGTATATCGCTTCTTCATCCCACTTCTGTTGCCACTTTTTTTCGATTTTCAGATAATCATATTTCATTGAGATACCTTCTTATCTATACATCAAAATCTAAATCTAAGGTTAGTTGGTTTAGGTTGTTCGAGTATATTAAATATCTTCAGGCTTTTTATCGTCACCTACTGCTACCCGGGGTGCATCCGACCACAATCTTTCAAGTGAGTAGTATTTTCTCGTCTCGTCGGTAAACAGGTGAACGATAACTGAGCCGTAATCCATTAGGATCCAGCCGCCCGTATCATAGCCTTCGACTTTGAGCGGTAATTGTGATTGACTCTCCTTGAGCTTTTGCTCCACCTCGTCAGCCAAAGCGCGCAAATGAGTGATCGAAGTACCGGTGCACAACACAAAGTAATCAGCAATAATTGTCAGTTCATCGATTTTCATTACCTCAATGTCGAGACCCTTCTTGTTGTCCAGCAGCTGCGCAATATTCTTTGCTAGTTCCCTGGACTGCATCATCAATGCATTACCTCCATCTTAAACAATATTAATTGGGCTTTATCAAATCCAGATCGGTAATATCGGTAGTATATGGGTTGATTGAAGAGTTTATTAAAGCAAGAGCTTCTTCCTCTTCAGCGTATACATAGGATAGTCCCTTGTACATACAGCTTTGCTCGGCAAATGTGTAAAAATGCAGACCGGTCTCTGTATCTATTCCAAGAGCCTCTTTTGCAAACCAAAGCATTTCACCGGTTTGAAGATCTGTTTTCAAGTTGTCTACTGCAATATCGACAAGCTCATTTATTTTGAGCAAAGTCTTCAAGTTCACCATTTTCTTGGCTATTGCGGCTAAAAGCTTCTGGGTTGTCTGGATTCTATCCAAATCCTCGCGGGGATAACCGGAACCGTCGTTATTGTGGCGAAAACGAACCACCTCTAAGGCCGACTTACCATCAAGTGGTTGAAGGCCCTTTTTGTAGTGTATGCTTAGGTTTTGGCTTGGGTCATCGTAATCCATGTCAATAGGAACGTAAAATTCAACTCCACCAACTGCGTCAACAAGATTGACAAATCCTTTTAAGTCAACCAACATGTAGAAGTCCGGTTTGAATCCGATCAATGTTGAGATCTCCTCTTTGAGGTTGTCAATTCCGCCGTTGGCATAAGCAGCATTTATTTTTTTGACCTTTCTCGATACATTTACAATTGTGTCTCTAGGAATATTTATAACATGTGCCTGTTTGTTTGCAGCGTCAAATGATGCAACCATCAGCACATCTGTATTGGCACCAACTTTGTCTGTTCCGATGATCAAAAAAGTATAAAAATCCTTCTTGCGTTCTAACCTGGGCTTGCTATTATCGGGCTTAGTTGTATTGTCAGGCTTAGGAGTAGAATTATTGTTTTCTGATTCATCGTCTCCAATATGAGCACTTGGAGTTGGCAAATACTCATCCGGTGTTATCTCCGGAGGTTTTACGGTGAGCTTATATGATACATAAATAAAAGCCGTAAGTATTATGATTGCCCAAAAAACGATAACAAATGCTACACGCCGTCCCTTATTCCGTGCCTTCTTTGGCACTTTGTTCCCGTTGGGTGTAGTCTTTGATGTAGCTCTACCTTTCTTCGGGGTTTTATCGCTGATTTTCCTATTTCCTATTCGAACCGACCCGTCCGCCCTTCTGCCGTTTACGACTGATTTCCCGGATTTATTTGCATGCATTACTTATCCATTCCCATCTTTTTCTATAAATGTCCGAATCATATACTTTATTATTCGGACTTCAATACCCAGGGATTCGTTCCAACCAACTGTATTTCAGCGTGAGTCTGACGACTTCATAAGAAAGTAATTATACGCTTCTATCGTATCCGGGGAAATGGGTTTGCCTTTAGAGCAAATCTCTTCAATTGTGTTCCTCAACGCAGTCAACATTGC
The DNA here is from genome assembly GCA_050950785.1 of Eubacteriales bacterium. Classification (GTDB taxonomy): domain Bacteria; phylum Bacillota; class Clostridia; order Oscillospirales; family JAAYOS01; genus JAAYOS01. The sequence goes on along the minus strand of JBMNIG010000025.1, from coordinate 84,206 downwards.
CAGTTCCAGATTGTCGTAGGCCAGATCCCTGACCTGATGGACTCCTGGAAAATTTCGAGTCGGTTCTATGTAATCCGCAAGGTATATTATTATTTCCAGCCTTGTCATTTTTGCCCTGCCGGTTGTGTGGTATCGAATAGCGGACTCTATTGCACTGTCTGCGCCGAATTCATCCCGTGCAACTGCGGCTCCGGTGATGGCATGCAGAGGCCCAAAAGCCGCAATGTCCGCTGTTCGGGGTATTATACCATACTTTTCACATAGTTTCAATTGCTCTTCGCGACTCAGTGATTTTGTCACATCGTGAAGAAGGGCAGCAGTTGCCGCTCTAGACGAATCCTCTCCCCAATGATTCGATAAGCTGATTGCCTCATTGATGCAACCATCTACATGGGGCCTGCGCTCGGGATCGATAAAAGACATTGCCCTGTGGTATATATTCGATTGCTTTGATTGGCCTATTTCGCCCATATCATTTTGGCAAAAATTTGTGTTTAAGTCTGAATTCTTAGAACCAATACATTTATTACTGATGTAAAATTTATTTGCGCGAATATATTCCATTACCTTACTTGGAATCAAATCAGTGTTGCCCTTCTCCCTAATTGCTTTTCTAACCTCAGTCGATGAGACTACAACCTCTTCATTGTCGAGAATCAAGCAATCAGCACCAAACCTTTTCGCAAGGTAATCCTTGTGGTCCAATAACTTTTTTGACTGCCCACTTTCTCTGCACAGGGCACAGACCGTGCAATTGGCAAATATGTCTTCCGGCTTATACCAGTCCTGAATGGTCAGAAACATGTCTGCGCCCATGATCAGGAAAATATCCGATCGAGGATACGATCTGATGATTTCTTTAAGAGTATCCGCAGTGTAACTGCGACCGCTACGTCTGAGCTCAATGTCCAGCACTTCAACATTTCCCATTTCGCTGAATGCAAGCTCAGTCATTTTATATCTGTCGACAGATGAAGGTGAACCTTTTGCAAGGTTCTTATGAGGGGGGATCCCTGTTGGGATAACGAGCAGTGTGTCCAGCTTCAAACGTTTGATAGCAGACTCCGCTACTGCAATATGACCGTTATGTGGGGGATTAAATGACCCTCCAAATATTCCGATACGTCTTTTTTCATTATTCATGTGTTAAATCAAGCCTTCCGCTTATAGTGCAGACAACAATGCGCAGTCACTCTAAAGCTGCGTAGTTATTTTCCTTTTACAGCTATGCCGGTGCTTAGAAGTGGATTTTCAGGATCCGGTCTATATAAAACAAATCGGCTGCCAATTACTTGGACGGGCTCGCTTCCCGTCAACCCAGCCAGCTCGTCGCTTGCTTCCCTTGTGGACATAAACGCAGTTTCAAGCACCCTGCACTTTATAAGCTGGCGGGCTTTTAGCGCGTCGTCAGCCTGTTTTACGATATTTTCAGTAATGCCGCCTTTTCCTATTATAACGATTGTATCAATTTTGTTTGCCATAGCACGAAGCTTTGCACGATCTTTAGATGACAGCATCTTTTAGTCTTCCTTTCAGTTTTTCAGCCATGAGCTGGATCGCTCTCGCCCTGTGGGATATCCGATTTTTAAGTTCCGTAGGCATTTCCGCAAAGGTCTGACGATACTCCGGCACATAAAAAATAGGATCGTAGCCAAATCCGCCTTCCCCGCGGCATTCGTTGAGTATTTTCCCCTCGCATATGCCCCTTGTTATAATTTTCTCACCGTTAGTCAAAACACATGCTATTGCACAAACAAAGCGAGCAGTGCGTTTTTCTTCCGGTACACCGCGCAGCTTGTCCAATACGGTTTTCTTCCGCAGGCCGGGTTTGGCATACCGTGCAGAATATATCCCGGGCTCGCCGTTCAATGCGTCTATCTCAAGACCGGAATCGTCTCCGATTGCCGCAAGACCGGTTACCCGCATTACAGCCTCTGCCTTGATAAGCGCGTTTTCCTCAAAAGTCTTGCCGTTTTCTTCGATTTCCTCATAATAGCCCGACTCTTCAAGGCTTATCACTTCGATACCCAGCTTTGAAAGTATAGAAACCAACTCATTGAGCTTGCCTTTATTATTTGTAGCAGCTACCATTTTCATCAAACTTACTTCCTTTTACACTCCATTCACGCAAGCAGTGCATGAACAAATTCACGTGCATCGAATGGCATCAAATCATCAACGCTTTCTCCGACTCCCACATAGCGAACCGGAATACCAAGTTCGTCTGCTATAGCTATAACTATGCCGCCTTTTGCAGTGCCGTCCAGCTTAGTCAGAACGATACCAGTTACGTCAACTATATCTTTGAACTGTTTAGCTTGAATCAAACCGTTTTGTCCCGTGGTTGCATCGATCACTAATAGCGTTTCCCGTTTAGCTTGTGGCAACTCCTTGTCAATAACGCGACTGATCTTTGCCAGCTCATTCATTAGATTCTGCTTGTTGTGCAGCCTCCCGGCAGTATCACATATCAGGTAGTCACAACCGCGGGCTTTTGCGGCTGCGCAGGCATCAAATACAACAGCGGCAGGATTGGCCCCTTCACTTTGACGTATCAAGTCTGCGCCTGCACGGTTTGCCCATATTTCAAGCTGATCTGCAGCAGCAGCTCTGAATGTATCGGCAGCACAGAGGAGGACCTTATTGCCTTGTTCTGTTAATTTAGCAGCCAACTTACCGATTGTAGTAGTTTTTCCAACTCCGTTTACGCCTATAACAAGTACGACTTTGATTTGATTTTCTTCCGACCTGCGTTGTATATCTATGTTGAATATGTCTTCGTCCTTATTACCATCATTCAAAAGAATCTCGGTCAAAATATCTTCAAGTGCCGCCTTGATATCGGAAGGATCATTGAGCTTTTTCTGCTTTGTCACTTCTCTAAGCCTTTTTACAGCTTCAAGGGAAGTACCAACACCGATATCGCCTAATATTAGAGTCTCCTCTAACTCTTCAAAGAAAGATTCGTCGGCTCTTCGGAAATCACTGAATATCTGTTCGAGTTGTCCGGTAACCGCCTGCCTAGTTTTTGTGAGTCCTTTTTTTATTTTATCAAAGAAAGACATGTGAGCCTTCTCCTTAGTTAATAGTTATAGTAAAAACTTATTTAAGTATTATAGCATTATACGGATCTTAATACCTAAATGGCAATATGAGTTATTTGGGTTTTATGTTTTGATCGGGTTTTTGATCAGTTGTTTGTGATTATGAGGTGGTTGGATCAGTTGGGTCATTTAGGTCAGCTGTTTAGATTGCATGGCTTATATGGATCATATCGCTTTTATACCCAATTCCCTTTCAGCATCCTGTATATTGAGTGCCAATATCTTCGATTCGCCGGACACCTCCATTGTAACACCGTAAAGGATGTCACACTCCTCCATCGTCCCGCGGCGATGGGTTATTAAAATGAACTGTGTATTATCCACGAGCTTATGCAAATATTTTGCAAACCGGAGGACATTGACATCATCCAGGGCAGCGTCGATCTCATCAAGTACACAAAAAGGTGTAGGTCTTATTTTGAGGATGGCAAAGTACAAAGCAATTGCAATAAACGACTTCTCACCACCTGAAAGCAGTGTGATGGTTTTTAGCGATTTGCCCGGGAGCTGTACACGAATATCTATGCCACAGTTGAGTATGTCATCTTCGTCTTCGAGTTCCAGGCAGGCACGTCCGCCTCCGAAGATTTCCAAAAAGGTCTCAGAAAAACTTTCGTTGATCTCCTTGAACTTGGCACCGAAAATCTCCTTCATCTGGGTAGTTATGTCGGTTATAATACCTACCAATTCACTCTTTGCCTTTTCCACATCGTCCCGTTGTGTTGTGAGATAATCATATCGCTCATATATGCGCTTGTATTCCTCAATGGCACCTATATTCACATCACCCAACTTTGACATTTCCCGCTTCAGTTCAGAAATCCGCCTGTTTGATGAGCTCATAGATTCTATCTCTACAGCTATTGCTTTTGCTGTAGACCCTGTAAGACTATAGGTGTCCCATAGTTTGTCGATTATCTGCTGTTCGTAAATGTCCGCCTCGTTCTTTTTTTGCTCTAAACGGCCCTGCTCATGCTGAAGGCGTAAAATAACTTCGTTACTTTCCTTACCCTTCCTGTCAGCCTCAACTCGTTCAGCCTCGATTTCCAGTTTGGCGTTTGTCAACACCACTATACGGTTGCGTACACTGTTGCATTCCTCTTTCAAGCTTTCAGCCTCCGAGGCTTTTTGAGCAAGCTCAGCTTCAATTGCGTTTATTCTTTCCTTATAGTTGTCAATAAATGATTGACGCTTCTCGCTGTCCGCCGAAAAGTGTTCTTTGAGCTGCTGCAGCTCCTGTATGCTTTTGAGAAGTGTTTGCTGTTCGCCGATGTATCCGCTTCTCTCCTCACGAAGTTGCGATGCCTTCTCAGTCAGCTCTCCCTTGGCGTTTTCCAGCTCCTCATGCCCGCTGCGTATTTTGTCTATTTCGGCAAGGAGTTCTTTTCTATTCTCTTCGTGCAGCTGAATTTTATCACTTAGCTCACTTAAAGTGTTTGCGTTTCCTGACAGCCTGTTTTCGATGATGCTAAGTTCCTGCTTTATATTCTCTTCTATCTGTCGGCTGTTGTCTATTCTACTTGTCAGAACTGACAACTGCCCTTCTGCCTTCAGAACGCTGTCCTCGGCAAGACGACGCTCATTTCTTGCGACTTCAACCTCATATTCTGCGGCTGTGACTTCCCGCTTGATTTCATTCAAGTCACTTTCAGCCTGTCCAAGTTGTTCTCTTGTAACGCCGATTTCATTTTTCAGCCTCTCAAGCTCATTAGCCCGTACAAGGATACCGGTATTATTGGAACTGCTGCCACCAGTCATCGATCCACCGGCGTTGACAACCTGACCATCAAGTGTGACTATCCTAAATCTATACCCATGCTTTTTTGCAATAGCAATGGCGCTATCAAGGTTGTCCACAATAGCTGTGCGTCCGAGGGCATTCTCAACAATATCACGAAATTCATCGTCAGAGAGGACAAGATCACTAGCGATACCTATAAAGCCCTTTTGACCTTCAAGCCTAAAATCTAATTTCCGTCCACGTATTGCTGATATTGGGAGAAAAGTAGAACGTCCACCGTCACTGCGTTTTAGCATATTTATTGCTGCCTTCGCGTCTTGCTCACTGTTTACAACTATATTTTGAAGGCCGGCTCCAAGAGCTGTTTCGATAGCAATGGCGTGTTCGTCCCTTACCTTGATAAGCTTGGAAAGTGGACCGCGGACACCCGTTAGCATTCCCCTTTCACTGGCTTGCATCACAAGTTTGACAGCACGCGAAAATCCGCCGTAGTCGCGCTCCATGTCTGTCAAGAGCTTTATACGGTCTTGTTTTGCACGCAATTCCATACTTAGTCTGTTGTACTCTTTGCTTACAGATTCAAGCTTCTTCTGTCGGTTCTGCAGTCTGATCTCATAACCGGAGATGACATTATTAAGGGATTGTGCTTTTTCCTTTTCTTGTGATAGGATCGCTTCCGCCTCAGCACGCTGCTTGACAAGAGTCTGAGTTATTTCCTCTCTGGTAGTAAGATCCTGATTTAGACCCTCCCTGCGATGCTCTAGTTCAGTTGAGGTGGACTCCAGCGCTTTTAGCTCCATTCGTAAGCTGTTTGCAGCGTTTTCTTCCGCAATTGCTCTAACGCCGAGAGCATCAATGCGGTGACTCATTTCATATGCAGAGCCGGAAATTCGTTGACTTTCCTGTTCAAGTTTCTGAATTTCCTGGTCAATATCGATCAACTTCTGCTCTATGAGCTCAATTCGTTGTTCACTGTTCTCGATCTGTATATCCAGATTATTTGCACGTCCTGTTTGCTCGGCAATCTCTTCCTCAAGACGACTGATATTTTCATGTATGTTTTTCTTAGTGGAATCAAGGACTGCAATATCGCTTTCTATGTCGGCTAGTTCCTCTTCCAACCGACTTCGCTCATTTCTACTTGATTCAATTTCGGTGTCTTTGAGCCGCATTTTTTCGGATAGCTCTTCAGACCTGCGGTAAAGGTCTTCAAGCTGCAACTTCTCCTGTTCAAGCTGTTTTGTCACGTCAGCATAGTTCTGTCGGACTTCTTCAGCGTTAGTCTTGATCTTTTCAAGGTTGGCAAGCCACACAGACACTTCAAGAACCCGTAGCTCGTCTCTGAACTCCAAATATTTTTCAGCCTTTTCCGCCTGCTCTTTAAGAGGCCCTACGCTCAGCTCAAGTTCACTTATCTTATCATTTATTCTTACGAGATTTGATTCTGTGGCAGTGAGTTTTCTCTCAGCTTCCTCTTTTCGGTAACGAAACTTAGATATGCCAGCAGCTTCCTCGAATATCTCACGCCTGTCCGTACTTTTAACGGACAGGATCTCGTCAATCCTGCCCTGCCCAATTATTGAATAGCCATCCCTGCCAAGACCGGTATCCATAAACAGCTCGTGAATGTCCCTAAGCCTGACTGAGGACTTGTTTATGTAGTATTCGCTCTCTCCCGAGCGATAATACCTTCGCGTGACCATGACTTCTACTGCGTCTATGGGGAGAGCGTGGTCGCTGTTGTCTAGTATTAGTGAAACCTCAGCATATCCAACAGGCCCCCGGCTTTGAGTACCTCCAAAGATGACGTCTTCCATTCTTGCTCCGCGGAGCGTCTTCGTGGATTGTTCACCGAGAACCCAACGGATGGCATCAGCTATATTCGATTTTCCGCTTCCGTTAGGACCAACGATTGCAGCGATTCCCTCGCCGAATGTAAGAACGGTCTTATCCGGAAATGACTTAAAACCCCTCATCTCCAACGATTTTAAATACAAAGTATACACCCCACGTATTTTTTCGGACATATAATTTTATCAATAAATGCCAAGGAATTCAACCACAACTTGAGAGCCGACTACCAATTCTTTATTGTTTACTGGTGTCCAGCCGTCAACAGACAACATCTCATCAGCATTAAAGGTAGAAGCAAAGGAGTATATTTTGTCAGCCCCATTCATCCTTTTTCTATAGTTAGTGACGGATACAGAGTCTTCATCTAGTACACTGATTCCATCGAGTTCAAAATCATCCATAAGCTTCTTTATATTATAACGATGCTGCCCCACGAATAAAGATAAATGCTTACGATCGATCCTAAATACCGCAATTGCCCCGGCCCTGATGTATCCATCCTCCATTATATCGGAAAGTAGTTGCCGTGTAGCTCGATAAACAAGTCTTGATCTGCAGTAGTCTCCAAAAGCGGGATGATATATGCCTGCGAGTATCTCACCGGAAAGGTCCTCCGAGGGGTTCAATCCAACCCTCAATATCGAAATCCCTCTTGAATCAAAAAAACTGATAAGATCGGCGCAGATATCGACCGCTTGCTCAAATGAAAGTGGAGAATATCCTCCTTTTTTCCACATCAGCTCAAGCTCTGTTCCCCCGAGAACGGCTGTTGGATATATTCTTACTCCATCCGGTTGAAGGGCTGCAAGCTGTCGTGCAGTTGACATTGGAGAGTCGGCTGTTTCACCGGGTAGACCCACCATCATCTGAAGTATAAGTGAAAATCCCATTTGACGCACCAGCCGTGCTGCATTTACAGTATCGGCAGCGGTATGCCCGCGTTTGGACAACTGTAGAACCTGATCGTCCATAGACTGAGCTCCAAGTTCGATTGTGCGAACGCCGAAATACCATAGCTGATGAAGAATGTCATCGTCTATTGCGTCAGGACGCGTAGAAATCCTTATGCCCTTGATCAGTTCCCGGGAGACATAAGGATGGGCAGCTTCCAGATATGACCTTCTTAAATCCGGACATATAGCTGTAAAGCTTCCACCGTAAAATGCCAGCTCAGCTCCCTTGCCCGACTTTTTAATACCCTCTTCTATCAACATTCCAATCTCAGAGGGATCCGGCATAATATTCTGTGTCCTAACTTTAGAAGCTGGCCTGTCTATGTTATGTGATTTATCGGTGCATATTTGAGCTGTGAGAGCAGTATCATTGAGAGTATTGTGGTCGTCCACAGACGTTATTGAATGTTGATTACAAAATACGCACCTACAGGGGCAACCCAGGTGCGGAATAAAAATGGGTATTATCGATCGTCGTGGTTTCATCCTTTTATACCTCTCTTACCGATACGTTTCAATGCATCCCTTGCCGCTGCCTGTTCCGCCTCTTTTTTTGATCGTCCTTTACCTCTCCCCACCGGCTTTCCATTGACTAAGGCCTCAATTTCAAATGTCTTGTTGTGGTCGGGACCGCTTTCAGCCACTAGTTGGTAGCCTAGCGAGTTGTCTCTTACACGCTGGATCAATTCCTGGAGTTCTGTTTTATAGTCCCTGCTCGAAGCTGGGCTTACATCCGCCGCATCGGACAGAATGAACCTTTCTATGAATTTTCTTGCTTCGTCGATCCCGCTGTCGATATATATTGCTCCAATTATGGCCTCCACAACATCCGCAAGAATAGACTGCCTTTTTCTGCCTTGGGATTGCTCTTCACCTTTACCAAGCAACAAAAATTTCCCTATACTTAGTTTCTCAGCTACCCGCACCAAGTTAGCCTCACAAACTATACCTGCGCGCATTTTAGTCAGATCGCCCTCTGCATTTCTCCTGTTGCGGAATAGAAATTCTGCAGTGATAAAACCCAGAATAGCATCCCCCAAGAACTCCAGTCGTTCATAACTGCGAACTCCCGAGCCCTTATTCTCGTTTGCATATGAGCTGTGTGTCATTGATGTCCTGATAAGGGATTTGTCCTTAAACTTGTAACCAATGATCTCCTCAAATTCGATCACGTTGACACCCCGTTTGTTTTCTATAAATATAGTCACTTAATTTGTAAATGCGTCTCCGGTTTCAAACCGGAGACGCTTTCTATACTTGTCAATCCTCTTGGTTTCTTGATGTAATCAATTCAACGACGTCACCGACAGTCTTCAAGACCTCCAGATCCCCATCTTCGATCTCACCCAGATCGAACTCTTCCTCAATCATCATTGTAAGTTCTACAATATCCAACGAGTCAGCACCCAGATCTTCTTCAAAGCTAGTTTTCATCGTTATTGTGCTCTCATCGACACCAAACTGTTCGGCAAGCATCTTTGCTACCTTTTCAAATACCATGTATGTCACCTCCCCAAATTCGATTCACTTCTATGTTGTGAGGTCCGTACAAGTACCGATATTAGGCAGTGTTCTAAAAGCTGCAGACCTCTAAAAAGAATAATATGCAGATTTATATTCCTTGTCAAGTAGATTTGACTATTTCGATATATTTTCAGATTCAGACGACTTTGCTGGGTTATCTACACGCATATAGTCAATATTCGATTTTATATCTTCTATGATCCCTGAATTGACATACATTATCGCCTGTTTTATTGCAGATCGAAGGGTATAAGCTTTTGCAGACCCGTGTGCCTTGATAATCGGTTTTGAAATTCCAAGAAGTGGAGCTCCACCGGTCTCGTTGTAGTCCATAAGCTTCCTCATGTCCCTTATCCCGTCCTGAACCATCAGAGCAGCAAGCTTGGTCTTCGTGCTTTTGCCAAAGAGATTCCTAAGCATATCTATGAACATGATCCCCATACCTTCCATGGTTTTCAGGAATATGTTCCCGGAATATCCATCTGTAACTACCACATCACATACACCAAGCATTATATCCCGGCTCTCAACATTGCCGACAAAGTTTATACGTCCGCTTTCGGAAGCATCTGTCAAAAGCATGTAAGTTTCCCGCTGTAGCTGTGTCCCCTTGTTTTTTTCAACTCCGATATTCAATAGACCTACCCGCGGTTTGGGAATTTCAAGAATATGTTCCGCATAGCCGGAACCCATATAAGCAAATTGCAATAGATATTCCGATGTGCATTCAATATTCGCTCCGCAATCTATAAGGATCGATTTACCCTTAAGTGTAGGTATTATTGGCGCGAGAGCAGCCCTGCGAATCCCTCGGATCCTTTTCGCTGTAAGTGTTGACCCTGACAGCAGAGCTCCGGTATTTCCTGCTGAAACAAATGCATCGCCATAACCCTCGGCAAGCAATTTCAGTCCTGTAATCATTGAAGAATCCTTCTTCATCCTCACCACTGTCGACGGGTCATCCTCCATCTCTATAACCTCGGAGGCATGTGAGATCTCAATACCTTGCGGAATGTCATCGTGTCCCTCATCGCGGAGGGCTTCAAGGATTTCGTCCCCCCTGCCTACAAGGCAGATCCCTACATTGAATTCCTCAGCAGCCATTAATGCCCCTTTAACGAAGGCGCTAGATCCGTTGTCCCCTCCCATAACGTCAACGATGATCTTCATTTGTAACACTCCTTAGCCTTTCAATTGTCTTTAGCGAACGCCGGCTTATCTCCAGGTTGCGTTCGCGTTTCTTTTTTATTTTGACCTCCAATGGCCTCATTAGACCAAAATTGATATTCATTGGCTGAAAATCCGACTCGGAGCCCCCACTGATGTAAAGTGACAGTGCTCCAATAGCCGTGTCTTCCTCCAGCTCGATCAGAGGCTCGCCCTTCAGCCTTCTGGCCAGGTTGATGGCTGCGTATAAGCCGGACGCTGTCGACTCGATATATCCTTCTACACCGGTAATTTGACCGGCAAAAAGAACGTCCTTGTCTATGCGCGACTCGAAGAATCTGGTCAGGAGTTTTGGGGAGTTAATGAATGTGTTGCGGTGCATTACACCGTATCGCTCAAACTCAGCTTTTTCGAGGGCAGGTATCATCGAGAAAATACGTTTCTGCTCACCAAAAGCGAGATGGGTTTGGAATCCAACTAAATTATAAAGGGTTCCTTCGCGGTTATCCCGGCGTAGTTGAACTACTGCATATGGCCTTTGACCGGTCTTTGGATCAACAAGTCCCACCGGCTTTAATGGACCATAGCGCAAGGTGTCAAGGCCACGTCTTGCCATCACCTCAATGGGCATACAGCCTTCAAATACTTTGTCGTCTTCAAAGCCCTGCATGGGCGCCTGTCTACCGTTGACAAGCTCACTATGAAAAGCCATATACTCATCAGAAGTCATTGGACAATTTATATAATCAGCCGACCCCTTTCCATATCGTGACGCGAAGAATGCCTTTGACATGTCGATCGAATCAAATCTCACTATGGGAGCTGCAGCATCATAGAAGCTGAGTGCATCCTCACCGTCAAAAAAGTCAAGTATCGATGAGGCAAGTGAGTCGGCTGTCAATGGTCCTGTTGCAATGATGACCGGTCGAGCCGTTGGAATTTTTTTAACTTCTTCACTGACGATACGAATTTTGGGATGAGCTAAAATACGTTTGGTAATGGCATCCGAAAAAGCTATGCGGTCAACTGCCAACGCTCCTCCAGCATCGACCCTATTTTCATCCGCACACTTTATGATCAACGATCCAAAACGACGCAGCTCCTCCTTAAGTAGTCCCGGCGCTGTTTCAAGGCCGGCACCTCGGAGCGAGTTAGAGCAGACAAGTTCACCGAACCCCTCATAGCTATGTGCCGGAGTCATCTTTGATGGCTTCATTTCCCATAGCTCAACGTCGATCCCGGCCTCTGCAAGCTGCCATGCTGCTTCACTGCCTGCAAGGCCGGCGCCTATAACTGTGACAGTCGGCACATTTGATGACATTTAGTCCCACCTCTTTTACTTCGCCTTCTTGGCTGACTTCTCCTTTTTTGCTTTTGCGGTTTTCCCCTTTGACTCTGTCCCGTTGTCCTCTGATTTCTCTTTATTGGAAACAGTATCCGAGTCAGACTTTGACTTCTTATTGCTTTTCTTAGTCTTTTCTTCTTTATTCTCGCTATCCCCATCTTCACTTTCGGAAGTCTTCTTTCTGTATCCCCGCTGATCCTCCGGTAGGAAGTTGACACACTCGGAGTTTGCGCAAAATGGCTTCCGCATCCCTCGTCCGGATTTTTTGTACATTGTTTTACCACATTCCGGACAGTTGTCAGCAACCGGAACATCCCACGTCATAAAATCACAGGTCGGATTTTTCTCACAACCATAGTAAGTGTAATTTCTCTTAGACTTCCGCTTGAGTATTGTTCCCCCGCATTTGGGGCATAAACCGGGAGTCGGTTCAGTGATAGGTTTTGTATTTTTACAATCAGGGTATTTAGGGCATGCGAGAAATCTCCCATATCTACCGCTCTTAATCACCATATTACTTCCACAGTTTTCGCAAATCACATCTGTTTCTTCGTCCGGAACCTTGATACGTTCGAGATTTTGCTCGGCATGATCTAAATCTTCGGCGAAAGGTTTGTAGAAGCGTGCAAGGATATCTCTCCAAGCCTCTTTACCCATGCCTACCTGGTCTAGACTCTCCTCCATTTTTGCAGTGAAGGCTACATCTACTATATCGCTGAAGTTGTTTTTCATTAAGTCGGTAACTACTTCTCCAAGGGGTGTTGGCTGCAGGTTTCTTTTTTCCTTGCGAACATATTCACGCTCCTGTATGGTGGAAAGGATCGGTGCATAGGTGGATGGCCTACCAATTCCGTTTTCCTCCAACGCCTTTATCAGAGTAGCTTCTGTAAACCGCGGGGGAGGCTGCGTGAAATGCTGTTCAGGTTTCAAGTTTATAAGATCAAGTTTGTTCCCCTCAGATAGAGCAGGCAGCGTTGCCACCTTCTCCTCTTCAGGATCATCTTTGCCTTCCTCGTACACCGAAATAAATCCGGAAAAACGCATACGTTGACTGTTAGCACGGAAGATGTAATTGGCAGCTTCAATATCGACAGACTGGGTATCAAAAAGTGCATTTTCCATCTGACAAGCCACGAAGCGACTCCAAATCAATTTGTATAACTTAAATTGGTCGGGTGTAAGATCCTTTTGAATGCTCTCCGGCGTAATGGTGACATCAGCTGGTCTGATTGCTTCATGGGCGTCCTGGGAGTTGTTTTTTCCTTTGTATTTTCTTGGTGCTTTAGGTAGATATTCTTTACCGTATCGGCTTGCTATCAATTCTCTTACAGCAGCGACGGCTTCATCAGACAGGCGCAATGAATCGGTTCTCATGTATGTTATCAGACCCACCGTTCCATGTTCTTCTAGATCGATTCCCTCATATAATTGTTGCGCAACTGACATCGTACGACGCGACTGCATATTTAGCTTCCGGAACGCTTCCTGCTGCAATGTAGATGTTATAAAGGGCGGAGACGGTTGGCGCTTCTTTTGTCCATTTTTTACGGAATGTACGACAAATGCAGCACCGGAGACAGTGTCCATAATATTGCGTGTCTGCTCTTCGTCTTTGAGTTCGATCTTACCGTTTTTATCACCGACGAATTTAGCGGTAAAGTTATGTGATTTTTCAAAGGAAAGCTCAGCCTCAAGACTCCAATATTCCTTTGGAACGAATGCACGAATTTCATTTTCGCGGTCAACAACTATGCGTGTAGCCACTGATTGTACACGACCGGCTGAAAGCCCTCTTCGTACTTTCCGCCAAAGCAGAGGGCTTAACTTATAACCTACTATCCTATCAAGAATACGACGGGCTTGCTGTGCGTCCACAAGGTCGGTGTTTATTGGTCTTGGATTTTTGATTGCCTCCACCACAACGTTTTTTGTGATTTCATGAAATGTAACACGGTATGCCTTTTCGTCCGGTATTTCAAGCAGTTCCTTTAAGTGCCAGGATATTGCCTCTCCTTCGCGGTCGGGGTCTGTTGCAAGGTAGACTTTATCGCTGTTTTTGACCGCTTCCTTGAGCAGGCGTATCCTGTCTTCCTTGCCCTTTATTGGAATGTAATTAGGCTCGAATCCTGCTTCAATATCCACACCAAGTTTTGATTTGGGCAAATCTCTAAGATGACCCATGGACGCTTCTACTTTGTATCCACGTCCCAAATATTTTTCAATCGTTTTTGCTTTTGCTGGAGATTCAACAATAACCAAATCTGCCATTTATTCAAATCCTTCCTGGTTAAATCGTACTATTAGCTGAAAACCTCTTACCCGGCAGCTGAGTAACAGCGCCTTTTATTTCAAGAATCGTCAATTGCGCAAGTGCCTGTGCAGCTGTCAAATTACATTCCTCGATGATTTGATCAAGATGCATTGGCCTTTTTGCTAATGACAATATAATCTGCATCTGCTGTTCTGTAAAGTCTTTTTTCAAATATTCTAAACTTTTTGGTATTTTATCCAAATTATTCAGAGAGTCTGTGACAGCACCCTCACTTCCTTCTCTCGTGCCGGAACGGTCAGCCAAGATAGGTTCAAATCTATCAGGCTTTGGGTTGCCCGTTGTTTTCGTATATGCTAATTCCAGACTGTTTATGCTTTCAACGAGACTGTCAGGAAATAACTCAGTGAACTCAGATAATACATCCCAGCCTCGCGTCACGAGCTTTGCTCCACTCTGAATAAGACTGTTTCCCCCCGCACTTTCGGGAGCATCTATATTGCCTGGAACCGCAAAAACATCGCGTCCCTGATCTGCAGCAAGACGTGCCGTGATAAGTGCTCCGCTTTTTAGCCCCGCCTCGATCACCAAAACACCTACACTCAGTCCGCTGACAATTCGGTTTCGTTCCGGGAAATGATACGAAAGCGGAGGAGTGCCCGGCGGATACTCGGACAATATGCATCCCCTTACGCATATTTCTTCATAAATGTTTTTATTGACCTTAGGGTATATGTTGTCGGGTCCGCAACCCGAACACTGCAGTGGTGGGCTTATCAGCAAGCAGTGCGCCACGATGTGCAGCGGCATCAATACCTTTTGCCATACCTGAGACAATATGTGCACCACATATGGACATTTCATATGCAAGGCGTTCTGCTGTCATCTGTCCGTAAATTGTGTGATTTCGTGAACCTACCACTGCTATAGCAGGTTCTTTGTCAAAGGATGGCAGTGTCCCCTTATAATACAACACAACCGGTGCATCGTCAATATTTGCAAGTCTTTCGGGGTAAGCATTGTCTTCAATGGTAAGTACTTGAACACCGGCTTTAATACATTTTTCCTTGATTTTTTCAGCGCCATCCAGATTTTTATCATTTAGCGACTTTAAGTTAGATTCCCTTACAATGCCTGATGCCATGTAGTCTTCGCATGAAGCATGGTACAGTAAGTCTATCGACTTAAAATGACGCAAGAGCCGGATTTTCTTCGCAGTACCTAACTTCAAAGAAGACAGCCATATCCAATGCAGATTCATCTTATTTTTCTCTCTTCCTCAAATTTATATCGTTTTCCGGAGATGACAGGTATGATTCCGGAATATGCTTTTTAAATAATTATATTTTATTTGTAGACACACTAACTCGGTAAAAAGCTTTACCTATATTTTTTTTCCTAGATATTTCCCAAAGCAAGATGGCAGCTGCCACAGCAGCGTTTAGAGACTCGGTTCCTTGTGCCATTGGTATTGTAACGGAAGCTGAGCATTTCTCTAATACCTCTGAGCTCACACCACTGTCCTTCACTACCTATAACAATGGCTACGGGATCTGTTCCTAACTCCCGTATGTCCAAAGCATTCCCTGCAGGCATAGCTGCAACAAGTGGTATGCCCATTTTACTAAAGGTAGCAAAAAGTTGCTTGTGTTCCATTACATATACAGCCTCACGGAATATTGCACCCATAGATGCTCGCACTGCTTTAGGTCCAAATGGATCAGCCGATGAACCACAAATCATCACACCACATAAACCAAATGCCGCTGCAGTCCTGATAACAGTGCCAACATTTCCCGGATCCTGTACGCCATCTAATACGATATAACTCCCGTATTCAAGCTTTTGTGGCATCTCGGGACGTCTGCAGAAAAAAATAACTCCCTGGGGTGTTTTTTGAGTTGAGATAGATTTGAAAAGTTGCTCGGGTACAACAATAAGCTTTTTTATCCGGGATTCCTTTAGATTTAGCTCAATATTCTCAGAAGCTACTGCCAACTCAACCTCCACCCCACTGGTCAAGGCATCATCAAGGAGCTTTGTGCCCTCGGCTGCAATCAATTTTGATTGTTTACGGTATATTGTATTGGAAAGCAGCTTAACAGTTTCAACGATCAAGGGGTTACGTCTGCTTGTTACTCGATAAATCTCCATACCATCACTCATTTCCACTAATTGGTATTATTTTAAGTTTCAAATGAAGCAGGCCCTCTCCCGGAAAGCCGGAACTGAGGCCTGCTCACAGTCAGTGCATATTAACTACTCTTCGTTGATCAATCGCTTCATTACACGGGCAGCTAAGTCATATTTCTGGACATATTCAGGGTCGTCTTTATCGGAGATCCTCATCCCTTTCAGACACATATAGTAGTTTGTGTCCACAACAAGCATGCGTTGAAATATCGGCAAGTCGTTTACCCTGTAAAAGGGATCTTCATCTGTAGAGATATCATAATCTGCAAGTTTTTCAAAGAAATCAGCCTCGTAACGGGAAGTTAGTTCCTCATCAAGGATAAAGAATATCCTGTCGGGATCTGCCAATATCGACAAGTCCAGAGCTTCTAGATTTTGCTTCCCGTATTCGTCAGCTTTATCCAGAGTAACTGTATATATGTCAAAATTTACAACGACGGTCCCATCCCCGTTTGCGTCTCCTATCTCATCCTCAATTACTGCTTTGATTTCACTCATATCTTCTTCACGCAATATGTCTATTCCGCCGACAACGACCGTTAAATCCGGTATTACAACATTTTTAATGTCGTAAATGATATAAGCAGCAATGAGTAGGACTATAGCTCCTAAAATGGTTGGTTTTAGATAGTGGTAAATGAAAACATTTTTAAACCAGTATCCAAATCCCCTACGAGCCTTTGGGTTCTCTTTTGGGTTCACCTTCTTGCTTTCCATTTGCCGACCCCCTTTCAAATCCCGCTCACAACTTCAGCTGACTAATTGTAGCTGAAATCAGATAAATGTTACCTTGAGACGCAAACTATTGAGCCTAAATACTTTTGAAATCAGACGATTGGCTTCATTGTCGGGAACAGCAAGACATCGCGAATTGAAGGACTGTCAGTAAAGAGCATGATCATCCTGTCGATACCCAGTCCCATCCCCCCAGTAGGAGGCATGCCATATTCCATAGCGAGCACAAAGTCCTCGTCGATTTCAAATTCGCCTTCAATGCACTTCTTCTTTGCCTGTTCGATAAAGCGCTCCCTTTGATCGATGGGGTCATTTAGCTCAGTAAATGCATTGCCCATTTCTCTACCGTAAATAAATACCTCAAAGCGTTCAGTCAGGCGTGGGTCATACTTTGTTTTTTTGGCTAGCGGCGATATTTCAATCGGATAATCGCAAATAAAAGTGGGCTGGATCAGCTTGTCCTCCGCATACTCCTCAAAGAACAGGTTGATTATATCCCCTCGCTTGTGTTCATCCTCATAGTGAATGCCACGTTCATCTGCGATCGCTTTTGCTTCTTCATCTGTCTGGATCTGGTCGAAGTCAACACCTGCGTACTCGCGCACCGCCTCAATCATGGTCATTCTACGCCATGGTGTTGTGAGATCGATTTCAACGCCTTGATATACTAGTTTATTGCCCCCCAGCACTTCCTGCGCAACGTCGTTAAACAAATTTTCGCACAGCTCCATCATACCATGATAGTCAGTGTACGCTGCGTACATCTCCATCATGGTAAATTCCGGATTATGTTTTGGGGACATACCTTCGTTTCGGAATATTCGACCGATTTCAAACACCCGCTCAAATCCGCCAACTATCAAACGTTTTAGGTGGAGCTCAAGCTCTACCCGCAATACCATATCTATGTCAAGTGTGTTATGGTGTGTTCTAAATGGTCGGGCGGCTGCGTTTGTAGCGTGGTTATGCAAGACAGGGGTTTCAACCTCGATATAGCCCTGACGGATCATGGAGTTTCGTAGAGTATTTATGATCTTTGTGCGTGTATAAAAAGTATTGCGAACATCCGGATTTGCAATCAAATCGAGGTATCTCATGCGATAGCGCAGATCGGTGTCCTTAAGGCCGTGATACTTCTCAGGCAGGGGACGAAGTGACTTTGAGAGAAGCTTTATTGTCTGTACCTTTACAGATATCTCACCGCGTTTTGTGCGGAAAACTTCCCCCTCAACTCCAACTATATCCGCAATATCGAATTTCTTAAAGCGTTCATATTCATCCGCGTCCATATCGTCCGCCCGTGCGTAAAGTTGGATCGTGCCTTTCTTGTCTGCCAGGTCGCAGAACAAAACTTTACCCATACCTCGCTTCGACATCAAACGCCCTGCGACACGCACTTGTGTGCCTTCAAGCTGTGAAAAGTTTTCTTTTATGTCTGTAGACCAGTGTGTCTGATCAAAAACAGTTTCAAGGAATGGATCAAGTCCTTCTTTGCGGAGCTGTGACAACTTGTCCCTTCTGATCTGCAAAAGTTCAGAAAGCTCCTTTTCCTCATTTTCGGTTATTTCTGTCCTGGTATCTTCCTGCAATTTCATTTACCTCATTTCATCATAGGCCACTGGCTTTAACTAAAATTTTTATGACCTCATCTTGAGATCGACTCTATTTTATAACGCATTATGCCGACCGGGGCCTCAAACTCTACAATGTCATCGACCCTTGAGCCTACCAATGCCTTGCCAAGGGGTGACTCATCAGAGATCCGGCCTTGAATCGGGTTAGCTTCCTGTGATCCGACAATTTGATATTCGTATTGTTTACCGCTTACTTCATCTACAATGAGCACTTTACATCCAGTACCCACTGTTTCGATGTCATCTGAAGCATCGTCGATTATGACGGCATGGGCAAGCACATCTTCAATTTCAGCAATACGCGAATAGAGCTTCCCTGTTCATTTTTTGCTTCATCATATTCGCTGTTTTCAGACAAGTCGCCAAAGAAGCGGGCTTCCTTTATCTGTTCGGCAACCTCCCGCTCCCTGACTGTCTTAGCATAATGCAGTTCATTTTCTAATTCGTTGAAGCGTTCTCTTGTGAGCTTGTAGACCTTTTGAGCCATAGTAAAGCTCCTTTCTAAGCGATAAGCCTTATATATTTTAATTAAAAAGTATTATAAAGACTACAAAGTGCTTTGTCAATAAGACAGTGGAAATACTTCCCATAATAGTGCGTAGTTTATTTTATATATCTCCGGTTTCTAAAGCACCTTTGCTTGACCTGTTTTCTGCAAACCATATCCTTTCAATATCTAACTCATCGGCCCGTATAGCACCTGTCTCACTGAGAGCAGCAAGTATAAGATTGCATGGATACCCGTTTATCCGTGGTAAGTTGTCGGGCCATCGATATTGTACATCAGATATAGTGCGGTAAGGGAAGGGTTCTGATTTATCATCAAGGAATAACTTTACGGCTATAGCCGATTGCTTCAATTCTAAATGTTCAGAGGGAGGATCGAATAATAGGTGGATATCAGCTGTTGCAGCAGCACTGTTAGTAGTCTGAACTGCAATTCCGAATTCCCTCAACAGCTCCTTAACATATATCTCTCCCCGACCTTCACAGAAAATCGCAAGATGGCGTGTTCGGGGCAACAAATATCGAACAGCCCCATCGAGTTCGGCGTTTACCCTGTTAGCATACAAGGCAACAGACAGAGACTTAGCATCCTCACCGGAAATAGAAAGAGCAATTTTTCCGGCTGTCTTTCTCCACAGCTTTCGAACATCGGGAAGGGATAGCTTATAACTCCCGTTAAGGTCGGCAACCGGAAAATCTTCAGCCGCAACAACAGTCCTGATTCCGTTTGAAACTATCAGGCTTAATGCTTTATCACACCTTGCCAATGTTTTCTTAGAATCCTCACCTTTATATATATCGACTGTGCATTCGAGTGCGCGCACTCCCAATGCGTTCGTTATTTCAAAAATAATGCCACGTGTTAGAAAAACGTGTCGCAGTATACGTTCAACGGGATTTGCCGTTACGCAGAGTCGAGTCCTTATTAGCGCAAACAACCAAATCTCACCCCACTGTAGTCTGAGCTTTCACCGGCTTTTGTCCAGTTCTTGATAATGTACAACTAGACAACTTTCAAGAGCATATAGAAAACACAATATCTTGATACCTGCACTATATTTTTATGCTCGATATCCTCGGTTGTTTAATCGCAATGCCCGTTGAAGTATATTCAGTATATATTTGCTTAATGACGGTTTTATAAATTCAGAAAACAATGATTATCAAAAACTAATACAAATACATTGTTAGCCCAGTTTTTAATTATGGTTGTTCATGCTCAGCTCTTTGAGCGATTTCTAAGCCAACTACTTCAATAGCCTTCTGCAGCTGGTTATCTTCCTCCTCTTCAAGAAGCATAAAGTTTCCGTCAAAGTTGAGCTCTACATAGTGATCAGGGGTAATGCCAACGCCTATAAGACTTTTCCCGTTGGGAGTAAAGTATTCATTTGTAGATAGATTGATAGCACTGCCGTCGCCTAATTCTAGTGTGATCTGAGAATATCCCTTTCCAAATGTGCCTGTACCCACAATTTCGGCTTTGCCGTATTCCTGAAGGGCAGCTGCAAAAAATTCTGCAGCACTATATGAGTTTTGATCAACGATCACCACCATAGGTAGAGAAACCTCGCCCGGTGCAGAATAGTCAACTGAAACGTTTCCGTTCTTGTCCCGCATTGTGAAAAGCACACCTTCGGGACAGAGCAGGTCCAGCATATTGACCATAGCATTTTTCATACCGCCGGGGTTGCCCCGCACATCAAAGATCAGACCATCAACTCCTGCTTCCTGGAGCTTGCCAACGGCATCTTCAAAGCTGACGTCTACACGACTGTCAAAATTATCGATTTTTATATATCCAATATTCCCGGCTATGATTTTTGAGCTTACAGGATTATATAGATAGCTCTTTCGTATGATCTCACGAGTCATGAAAGTCTCACCGCGCTGGATCTCGATCGTTACAGGTGTGTTTTCCTCTCCCCGTACGCGATTTACGGTCTCCTCATAACCCAAATCGGACACCTTTTCGCCGTTCACACCGATGATAAGATCCTTGGGCTTTAATCCAACAGCCTCAGCAGGAGAACCGGAATGCACTTTGGTAATAACAAGGGCATTTTTTTCGATATCGAAGCTGACTGTAACTCCGATACCTACATACTGGTTCATCAAATTTTCTTTATATCGCGCAAAGTCTTCTTCATCCAAATAATAAGACCAACGATCGCCCGTTGCTGCGATTATTCCATGAGCAGCTCCATCTATTAGCTCATCTAGCTCATATTCACCGACATACATCTCTTCAATAAGATCTATGATCTTGCCGAGTTTGTTGAAGATGTCCTCTCTTGAGTCCTCCACAGCCAATTGCTCTTGAAACTGACGCTCTACTGTCAAATAGGTTAGTGTAAAGGTAACAGCTGCCACCAACAGCATCAATCCAATTATTGTTGCAATATTAAATCTCTTTTTCATTTTGTTCAAATCCTTTCAAATGCGAAAGCAAGCTGTGGTAACCAAAACTTGCCCCAACTTCACTCGAGCGGTGGAGCTTGGGCAAGCTTATGTTTGGGCAGCATCGCTCAGGCAGTAGCCTACCTAACAAATGGGCCTTTCTGTATAAAATGTGGCATTGCAATGCCGCAGCATATTCCAACGATGCAATATTATAGCTAATTTTGATTGAAAATACAATAAAATATTGAATCAAATAATGGAAATTATGACATTGCCAAGTCATAAGTTTTGAACTTACGCTAATATGCGACGCAATTTTTGAATTTCATATATTGTAAAGCATTATCGACATTTTATGCACCAATTCACTTTACAGACTAGTCAGGAAAATAAGACTTTGGGTTCTTTGTCTTACCGTCAATACTGATCTCAAAGTGTAGATGGGGGCCTGTGGACCATCCGGTAGATCCGACAAGACCGATTTTATCTCCGCGCTTTACATTCTGTCCCTTCTTGACCAAAATCTTGGACATATGCGCATATAGGGTGGTCTGTCCGCCTCCATGGTTGATCACAACGTAATTGCCATAGGCATTGTTCCAACCAGCAACTATTATCTCGCCGCTATTGGATGCCAGTATATTTGCTCCCTTTGGAGCACCTATATCTATACCGCTATGAAAACTATTTTTCTTAAGGATGGGATGATATCTGTTACCATATGGAGATGTTATTTTATAGTAGCCGGGAGTAGGCCAGAGATATTTTCCTCCAACATACTTTTTTTGCTTTGCCAACTCAGCCGCCATTTTGGCGATTTCCTTGTTGACACGCTCCATCTCTTTCATTGCTTCTTCATACTCTGAAGCAAAAGTTTCCTCATCTTTTTCAAGACTTTTAATAATGTCGTTTTGCTCCTGGTATTTTACCTCAAGAGCTTCGACTTGTGATAGAAGGACTTCGCGCGCCTCACTCTGATCGGCCCTGTCACTTTCCAACTCAGCTTTTGATTGCTCTATCCTCTCACGTGCAACCTTTAAACTCTCCATCAAAAGCTTGTCATATTCAATTATCTCGCTTATCATTTCAGTCTTACAAAGCAAATCGGAAAAGGACTCACATTTTAGCAATACACCTATGTATGTCGCCGAACCATTTTCCTCCATTGCACGAATCCGTTTTTTGAATAATTCGAATTCCCGTGCTTCTTCTTGTTCAGCCTCTGCGATTTCCTGTTCTTTTGCTGCTATTTGCTCACTTAAGTTCTGTATGATGAGGTTAGTGGTCTCGATTTCCTGTTCAAGTACTGATATCTGGTTGTCAATAAGGCTCTTTTCCTTGATTGCGGATGCCTTACTGGCACGAACGTTCTTTAGTTCCTGGGCAATTTTCTTACTTTCCTTTGAAAGTGCAGAGGACTGCTCTTTGAGTTTCTTCAGCTCAGCTTCGCTTACTGCGGCAGATGCACTGCCGCTAAGGATCGTAACCAGGAAAGGAAGTATAATGAGCGCGGTTAAAACAATCGCGATTATCCCGGCCATTTTCCTTACCTTTGAACCCGACATCATATTACCTCCATATGTAGCAAATAAGATCTGTTAGGCTTATACACGCATGAACTTGCGAATTGTAAGTACACTGCCACCTATCCCCACAAGAAATCCGGATATAAGGAATAGTATAAACATTGGTATAGCGATAGTCTGAAAGTTTATAAGGTTGATGATCGATAATGACTCAGATATTTTTTGTACAGCATAATTGTAAATAGCCCACTGTCCAACAAAGGCAAGTGCTCCTCCTAATGTGCCGAGAATAAAGCCCTCGAACACGAAGGGCCAGCGGATAAACGCATTTGTGGCACCAACCATTTTCATTATGGCGATCTCTTCGCGCCTGTCAAATGTTGTCAGTTTGACTGTATTGGAAATAATAAAAATAGAAACTCCCACAAGAATCGCCGCTAGTATGTATGTAACAGCACTTACAACATTTTTCATGTTCATAATGCTTTGGGATATTTCAAGGCTTGCATTGACCTTGGCAATGCCCGGTATTTTGCGAATCCTTTCGGCAGTTTCCGAAGTTAACGAAACATCCTCTATATAAACACGATAACGATGTCTGAGGATCGATTCTCCTTCAAATCCCTCGAGCAGATAGCTGTCTTCACCCAACTCCTGAGCATACTCTTCAAAAGCCTTTTCGCTTGAGACAAATGTAGATTTTGATACGTTTTCGATTCTGTTGATTTTTGAGCCAATACTACGAGCTTCAGACAGTGAAAGTGTATCGTCAACAAATGCGACCATTTCAGTTGAAGTCTCCGCTTCCGAAATGATCATACTTACGTTCATGGTCAACAGCATAAAGCTCCCGATTATTATAAGACATGCTAGTATAACACTAACTGCCGCGAAACTCATAAAGCCGTGTAAAAATATACTCTTTACGCCTTCGCGCAAAAAGTAGAAAAAATCATATCCTTTCATATCGCGTAGTACCCACCTGTCTGGTCGCTGATTATCCTTCCCCCGTCGATAGCTACCACGCGCTTGGACATACTGTTTACCAGGTCACGCTCATGAGTGACCGCTATAACTGTAGTTCCAAGACTATTGATTTTTTCCAGGAGATAAATGATCTCTCGCGAGCGTACCGGATCTAAGTTGCCCGTTGGCTCGTCCGCAAGAATAGTTTTTGGATTGTTTATCAACGCACGCGCAATAGCTACTCTCTGTTGCTCCCCGCCCGATAATTCATGCGGATATCTGTGTGCCTTATGCGCAAGGCCTACAAGATCAAGAATTACGGGTACTCTTTCTTGAATGTTTTTACGCCCGGCTCCTATTACACGCATGGCGAATGCGACATTCTCGTAAACAGTCTTCTTCTCTATCAGTCTGAAATCCTGAAAGATGACTCCAAGCGTCCGTCGAAGTCTGGGTATCACCGACTGGCGTATAGTGCCAACATTAAATCCGTTGACGATGACCCTGCCTTGGGTAGGCCTGAGCTCACCCGTGATCATCTTCACAATAGTCGATTTGCCGGAACCGGAAGGACCGATAAGAAAGACAAACTCTCCGTCGCTTATACGCAGATCTATCCCCTTTATTGCCTTGGTTCCGTTGCCATACGTCATGTGAACTCCGGAGAATCGGACCATCAGTACCTTGTCTCCCTACTTGCAAGATATTTTCGTACCATCAATGCAACTTTGAAGATGATGGCATGGTCGAATTCTCGAAGGTCGAGACCAGTCAGCTTTTTGATTTTTTCAAGTCGATAAACAAGTGTATTTCTATGAACGAAAAGCTTTCTTGAGGTTTCTGAGACGTTGAGATTGTTTTCAAAAAACTTGTTGATAGTAAAGATAGTCTCAGAGTCAAGGCTGTCGATTGTGTTCTTTTTAAATACTTCTGTCAGGAACATTTCGCATAGTGTGGTAGGTAGCTGATATATGAGCCGAGCAATACCAAGATTGTCATAAGCGATAATGCTCTTCTCTGTGTCAAAAACTTTACCCACATCGATAGCGACTTGTGCAGCCTTAAAAGAACCTGCCAAATCGCGCAAATGCTGAGCAATGGTTCCTATGCCGATAACTGTCTTTATGTACAGTTCGGCATTGATCGTTTCTTCGACAGATTTAGCCAGAGTGATCAACTCTTTTGTGCTTGTAGCTTTCCGCACTTGCTTTACTAATGCGATATCAGTCTCACTGACATTGATGACAAAATCGTGCTGACGATCGGGAAACATGTTCTGAATGATGTCGATCACAGCAAGATCGGTTTTGTCCTCTTGCCTGATCAACAGTACAACATATGGAACATTACTCTGGAAGTGAAGTTCCCGAGCACGAATATAGATATCTCCTGAAAGGATGTTGTCAAGGATGATGTTTTTGATAAATGTTGCCTTATCATGCTTCTCATCATGTGACTGCTTAGCGCCGTTAAGAGCAACAGCGGACATTATTGCAAGGCTCTCGGCGTAGTCGTCCTCTCCCTGCAAAAAGATTGCATAATCAAAGTGATTGCCAAAGGTCGACAAAATTTTATAGGTATAACCGTCAAGTCGTACTATACCTTCATTGGGATTGTTCAGCTCCAAAGCAGCCGCTTCTCGCTTTTTCCCTATCATACTCAGTTCGCTGCAGGCTATTATTGTTCCGGCATTGTCCAAAACACCGATAACTCGGTTGGTCGCCTCTTTAAGCTGCAGTATCATTCCCTGGAATATCCTACTTGACATTGCTGCCCCTCTTTCCTGTCATGTAAACATGTATTAAGAAAAATCACATCACATTTTATTTAGCTCTTATTATATTACCCTGTTTTTATATAATTTTCAAGTGAAACTTTACATAATATCAAAATTTGAGGTGTATAATGCTAAATCCTGCCATATTTTTTCGAATTAGAGCATCAAATATATCATTTCATCGGTTATTTCATAATTTTATTGGCATTTCCCAGTCTATACAGAATTACTAATAATGTTTGATCAAGTAGAATCGTCCTATTATAACTTGCCCTCGCCGGCAAACTGCAATAAAACCCCCGACAAAGGCAAATCATGCCCTGTCGGGGATTTATTACAACAAGTAAATTTAAGAAATAAACTAGTTAGTTATTGTCTTCTCTGTCTCTTTGTCGAACAGATGAATCTTGGAAACGTCGAATGCAACCTTGATCTTATCGCCATTTTTAGCGGTAGAACGGTTGGATACACGTGCAGTAACCTGTTTGCCTTCACATACGAGGTAAAGGAAGTTTTCGTTACCCATCTGCTCAACAACCTCAACATCGGCATCAACAAGTGCATCTGGGTACATGTTGAGGAACATCTCTTCATCATGAATGTTCTCAGGACGGATTCCCATGATTACTTCCTGACCTGCGTAAGCAAGTACTTCAGGCTTGCGTCCCTTGCTTTCAGGAAGTGCGATACGTGAATCTCCAAACTGGACGTAAGTAACGCCGCCCTCATCTATGATCGTTGCATTGATGGTGTTCATCTGGGGAGAACCGATAAATGTAGCAACAAAGAGATTTGCGGGATACTCATACAGATATTGAGGTGCTGCGATCTGTTGAACAAAACCATCCTTCATGACTACGATACGGGTACCCATCGTCATAGCCTCTGTCTGGTCGTGAGTTACGTAAATAAATGTTGTGTTAAGTCTGATATGAAGCTTTGTCAGCTCGGTACGCATCTGTGCACGGAGCTTAGCGTCAAGGTTGGAAAGGGGCTCGTCAAGCAGGAAAACCTTTGGGTTACGAACGATTGCGCGTCCAAGGGCAACACGCTGACGCTGTCCACCGGACAGTGCAGCCGGTTTACGGTCCAGAAGGTGCTCGATTTCGAGAATACGGGCAGCTTCATCGACACGACGCTTGATTTCATCTTTAGGAACACGACGGAGCTTCAGTCCAAATGCCATGTTGTCAAAAACTGTCATATGAGGATAAAGTGCATAGTTCTGGAAAACCATTGCAATATCTCTTTCCTTAGGCGGAACATCATTGCAGAGCTTTCCGTCTATATAGAGCTCTCCATCGGTGATCTCTTCAAGACCGGCTATCATACGCAGGGTTGTAGTCTTGCCGCATCCAGAAGGGCCAACAAGGATGATAAACTCCTTGTCTTCTACATCCAGGTTGAAATCGGAGACGGCTACAACGCCACCTGCATACTTTTTGTATACACTTTTCAGTGTTACACTTGACATGTAAAAACCTCCAAATCAAAGCCAAATTGTATTCTTACTATACCACAGGATTTTTAAATCGTATATTAACTTAATAACCAAATGTAAAATTCGTATTTTGTACAACCTGACCGATTATGTTAATTAATTGTTAAATATTTTAACTGTACAAAATTGGGATTTTAATATACTTTACGTCGATTTGTTGTATTTTTTATAGATATTCCTGAAATACCTACAAAACTTTATTTTTTAAGTTGTTAAATTTTCTGCTGATTCAACAGTCTCCGGTAACAAACAATAAATGTGTATAATAGCGGTTGTTTCCAATGTGCTGATCACGACAAAAGGCGACATGCCTCTGCATATTTATACAACGGTTGCATAATTAGTGAGGCATGTCGTCTGCTAATCCTTGCGCTTAATAATCAGTACATAGATTGTTAATAAAGTTGTAACAGTATTCTTAGTTTTCTTCAGCTTGTCTTTCTTCGATAACCTTCTGCTGAACCTGGTGTGGAGCCTCCTCATAGCGCTCAAATGTGAGGACAAATGATCCACGACCTTGAGTCATTGAGCGAAGATCAATAGCGTATGAAGACATTTCAGCCATGGGCACTTCGGCCTCAACCACCTGCTGACCATCAACAGGGTTCATACCAAGGATGCGGCCACGGCGCTTATTAAGATCACCCATTACGTCGCCCATGTAATTGTCAGGTATGGTTACCTTCAAATTGCCGATGGGCTCCATCAGAACAGGATTTGCCTGAGCCAAACCTGCCTTGTATGCCAGCGATGCTGCAGTCTTAAAGGCCATTTCCGAAGAGTCAACATCGTGGTATGAGCCGTCAACAAGAGTAGCCTTCAGCTCAACAACAGGATAACCTGCCAAGACTCCGCGGGTCATGCTTTCGCGAATTCCCTTCTCAACCGCCGGATGGAAGTTCTTCGGAACGCTACCGCCGAAGATCGTCTCCTCAAACACAAGATCGTCTGCACCGGGGGCAGGCTCAAATTCAATCCAAACGTGACCGTATTGTCCATGTCCGCCGGATTGCTTTTTATGCTTTCCTTCGACCCTGACCTTTTTCTTGATCTTCTCACGATAGGCTACTTTAGGAGTGCTTACTGTCGTATCGGCACCGAATTTGCTTTTCAGCTTGGAGCGGAGAACATCGATGTGAATGTCACCCATTCCGGATAGTACCATCTGCTTTGTCTCGGCGTTTTGCTCAAGAGTAAATACAGGATCCTCTTCTGCAAGTCGTGCAAGACCTGTGGCTATTTTCTCCTCACCACCCTTGACTGTCGAAGACAATGCCAAGGAATAGCAGGGCTTCGGGAAGTTGATACCTTCCAGCTCGATACCCGATCCAACTGCACTGAGGGTATCGCCGGTTTTTGTGTCTGACAATTTGGACACTGCAGCGATATCTCCACAGGCCACTTCGGTGATCTCTGTGTTCTTCTTGCCTTTTACCGAGTAAATATGTGCAAGCTTTTCTTTTGTTCTTGTGCGCGGATTTTCAAGTGTCATGTCAGTTGTAACAGTGCCCGACATAACTCTGAAGAAAGAGAATTTACCATACTGGTCGGAAATCGTCTTGAAGACAATGGCACTGGCCGGGCCGTCAGGATCGCCTTGAGGAGCCGGAGCATAATTTGAAATACCTTCAAGCAATGGCAATGTACCTGCACCGGTAAATCCGCTGCCGCAAAATACAGGGCAAACAGATCCGTTCTTCACACCCTCACGAATTCCGTTGAAGAATTCCTCTTCGGTGAACTCTTCGCCCTCAAAATACTTCTCCATCAGTTCTTCAGAGGTCTCTGCAACATTTTCTGTAAGTGTGTTACGCAATTCTTCCATGTGGTCTACTGCATCTGCCGGAACCGGAATCTCTTCCTCTTTTGCTCCGTTGATACGGTAAGCCTTTTTACGTACTATGTCAATTACTCCAGTAATCTTTCCGCCTTCAACCAGCGGCATTGTAACAGCACAAACTGAGATACCAAACTGAGTACGTAGCTCCTCATAGGTTTTATCAAAATCAGCATTTTCTTCGTCTATTTTAGAGATATAGAACAGTTTTGGAAGATTGTGCTCATCGAGCATTTTAACGGCCTTTTCTGCACCTACGTTAATGCCACCTTTGGCGCTGAGAACTACAAGGCCGCTGTCGGCTACACGCAGGCACTGCAAAACCTCTCCGACAAAATCGAAGTACCCGGGTGTATCCAGCAGGTTGATCTTTACCTTACCATATGAAACCGGTACCGGAGTAGCCGAGATTGAAATATGACGCTTGATCTCTTCGGGATCGTAATCGCATACGGTTGTTCCGTCGGTCACTTTGCCCAGTCGGTCTGTTCCCTTTGTGAGATATAAAATGCTCTCGGCCAAACTGGTCTTGCCGTCTCCTCCGTGTCCCAGCAGGCAGATGTTGCGGATATTTTGAGATGTCGCCATTTGACTTCCTCCTGTAATTATTTAAATGACGCTCTTCCCATTGCCATGGCGAATGCTCTGTCTAAACCGGACCGCCGCGTTATGGGATCACGATAGTCACTTTACAAAGTATATAATATTTAACGATTCATTTCAAGTTCTCATATGCAATTTTATGTGATATTTTTTCATAAGTTTGTTTTTTATTCGACTTCGGGTAATAAATATTGCTAAAAACTCGCAATTAGCAGGTTTATACACTATAATATATATTGCTTATCCGTTGCGGTTACTCATATTATTCAATATCTACCCTTTTGGTGATGCTGTCGGTTTGGTGGTGGAGTTCCAGGAAGCCCCTGCTTCATATCGCACATAATAAGCGGCGGGAGTGTATCACGGTAAAAAGTGGTTGACCACTGCAAGGATTAATGATAACATTTTGAAATAAATATTTCTTTCTTTATTTTATGGATCAACAGGCACTGACCGTTTTGAATAATCTATCGGACAGTTTTTTGTCCATTATACTACCTGAGAAACGGGGAGATTGTATGACTAAGCTGACAGAAATGTTTGGCTCCAATGTTTTTAGCGAAAGCGTTATGCGAGAGCGTTTGCCAAAGGAAACATACGTTGACCTCATGGAAACCATCAGAAAGGGCGATGAGCTGGACTATTCTACCGCTATGACAGTAGCAGCATGTATGAAAGAATGGGCGGTAGAAAAGGGCGCAACACATTATTGCCACTGGTTCCAGCCGATGACAGGTGTTACGGCCGAAAAGCATAACAGCTTTATATCACCGATTCCGGGTGGAAAAGTTATAATGGAGTTTTCGGGGAAAGAGCTTATCAAGGGCGAATCGGATGCATCCTCCTTCCCTTCAGGTGGCCTCCGTGCTACTTTTGAAGCCCGGGGATACACTGCCTGGGATCCTACATCCAATGCCTTTGTTTTAAACAAAACTCTTTATATCCCCACAGCTTTCTGTTCCTACTCGGGTGTTGCTTTGGATAAGAAAACACCACTGCTCAGATCTTTAAATGCTCTCAACAAACAGGCAATTCGAATATTACGTCTTTTGGGTAATACTTCGACTTGTCAGGTTATCAGCACTCTTGGGCTTGAGCAGGAGTACTTTATTGTCGACCGGGAACTCTATCAAAAGCGACCGGACTTGATCTACTCGGGACGTACGCTTTTTGGTTCCCCTCCCCCCAAGGGGCAAGAGATGGATTACCATTATTATGGACATATAAAACCGCGCATTGCGCGCTTTATGCAGCAGGTGGACCAAGAGCTGTGGCAGCTTGGTGTTTACGCCAAGACCCGTCATAACGAGGCCGCTCCTGCCCAACATGAGCTTGCATGCATATATAGTACCTGCAATATTGCAATAGATCACAACCAGCTTGTAATGGAAATACTCAAACAGGTTGCCGAGGAACATGGTCTTGTCTGCCTGCTTCACGAAAAGCCCTTTGCCGGCGTAAACGGTTCGGGAAAACACAACAACTGGAGCATTTCCACAGACGACGGGATCAACCTTCTCAAACCAGGTAAAACAGCAGAGGAAAACACTCGTTTTCTCCTGTTTCTGCTTGCGGTAATAAAAGCCGTAGATGAGTATTCGGAATTACTCAGGATGAGTGTGGCCACCTACTCAAATGACTTCCGCCTTGGTGGCGATGAAGCCCCTCCTGCCATAATTTCTATTTTCCTTGGCGAGCAGCTTAATTCTCTATTGGGCTCCATTGCCGAAGGTGCACCGGTGGAGACTGTCGGCTCTTCCTGGCTTGCGTTGGGTGTTGCATCGATTCCGAAAATCAAGACTGACAACACCGACAGAAACCGCACGTCACCCTTTGCCTTTACGGGAAACAAATTCGAGTTTCGTATGCCGGGTTCCTCCCTGGCAATGGCCGATCCCAATATTGTACTCAACACAGCTGTGGCTGAGTCCCTGAGACAGTTTGCCGATATTTTGGAAAATGCTGACGACTTTAAGACGGCGCTTTATGATTTACTGCGTAATACTATACTTGAGCACAGGCGAATCCTCTTTGATGGCAACAACTACTCCTCTGAATGGGAAAGTGAAGCAAGAAAGCGGGGACTCCCTATACTCCACTCCGCTGTAGATGCAATCAGATATTACACAGATAAAAAAAGTGTCGATCTCTTCGGCAAGCATAACGTATTTGACTGTGTTGAATTACGCTCCCGCTGCGATATTGCCTTTGAGAACTATATAAAAACGGCGAAAGTGGAAGCCGAAACGATGCTTGAGATAGCGAATCGTCAGATCATGCCTGCTGCCCTGAAGTATCAGGACCGCATTCTCAATGTTGTTGAAAAAAAGAAGAACCTTGGTATCGGTCCAATTCCGGAGTATCGAATATTAAGAAAGCTTAACCTGCTTTGTGCCAATCTGCAGGACTCGATGGATGATCTCGAAAGATCCATTGACGATGTTCCCGAAGATAAGCTTGAAAACATTGCCCACTACTGGCATGATACAGTTCTCCCGATCATGGAGAAGCTTCGCGGAACCGCCGACAACCTTGAACGCATCACCGATACTTCGTTATGGCCATTTCCTACATATGGTGAGCTGCTTTTCAAAGTTTAGTGATATGGCTAAAGCTGTACAGGCACCGCTATTTTCAATGATTGACACTTCAAAGGAGTTTATGTTATGAGCCTTGTTGTAAGCGGACTTACAAAAAAATACGGTAGCAAAACAGTCGTAGATGATCTTAGCTTCGAGCTGCATAAGCCCGGTGTCTATGCGCTTTTAGGGACAAACGGCGCCGGAAAAACAACTACGATACGTATGATGCTTGGTATGTTGGCTAGAGACAGCGGTAAAGTTTTGTGGAACAACTCGCCTCTGAATACTGCCACATGCAACGTGGGATATCTCGCAGAAGAGAGAGGTCTTTATCCAAAATATGATCTCATGGACCAACTTTTTTATTTTGCCGCTCTTCGTGGCTTGTCGAAATCTCAAGCAAAAATACGAATCAAGGAACTTGCACAGCGCCTTGATGCGGAGGAATATCTATATCCGGGTACAGCCTCGGCAGACTTCTCCCATACCGATCAAAAATCAATAAGAATGGGCCGTTTCGCAAAGGCAAAGTCGCAGAAGCCAAAAAAAGCGGATCAGCTGTCAAAAGGTAATCAGCAGAAAATCCAACTTATGATCGCTATGATTTCGGACCCCGATTTGATAATACTCGATGAACCATTTTCCGGGTTGGATCCTCTAAATACAGACCTCTTTAAATCGATCATCCGTGAAGAAATCGCAAAAGGAAAATATATAATAATGTCAAGTCACCAAATGGCGGCAGTCGAAGAATTCTGTACCGATATCACCATCCTCGACCGATCCAAGGCTGTTTTGCAGGGCAATTTAAATGATATAAAGAAAAGCTATGGAAGAGTGAATTTGACACTCAAAACTGAGCAGGACATTACCGATTACATAAAACAGTCAAATATTGACATCGTCTCGGAGAAGGAGTATGAGTACCGCTTGAAGGTTTCAGGTGAACATCAGGCAAACAGTCTGCTTGCTAGATTGATTGCAGATCAAATTACAGTCATAACCTTCGAACTGCGCGAGCCATCACTTCACGAGATTTTTGTTGAAATAGCCGGCGGTGAAAACCATGTATCTGAGTAAAAACGATTTTACCGGAACAGGCAAGGTTTATAGATTTACACTAAAGCAGTATTCTAAAAGTAAATCCAATATTATTGTTACTGCTATATTACTTATTGCAGTACTAGTAAGTGTTCCGGTCATGTCGCTTGTTATGGGCGATAGCAGCACTACAACTACAGTTGATACTGCTCTTAACGATACTGGCATTTCAGCTGTATGGATACGTAACTATACAAGTTATGAAATCGCAAAAGACAATGTGGAATCAGATGATGTTTGGAGTAGTATCGAGTTTTACAATACGGATTTTGATACAGATACATATAAAGAGCATCTAACTGCTGATGAAGTTTTTGTTGAGATAAGCTTTGACATCTCGAAAAATTCGTATCTAGTCAAATCCTATGTAGCTGATAATACTATACTTGAAGATTCGGATCTGTATTATTTGGCTTCTTATATATCAAAGTTGTTTGACCAATCACGGCTACAAAGCCTTGGCATTTCGGAAAAGCAGATGGCGATAATCATGTCGGAGTATTATGCAGCTTCTATGACTATGGACGAGCTCAAGGACTTTGACAACAGCGCAAACAGTGAATCTAAGTTTGCTATACAGTACGCCTACTCCATACTCGTTCTTATACTTTGTATGTTCTCTTCGAGCTATATCATCCGGGCAATCATCGAAGAAAAAGACTCAAAATTGGTAGAGGTGTTGATGGTCAGTGTAAAGCCGCTGGCGTTGATCGCCGGCAAAATACTGGCCGTAATGACTTATATTTTCCTGCTGCTTGTCACGCTATTGGGCGGTTTTGCTCTGTCCTGGTTTACAAGCAGCAAATTCCTGGATGTCTCATCCATCGGGCACTTGTTACAGCAATCCGGCATTACTTCAGGTGCTTTGAATATTAGTCCAATGACAATTGTTATTATACTTGTATCGCTTGCATTGGCCTATCTCACAGTTTCAATCATCAGCGGACTTTCGGGCTCCTGCTGTGCAAGCATGGAGGATATGGACAGCGCTTATATGTCCGTAGTTCTTATTGTATTGTTTGGTTACATAGTGTCCAGCTTTACTGCGTTTATTGGTAGCCCCGGAGTTTCTGTTTTTCTATCTCTGTTCCCGATCATTTCAATTTTTACTGCGCCGATCAAATATGTTTTTGGTGACATTGGTTTAGGCATACTCATGCTGTCATGGGTCATTCAGATCTTGGTCATTATTTATCTTTCCTGGTTCTGTTCAAAGGTATATGCCGACTTGATCATCCATATGGGCAACCGTATCAAATTCAAAGAGCTGATATCCATGTCAAGAAAAGGTAAAGAAAAGGAGGCTTATTAGTTATGAACACCGGACTTAAAGGCTTTCCAAGAATCTTCTCCTTTACTTTTTCACAGCAAGTCAGAAAAAAAGGCTACAGGAATGCCACAATTATAGTAGCCCTCCTGTGTTTGCTTATTCCCATAATAGTTATGTCATTGGTTGAAGTGATCGGCAGTGATAAGAGTGATGTGTCCCCTAGTATTTCATGTAATGCAAATGAAATCTTTGTTATTGATAGATCTTCTGAACCTGTTGAAGACCTAAGCTTTTTAAATGATTTGGGCATTGAGGGTTATAGTCATTTTTCATATGTGAATTTTGGCAGCAATGAAGATAAGGCACTTCAGCAAGCCGGAGATCTGACACTTCTTCTGATTATTGATAGGTCAGACTGGGGGTACAGTATAAATGTGATCCTCCCTGAAAAGACAGCTTTGAATATAGACGACGCTGAGGCTTATCGAAGATTCATATACTCAAACTTTCAATTCGTCTTGATCAAGAAATCAGGTGTAGACCTTAGCCAAGTCACGGAATTAGCGGTACCTGTAGAAATTGAAGTCGCAGCAAGGGCCGAAAACGCTCAACCGGCAAGTGGATCGGACGTCGCCAAGGAAATCATGGCCATAGCAATACCATATCTCAACATTATGGTGCTTTACTTTATGATTTTGCTGTATGGCCAGGGTGTTGCAAATAGCGTTATTATGGAAAAAACATCAAACTTGATGGATACTTTTTTAGTTGCTGTAAAGCCTGCTGCAATGGTTATGGGAAAGGTGCTTGCAATCGCCCTTTCAGGCCTCATGCAATTGGCAATTTGGATAGCAGGTTTGATCGGCGGTTTTGCTGCCGGCACACATATCGTTAAACTGATCGACCCAAATACAGAAATGGGACTGATCAAGTTATTTGGATCCCTTAGTATTTTCTCAGGAATGTTTAGCTTGCCAACTATTTTCATAGCCCTTCTGATCGTCATTGCCGGATTTCTCCTGTATTGTTCCCTGGCTGCCATCGGCGGATCTATGGCAAGCAAACCGGAAGACCTGTCCTCAACAAATATGCTGTTTACGCTTGCACTCGTGATAAGCTTTTTCTGCTCCATATATGCCGGAGGCATGGTCAATGTATTGTCCTCATCTGAGCAATGGCTTAACTGGTTCCCTCTGACAGCAATCTTAGTTACTCCCAGTAGAGTTCTCCTTGGTGATATTTCCATAGCCGCTGCCCTTGGTTCCCTCGCTATTGTTTTGATGTGCTCATTTGCGTTTGTGCTTTTGGCAGGGAAAATTTATAGTATGTTGTCACTTTACAAAGGTAATCCACCAAGCATTGCTAAGGTGATTGGCATGCTACGCAGCAACAAAAATTGAATATGCAGATATTAAAACTGTCTGCCTAATGGTAAGCATATCACATACGAATATAAGTTCGAGTCAAAGACCTGAGCTTACGTCAATAACTGTGCGAAGTATCGCTCTCCACAATCATACAAAACAAAATTTTTGACGTGTCATATGGGTTATATAACCCTTAATGACACGTCCAATTTTTATGCTACGATTTCTTACTTAAAGTAGTCGACTCCTGCCTCGAACAACCGTTGGGATTTATTGAACGGAATATTCTTGGCGATATATTTTCCCGCACGTTCGGTGTGTCCCATTTTGCCTAAAATGCGCCCGTCGGGACTGATAACACCCTCAATGGCATATAGCGATCCGTTGGGATTATATTTGATATCCATCGAAGGATCACCCATGGAATCAGTATATTGAAATGCGATCTGCCCGTTGTCAATAAGCGACTTAAGAACACTCTCGGGAGCTACAAAACGTCCCTCACCATGGGAAACCGGAACAGCATGTACATCCCCCACCGAGCACTGTGAAAGCCATGGTGATTTGACTGAAGCTACACGAGTGAGAACATACCTTGATTGGTGACGGCCAATTGTATTGAATGTTAGGGTTGGACAGCTCTCATCCATCTGTCTTATATAGCCGAATGGCAGAAGACCAAGCTTGACCAGGGCTTGAAATCCATTACAAATACCAAGCATCAGGCCGTCGTTTTTATACAATAGATCATGTGTTGCCTCAGCTATTGAAGGGTTTCTGAAGAAGGAGACGATGAACTTAGCAGACCCGTCGGGCTCATCTCCGCCCGAGAATCCCCCCGGCAGTATGATCATCTGAGCTTCGGCAATGCGTTTGGCAAAGTATTCAGCCGACTGCTCCAAAGCTTGTGAACTAAGGTTTCGGATAACCAATATCTCTGCCCTGCCTCCCGCAGCCTCAACTGCCTTTGCTGTGTCATATTCACAGTTAGTCCCGGGAAATACCGGAATAAGCGCAAGCGGTTGTGGAATATTGCTAGCTAGCAAAAGCGGACTGCGGTCATAGCAAGATACAACTTCTACCTTGCCACTATTAGGAACTCGGGTTGGAAAGACCTTTTCCAAAGGTGCTTCCCAAGTTCTAAGGAGCTTGTTCAGTGAAACCTTCTTTGATTCGATTTCAATTGCCGGTTCAGCAGTCGTATGGCCGATATGGAACCCGGTCTCGAGGGGTTCCGTAGCCTCAACGACTATGGATGTATATGCTTTTTCAAAGAAGTGGTCCGCCGATATATTGCTATTCGCCCTAAATCCAATTTGATTTCCGAAAGACATCTTCACAAGGCCTTCAGCAATACCGTTTCGACCAGCTGCCCATGCTGAAATCACTTTACCGGACTTTATCAAATGGTACACATGATCCCATATATTTTTCAAGCCTTCAAAATCAAAGGCAGAAGCCGCACAAAAAACATAGACCGGGTTGCCCGCCGACTTGAACTCGGGTGAAATAATGGTCGCAGCATCCTCCGTTGCTATCGAGAATGAGACCAAAGTAGGTGGTACATCCATATCCATAAAAGACCCTGACATCGAGTCCTTGCCTCCTATTGAGGCTATTTTCAGGCCGGCCTGTGCCGTAAATGCGCCCAGTAGAGCTGAAAAAGGCTTCCCCCACCGCTTTGGATCGGTCCCAAGGCGCTCAAAGTACTCTTGAAAACTCAGATAAGCATTTTTATGATCACAACCGGAAGCCACAAGTCTTGATACCGATTGCACAACCGCTGTAGCTGCTCCCTCAAAAGGATCATGCTCTAAGAGATATGGATCAAAACCAAATGACATTACCGAGCATGTCGTGCAATCGCCACTATGTGCAGGAAGTAGTGCTGCCATTACCTGTGTAGGGGTTCTTTGTGTTTGCCCGCCAAAGGGGACAAGGACGGATGCAGAACCCACCGTAGAGTCGAATTGTTCTACAAGTCCCCGCTGTGAAGCTGTATTCAAATCGGAAACTAGTTTGAGTAGACGCTCCTCAACTGAACCAGACTTTGTCTCTGGAATCTTTTCAAATTTCTCAGAAGTAAGAGCCTTCTCCCCTTCCTTTTCTACTGAATCATTATCAACTCCAAAGTTGATCTGGGCGCAACCCTTCTCATTTCCCTGCGTATGTGATTTTGACACCACATGCACATCCATACGCTTTGTCGCACCGTTGGTATTTAAAAACTCTCTGTCTATATCTACTATAACCTGACCGTTCCAGGACATCCGGAGCCGGGGTTCTTCAGTAACACGTGCTACTACAGTAGCTTCTAAGTTCTCTTTACCTGCTTGATGTATTAATTTATCAACGTCACCTTCAGCGACAACGACAGCCATTCGTTCCTGTGACTCCGATATGGCAAGCTCCGTTCCGTCCAGTCCTTCATATTTCTTAGGCACACAGTCGAGGTCGATCCACAGTCCATCCGCAAGCTCTCCTATCGCAACGGACACACCGCCTGCTCCGAAATCATTGCACTTCTTTATCAGACGAGTCACCTCAGGATTTCGGAAGAGGCGTTGTATTTTCCGTTCCTCGGGAGGATTGCCCTTTTGAACCTCAGCAGCACACTCCTCTATAGACGAAAGTGTCTGCGACTTTGATGAGCCTGTAGCTCCTCCGCAGCCGTCGCGGCCTGTACGTCCGCCCAATAGCACAATTAGGTCTCCAGGCTCGGGACGGGAGCGAACCACATTACTTGCAGGTGCCGCCCCCACTACTGCACCTATTTCCATTCTCTTTGCTATATATCCCGGGTGATAGATTTCCTGCACAAGCCCGGTAGCAACACCGATCTGGTTTCCGTAAGATGAGTATCCCAATGCTGCGGTAGTTGTGATTTGTCTTTGAGGGAGCTTTCCTTCCAAAGTTTCGGATATGGGAACAGTGGGATCACCAGATCCCGTCACCCTCATAGCTTGATACACATACGCTCTACCCGAGAGAGGGTCGCGTATGGCACCACCAAGACAAGTTGCCGCACCGCCATAGGGTTCGATTTCGGTTGGATGGTTGTGAGTCTCGTTTTTGAACATCAAAAGCCACTGCTCAGGTTTCCCATCAATACTTGCTGTTACCTTTACACTGCAGGCATTGATTTCATCAGACTCATCAAGATGTGGAAGCAAACCGCGCTTTTTAAGCAACTTCATGCCCATTGTGGCAATATCCATCAGAGTTACGGGTCTGCTTTCAGCGGCGTCGCCATAAACTTCACGACGTGCATTGAGGTATTCTGTGAATGCTCTGTTGACTCTTTCGTCCTGGATTTCAGTGTTTATGATATGGGTGGAAAACGTTGTGTGACGACAATGATCGGACCAATATGTATCAACAACACGGAGCTCTGTCAGTGTTGGGTTTCTGTTTTCAGAAATAAAATACTTCTGCAAAAACAGTAAGTCTTCAATATCCATGGCAAGACCATAACGCTGCTGTACAGAAACAAGTTCCGCTGCGTCAAAATCTATAAATCCGTTTATGATTTCAACCTGCTTGGGTGGTTCCAATTCCATGGCGAGAGTATCTGGCTTGGACATGCAGGCCTTCCTTGAATCAACCGGATTGATGATATATTTTTCAATCAGATCCGTCTCTTCCTTTGAGAAACTCCCACCAAAAACATATATTTTGGCGGTCTTGACCACCGGGCGCTCACCCCGGGTCATGATCTGAATACATTGTGCACATGAGTCTGCACGCTGATCATACTGTCCCGGAAGGACTTCAACAGCCACTATAAAGTGCTCCCCATGTAGCTGGGGAAGTTTCTCATCGTAGAAAAAATCAGTTTGCGGTTCTGACAGTATTGAGTGCTTTGCCTCATTATATGACCGGGTATCGATTCCTTCGAGATCATATCGGTTGAAAAGTCTGATGTAATCAGTCTTCAGACCAAATAGATCAACAAGATCACTTCGCAGCCTGTTGGCCTCAACTTCAAAGCCAGGTTTCTTCTCTGTATAACATCTGAATACCGACATTTCTTCACCCACCGCTTCACTAAAAGTTGTCATTAGTCGTCAATCTGAAATTTTTGCATATATTTGATCGCTACATAGCGAAATTGTTAAAATACCCTTGAACCAAAACCACAGGAGTTCCCTTATCTCCGCTTCCGCTTACTAAATCGCACAAGCTGCCCAGGAGGTCTGTAATTTTTCGGGGTGTCGTTCCTTCCGAATCTACACTTCCCCCCGGATTTCTATCCTTTTTAAGGATTTCATCTTTTAGGGCACTCTCCAACTCCTGACCTTGCAAGTTTGCAAAGCGGTTGTCCGCCAAATATTTCAACTTTATCTCATTGGGTGTTCCGGAAAGCCCATCGGTATAAGCTGGAGATACAGTCGGATCAGCAAGTTCCCAAATCCCTCCTGCAGGATCTTTGAATGCTCCGTCTCCATAGACCATAACTTCAATATTTTTTGATGTGGCATCCTTTAGTCGCTTTGCTACTTGTTGTACGAATGCGTAACAATCCCGCGGAAAAAGCTTGACCGAATCTTCAGTAGCTTTATTGGATCCCAACAGCCCGTAGTGCTCGTTATAACCGCTGCCCTCAAAAGGTTCTGCCAAAATATCATCCAATCCAAGTACAATGGATGCTCCTGCGGCTTTCAGGATCCTCTTCGTCCGGTTTCTGGTGTGTATGTCACATGCGATTACTTTATCTGTGTAATGCAGGACATGTTTAGGGTCGTTTGAAAAAACAACTGTAATATTATTACCAAATCGTTTGTAAAACTCAACATAATCGATTCCTGTAAATGGGTGTTTATAACCACCGAACAGCTTGCTCCATTGCTCCTCAGTAAAGCTGTCGGTATATGGATTTACTCCCTTTTCATCCAGCGCATCCATGTCAACAAGAGGGTTTCCCACCTCATCCGACGGATAGCTAAGCACAAGCACTACATTTTCTGCGGCCTTGGCAATACCCTGTAAAATAAGCGAAAACCGGTTGCGGCTAAGTATGGGAAAAACAACACCGATCGTTCCGCCCTTGGTCTGTTTACGCACGTCACCGGCGATCTGATCAACAGTTGCATAGTTGCCCTGTGCTCTTGCAACTACAGCCTCTGTGATCCCCACTACGTCCCTATCATTAAAGGCAAAGCCTTCGTCCTTTGCCGCTTTAAGTAAAGAGTCAACAACGATTTCCACCAAGTCGTCGCCTTGCCTTATAATTGGTGTTCGTATACCCCTTGCCAGCGTTCCTGTAGCCCTCATGTCTTTCCTCCAAATCCCGGTAATTAAAACTTCAAACTTTTTAATATCGCTATTTTCTTTTTGATTTCTTGAATCGATCTCTCGAAAATTTCTTGCTCAAAAATAATTGACTGCCCTTACGGCATCTATTATACTTGAAACTGACCGATTAGTAAAATTTCTAATTATTATGTTTGATATAAGGAGAACTTATGGCCGTAAATCTTGAATTATATCGCATCTTCTATTCGGTTGCCCGTGCAGGCAGTATGACGCAGGCATCGCGGGAGCTCTTTATTTCCCAGCCTGCGGTAACTCAATCTATCAAGCAACTTGAAAAAGAGCTTGGTGGCAGACTGTTTATCCGTGGATCCCGTGGTATAACACTCACACAAGAGGGCGAGTTATTAGTTAAATACGTAGAGCGAGCACTCGATCAACTCAAAAGCGGCGAAAGGCGTTTTTCGGAGATGCTCAATCTCGATCGTGGTCAAATCAACATAGGGGCAAGCGACAGTATCTGCAAATATTATCTTCTTTACTATCTTGATGTTTTTCATGAGGCTTATCCAAATCTCGAAATACATGTAACAAACAGGACAACTAGAGAAACCATCCAGCTATTAAAAAACGGCGAAGTAGATATTGGGTTTGTTAACCTGCCCATTGAGAATGATCCCCAACTTACTATCATACCATGTATGACGATAAACGATTGTTTTGTCGCCGGGCCTAAATATTTTGACCATGTTTCCAAAATAAAAAACCTTGAAACTCTCACAAATTATCCTCTGCTTTTATTAGAGAAGGCCAGTAATACCCGGCAAAAACTTGACGAATATTTTAAGAGTAGAAATATATTGCTAAAGCCGGCTGTTGAGCTTGGGAGTCTTGATTTGTTGATTGAATTTTCTCGAATCGGACTTGGTATT
Source organism: Eubacteriales bacterium (assembly GCA_050950785.1). Taxonomy (GTDB): domain Bacteria; phylum Bacillota; class Clostridia; order Oscillospirales; family JAAYOS01; genus JAAYOS01. The sequence goes on along the minus strand of JBMNIG010000025.1, from coordinate 42,065 downwards.
GCATGTATCACAGAGCAGTTTATCTTAGAAGAACTTAAGAATGGCGTTCTTCGCAAAGTTGAGCTTGACGAGCAACTCCCTCAAAGAGCAATCGGTCTTGTTCACATGAACAACGTCCCGATTTCTCTTGCAGCTGAACGCTTTATGAAAATCGTACTCCCCACGTTGCCTGCTGAGTAATAATAATCGTTTTCCCTTGAAAATATTGTCCTTTCATTGACGATTATGTCTATATATGGTATATTTAACATAAAATTAGTTGAAGGCGCTGAATTTTCAGCAATTTGGAGGTGTTCCTTTGGACACAAGTGTTGTCAGACAGGCTATTTTGGATGAGCAGGACAATGTGATAGGTTATGAAATCATATATAAGGAGGACGATGGCAGCCTTTTTAATCGTACCGATACTGTAGCGGCTAATGCCATCGAAAACTTCCTGACTTCAATTGACAGCGAGAAGTTTCTCAGCGGAAAAACCGCCTATTTTACCTTTACTCCAAATTTGCTTTTGAAGGACATTCCCAGAATCTTTAATGCAAAAAAGCTTGTCATACAGGTTGAGGAGAATTCAATCATCCATCCCCTTGCCCACAAAGCAATATACCATTTTAAGAAAATGGGCTACCAAATAGCAGTAAAGGGCTTCGAATTCAACTCCCGCTATTTTACGATCATGGATGTAGTGGATACTATAAAGCTCGATTTTTCTGATGTTTCTGACAAAAACAGATTAAAAAACATCATTGATGTAGCCAAAAACTTAAACAAGACTGTCATTGCCTACAATGTTAATTCCCGTAAGGCATATGAAAATACAAAGGAGTTTGGCTGTCGATACAAACAGGGCACCTACATTGCAGAAGCGCAAGCATCGAACGTAAGCCGTTTGGATCACCTACAGAGTAACTTTTTTCAGCTTGTTGTAGAAATTACGAAGGATGATCCAAACATAGATGCAATTACAGAAATCATTTCGCGAGATGTTACACTTGCATTTTCCCTCATCAAGCTTGTAAACTCGGCGTATTTTGCCCTCCGAAACAGGGTCAAGTCTGTAAAGCAAGCGCTGATCGTACTGGGGCTTGGGCAATTAAAGCAGTGGGTTTACCTGCTGAGCTTTCGCCAGAACTTAGGCCGTACTCCAAACGAACTTATCAGGATATCATTCTTGAGGGCAAGTTTTTGTGCCGAGCTCAACCAGTTTGTCCCTCAATCACCTATCTCAAGATCTGAAGCCTATCTATTAGGTATGTTCTCAACACTTGGAGTCCTATTGGATGTCCCTTTGGAAAAATCTCTTGAAGAGCTTTCCATTTCCGATGAAATCAAACAAGGTCTCCTTTATGGAACCGGAAAAACCGGAATATTGATGAACCTTGTTCGCAGCTATGAAAAAGCTGACTGGCAGGGCGTGATGAATTGCGCAGGACAACTACGACTTCCCTATAACCTGGTATCACAGAAATATATTGAATGTGTAGATTATGTAAATGAAATATGGAATCAGCTCATGGTTCCATATCGACTAGAATCTGATGAAGATGAAATAACCGACACAACTGATGAATAAATGATTCAATATAACTCTAATAATTCCCCGTGAATGCTGGCTATCGCCTGCAATCACGGGGTCGATCGTTTTTAAAATAGCCAGCTGTTACTGCATGATGATCAACTGCATTCTACTAATCATCTATAAGCAAATTTGATTTCACCTTCGCTATAATATACCTCACAACGATAGCGCTCCTCTTGAACGATGATCACTTCTCTGCCAATGCTTATTCTCGTAGGTGGGTACATTTGACGACATGTAAGTCGCGTGTTGGTATTGTTTGATATCAACTCATCAAGCACCATGAGCTGACTTCTACACTCTTCAAGCCTTTGACTTACCTCAGGGTACTCATTTTGAAGTCTAAGAAGTATCTCACAGTGCTTGGCAGTTAATGTATTTTCCTGTATACGTGACTCAATATACCTAGAATCCAGGGTCAAGTTGTGATGTTTCCTCTCAAGCTCACTAACTTCAACCAAAAGTCTTTTGCGCTCCTCAATCATCTCCGTAGTTGCGCCCAACATTATTGTTGTCATGGTGTTCATTCTGTTGCCGATATTTGCAACGGTAATGGTTTGGAGTGCAGAACAGACCCCTCCGATAATTGAGCTTCGCGAACCGGTGGCATTAATACTGTTGCCGCTATAAATATTTGAATGAAGTATATACTCAGTAGAAATGGATCCACCCGCCTTGGCTGTACAGTTTTCAAAAAATCGGCTGGTTATGTCACCCTTTGCCTCGATTAGGCCTTTACCCATTCCATTGATCCCCTGTTTTAACTGGACATTTCCACCAGCTACTATGTGAGCACCCTCAACCACTCCATATACGACCACATTGCCGCCGGCCTTTACTTCATAGCCCTCCAGAACAGAGCCCCGAATGATCACGTCACCTATGAAGTCGATATTACCGGTGGAAGCGTCCACATTATTGGAAACTTCAAACTGCAGACGTACAGAAAAACGGTTGTTGGAGTACACTAGATTACCGTCTTTTCCCGCAATAAGCTTTGTGCCATCCTCAGAAATATATGTATTTTCCCCACTGGGAACGGCTGGCATAACACCCGGCCTGCCGTTGATTTCGTTTCCGAATATATCCTTACCGGGCACAGGATCTTCCGGTTGGACTATTTCACAAATCACCGTTCCTTCATTTACCTGATTTACAATGTCAAGATTTTTAAAATCCACATCCCCTCTGTCATTTTCAACAAAGGAAATCGTTTTTGTCCTGGGCAAAAGCTCAATGATGCGCCCGTCAACTCCATTTTTCACCGGAAGTCCGGACACACCTACAAATCTCTCTTCATATCTTCTTTCGCTGACCATTTGGGAAATGAGGCTGTCTTTTATGCCATAGACGATTTTTTGAGATTTCAATAACTCAATTACATCATCTGCGGTAATATCTTTTCCTCCGTTCTCAGGCCCATGTAAAACAATGCTAGCAGACATATTATCTGCCGCAACATCCACCTCTGCCCAGGCATCAATAGGCTCCTTTTCGACTATTGATTCCGGCGACTCTACACCCACTTCAGTGGCTATATTATCCTCATCTGACACTTTCAACTCTTGTTGATCCATCGACATCTCTTCTTGCGAGTAATCCTTGGTTTTCTCCAGAGCAGAATCAGCAGTGTCAGGTATGTCCTGATTCGGCTCCACGCTATTTTCGGATAGTTGGCTGTTAACACTTTCTGATTGAGATGTTGCTAGATTTGAATTGTCTGTTTTCTGGTTTTTGAATAGTTTTTTTATCCAATTCATATCAGAGCCCTCCAATACTCTTAACTACCACACCCATTCTCCGCGATTAGCCGACCTTATGCGAACACTCCCGTCCTGTGTATAAAAGTATAGCGTCCTGCCGTAATCAGCACCTACGTCCTCTCCGGTTATCGGTATGCGCAACATGGCCAAGTTATCTCTAACAGCGGTTATATTGCGCTGCCCAATATTAGCAATTGAAGAGGATGAAATTGCGGCAAACATTTGAGCGCCTCCGGCAATTTTCGCCACGATCCGCGAACGAATAGCACCAAGCTCCTCCATTCTCCTTACAAGCTCAGGAATGGCTGTATCAGCAAATTTATATATGTCTCCGCTCCTTACCGCATCCTTGCTCGAGGGAAGCATGATATGCGCAAGTCCGCCAACACGGGTTACTTTGTCATATAGACATATCCCAACGCAGGACCCGAGGGCATACGTGACAAGCACGTCAGGTGCCTTTGTTACATTGAGATCCGATATTCCAACAGTAACCGTTTTACTCATAGATCAATTCCCAGGTTCGTAAGTATTTTTTTCAGTGATTCCACCTCAGGAATCAACAACACATGGCTGATAGCGTGTTCGTCCCCACTTTCAAACTGATCTTCAATAAATATGATCTTGTCGCTAATGTTTGCAAAGTATATAGCCGGAACACTCAAAATAGCACCGGCCATATCCACACTCATATCGGGAACCGATACATTGATTCTGAGGTTTGTCATCTGTGAAACAGCATTGACATATGATGCAGCCATTATGTTGGACATTTCGCGGAGAGCCGAATTGCCCATATCGTCTAAATCCGCAAAATTGTTAATGCTTATGCCTAGAAGGTTTCGCAAGATCATTTTTGCAAAATCCTCCTGCATTAGAAACATCATCATGCCTGTCACGTCGCCATCAAGCGTCAAAAGCAAGCCTATAACCATATGTTCCGGTCCTCCCAGGGCGTCGGTCACTTCCTGGAAGCTAACTATTTTTACAACCGGAACAGTAATATTTACAGGACAATTAAGCATTGATGAAAGAGAAGTTGCTGCATTACCTGCCCCGATATTACCCAGCTCCTTCAGAACATCGATCTGTAGGTCATTTAATTCACTGTAATCTCTGATAGCCACCCGATCTACCTCTCTTTATGTATCATACGATGTCAACGAAGGTTATTTACTATCTCCTCTAATTCATCAGCTGTCTGGACTATGCGCGCACTCATCTGAAACGCCCTTTGCGACTTAATGACATCCACCATTTCATCCCCAAGGGAGACGGAAGACGCTTCAAGAAATCCCGAGTACAATACATCTTCATTTTCTACGCCCTGATAATCTGAAAGAAAGGCCTGTCCTGACTCCACCGTTGCTATAAATCTCCCGTTTACAGTGCGCTCTAAGCCGTATGGATTTTCAAAGCTGTAAATGCCTATCTTATCTTTTAGAGATTCGTAGTCCGGCTGTCCTGAATCGGACCTAATGTCCAAGGTAACGGGATAACCGTTGCGATCAAGAACATCGTACCCGTCATTTGTCACAATGCGTGCGTAGTATCCCTGCAAATCGACACGAAATGCGCCATTTCTAGTGTATTCCGTTACGCCCTCTTTGTCAACTGCGAAGAATCCTTCTCCTGCAATTGCGAAGTCAAGAGGATTACCGGTACTTACCAATGAACCCTGATCTAGCTTCAAAACAGAGCCGGACTGCTTAACTCCGTTTCCACTTAACACTTCTTCCTGAGTGTTGACATCCATCGGCGAGTACAGTAAATTCTCAAAGCGCGTATGCTCCGGTTTATATCCTGGCGTATTTATGTTGGCAAGGTTGTTGGCAGTTGTATTAAGCTTATTTTGATATGCCATCATTCCGGTTACGCCGGTGCGAAATATTTTATTCATGATTCCTCATCTCCAGCTTCATTTTATTCAGCTATTCTTCTTATAGAACTCGCAATAACCTTTATATGTGCCCTTTATAGGCATATATAGTATTCATTATATTCCTACTGATAAGCTATCCTAGTGAGGCAATCTGCGTTGCGGATTTGCGGTTTATTTCATCCATCCCCTGAAGTATCTTGCTTAATGCCTGAAAGTTTCGCTGTGCTTCCATTATCAATGAAAGCTCTCTGTTTATGTTGACGTTGGACTTTTCAAGGAAGTACTGCATGATCTCTGTGCCCTCAGGCATATTAGCCTCCCCAAAATCAAGTGCCTCTTCTGCGATATATAGTCCGTTTTCTGTTCTTTGCAGCCCTTCTGCTTGCTGGGCTGAGACTATGAATAACCTGTTTACGCGGTTTCCGTATCCATCATAGATATATCCGTCTGAAGTAACATCAAAATCTGAACTTCCTATATAAATCTCGCCATTTTCCCCCAACACTCTACCTATCCCCTCAAGTTCAAGGTAGCCTTCTCCGTCAAGTTTGAAATTACCATTCCTTGTGAGGTATACATTGTCTGTTCCCTGAATTGCAAAATAACCTTCACCATTGATTGCAAAGTCAAAGGGACGGTCAGTCTGCTCAAGGATTCCACTCCCGAAATCCGAGACGACCTGATCCATAATGCGAAGTGGTGAACCCCTTCCTATGACGGCGGTATTGCCATTTTCGATCCTTGTAAGCATTTCCTGCTCAAAAGTCGTTGTCACAACGCGCTCTGAGCGGAATCCGGGGGTGTCATGATTTAGCAGGTTATTGGCAAGTACATTTATGGTCCTCTGCTGGGTCAACATACCTGCTGCTGCAGTGTAGAAGCCTATAGACATGATAACTCACCCTTTCATGTAGTGTTCCATGGTTTTCTTCAACTTTTCAATTGTCTTTGCGTGAATTTGGCACACCCTTGACTCACTGACCCCAAGCACCTTTGATATCTCAGCAAGTTTTAAGTTTTCATAGTAGTAAAGTGAAATAACCAATCTTTCACGCTCAGTTAGCGAGTCTATTGCTTTAGCAAGCTCATTTTCAAGCTCCTGCTTAAACAGATTCTGTTCCGGTAGATTCACATCCTTTTCATCAGAAGCCAGAAAATCCGTCTGAGCTGCATTTTCAAGTAAAGCTTCAAATGATAATACCAGGGATCTTGAAAACTCCATATAGTGCTTATGAAGCTCATCCTCGGAAATATTGAGATGTTCTGATAACTCTTTGTCCGACGGTTCGCGCATGAAAGTGTTTGACAATTCGTCGTACGCCGCAGCAACTTCCTTTGCTGTTTTCCTGACCCGTCGGGGGCGCCAGTCCTGCTTTCGCACAAAGTCAATTACTGCACCCCGCACACGAAGGAATGCGTATGTCTCAAATTTGACTTCCTTGTCAGGTTCAAATCGCTCTACGCAGTCGATTAGAGCAATGATCCCCTGATTTACAATGTCTTCAACATCAGCATATCCGGAGGTGATACCGCGCATCTGTGCAGCCACCGTCTTTGCTATGTAGCTGTAGTGTAGCACGATCTCGTTTCGCAACTCGATCTCACCGGTATCCCGGTATTTTTTAAGCAATTCAGTTGGGTTTTGCACAGTGCTGACGGCACTAGCACTTTCTGCCACAAGACATCACCCCTTTCATTACTCTAAAGCGGTGGATATGTTACCCAGTGCTTGAATCTGGACATTAGAGTCTATTTCATTAAATGACAGCACCACAACGTTGGGATAAAACTGATCGATCAGCTTTTTGAAATAAACTCGCACTATGGGGGAGGTCAGTACTATAGAATGCTCCACCAAATCCCGAACTTTATTTAGTTCATTGGCTGTGGCCTGTACGATATTCTGGATCATTTGAGGATCCAATGCCAGATATGAACCTGTATCCATCTTTTTTACCGAGCCCATGATCTGATTTTCAATTTGGGCATCAAGGGTAATCACCTTGACCCTACCTGCGTCAGCAAATCTACGAGTTATAGAGCGTTTTAGAGATTGGCGCACATATTCGGTAACAAGGTCTGTATCCTTAACAGAGGGCATATAGTCCCCCATTGTCTCAAGTATCGTTTCAAGATCTCGTATCGGTACACCTTCACGCAAAAGGTTTGAGAGCACCTTCTGAAGATCTGCTGTTTGTACGATGGATGGAATCAAGTCATTTACAAGCACTTCATTGGTCTTCTTAAGGTTTTCAAGAAGAGTATTTACTTCTTGACGTGTGAGCAACTCATGGGCGTGGCTCTTGATTATCTCGGAGAGATGAGTGATTATGACAGAGGTCGGATCGATAAGCGTATATCCGGCAAGCTCTGCCTTTATGCGCTTATCCTCACTAAACCATTTTGCAGGTATACCGAAGGCAGGCTCTGTTGTTTCGATGCCATCGATCTCCTCGGTGATGCCCTCCGGAGCCAGTGCTAAATAGTGATCTACTAGCACGTCCCCTTTTGCGATCTCCTCCCCTTTAAACTTGATGGCATACTGATTTGGATTGAGTTTGCTTGAGTCTCTGAGCTTGACCGAGGGAATAACAAAACCCATTTCCGAAGCAAACTGTTTCCGCAGCATTACCACCCTGTCAATAAAGCTGCCTCCCATATGCTCGTCCACCAACGGCAAGAGGCTATATCCAAATTCCATTTCTATTTGCTCTACCGAGAGCAGTGAATAAACATTATTTATATCCCTATAGTATTCTGCTTCACTAGAGATTTCTCTGACTTCAGTTTCCGGTGCAGGTAGCGAGGCTAGTGCCAGCTTCATTCTCCTGTGCATTACAAGTCCAACGGTGGTGAGGGTTACAGAGACGATCAGAAGCTGCATCACAGGAAAACCCGGAATCAACACCATGGAACCAATGCCGATTCCCCCAATGATCAGAACGATAGGCTGAGAAAAGAACTGTTTTATAACGTCGGTGTTTAGGTCCGACTCGGATGCTGATCGGGTAACCATCATACCGGTTGAAACAGAAATAAGCAGAGCTGGCATTTGCGAAATAAGCCCGTTTCCTACAGTTGCTGTGAGGTAGATCCCCATGATCTCGCTAAAGGTTCCAACATTGTTGATAAATCCCATTATCGTGCCGCCAATTAGGTTGATTAGCGTAATGATTATCGCCACGATTGCGTCTCCCTTGACAAACTTAGACGCACCGTCCATAGAACCAAAAAAGTCAGCTTCCCTCTGGATTTTGGAGCGCCGTTCCCTGGCCTGATCTTCATCAATAAGTCCTGAGTTGAGATCGGCATCGATGGCCATCTGCTTTCCCGGCATCGCATCGAGGGTAAAACGCGCAGAAACCTCAGCTACGCGCTCTGATCCCTTTGTTATAACAATAAATTGGACTATAACGATTATAAAAAATATTATAAATCCCACTACAGGGTTGTTTCTAATAACAAACTGACCAAATGTTTTTATAACCTGTCCTGCATTGCCGTTTTCTAACAGTATAAGGCGAGTCGAGGATACATTCAATGCCAAACGAAACAGTGTCGTTATAAGCAAGAGGGATGGAAAAATTGAAAACTCGAGTGCCTCTTTTACATACATGGTAGAAAGCAATATCGTCAAAGAGAGGGCAAGGTTGAGTATAAACATGAAGTCTAAAAGCTGTGGAGTTAGCGGGATGACTATCATCATGATGATGATAATAACAAATAAAGACACAATATTTTTCATTATCTTCATGCTCTCGCCTCCTCCCACTAACTAGTTTTTCTTGTTTTTCCTGAGATTGTATACAAAGACTAGCACTTCGGCTACAGCCTGATAAAATTCAGCAGGAATTTCTTGATCTACATCTACAGCCTCATATAGGCCTCGCGCAAGAAGTTTGTTTTCAGTAATAACTATATCGTGCTTTTCTGCTTCCTTTATGATCCTAAGGGCAAGCTTGTCGGCTCCCTTAGCAATCACAACAGGGGCGTTGCTCTTGTCAGGATCATATTGGAGCGCAACAGCGTAATGAGTAGGGTTTCTAATGATAACATCAGCATTTGGTACATTCTGCATCATTCGCATCTGAGACATCGCCCGCTGACGTTCCTTGATCTGTCCTTTGATCTGGGGATCCCCTTCGGTCTCCTTATATTCTTCCTTTATCTCCTGCTTTGTCATTCGAATATTTCTCTCATAGTCCCACCACTGGTAGAAATAGTCGAGGGCTGCAATGGCAGCGAAGATAGCGGCAGAAGTTGTAACCAATGACATAACAAGCTGTCCTGCATATGACAATGCGCTTTCAACCGACATATCCATCAATCTGGGCAGCAACAGGATGTTATCAAATAGACTGATATAAATTATGTAGCTGAGTACAGCTATTTTTAAGATCGACTTAGTGATCTCAACCAAAGAACGCATCGAAAACATTTTACGAAACCCCTGAAGGGGATTTAGCCTGCTCATTTTGAACCCGAGAGGTTTCGTTGTAACAAGAAGCCTTGTCTGAGCCATGGTAAAGACAACGGCAACCACACCGCCAATAATCAGAAGCGGTAGTACGCATGTTGCATATAGAATACAAATGTCCAAAAATAGTTTTCTAACATCGGACATTGTCAGAATATCTATCTCTCCGGTCAGAAGTATTATCTCACGGGCACTCTCCATTAGGGCATTTAGGATATGGGGTGAAAGTGCTTTTAGCGAGTAGAACAAAATAAAAAGTGAGGCGATGATAACGATTTCACGACTTTGGAAGATATTGCCTTTCTCTCGCTCGTCCTGTCTTCGTTTAGGCGTAGCTTTCTCGGTTCTCTCGCCCGGCAAAGCAAATCCCCCCTCTAAAGCCATGTTGCGAATAGGAATCCTTTATTTTATAGTAGCTTGTCTTAAGTCGCTGCTATAGAGTTTCAAGCTCGTTGATCTTATCCGGAAGATGCAATCGACTTAAGAGCGGAATCGAAGCTGGAAAACAGTACTGAAATATATTTATCCAAAAAACCGGAAACCGGAGCTGCAAGTAGAAACATAAGACTTAATCCCAAAAGCAATTTCATTTGGATGTTCATTACAAAGACATGGATTTGTGGAACGATCTTCATGAGTATCCCCATCGATGCTTCCAGTATAAACTGTGCAATTATAAAGGGCAGCGCCAACTTGAGTACAAAAGAAAACAAGCCGGCAAAAAGATCGGAGAAGAATGATCCAAATTCAGTAGCAAAGGCTCTCGCTCCAATGGGAACGATCTTATAAGTCGAGGCGAAAACCTTTATCAACTCAAGGTGGCTGTCAGTCGAAAACAGATAGAGTACAAAAAAAGCAGAAAGGAGTGTACCTGATATCGACATCTGTATATTGCTGCCGGGGTCAAAGACCCTTGCCATAGATAAACCAAGATTAAAGTCAATAACATCTCCTATGGCAAGCACCATGTAGTAGAAAAGCTGAAATACCATTCCAATAGCTATCCCTGTAAGGGCTTCCAACAGCACTGCCAGTACGAAATCCACGTCTGAAAAATTACTTAAACTTGAGCTGTCCAATGACGGAGCAATCAATATCGAAAGTGTCAGAACAAATATCAGCCGTACCTGAATGGGAATGTTGGAGCGTGAAAACAGCGGATTTGTCAAAAGCATCCCGCACATTCGCACAAATATCAAAAGATAGCACAGCAATTGATCAAATATTATACTCACAACAAACCCTCTATGTTTTTCATAATGTCAAATAAATACTGCATAAATTCTATGAGCACTGATGACATCCACGACCCAAGGAACAGCAATACCAGGGCAATAGCTATGACCTTTGGAACAAAGGTAAGTGTCTGTTCGTGGATCTGAGTCGCTGCCTGAAATATGGCTATTACAAGGCCGATTACTATGCTGACAAGCAGCATAGGCAGAGATAACTTCAAAGCCACAAGTAATGCTTCTTTCATGATAGTAAGGACCTGGCCTTGCGTCACATTCTTTCCTCCTGACCAAATTCAACATGTTATCTAAACCCGGACACCAATGTACCAAATAATAAATTCCATCCGTCAACAAGGACAAACAGAAGAATTTTAAACGGTAGCGAGATGGTGGTGGGCGGCAGCATTACCATTCCCATCGACATTAGGGTGCTTGACACTACTATGTCTATTATTAAAAACGGAAGGAACAGCAAAAATCCGATCGTGAATGCCCGTTTGAGCTCACTTGTCAGAAACGAAGGGACAAGCACATCAAGTCCGAGTGTATCGGAAAGCTCCTCATTTGATGTCACCTCGGGAAGCTGTTTTCCGGAAATGTCAAGAAATAACTGCAGATCTTTTTTCTGTGTCTGCTTCAACATAAACACTTTCAGCGGCTGCACCGCATTTTCCTTTGCCTGTTCAAAGCTTATCTCTCCGTTTCGGTAGGGGGCGTATGCTATTTCATTTATCTCCCTGAAAGTCGGTGTCATTACAAACAGACTGAGAAACAGCGCAATTCCGATCAAAACCTGATTTGGAGGTGTCTGCTGAAGACCAAGTGCATTTCTGACGAAGGACAGTACAATAACTATCCTCGTAAAGCTCGTCATCGCAAGTAAAATCGATGGAAGTAATGATACGATCACTAGGAGAAACAACACTTCGATCGTTCCAAGGGCACCACCCTCAGTTCCTTCATCGGGCGTTACTTCAAGTGTTATTCCCGCTGCTTGGACCTCTAGACCAAAAAATCTTGAACAGAGCATAAAGACAAATACAAATGTTATAAGAAAAAGAATGATAAACTTCTTAAGCTTAAAATTCCTAATTGAGATTCTATTTTGCGCAGGTATCTGCTTACTTTTAGTTATCAATGGCCTCCGCTCCCTTCTGTGTCATCCTTATCCGAGGGATTGGAGAATACCTGGTCCTTATCGCCACCCAGCTTCTTCAGAGCCATCCGCAGTGCAGAAGTAAAGTCGGTTCCTTGATCAGGGTCGTCAACGATCAGATCCTCCTCATCAAGCTCAGCCAACTTTGTTATACTATGCGATGTTTGGCCTACAAGTAAAATCTTTTTTCCCGCCCTCACTACTAAAAAGCTCTTGTCCTGAGCCACAAACTGACGGTCTATTATTTTTATGATACCTTTTCCACGTCCGCCACCTGTGCGTCTTGCAAGCCATCTTGTGGTGAAATAAGCGAGAATCAATACCCCTATCAAAGCAAGCAGTGCAAAGATAACAGACCCAAGGTCTTCTATGTAATCAGGCATACTACCCTCCGGCACCCGATATATGCAGCTAAACGCACATCCCGATATTTACGGCTAATAACACATAATATGTAGATGTATAGTGCGTCCATCCGCATGTATTTAATATTAGCCAAGGATCTTTTGAACCGTCTGAAGTATCCGGTCAGGCTTGAATGGTTTTACAATGAAATCAAGAGCTCCGTAACGAATAGCGTCAACTACCATTGACTCCTGTCCCATGGCGGAACACATGACGACTTTTGCACTTCTGTCATACTCTCTGATCGCCTTCAAGGATTTGATTCCGTCCATATTTGGCATAGTGATGTCCATTATCACAAGATCGGGTTTTTCAGTCTGGTATAGCTCATAGGCGATTTGACCATCGGAAGCTTCGATAATGTTTGTATAGCCGTTTTTTGTGAGAGTGTCGTTGATCATCATTCGCATAAAAGCAGCGTCATCAACAATCATAATCTTAGGTTGCATACTATAGTCTCCTCAGTGTTAATGTGTTTTTGTCTAATGTTATCTATTTTCTTTTTCCGTCTTATTTGCTGAGCCGTCGAGTGAACCAATCAGATCCTTAGTCCCAATAATCTCGGTGACCCTAACGGCGAAATTGTCGTCAATAACCACAACATCGCCCCTTGCCATAAGTTGACCGTTAACTATGATGTCCACCGGAGCGCCTGCCTGTTTCTCAAGTTCGATTATCGAACCCTGGCTAAACTCCATAATATCCCGTATCTTTTTCTTTGTTCGTCCAATCTCAATGGATACACTCAGTGGTACATTCATCAACAGGTTCATATTGCCGCTTGACAAGGGAGCCGAAAACACAGGCTTACTGTCTGAAAAAGCGGGAAATTGCACATTCTGTACGTTTACATGCTCTTTTAGTACAGCATTGTCACCGTTGTCCTTTGCACTTCCGCCAACTCCGGCTTGTTGCCCCGGATAGCCATATTGCTGAGGATACGCGGCGTACTGTGGCATATATTGTGGAGGATAAGGATACTGTCCGGCATTTGGATACATCATGCCCGGCATTCCTTGCATCCACGGTGCGCCCTGCATCGAATAACCGTATCCGTATTGTGGCTGCTGAACATATGCGTTTGGTTGTTGAGGGTTTTCAGCCGTGGTTGCACTCTGATTGGCAACTTGTTGGTCATGAGGTGCATTTTCAGCTTTCGTTGTGCCGAATGTCCCCTGAGACATAGTCTGCGAGAATGTTTCGGGTGTTTGTGGCATATTTTCTTGGTGATTTTGCATTTGAGGGGTCATATGAGGGGGCACCTGAGGGTTCGCTTGAGGAGACATTTGATCGTATCCACTCTCAGACACCTGCTTATCAGACGCACTATCTGCAGTTTTTTCAACAGAGTCGCTTGTTTCGTGCCCTTCAACAGTTTGATCAAGAACTATTTCAGAGGCCCTTCCTTCCATGCTGCTCAAGTCAATCAAATCAGAATCGTCTTGTTCTGCAGTCTCCTCAGAATCACCCTGCATAAACTGACTGACTATCATCTTTGCAAGTCCGCAGTCCATGACACAGACAAATTCACTCGTCATTATGTCTGTAATACTTAAGTCAAAGAAAATCGCTACCACATTGTCTTTTGCTTCCATTTCAATGGCTTTTTCAAAGGTGTTTTCTTCGTCCATGATTACTGCGGATGGAATTGAAATGTTTATTCTGCGTCCGAGGAATTCAGACAGGGCTGTAGCTGACGCTCCCATCATCTGATTCATAACTTCGCAGGCCGCACTGATACTAAGATCGTCAAAAACAAAGTCGTCCTGCAGAGGTTCATTTACACCCATCAGTGTATTCAGAATATATTGCATATCCTTCTGGCGAAAAACCATTATATTCGAGCCTGTGATCCCCTTGATATATGTGATTTTTACGATCATTGCAGGCTCAAGTGCCGAATAGTCGATTTTCTCTACCGCTCTGACATGCACTCTTGGGGTAGTTATCAACACCTGTTTATCAAGCATTGATGAAACGGCGGTTGCCGCGGCGCCCATGCTGATATTCATGATTTCGCCAATCGCATCGATTTCCATATCGGTCAGGACGCAACTGTTTCCGGAGTTTCCAGTCATTGGATCCATACCCATAACCTCTTTCCTAGATCATTTGCTCAATCATTAAAGCTTTTTTCAGCTTGGTCCGACCGATTTTGGCCTTAAACCAAGGTATATCTTCCACTTTTACGCTGGCGCTGCTGTTAGCGCTTATGTGCAGCGGAATAATATCGTTCACTTGTAGCTGCAGCACATCCTGCAAATCAAGTTCCATCTCATGTAGTACTGCCTTCAACTCCAGTTCCGAGTTTGTGATGGTTCTAATTATGGTCTGCTTGCGAGTAGCTTCCCGCTCCTCGTCATACTTTCTATTAGTCCTAGTGAACTTGTTTCCGAACCGAGTAATTACCTCTTCCAAGTTTGCTGCAGGAATACAAATACTGATATTGCCTGTGAGATCTCTTATTCGTACTCGTAATAGAACGATGACAACAATTTCTTCCGGTGAATATATCTGCACCAATCGTGCATTCGTCTCAAGACTAGTAAATTTTGCTTTAACATCTACATAATCGCGCCATGTCTCTTCTACATACCCGCTGATTCTTTCAAATACATGCTGGAGTATTCGCGATTCAATTTCTGTAAAATCACGTTGTAATGCATATCCCGTACCGGGGCCGCCCAATAGCCTGTCCACGATCAGATACCCAATGGAAGGGGACATATCGATCATCATTGTGATGTCTTCCAAATTTGCATCTGAAGACTCCAACTGCAACATACCGATCAATGTAGTATCGGGCAAAGCGTTGTTGAACTCGTAGTAGCGCTGCTCTTCAATCGAAAGTACTTCCATTTCGCACGAAAGCCTCAAAATACCAAGGAAATATGATGATAAGAGTCTTCCAAGGGTCTCGTGAAGGTTATCGAGGGTTTTCAGCTGCTCCTTTGTAAATTTCATCGGAGAACGGAAATCGTACTCCTTGATCTTTGGTTTGTTATCACTGCTTATTTGTACCTGTCCGGAGTCCAGACCGCGCAGCAGAGCGTCTATTTGACTTTGTGTTAGAACCTCAGCCATGCATCTCAGCCTCCATTTCCCTCGATAGTATTGTCGTCATATGGTGATACATCCTTATGTATGGTTCTTCCGTCCGCTGTTGTACTTGTATCGCTTGTTTTGCTTGTCTGCCCACTGTTTGTGGGCGATTTTGACCCGCCTTCACCACCGGAATTATCCGGTATCAGTATCTCTTCCCTATTCTGGTCATCATCAAACAAATCCACATCCAGCTGTCCGCTCATGTACCTAAAAAGGTCGCTTTCTTCAGATATATCAAATTCATTGCTTAGGATCATAATTTCAACTCGCCGGTTCTTCTTGCGTCCATCTTCGTTGTCGTTGGATGCCACAGGATAGTTTCGTCCATATCCTATTGCAATAAGCTTTTTAGGGTCAAATCCTATCTCATCCTCGAAGTAAAGCAGGACACTATTGGCGCGTTCGGTTGAAAGAGTTCGATCAAAGCCCGGTTTTTTAATCGTTCCGGGAACAGTCGCTGTGTGGCCATTTATCCTGATTGAGAGGATCTCATCTTCGACGGCCAAGAAGCAGTCACCTAAAAATTTCAAAAGAGGAAGGGCATCTGATCTCAGGTCTGCCTTGTCGGGGTTGAAAAACACACTGTCCTCGAAACGGATAAAAACACTGTTTTCCCCTTTATTGACTGTCACTTCGGATTCCAGATCGTGCTGTTCTACGTATTGCTTGATATATAAATAGAGTGTATTGAAATCAAGCAACTCTATATCCCCTGGAACTTCATCTGGAAACGACAGCGAATCGCCTGAATCAGACACCAGATCATTGCCATACTCCACCGGAACAAAGACGATTTGGTTGGCTTCACCTTTTGCTCCAAAAGCCTCAACTAATATTTTCCACTTTTCGGCGTCTATAGACGACATAGAAAAAAGCATAACAAAGAATGTGAGGAGTAGCGTGACCATGTCGGCATAGGTATTCAACCATGAATCCCCTCCGCCGCCGCCTAAATCTTTTTTTCTTCGTCTCAACTCCGCCACACCTCCTTTACTCTTTGCCTTGATTTAACACCGTCAAATGCTAAACTCTAACAGTTCCTTCTGTCTGGGACTGTCTTCTTTCTTCAAGTCTTTGCTTTTTTATTCTGACTTTCAAAGGCAGCAGCATTGTAAGCTTCTCGTCAATAAATTTAGGATTTTCTCCGGCTTGTATAGCAAGCACGCCTTCGCAAATCAACATTTTGCAGAGAATCTCCTCTTCATGACGAAGCTTTAGCTTGTTTGCTATCGGGATAAAAAATACATTCGCGAGAACCGAGCCATAGAAGGTAGTGATAAGTGCCACTGCCATGGCCGGCCCTATTACAGATGCATCTTGCATGTCCTTGAGCATGAGAACAAGACCGATCAAAGTACCTATCATACCGTATGCGGGAGCAAACTGTGCGCCCTTTTCATAGAACTCTCTTGCCTGTGCATGCCGATCCTCCATATAGTCTAGCTCGGCTTCCAGGAGCTGTTTTACCTTCTCTGGTTCTACGGAGTCCACCACCAGCAAAAGACTGCTTCTAAGAAACTCGTCTCTAGTTTGTGACAACTTCTCCTCGAGTGAAAGCAAACCCTTCATTCTGGCCTCTTTGGCAAACTCCACGATCTGATCTATGTAAGCAAGAGTATCATACTTTGTTGGGAAAAGCGCAATCCTCAAATGAGATGGTATCTGAGCAAACATCCTCGGTGAATATGACATCATTAACGACGCAAAAGTGCCTCCAACAGTGATAGCTAATGAGCCGTAGTTCATAAAACTCTTGATATTGCTTGGTATAACAGCCATTAAATCTGTGTTGAACATTATACCAAAAAGCAGCAATATTACTGCAAGGAGAAATCCAAATAATGTCAGTAGATCCACAGGCGAACCTCCTTTTGTTTATACAGGGATCTTTCCCTTATTCGGATACGCCATGAAGAAGGGTTGTGAAAATCCGCCTGCGTAAATCGATGGTCTTTTCAATTATCTCCTGCATGGATTCCTTCACGATGTGGATATTACCATTTGTAAGAAATATCGTCGTATCCGGGTTTTCAGATATGGTCTCAATCATATCGCAATTTAGAACAAACTGAATACCGTTGAGCTTTGTCAGGATAATCATACGATCCCTTTCCTTTCAGATAGCGGTCCTGCACCTGTCGGGTAAAGCCGCGGGAGGTGAATATTATTGGTTTTTCATGTCCCGCGGCTACATACACTCTGCCCCGGCATGTCCGGAATTTAGCCATACCTCTTCGACTTTATCAAGGTATTAGGCCAATTGCGACTTGTTCGTTACCGCTTAAGATTTATCAGTTCCTCAAGTAGTGTGTCGGAAACCGTTATAATACGAGAGCTTGCCTGGAACCCTCTTTGGGCTGTGATCATCTCTGTAAACTCTTTGGAAAGGTCAACATTCGACATCTCAAGGGATGATGTTACAAGAGCACCCGTTCCGGATTCACCGGGTATTGCCAGCCTTGGTTTGCCTGAGTTGGCAGTCTCAATGAAATAAGAGTTGCCGGCCTCGTCAAGACCCTGTGGGTTGTCAAAGGTTGTCAGGACTATACGTCCTAAAGTGATCTGTCCGTGAACTGCATGAGTGGCTGAAATAGTTCCGTCAGCTGCAATGGCTAGATTGGTAAGATCGGCAATCGTCTGAGGGCCGCCCTCCGCTCCACCTTTAAGCGAAATGTCTTTGCTGGACAATCCCAAGTTGTTTGGCTTTTTAGCACTGGTGACGAGAATGGGATCAGGCTCTGTGGCAGTGGAGATCATGATGTCTCCGTCAGTGGGAAGCACTCCATTCAAGCTTTCAAAATACTCAGTTAGCTTTTCGACGCCAGGGTATGTCATCTCGATTGCATCACCCTTCGTTGCGTCCTCGTTTTTCAGTTGGAATGTACTGTACTTCTCATTTCCGCGCACATATCCTGTATAACGGACTCCTTCAATAGTTGCCGTTACTTCCCAGACTTCCTCACTGCCATCCATGAAATACCTTGCCGAGAATACTGCCTGGGCAGAATCCTTGGGAACTGTAAAGTTGGTACTTGTAGTGACAAAGGTCATATCTCCAAAGATTCCATCGTTATCAATTCCGGTCATAGTACCGGGCTGGACCGCAAAATTGCTGCTTACGATCTCTTCACCTGTAAGGCCGACACTTGTGTTTGCCCTAAAGGGGTTTGCTGTAAGTGTGGCGTTGATGACCGATTCGAGATCCACATCTGTTCCGCCCGTAGCATGCCCGTCCAGTACACTATATCCTGAATGAGCAAGCTGTATAGTCTCGCCGTTATCGGATGTCAACGTCACGGTACCTGGATCGATTTCACTTTCTGCGAGAATTCCTTCGAACGTCCTTGAACCAATGGTTGCGGTAATTTTGTATCCATCAGTTCCGGAACCGTCAATATCATCTATAAAATCTGCTTTGAAGCTTACAGTGCTATTCCCGGTGAATTTATCGCCAACCGAGATAACTGTCAATCCTCCCTCAAGCTCCGGAGTATCGTCAACTAGAATTCCGGTCACGTCGGTAAATGCGCTGGAACCGTTGGCGGTTGTCATTTCGGCGGTGGAAGGTACAGTAATGTTTATGCAATCATTTTCGGAGGCACCGGTTGCAATATTTTTTAGCTTGAGTGATGCGCCTGATGCCATTGAACTTGTTACCTTCCCGCTGTAAGTTGAAATTCCATCGGTAGCAGAGATAGTCCAGGAATTGTCATCAGAATTAAAGCTTGCTGAAAGTGTCAGCTCTTTTAGCCCGGTAAATGCACTGCCAAGATTTACAAATTCCACTCCGCCAAAAACCCCTGCGGGGAAATTGCGCAGACCTTTTGTTGATGAGATAAACCCGTTCACATCTGCAACCGGGAAGATGTTTGATGGGGTGGCAGACAGTGTAAATGTTCCGGCAGGATGAGCTTTGCCGCCGTTGGCTTCGGTTATGGCCCTGTTGATGGCACTGTTGAGCTCGCTTAGGCTGTAGAACTTTTCGCTGGAATTGAGCTTTATTGTAATACCCGAAGCATTTATTTCAGCCTTTGCCTTCATGCCTCCCGGCAAAGTATCATCTGAGGTGAAAGTAAAGGTTTCATTGCCTTCGGGAGTACGATTGGAAGAAGTAATAGTGTACTTTATTCCATTTATCGTTTCAGTGGCAGACGCCGTTGATGAGGATACAGCGGGAACTGTCAGCTGTATGCGTTCATTGTCAACGACTTCTCCAATGTTGCTGCCGCTTACTCCAAGCACAAAATTGCCGTTGCCATCTACAAGATAGCCTGCGGGATCAACATACAAAATTCCTGCCCGGGTGTAATAGGTATTTCCCTCACTGTCACGAACCTGGAAAAAGCCCTCACCGGCTATAGCGACGTCGAAGTTGCGGTCAGTTGTTGTAAATGCGGCTCTCTCCATGATTTTATCAATACCGCTGAACTGAACACCGTAACCTATCTGGCTTGAGTTTATACCGCCTGATGTTGCGCTGGAGCCCGACGCACTGGCCAGTGTCTGGTAATATAGATCGCTAAATGTTGCACGGCTCGATTTAAAGCCGTATGTGTTTACGTTGGCAATGTTGTTGCCTATGACGTCCATTTTTGTCTGATGGACCTTCATTCCGGAAACACCAGAATATAGTGATCTGACCATTTACAAATTCACTCCTTATTAGTGAACCGCTTACACGTCTCTGTCAGTCAACGTGTAATTTAGCTTCCTGTAAAGGTCCGGCTAAATAATCACGGTTCCTTCTATATTGGTAAATACGTTTCCCTTTAGATCTGATCCGTTTACAGTTGTAATGACTCTGTTTGCCCTGGCATTGACAATGAATGCAGTCTGATCGACCAATATCAATGTCTCGCCAAGTCCCTTCTCTGCGGCAAGTCGTAAGCCCTCCCTGAGTCTCTCCATACTTGCCTGACCCAGATCGACATTACGCTGTGCCACCCGCTGGATAGCGTGTTTTGAAAAGCTTACACCGCTTTCCGCCTTAACTTTTTCAGCCAGTATTTCGGAGAACGGGCGTCCCTGCTCCTGTGCCGCACCGGAATTATGTTTTGGGGCGGGGGTTCCTGTTGTTACAGGACGTATAAAATTGTTTGCGTTAAATTTTACCCCTTCCAATGACAACACCTCCATTAAAACTCATTCTAGACCTCAACATCCTGGGTATCGTTCTCTTCCTCAGGTGGATCTTGAGGCGGTTCCCCTGCTTCGATATAGCCCGGATCGAAAATTTGGACAATGTCGGTAATTGCGTACAACCGACCGTTGACCATAAACTTCATCTCATCTCCGGAGAAGCTTATGCTGTCTACATAACCGGTATCAACAACCCTCTCACCGTTTTCAAGCAGTCTCGAAACGGATGCCACTTTCCCTAAAAGAGACGCAGCATAGCTTCTAAGAGAACTTTGTGAGATATCCTGCATCTGTCGAACCATTGAAAGCTGAGCCAGCTGGGCCATATACTCCGCATCGTCTACGGGGTTAGTGAAGTCCTGGTTCTGAAGCTGAGCGATCATAAGGTTTAGAAAATCGTCGAAATTTACTGTTGAATTGGAGTCCATCTCTGCATATTTTATTTCACTGCTTTTATTGACTCCAGGATAGTAATAATTGCTTATGGTGTCCAAGTCTTCACCTCCTTAGATATAAATATTGAGATGTCCTGAGATGTCTTTTAGATTTACTGATGAGTTGCTATTTGACTCAGTTACTATTTTGGATACTTCGTTTGACAAAACTGCCGAATTTCTGTTGCTGCTGTGGCTGTCTCTGAAAGACCACTGAAGCTGTTGATCCGAGGTGAAAAACTGATCCGGCTGTCCCGACATAAATGTATTGTCCTGCGACTCCTCTGTACTTGTCACCTGCAGAATCTCTGCATCAAATTGCTTTAGAGACTCCCTTAGAGATCCAATTTCAGCACTTAGTAGCCTCTCGGTCTCAGTACTGCTGGCTATTAGCTTGAGCTGTATACGCCCTTCTTTTTCAACCATTTTCACAGTTATTCCTCCGAGCCCTTCAGGTTTTAGGAGTACCGTGAATTGGTTGTCCCCATTGCTTTTGATGCCTGAAGCAATTCCCACAGTTACCTGGTCATATAGAGCTGAAGTATCGTATGTCATTGTTTCGTCAGCATTCGCAACCCCCGTCTGCTCCCGTATATGCAAATCAATTTCCTTTGTTACAGGGGTTACTGCAGCACCTTGTTCTGATACCATCATCTTAAACGTATCATCATTGTCTGGTGTCACAGCAACTACTTGATTTTCACTGTCTTGTGCCTCTGAAGCAGACAACTTTCCGGATAAACCCAGTTGTCCTCTGTAAAAGTTCAGCCTCGATTGCTCAAGAGTGTAGAGTGTATCGGCCTCAAGTGGTTGCTTTGTTTCAATGACTAGAGCGGCAAGTTCTGACGGCAGCGCTGCTACCTTTTCACCTCTACCCAACTGATTGACCCCGGAGTTGTCCATTATTGATTGCTGATTGATTACAGGGGTTTTGTTATCAGCAGTAGTAAAATAACCGAATTGGTCTAAGGAAACAAACTCAGTTTCCGGTATGCTGTTTTCCCTAAGGATACTTGAACTCTGTACGCCCCATATGTCTGATGGCTGTCGCTGCGTAGAAAGAACTGCATCAGTATCCGTCGATCCGTCTAGAACAGTGTTTTTGAATGTCTCTACTTGATCGTCAATATCAAAGTCTCTGACAGGTCCAAGTGAAAGGTATTCGGTATCCCGGATGCTATGTGCCGGTAGATATGCAGATGACTCTGTAATAGCCGTTAAGCCGATCTCCGTAGTGATCTTGTCCGGTAACATCTCTCCGTCTACCGGAAGTTGACTAAATGTTTGGGATGCTGCACCCAATATGCCAAGCTCGGGAATCATTGAAAGGTCAACTACTGCTTTGCTGAAAAGCTTCTCATCCTCATCCTCGGTTAGCTCGGACATTTCTGCTTTACCTCCGACGCTTTCAGAAGTTCCTGTCCTGGAATTTCGTCCGTGGCCTATTGGATCTGAGCTTGCGGAAGCCAACAAGTTGTTGTTTGCTTGGGAGAGAGTCATGCTTTCTATCAGATCAAAAAAATCGGAGCTTTCAGTTTTTCGCGCCTTTGCAGATTGGCCTAAGCTAATGGCATGAGTATCCACTCGTAAGCCCTTTGTTGTATTCACATCAATCCTGACCACCCCCCTTCATATGTTTTCAAATATGAAACCGGTTAATTATTGTAATATTCCGGATCGACCACTCTCTTTGATCAACTTTACAGAGACAAATTCAGATATTATCTCTTCGGTTTCTCGGGACTCGGCAAGCCTGTATTCTTCAAGCTGCTTTTCTTTGAGCTTTTCCAATTGAGCGTTTTCTTTAATAATCGCGAGAACAGTCTGAAGCTGCTGTTCTACCAGAATATCAACCTTTTTCTTCTCCTCGCGAATACTTTTAAGCTTAAATGAACATATGTCAACCTGATACTGAAGGCTGTGGAGATCCGACGCAAAGGCACCTTCTGATGACTTTTTTCGGATTTTAGCTTGTAATGCAGCCTTCTGACCACGTAAGTAGTCGATTTGATCCTGCAATTTGCGCTGCTCAACCCTTAAGGATGCAAGGGTAAGTTTTTCTTTTTCCAATAGACGCTCCTTGAAATCGAGCAGTCTCTGAAGAGTAAAGCTAAAAGGCTTCATTGTATAGCCTCCGCCATGATTCTAAGTGTTTCTTCCAAACCAAAATTTTCATGGGTCTTTTGCATAAGGAAATTGTCGATTTTGTCTTTACACGCAATTGCGTGATCCAACTCGCGGTTGGTTCCACTCTTGTAAGCTCCGATATTTATCAGGTCTTCATTTGAGTTGTATAAGGCTAAGATATTTCTGAGTCGGCCTGCAATTCGAATATGTTCCGGATCGGCAATCTCCGACATAAGTCTGCTGAGACTTACAAGTACGTCTATAGCCGGATAATGGTTTTTTGCTGCAATCTTTCTTGAAAGCATTATGTGTCCGTCTATAATACTTCTAACGGTATCCGAAATCGGCTCGTTTGCATCGTCACCTTCCACAAGTACAGTATACAGGCCGGTTATTGAACCGTTTTCAAAATTGCCCGCACGCTCAAGAAGCTTTGGCAAGTCGGAATAGATGGATGGCGTATAGCCCCTTGCAACCGGAGGTTCTCCAATAGAAAGACCGATTTCACGTAGCGCCATACAATACCTAGTAAGAGAATCCATCATAAGCAGGACATCATTACCTTGATCGCGGAAATATTCAGCGATCGTCGTAGCTGTCAGAGCGCATTTGCTTCGCATCATTGCGGGCTGATCTGACGTAGCCACAACCAGTACTGAGCGCTGGAGTCCCTCTTTGCCAAGGGAGTTTTCGATAAAGTCCACGACCTCGCGGCCGCGTTCGCCAACAAGTGCGATGACGTTGATGTCCGATCTTACATTTCGAGCTATACTGCCTAAAAGTGTACTCTTACCTACACCACTGCCGGCGAAAATACCCATACGTTGCCCTTTACCCATTGTCAGCAGACCATCGATTGCCTTGATACCGATCTCTATCGGCTCACGAATGCTTGGTCTTGCCAACGGATTCGGTGGGGTACCTTTGATCGAGTAGAAAGCCTCAGCTCTAATGGGAGGTCCGTTGTCGATCGGATTTGCCATAGCATCAACAGTTCTACCGATTAGGTCTTTGCCAACTCTTATCTGAAGCTGATTCCCGGTATTTCTAACGGTGCTGCCATATCCTATTCCACTCATATCACCATATGGCATCAACAGTACTTTGCTGCCCCGAAATCCAACAACTTCGGCTGTCATCTCCCGTACTCCATCTTCAGTGGCGATTATACAAATGTCTCCTATATTACATGTGGGGCCGGTGGCCTCTACAGTAAGACCAACAATTTGTTCTATGCGTCCTAAACGGGTAAACAAGTCGCATGTTCGAATTTTCTTTTTTATTTCTGATATCTGCAACTCATTTTCCCCTTTCTTGACAATCAATCAGATTGGATATGCTCCAACATATTTTTTAGGTTATTTATCTGTGTATGTATTGAAGCATCCACAACTCCGTCAGGTGTTTCAACAATACAAGTGTCCAAAGGAACGTCCTTTTGAACGATTTCAAATTTGCCATCCATTATTGCTGGCCTGATTGACCCCTCCAGCTCTTGTAGAGATGCCTTTAGCTTGTCTGATAATGTAACAGAGATCCATTCGGAGCTTCTAGCCTCATTGACCGTTGAACGGACAAGTTCAGTCAAAATAGAATCATCCTCATCGATCTTCTGAAACAATGCTTTGGATGCTATTTCTACAGATATTGAAATCAACATTTGCTCATATTCAGCGAGTTTTGCTTTGACAACATTCCCCATCTCGGCTATAGCATCCTCAACACGGCATATCAGCTCTTTAAACTCGGCTGTTTTTTCAATTGTCGCCTGCTTTAGGCCTTCTTTGTACGCCTGCATACGAAGTTCGGCGGCCTCATTTCGAGCTTGACTGATGATCAATTGACGTTCTTGCTCAAGCATTTCCTCCAAGCGTTTCCAGACAGCCTCCTCGTCAACAGCTTTATCGTTAGCTTGAGGCTCGGAATTTGTAACAGCTGAGTCATTGCTCAAGTTACCAGATGTCTCATCAAGTTCAGAAGAAGTATTGTAGGGATGTTTCATCTCCTCCGATGATCGGCCTTTAGCATTGCCCTCACTGCTTGTAGTATAATCAGAATCCTTTACGGGTTGGGGCATATTCAGATCCAATGTATAGACACTGTCTGAAAAGACAACTGCGTCAGGCTTGATAACCCTATACAAATTCATCTTCCTTTCCGCCCTTCGAGATAACGAGTGCACCTTCCTCCTCTAAATTGCGGATGACAGAAACTATACGCTGCTGCGCCTCCTCAACATCACGAAGCCGTACATTATGCAGATACTCGATGTCGCTTTTGATTGTTTCCTGCATACGGGATGACATATTCTGAAATATGGCTTCCACCACTTCCGGATTTGCTGCCTTGAGCGCAATTGCAAGGTCCTTTGTGTCCACTGCCCGAAGAAATGTCTGTATTGAAAGGTTGTCCAGGTAAACGATGTCTTCGAACACAAACATACGTTTTCTGATCTCATCGGCAAGCTTTGGATCCCTTGCGTACAGCTCATCAAACACTTGCTTCTCAGTGCTGCGGTCTACTTGATTCATTATATCTGCCATGTAGTTGACTCCACCGATCTCTACTACATCGACAATGATATTTTCAAACTTCTTGGCCAAAACTTCTTCAACGAGTCTGATGATTTCCGGATTTGCCCTATCCAGATTTGCTATCCTCTCAACAACATCTATTCGCCGGTCCTTTGGAAGCTCTGCAAGAACCTGAGAGGCTTGATCGGCACGGGCATACGAAAGTATAAGGGCAATTGTTTGCGGATGTTCATTCTGGACAATGGCAAGTAGGTTTTTATAGTCGGCCTTTCGCACAAACTCAAATGCGCGGGTCTGCAATGATTTTGTCACGCGCTCCATAAGGGAAGCGGCTTGCTTTGCACCAAATGCCTTTTCCAGTACGTCTCTGGCGTACTCAATGCCACCTTCAGAGATGACCTTCTTGGTTACGCACAGGCCGTAGAAGTCCTCAACAATTTCGTGTATCTCATCCGGTGAAATATGGTCAAATTTTGCGATTTCTATTGACAGCCGTTCTATCTCATCCTCACGTAGGAACTTATAAATCTTTGAAGCGTTTTCGCTTCCAAGTGTTATTATAACTGCTGCCGCCTTTTGCAAAGGAGTGAGTCTTGAGCTGGAAAATCTACGAGTCGCCATCTCTATTCACCCTCCTTAAGCCAGGAACGGATAAGTGACGCTGTAATTTCAGGATTCTCGTTGGCAAACTGTTTTACTTCCTGAGTGATCATGTTTTCCTGATTGACGCTTGCCAAAGCTGCATCACGCAACTTCTTGCGCTGCTCTTCCTCTTCAAG
The DNA here is from genome assembly GCA_050950785.1 of Eubacteriales bacterium. Taxonomy (GTDB): domain Bacteria; phylum Bacillota; class Clostridia; order Oscillospirales; family JAAYOS01; genus JAAYOS01. The sequence continues at coordinate 15,453 of JBMNIG010000025.1, read as the reverse complement.
TTTCAGCGCCTCTTCAAGCTCAGCCTCTAACATTTCCGCTTCAGTCTGTTTCTTGGCTTTTCTCTTTTTTACGCTGCGTACAACAATGAGAACTACTATGAGAATGACTATTAGTCCAGCGAGTATACCAGCACCGATGATTATGAACGGCATAAACTGATCTAATAAACCAACAGGTGGTTGCTGCTCATCTAGATCTTCAGGCTCTTCTTCCACAACAGGTGCCAGCAAATCGTAAACTGTGATATTTTCTTCAGGCACGTTGGTAGCGTCTGAAACTAGACTTACGATGTTTTCCCGTCTTCTCTCCGTCATAGCACCGTCCTTTAGGGAAACCGCAACTGATGCATCAACTAACTGTGTATTGTCCTTTTCGATTTGCTGTTTTATGTAACTTACGAAAAAATCGATATCACGGACATAATAAACTGTATCGGGAACTCCGTCGTCGTCGCTATCTACATATATTGGTACATCTGTGTTTGTCTCTTCGCCGGGAATACCGGATGCAACATCTTCCGCCCCCATCACATAGCTCTCGGATAGGTGATTTGGAACTCCATAACCGTTGTCTTCCGGCTTGTACTGCATCTGCTCTGTAATCATTCTACTGTAGTCAATAACAACAGTTGCTGCTACACGCATCTCGTCCTCGGAGTAGGCAAGCGAAAGCACCTCTTTGACTTTGTTTATAAGGCTCTGCTCTATTTGAGACTCAAAATCGAGTCTGCTGGTGTTGTATGCCTTTTCAGACGTATCCTCTTCATTCATCTCCAAGGATGTGGCAGCATCAACCAGTATGACATCCTCCGGCTTCATTTTAGGTACTGCTGAAGCAATAAGGTTCTTGATGCCAGCAATTTTGTCCGATGATAGACGTACTCCGTCTTTCATTGTTATCAAAACCGAGGCGGAGCTTTTCTGGTTGGAATTGCTGTCCCATACATAATTACTCTCTTCGGGTACGACCAAAGTCACAATGGCGTTCTTGACCCCTTCTATGTGCATTATGGTTTTCGCAATCCTCTCTTGCAGTTGAAATAGAAGATACTGTTTCTTTTCAAATTCCGTAGTTGTTAGTCCGGCATTGCTTGTGAAAATGTCGTAACTTGGAGCAGACTTAGGATATCCAAGTGCCGCCAATTGAATAAGGAGCATGTCCTTGTCTTTATCCAAAACAAGAATCTGCCCCGACGAGTCGATCTTGGCCGGAACGGACATATCCTGGAGCATCTTGTATATTTCAGTACTCTCAGTGGTTTCCAGCCCTGTATATAGTGCAACATAGCCATCTTTACCCGTGTTTAGCAAGACGGCAAGAAGGACGGATACCATAACGATTCCGCCAAGTACGCACAGCATGAGAATTTTCCGTTTTTTTGCCTGCCTGTCCCAAAAATCCTTGAACTGTTTTAATATCTTCTTACCCTGATTCAACATTCTACCCTACCACATTTGTTTATATATTATATCTGCATCCTCATTATCTCGTTATATGCATTAAGTGCTTTGGAAGTAAGCTGAACGGTCAGTTCCAAAGCCATAGATGCCTTTTCCGCATTGATCATGATAGTATGCAGATCGTCCGACTCACCCAACGCAAGCTTAAAGGCGTCTTGGGATGTAACCTCCTGCTGCTCGGCGAGGTTCTTGTACGCATCCTTGATAACCTCGGAAAAAGGTAACGAAATCCCTGAGGATGTATTTGTTTCATTTTGCGGGGTTGCTGCCTCAAGAGAAGAAACTGATGGCATTTGTGTTATTGGAATGATATACATACCTTACCTACCTCTTTACAATAACTTCGTACGATCCATCTATGCCCCATGATAGGATATATTGGCGCTAGCATGTGGCTTTGTTTTTGCGTAAAGGTATTTAAAAAGAGAAATTGTACCCGGATAAATAATTTTTCTCAAGGCACAATTCACAACAGTTTTCAAATTCCACAAAAAAAGCCAGTCCTTGCTAGCAATTGGTGATATATGGCAACTGGCTGTCATGCCCTTTCGGGTTTAGACCCTGTAGCTTTGCGAGATTAGCTTTCGCTAATTGTGCTTTAAACAACAATATGAAAACCATTATGAAATGAACGCGACCTTCCCTGGTACAACAATTCATAATGACTCATGTTGCTAAACATGAACATATATCCAATTCAATCCCTGAACTGTTATTAACAGTATAAACTTCCTGTCGAACTATGTCAACAAAAATAAATAAAATATTTTACATCAAAGTCAAAATTCTCCGCAATTTGACAGGATTTTAACATATTAGGTTGAGATCAGTCTGTTTGTTCATCAAATTACTTTATGAAGGTTGAAGAATAATACTATTTTCCTATCTCAAGTGCTTGCATAGCCATGGCTTTTACGATATTAAGCGCAGTGATATTTGCTTCGTAGGCACGGGATGCCGCCAAAAAGTCCACCATCTCCTCCGATGTGTCCACATTAGGTAAAAGAACGTAGCCCTCTTCGTTTGCGTCTGGGTGATTTGGATCATAGGTCATTTCAAAGGGTTCGTCGCTTTCTACCACAGCTGATACACGTACCCCTCCCTGACCTGATGAGGTGACCTGCTTCCCCTCAAGGACGGACCTAAAGTCCAAATTTCGCTCTTCAAAAACGACCTGCTTGCGGCGATAAGGACCACCGTCCTCTGTCCGGGTAACGTTCTGATTTGAAATGTTCTGAGCTATTATATTCATGCGAAAGCGCTCTGCAGTCAGCGCTGATCCGGCAATATTTAGCGAATTCAAAAACGACATAAAAACATCTCCAAATTTTTGATAATGCATTGAGCTCTTGATGTACTGTCAAATTTTCTAAACAGAACTATGAAGCTGCATTCACAAACTGATATGATAATTGCATATAACCATCTGTGCAATTACTGATTCTGATTTGCTTATAGGTTATTTATAACATAGCGCATATTCTTAAACTGACCTGATAATCTTTCACGAAGGTAAGAGTATTGAGCATATGTTCTCCAAAGCTCTAGGCTCTCCTTGTCCAGATCCACATTGTTGCCATCAACTCTTATTGAAGAAGTATCGTCAACTGTTACAACAGGCTCTAGATCATCGATCAATTCGGGGTGATTGCGGTAATATTCAGAATTTAGTACATTTTTAAATGATACTGATTTTGCTTTGTATCCGGGTGTTTCAGCGTTGGCAATGTTGTTTGATATTACTTTCTGCTTCAGCCAAAGCATGTCCATCGACTTCTGCATTGCTTTGAATTCGGCATTGTTGAATAACTGCATTTTAAAACACCTCCACTTAACTATAATTATCGACCACTTCTATAATTACTTTAGCAAATTTTGAAAATAATACAAGTATTTTGTCGAATGTTTGTCGAATTAATTTTTCTAGAAGAACGAGAACAGGTTTGCTGTCCCAGTTGATGGGACACGGGGACAATTTTGTTGTCACAGTTTGGATAACGCGTTAGACAACGAATGTGTCCTCATATCTCATATCTCATATCTCATATCTCATATCTCATATCCCATATCTCATATCTTATGTCCCGTATCCCCATGTTCGATTTTCTAACCTGGGTTCAGATAAACCGAAACATGTCGCATATAAAACCGGAAATTCCCCGTGACCTAAATTATCGGTCACGGGGAACTAAAACGAATGCTGATATGTTAAGAGGATTTATTTTATTCGTGCGAGGCGTTCGCCCTGCTGGAAAGTGTCCCGAAGTTCAGAAACTAGGGGAAGTATCTCCTCCAAGGGCTCCTTTTTCTTCTTTATATTGGCTTCGACAAGTCTTCTGTTGAAAAAATCATAAAGTTCAGAAAGATTTTTAGATATTGGATACTTGAAATCAAGCGAAGCCTTCAGATAGTTGAATATTCTTTGAGACTTCTGCAGTGACTTGTTTGCCCCTTGAATATCATTCTGTTCGATACATATGGTAGCGTAGCTGATCTGTTTTTCGCACTCCTCAAACAGGCGAACGACCATTTCTCCAGGGGTCATCGTCATTATTGTCTGTTCCCGATACTTGCCGTACGCGCCGTATGCCATTATACATTCCTCCGCAAATCCATTATCTATTTTTATTAAGAGTTGAACATCCCATATAGCCATGAACTCTGCTGATACATTGTTGCTACCAGTTCTTCCATTCTGTTGAACTGTTTCCAGTATCGAGTCTTTTCAGTGTTATATTGATTTTGAAGTCTCTCAAGCCGCTGTTCCATCATCTCGATCTGACGGTCCAGTGTGCTCTTTCCTGTATATGCAGCAGTTCCTGCCAACTGTACAAGTGAGCCGGACGATGCATAACTGACTCTAGTGGCTGCGTTTATTAAGTAATTGACCCGTGTAGCTATGCCGTTTTCTTCATCGGTAAAGAGCATTCTTACCGATTCGGGATCAGACTCGATTGCCTTTAGAAGCTTTGACTTATCTTCAATGACGAGCTTACCGTAATCAGAGTATGAGCCAGAGGTTTCAATGCCCAAATCATATAGTGCATATGCTGATCCGGAGACCCTGCTATAAAGCGCACTTCTCATGTTGCTTAACAGATTGTAAATTGTCGGGTCGTTACGAAGTAGCCCCTCGCGAGCCTTTTCCTCCCAGAGCTCTATTTCCCGGTCAGACATTTCTTTTTTCTGAGCATCTGTGAGTGGTGGATAATTTTTGTAAGTAGGTTTGGCTCTGATCAGAGCGTTGATCTCATCGATCAGTTTGTTATATTCGTTGACAAACTCAACGATCCCGTCATAGATTTGTTCTGAGTTACGCTCTACTTCTATAACGGCAGGGGTATCGGTGATTTCCTTTAATGTGAGCGTAACACCGTCTATCGTAAAGCTGTTACTACTTCTCTGTATTTCCAACCCGTTAACGCTTAGTACAGAGTTCTGACCGTTAGCCACTGTATAGTCCTCTCCGAAGAGGCTGTACAGCAGGCCGCTGCCGTCCATATCCTCCATAGTTATGTCAAATCCTGCACCATAATCCTTTGATGTTAGGAAAAACTTATCCTCAAGTGATGAGTAGGTAATCGTCACTCCTGAGTCGCTTGCATTCACCTTGGATATCAGAGAACTGAGCGTATCCTCAGAGGTAAATGTGAATTCAGTTCCGTTAATTGCAAAACGGTAAGTACTAACACCTGTTTCCGGATCCTCTTGGCCTGTGAGTGTTCTAACAAAGTTGATATCACCGAGTTTCATGCCTGCGGCAATCTTATTAGACTGTCCGCTTTGCATACCCAGCACATCCATTACCGCTTTACTGCCGGTAAGTATTATTTGTCTTGTTTGATCCTCCGATACAATTGGATTTCCGTGTTCATCATAATCGGTCTTCATAGGTGTAAACCGTAAAATCCCGGCGTTTTCAGTTACTTTGACCGCATTTCCAAATGCCTTGTCTAACGAGTTCTGCAAGCTTGTTACAAACTCCGACACATCTGCCGCTTCAGTTTCGAGCTCAATAGTTTTTGAAATGCCGTCCAGGGTAACAGTCAAGTGATTGCTCGCCTGGGAAGTATCCAGAGTTCCACTCACCTCACCTGTTGCCACTGTTCCTTCCTTCAATCCGAGTATGGCTAGTGCGGTTTCACTGGAGTTTTCATGTATTGTTATTGTCTGCTCCGGATCAACTGTTTTCAGGCCAAATGTGCCGTCGACAGCAGTTGCGGTTATGACGCCTTCACCGAATACGGCCTCCAGTTCAGAGTTGAGATTTGCAATGATCGAGGACTCCGTACTTCCCCTTATCAATATTTCCGCTTCAGTATCTCCAACAGATATGCGCAGCTTTCTATCTTCCATGAGATTTGACAAACTCTCAAGACTAAATTCTCCCTCAAGGGCGCTCATTGCACGACCGGACGCCGATATTTTCGTCTGGGTCGCAAGCTGACTTACATAATCAACTTTCATAGGTGCCTGCAACGCAGTTGAGGACGCAATGGCGGACACACCTGGCGAAGAGGATTTCGCAGTCATTGTGCTGTAAAAAGTTTTTGACAATAGGTTTGTCCTCTCATTGCTGAAGCTGAAAAACCTGCTTTGAAAAGAAGAAAGCGATGTAATTACACTTCTATATAGCTCCTGCTTCCACTGGAGCTGTTGTTTATCCTGCTTTGCTTTGTCGATCTTGCCTTGCGTGCCGGAAAGCATATCCTTTACCATCTGTTCGGTATCAATGCCCGACTGAAGTCCCGAGATACCCTTACTTGAGTATGCTCCTACCGAAGTGGACGAGTTCGTAGAATTTATACTTGGCATATATGTAAACCTCCAAACTTGAAGCGAGCACTTTTTGTCGAAAAAAGTAAATCTAAATAATATCTTCTGATATATATATCGTCATATTCTCAAAAATCTTTATTCGAATAATCAAATATTGCTGTCAATTTTGCCTCCGCTTACATCAGATGAGACACCGCTGTTTAGGTATGAAATTATTTTAGGTTGCACACTGAGCTTGCGTATCTGCTTATCAAGCTCCTGTAAACGACTTTTTATGCGTTCGGTCACGATAAGTGAGGAATTATCTGCACGGTTCAGACTGGCAAATCCCGCTTGGGCAGAGTCAAACACAGAATATAGCTCTTCGGGCAAATCTTCACGATTGCCTCGACTGTAAGCTGCAGATATGATTATGTGGCGGTGTTCGGGATCTCCAGAAGCCAGCGATTCGACTTGCATGTTGACATGATCTATCCGCCGGGATATTTCTTCAAGCTCCTGCATCCTTGATGTCAGCTCATCTTCGTCGCAGGTGATCATGGCTTCCATTGCTGCCTCGTAAACACTGCAGAGCCTGTTTCTGTCATCAATCAGGCAAAGCAGAGTATCGGTATCAAACATATTACTCGCTCCCTTATCATGTTTTTGAAATCGTCCCACAAATAGCGAGTCTGCAAAATACTTGAAAAGTGATTTTTATACATCTATAATTAGATTGTCTAGATTGTCAAAAAAATAATGATTTTCGAAATTATTTGGATTACCCAAAAAGGGGGTGACGTGATGACAATTCGATTTCCCGCTCTATTGGAAGATGAGACCGGACAGATAATCGAATACGGCTCTGCCGAAATTGCACCGGTGCCGAACAGCTTGAACTTTATAAGTGGTTTTATCCCCCTTTACCCCATAGGAACTAAAATTGCCGTTGTCTGGCTTAGGGACGACAATCGCCTCGAGAAGCTTTGGGGTGAGGTCTATTTGTCTTCACGCTCGCTGTTGCGTGTCACCGGAATCCAAGAAGAAAAGATGCAGCGTATCCATCAGCTATTTTACTCAAACACAAAGTTAAAAGCCAAGCTATATAGACCTGCACCCCGAAAAATATTGCACAGGCTGTTTCGCAAAAAATCAGTTGCTTCAAATTATTACGTTGACGCTACCGTTTATTATCTTTCTGAGACAGAAATAAAGTTTCTAAGCATCGATCCTTTACATGAGGGCCTTAGAATGATTTTAGACCTTGAAAAACCTGTTGAGTTGCAAGGTATATCAATTCAAATAAGAGAGGTATTCGATTTTGGAAACATTATGAAGGCATATTTGTGCAACATTGTCTCATCATCTGATGAGCTGGGAAGCATTGTCGCTTCTCTCGCTGAAGAAGGATAGAAGTGTTCTATTATTGCTTCTTGCTATCGTCATCTAAAACATTCTCTGTCTTTGGCTGTAGCATAGCCTTCGTATTTGCCAACAACTCCAGTAAATTGCGGTCGGTTTTGCTTTCGGCCGCTATTTTATTTTCTTCCATTGTCTCTGCAAGCTCACTGCGAAGTATCTTAACATCCTTTGGCGCATTGATACCAATCTTTACTTTGTCACCGGAGACGTCAATTATAGATACTTCGATATCATCACCGATAATGAGGGACTGACCAAGTTTTCTTGTCAATATCAGCATCAACACTCCCCCTTTCCTTGCGGTATCAGGGGTGCGCGGATAGGATAATCCTCATCTAAAATCACTTGCGCAGCATTTCTGCTATCCGGGTCGATTATCACCGGACTTTTTAAGTTCATCGTTGATTTGTCGAACTCCTGTGCAATGACGGCGATTGCCCAAAACACAGGATTATTTATACCTTTCTTCGACAGACCTTGCCTCACCTCTTCCGAAAGACCCGGTGTATACTCAGGATAAGACAACCTAGGATCTACAAGGATAAAACACAGGTCAGGCTCTTGTATAGACTGCAACCAAAGAACGCCTTCACCAATATTGCTGTCTGAGAGCAAAACATATTCAGTGTACTCATCAAAGCCGAATATCGGATTTACGAAATGGATAGTTGCTTCGTCGTTTACAGTAACTTGTCCAAAGTCCCTCGTTTTTATTTCCATAACTCTCACCTCAAAGAAAAAGACGAGCAAAGCCCGACTTGCGGTTTGCCCAAGTCAACTCCCATGCCCATCAATTTTCATCTTCAGAATAGTTTGGGTCAGCACTGGGAGGTACATAGCTGGGGGATCCCAGATACTCTATCTGTATATCCGGATACTGCTCGATTTCAATATTAAGCTTGCCCGGTACATATTCAAGTGCAGTTTTACCAATTTGCCAGTCCATATCAAGATGCGGCGGTTCATATTCGGTGGTTAGCTGCGGACCGCTCCAAGTTAGCATTGCCCCGGCACCGGGCTGATATGCCTTTTCGGTGGGTGGCACTTTAATTGGTGATTCATAGGCGGCTTGTGCCACCGTTACCCCTTTGTGAGCCTGGGCAAGCTTGTTCCCCAACTCAGCATATTGAGTCATGGCCTTAAGAGCACCTTCTTTGCCACGCTGAGCTGCCTGTTTGGCAAAGTCTTTGAACTTTAGTAGTCCAAGTCTCTTCCTCGCAGGGTATGTATTGATGTTGACTTTGATATCCTCACGATTCATACGGAGTTTAGCATTAGTTGTCTTTTGCTCGACTCGCGCCGACTTTTGGCTTAACTCCAATCTGGCATTCTCAACATCAATTTTGATTTTAATAGGAATGGTAGTAATTTTTAGCAGCTGCATGGTACCATACTCCTTTGCAGTACTACAAATTTTTCATTGATGTGGCTTATTTGGTTTCGAATCTATCTGAGAAAGTCAAATATTGAAGTGGGTAAAATTTGGCTTCCAAGCTGGAGGTTGATCATCCATGCCATCTCGTAGCTTTTGTTGTTTATGGTCTCGTACTCCAAATCGATCGCTTCAAGGCTTGATTGTTTTACCTTTAGGTTGTAGATCTCGTTTTCAATGCGTTCCTTGCTTTTTTCCATATAGGAGACTCTGCTGCCAATATCCGTCACATGGAGCATAACATTATCCTTATGTTGGGAAAGCTTTGTAAGATATTCGTCGATCTGGGACAAGTCGTTATTGCGGAAGGAGTTTTCAATTTTTGTTAGAAGATCATATAGATTATTTTCACCAAAGCTCATAACATCGATACCCGAGGATGACATTTTCAGAGCGGACTTTGGATCGACTTGGTCGTTATTGATAACTATACCCAGGCCCACGTCTACATAGATATCTTTGTTTTTGGGAACTTCGAGAAATTCCAATGAATCGGGATCGGATGAGTCGTAGTCGGGGTTGGGATATATGAGCTTGCCGGAAATTGGATCTCTAAAAATGTCGGCAACCCTTGTTCCGTTGTAAACAAGCAAGCCATCGGCATCTACGGAAAAAGGAGCATCGTAGTTGTTCGAGCTGCCAAACAAATACCTTGTGCCAAATTTAATGTTTATTGACTGGAGAACCTGGCCCTTGATATTTTCAATCTCTTTGGCTATGATATCGCGTCCAATCTCGTCAATAGTTCCGGTTTCACCGCGACGGCTTCTTTCCTGAACGGTTTGGAGAAGACCGTTTTATGGTGAGCAGACTGGATTCTGCGGCGGAGAGGTCGTCAATGGAATCCTCTATTATTGCTCAGGTACTGCTCATTTCTTATATAGCTGCTCCCGAACCACATAAGCCCTCGATGCTTCCGAAGTGTTCTCAGATGCCCTGGAGTACTTCCGCTTGGAAGAGAGCTTTTCATTTGATTTTGACAGGTTGCTTATACTGGAGCGCAAAATTCGAAATGTAGTTGCGCATCATTGAGCTGTGTGTGATCCTCATGTTTTTAACCCTTTCTTAAAATCAAACTATCGCCCTACTACACCGGTTTTGTTGATAAGAACGTCCAACACCTCATCTAAAGCAGTCATGACACGGGCAATGGCATTGTAAGCTTTTTGATACTGTATGAGGTTTGCACCCTCCTCGTCAAGCTGAACGGCAGAAACTGCATCCCTCTGGTCAAGTAGCATATTGGAAATGGAGTTTGCAGTTTCAAGACGCCCTTTCAAGAAGGAAACCTGCTGACCTATCTCGGTTGTGTTATAGTAGTTTACATACTCCTCAAATGTTGCGTCTATACCTCTGAAGTTGAGTTCTTTGTTGAACAAAGATATTGTCTTTATGATGTAAGTGTTGTCGAAATTCCCATCAGCATCTACAAACTCATCTATTATGTAAGCGGGATCTTTCATCCACTCGTCACTTATTGAGATATTTCCGGCAGTTACCTTGGGGGCACCACCAGTAGAGAAAAGTTTCTTGTATTCGGTACCATTACCGGATTCCGACTTTATGGGAATGACATTGTTAAACTCTCCCATAAGGTTTTCGGCAAACCTGTCAAGGATATCTATATAAAAGCGTAAACCCTTGTCATAGGTCTCGTTGCCTGTGGCAAGTGGTCCCCGCCCGTTTATCATACCAATAGAAGCTTTTAGAGAGCCGGACTCAAGTGAGATACTTTTACCCGTATCCAACCACATAACAGTTACAGTGTCATCACTGTTGCGCTGTATGCCCAGCGTCTGGTATTCTGTACCGTCAACCGCTGTCTTGCCGTTGATTTTGATATGGACAGAGCCATTTTCATTTTGACTTACAGAGATATTTCCAAAGAGTGCAAGTTTGTCAATGAGCATGTTCCGCTCATCGATGAGTTCATTTGGACCATATGCAACAGCGTTATTTATACTGTTTGTAAACACTTCCTGATTAATTGAGTAGTTTAGGTCCGCGATTCGTTTAAGAATAGTATTTACTTCTTCAACGTCAGTAGCAATATCCTGGATTTGCTGTTCACGAATCGTCCTTAGTTTAGTATCGAAGTTGTTGAGTACTTGAACTACATCCTTTGCAGAGGTAAGGACAATGTTGGCGTTGACGGTTTGATCGGAGTTTTTGCTCAAATCACTAAGGGCTGTGAAAAACCCGGCAAGTGAATCTTTGAGCCCGCTTGAGGAGTACTCGTCCAATACCGACTCGATATCCGCCATTATAGCGGATGCTTTATCGTAGTATCCAACTTCGGAGGCTTCGTCTCTGTAACGACGATCGAGAAAAGCATCGCGGATCTGAGTGATTCCGCGCACTGTAACACCTTGACCTGCGAGGTTAGCTTGATTGGGCGCAAAGCGGGAGCTATGTCCGGAAACCGCCATCGAAACAGTATCTACGCGCTGGCGGGTGTAACCTTCAGATGAGATATTTGTAATGTTGTTGCCTGTAATATTCAAAGCGATTTGATTTGCGTTAAGACCCCTTTTCGCTGCTTCTATCCCCAGAAAAGTACTCATTATATCCTCCAATATATCAGGTTGCTAAGCATTTGTTTCAATATTGAATCGATTACTATCGGCTACGTCCAGTTCGATCGTTCGCAACTTTTCACGAGCCACTGTTAGTGCTTTCTCATTGAGATACTTGATGTTCGAAAGTGCGTTTTGAGCCCTGCTAAACAAAGCACGTAAATCGTTGCGCTTCTCGGGAGAAACATTATCGACTATCTGTGAAAATGTCATATCAGCAAAGCCTGCTTCCTTTTGAAGACGGATGCGGCGGTTTTCAATATTCTCAAGCCGCATTGCATACGCCTGTTGAGACTTTATCGATCTTTCCATCCTGGGCAAGTCACCCGACAAAACCGATTCCAGCTTTTCCTTCTGTACCGACTCCATTTCCTCCAAGAAAGCGGAATATTCTTCGAAAAACTCGTAGAGACTCTCCGGAAAACTCATTTCAATCTCCTTTTCACCGGCTTATTCTCGCCAATATTGCACGGGCTATCATCTCTCCGGACACTGAATAGGTTCCGTTTTCAATAGCCTCACGAAGCTTTTTGATAGTCTCAGCCGGAACGTCTCTGGCAACCTCGGCAGCAGTAGACCTGATGACACCGCCAAACTCGGACCTGTCAAGAGCCTCTTTGCTGATCTCGACTACGTCTTGCTTGGAGACATTAGTTGTCTGACTGCTCTTCGGAATAGAGCTGTTCATATTCTTTTGATATACGCGGGTGATCCCGCTAATGTTGGTTGGTCTGATATCCATTTAAATCGCTCCGTTCGCGGTCATTTTTAAGCCAAATAGTAAGTGATTTTTTGATTTTAAAAGGACAAGTTTCAATATTAGATACGCTAAAATACAGGAACGCATTTACGTCCTATTTATTATATCGTTAGTTTTTTTGAAAACTTAATACTCATATAGAATAATTTATAGGATATTTTAGTTTGATTGGTTGTGCTTTTTTACTTCTTATGCTACAATATCATAAATTGTGTAGAATCTTGTAGCAATACAATGTATTATGTCGAATCAAAGCAAACGTAAGGATGTGATGGGCTATGCCTAAAATCATAGCCGTGTCGAATCAGAAGGGCGGCGTAGGAAAAACAACGACCACCGGTGCCGTCGCTTCGGGACTAAAAAACAAAGGTTTTAAGGTGCTTGCAGTAGACCTTGATCCCCAAAGCAATCTCAGCTTCAGTATGGGCGCAAACACCGAAGGAATTACGATCTACAATGTTCTAAAGGGAGAATGCTCTCCATACGCCGCTATACAGCATACAGATGTGACAGACATAATCGCATCAAACATACTGCTGAGCGGTATAGAACTTGAATACACTGAATCTGGTCGTGAGTATTTGCTCAGGGACGCACTAAAGCCCTTCAACAATTACTACGACTATATTATAGTCGACACTCCCCCTACTCTCGGAGTACTGACAGTCAACGCATATACCGCATCACGACATATCATTGTGCCAATGCTTGCAGATATTTTTAGTCTTCAGGGAATTACACAGATCGTAGAGACTGTCAATTATGTAACAAAATACTGCAACCCGGAAGTGTCTATCCTTGGGATCCTATTGACAAAGTTCAATCCCCGCACAAGACTCGGGTCGGAAATAAAAGGAACAGCAGAGATGATTACTTCCGATTTAGGACTTCCACTGTTCAATACCACGATCCGTTCCAGTGTGGCAATCAGCGAAGCCCAGACACTTCAGCAGAGTATTTTGAATTATGCACCCAGAAACAAAGCTATATCCGACTATGCAGCCTTTATCGAAGAGCTTGTTGAACTGGGGATATGAATATACATATCAAAGCAATCCGAATTCCGCTAGCGGAACAGGAGGGTAAAGTATGGCCAGTAAGGATTTAAGAAAAGGGCTCAGTAAAGAGCTTATGTACAAGAAAATAATGCCGACGGCTAACAGGCCGGAAACTGCTGACACAGATGTAAAATCTGAAAAGCTTGCGGAATCTGCACCTGCAATAACTACTAAACCATTGCCTGAAGCTACTGATAACGCAGCAAAAGCCATCCCGGCAGCAATATCGATAACCTCACAGACCAAAGCTAATCGTGAAATCACAGAACAGCCCGATGCCACAACAGAGCCAGACCTTGTCAACATTATGGAGTACTTGGTCTTTCAGCGGGTGGACGAGGTCATGGCCAAGTTCAATTGCTGTAACTGCGACAAGTGCAGAAAGGACACGATCGCTCTGGCTTTGAATAAGCTTCCACCCAGATATATGGTGAAATCAGGAGATCTCACTGTTGACTATACCAGAAACAAGTCAACGGCAGAAGTGCTTACCGCTCTTGTGCAGGCCGTCCTGGTCGTTCGTGCAAATCCGCGACACGACGACGAAGAATAAGAACAAATAAATACGAATTTAATATCATGTTGTGCGAAAGCCGCCTTGTGAAAGGCGGCTTTCGTTGTGGTAAGGTAGGTTATCGGAATCTCGTTCCTAGTTTGGAAAGAGATTACTGGAGAAGTTGCAGCACGCTCTGCGGCTGGGTATTTGCCTGTGCGAGCATTGCCTGTGCGGCCTGTGCAAGAACATTGTTCTTGGTGTAGGCCATCATTTCCTTGGCCATGTCGACGTCGCGGATGCGGCTTTCTGCAGCTGTCATGTTCTCTTCGGTGACAGACAGGTTGTTGATGGTGTGCTCGAGGCGGTTCTGGAGTCCACCAAGGTTTGCACGGTTAGTTGAAACCTTGTTGATAGCATCCTTGATCTTTGCAATTGCGGCACCTGCTGCTTCCTGATTGCTGACATCAAGACCTTTGATGCTAAGACCGTCAGAGCTGAGGTCGTCAATTTTAATAGTGACTTTCTGGAAATCATCGTCGGTGTCACCAATTTGAAGTGTCAGAGCAAATTGATCAGCTCCGGCATCGGCTGGAGTAAAGACTGCGTCATAAGTATCATCGATTGTTGTTAGATTTGCTGCAGCATCTTGTGTCAGGGTCAATTTTCCATCGGCATATGTGGCAGTAAAACCACTGAACACATCGTTATCATTTATAGCTGTTGCTAGTTCTGCACCACCTTCATTCTCTGCGAAAGTATGTGTGTAACCACCAATTTCAAATTTTGCTCCTTCAGCAACCTGTGAATCGTCAAAATTTAAAGTTATAACTGCTGGTGTAGATGTACCAGAATCACCATTTGTGGTCAGTGTTGCGGTGATGTCCATAGGAGTAGTTGTACCTCCACCGGCATCGGCTGGAGTAAAGACTGCGTCATAAGAATCATCGATTGTTGTTAGATCTGCTGCAGCATCTTGTGTCAGGGTCAATTTTCCATCGGCATATGTGGCAGTAAAACCACTGAACACATCGTTATCATTTATAGCTGTTGCTAGTTCTGCACCACCTTCATTCTCTGCGAAAGTATATGTGTAACCACCAATTTCAAATTTTGCTCCTTCAGCAACCTGTGAATCGTCAAAATTTAAAGTTATAACTGCTGGTGTAGATGTACCAGAATCACCATTTGTGGTCAGTGTTGCGGTGATGTCCATAGGAGTAGTTGTACCTCCACCGGCACTCTCAGTTGCACCGCCAAGAAGATTGATGCCGTTGAAGTTTGTAGCTTGCGAAATGCGGTCGATCTCAGAGAGAAGGTCGTTGACTTCCTTCTGGATTGCCTTGCGGTCAACTAAATCGTCAAGAGTACCGTTTGCGGATTTCTCAGCAAGTTCGACCATACGGTTGAGCATCGAGTGGACTTCGGTGAGAGCACCTTCAGCTGTCTGGATAAGAGAGATGCCGTCCTGTGCGTTGTTCTGTGCAACTTCG
>JBMNIG010000024.1:0-77008 GCA_050950785.1 Eubacteriales bacterium | reverse complement strand
TTTCACAGTTTATGGATCAGAGCAACCCTCTGGCGGAGTTGACTCATAAACGCCGTATGTCTGCACTGGGACCCGGTGGTCTAAGCCGTGACCGGGCAAACTTTGAGGTGCGTGACGTACACTATAGCCACTATGGTCGCATGTGTCCTATCGAGACTCCGGAGGGACCGAACATCGGTCTGATCTCATATTTGTCCACCTATGCCCGTATCAATGAATATGGGTTTATTGAGGCGCCATATCAAAAGGTCGATCCTGTGACACACAAGGTAACCGATGAAGTGGTATATATGACAGCCGATGTGGAAGACGACTTCATAATAGCACAGGCAAGTGAACCCATTGATGATGATGGCTACTTTGTCAACGAGAGAGTTTCCTGTCGCTACAAAGACGAGTTTATTGAGGTTGAACCGGAGCGTGTCGACTATATAGACGTTTCCCCGAAGATGATGGTTTCTGTCGCGACTGCTATGATACCCTTCCTGGAAAACGACGACGCAAACCGTGCACTCATGGGATCCAACATGCAGAAACAGGCTGTCCCGCTGCTTAGAACAGAGCAGCCGATCGTCGCTACCGGAATTGAATATAAGGCTGCTATAGACTCAGGAGTCTGTATACTTGCTGAAGATGACGGTATTATTGAGCAAGTTTCTGCTGATGAGCTTGTGGTTCGCTATGACTCAGGACAAGTCAAGACATATAAACTCATAAAGTTTATGCGGTCTAACCAGGGCACTTGTATCAATCAGAGACCGATCGTAGATGCAGGAATGCGTTGCAACAAGGGTGACGTACTTGTTGACGGACCTTCTACCCATGAAGGTGAAATTTCTCTCGGCAAGAACGTACTTGTTGGCTTTATGACATGGGAAGGATATAACTATGAGGACGCTATCCTAATAAGTGAACGTCTTGTTCATGATGACGTCTTTACTTCTATACACATAGTGGAATATGAGACCGAAGCCCGCGACACCAAACTCGGACCTGAAGAGATTACCCGGGACATCCCCAACGTCGGTGAAGACGCACTGAAGAATCTCGACGAGCGTGGAATCATTCGCATAGGAGCGGAAGTCCATCCCGGAGACATTTTGGTCGGGAAGGTCACGCCAAAGGGAGAAACTGAGCTTACAGCTGAGGAGCGGCTGCTGCGTGCTATTTTTGGTGAAAAGGCTCGTGAGGTAAGAGACACTTCTCTTAGGGTGCCTCACGGAGAGAGCGGTATTATCGTAGACGTTAAAGTATTTACCCGGGAAAACGGTGACGAGCTCAACCCCGGCGTTAACATGGTGGTTCGTTGTTATATTGCTCAAAAGCGTAAGATATCTGTAGGCGATAAGATGGCTGGAAGGCACGGCAACAAGGGTGTAGTTTCGATGATCCTTCCGCTTGAAGACATGCCCTTTATGCCCGACGGAACGCCGCTGGATATCGTACTCAATCCGCTGGGAGTTCCCTCTCGAATGAATATAGGACAGGTTTTGGAAGTTCACCTCGGATATGCAGCACAGGCTTTGGGGTGGAAGATAGCCACGCCTGTATTTGACGGAGCAAACGAAGAGGATATTGAAAACACGTTGGAGCTTGCCAATCTGAGAAGGGACGGAAAGAGTGTCCTTTACGACGGCCGTACCGGCGAGATGTTTGACAATCCGGTCGCAGTCGGATATGTATACTTCTTAAAGCTCCATCACCTGGTTGACGATAAGATCCATGCTCGTTCCACCGGACCATACTCCCTTGTAACGCAGCAACCTTTGGGTGGTAAAGCGCAATTTGGCGGACAGCGTTTTGGAGAAATGGAAGTGTGGGCACTAGAGGCTTACGGTGCAGCATATACTCTGCAGGAGATACTCACCGTCAAATCGGACGATATTGTCGGACGCGTCAAGACCTATGAGGCAATCGTCAAGGGGCACAATGTTCCCAAACCCGGCGTGCCTGAATCATTCAGGGTTCTCATAAAGGAGCTGCAGTCTCTTGGACTGGATGTGCGTGTGCTTGACAAAAACATGAAGGAAATTGAGCTGAAGGATGACGATGAAGACGACAGCTTTGCCAAGGTGGAAAATGAGGATTCCTATGCCAGCGAAGAGGAATTTGTGGCCTCGGGCTATGGTATCGAGGATGAAAATGGAATGGTAGAGCCCGCGTCGGACAATGAGGACGATGACTTAATCAGCTCCGAGGGAGAATCGGAAGAGTATAACAGCAGTGACGATATGTATGACCTTTGATGAAAGGAGCCGTCTATGAGCTATACAGAATTTGAAGCCATTAGAATAGGCCTGGCCTCCCCCGAAATGATTCGTAAGTGGTCGCGCGGCGAGGTAAAAAAGCCCGAAACAATAAATTACCGCACACTCAAACCTGAACGGGACGGTCTGTTCTGCGAAAGAATATTTGGCCCCACGAAGGACTGGGAGTGTCATTGCGGAAAATATAAAAAAATCAGATATAAAGGCAAGGTATGTGACCGTTGCGGCGTAGAGGTAACTAAATCCAAGGTTCGTCGCGAGAGAATGGGACACATCGATCTTGCTGCCCCCGTAAGCCATATTTGGTACTTTAAGGGTATTCCATCAAGACTAGGTCTCATACTTGATATGTCACCCCGTCTTTTGGAAAAGGTACTTTACTTTGCCAGCTACATTGTTATTGATCCCGGTGATACGCCGCTGATGAAAAAACAGATCCTCACCGACAAAGAGTACCGTGATATGCGCGAGAAGTACGAGGATGACTTCAAAGCGGGTATGGGAGCAGAGGCTATAAAGGAGCTTTTGTCCGAGATAGATGTTGATAAACTCTCGGAGGATCTGCGTGCAGAGCTGAAAGAAGCAACCGGGCAGAAGAAAATGCGTATTATAAAACGCCTGGAAGTTGCGGAGTCCTTCCGTCTTTCCGGAAATCGTCCCGAGTGGATGATAATGGATGCAATTCCGGTCATACCTCCGGAATTACGTCCCATGGTCCAGCTGGATGGTGGTCGCTTTGCCACCTCAGACCTAAACGACCTCTACAGGCGTGTTATCAACAGAAACAACCGTCTGAAAAGACTTCTGCAACTTGGTGCGCCTGATATAATCGTTCGCAACGAAAAGCGGATGCTTCAGGAAGCTGTCGACTCGCTGATCGACAACGGTCGCCGCGGAAGATCCGTTACCGGACCGAATAACAGACCCCTCAAATCACTTTCAGATATGTTGAAGGGAAAACAGGGGCGGTTCCGTCAGAACCTGCTTGGTAAACGTGTTGACTATTCCGGCCGAAGCGTTATAGTTGTAGGCCCTGAACTCAAGATATATCAATGCGGTCTCCCCAAAGAGATGGCCATTGAGCTGTTTAAGCCCTTTGTAATGAAAAAGTTGGTGGAGGATGGTCTCGCCAACAACATCAAGAGTGCTAAGAAGATGGTGGAACGTACACGTACCGAAGTATGGGACGCATTGGATGAGATCATTTCAGAGCACCCTGTACTCTTGAACCGCGCACCCACACTTCACAGACTTGGTATCCAGGCATTTGAGCCGGTGCTGGTCGAGGGTAGGGCGCTTAAGCTCCATCCCCTCGTATGTACTGCATACAATGCCGACTTTGACGGAGACCAGATGGCTGTTCACGTTCCGCTTTCGGCTGAGGCTCAGGCTGAGGCGCGATTCCTCATGCTTTCGGCAAACAACCTGCTTCGTCCGCAAGACGGACGCCCGGTTACGGTGCCTACCCAGGATATGGTTCTTGGAGCCTATTATCTAACGGTGGAACGCGAGGAGCTCGGAACAGGAAAAGCGTTTATGAGTCCTGATGAGGCACTTATTGCCTATCAGAACGGTGACGTAGGCATTCATTCCCCGATAAAAGTTCGCATTACAAAGGAAATCGATGGTGTCAAAAAGAGCAAAGTAGTTGACGCGACTGTAGGACGTATCATATTCAACGAAGCAATTCCACAGGACCTCGGTTTTGTCGACAGGACGAATCCCGACACGATGTTTGATCTGGAAGTTGCGTTTGTCTGCAGAAGGCACGAGCTTGGCAAAATCATTGAACGCTGCATCGAAAAGCACGGCTTTGCGGAGACATCGATATTGCTCGATCACATCAAGGCATTAGGTTTCCACTATTCGACAATCGGAGCTATAACCGTATCCATCACGGACATGGCTGTGCCCGAACAGAAGAGGGTCCTCATATCCGAAACAGAAAAGAGGATCGGCGAAATCGAGCAAAACTATAAGATGGGCTTCATAACAAACGAGGAGCGCCGCCGTCTTGTCATAGAGCAATGGGACAAAACAACAAAGGATGTCACAAAGGCGCTGCAAGACAGTCTTGACCCCTTCAACCCCATTTATATGATGGCAAACTCCGGAGCCCGTGGTTCCATGAACCAGATCCGTCAGCTTGCGGGAATGCGTGGACTTATGGCCGACACCTCCGGAAAGACAATTGAGATTCCGATCCGTGCCAACTTCCGTGAGGGGCTGTCAGTGCTGGAATACTTTATATCTTCCCGAGGTGCCAGAAAAGGACTTGCAGATACTGCTCTGCGTACCGCCGACTCCGGTTACCTTACTCGCCGACTGGTCGACGTATCACAGGATGTTATTATTCGTGAGGTCGACTGTGAAACAGAAGACGGCATCTGGGTTCGCGAGATTTCTGACGGGAACCAAGTCATAGAACAATTTGAGGACAGATTGCGTGGGCGGTATGCCGCAGATCCGATAGTTGATAAGAATGGCAATGTGATAGTTCCTGCCGACAAGTTTATTGACGAAGAGGATATCAAGAAAATAACCGAGGCATCAATAACAGAAGTTAGAATACGTTCGGTTCTAACCTGCCGTGCAAGACATGGAGTTTGTGCGAAGTGCTACGGCTCAAACTTGGCGACAAACTCACCCGTCAACGTCGGAGAGGCAGTTGGAATCATTGCGGCTCAGTCTATAGGTGAGCCAGGAACACAGCTGACAATGCGTACCTTCCATACAGGAGGTGTCGCCGGAGACGATATCACGCAGGGTCTCCCACGTGTTGAGGAGCTCTTTGAGGCACGTAAGCCCAAGAAGTTGGCGGTCATGGCCGAGATGAGCGGAATCGTTCGTAGGGAGGAGCCCAAACGTGCGGGACATCGGAGCTTATCGATTACCAACCCGGATACCGGCGAGTCGGTAAGTATTTCAATTCCCTTTGGTTCCACAATGAAGGTTCGCGAAGGGCAGTATGTGGAGGAAGGCGAAGAGCTCACAGAGGGCGCACTCAATCCTCACGACATTCTGCGAATAAAGGGCGCTTCCGCTGTGCAAAATTATCTTATTCGCGAAGTTCAGCGTGTATACCGTCAGCAGGGCGTTGATATAAACGACCGACACATCGAGGTGATCGTGCGACAGATGATGCGCAAAGTCAAAGTGGATGACCCGGGTGACACAAACATTCTGATAGGATCTTTTTACGATGTGCTTGACTTTGAGGAGGAGAATAGAAAGATCCAACAGCGCATCGATGCAGGTGAGACCGACCTGAAGCTTGCGGTTGGAACACCGGTATTGATGGGTATAACCAAAGCATCGCTTTCGACCGACTCCTTCCTGTCGGCAGCCTCTTTCCAAGAGACAACGAGAGTACTGACCGAAGCTGCCATAAAAGGAAAGGTGGACCATCTTGTGGGTCTCAAGGAAAACGTCATCATAGGCAAGCTCATCCCCGCAGGATCAGGTATGGAAATGTATCGTGATTTTACGATGGATGTTGAGAGTCCCGCATCAGAACACGGCGAAGATGCAAGCTCGATGCAGGATCCCACCCAGGGTTTAGACGGTGCTTTGGATGATCAGCAGCCCGGTGAAGATCGTTCTGGCATCGTAGAGCTTGGACTTCCTATGGCCGATATCTATAATTGATTGAAAGCACCTCTGAAAAGTTCTTTGTTGACTTTAGCAACATGGAATGTTATAATCAGAGCTTGCTGATAAATTACAAATCTAAAAGAAAGGAGGAGAACAATGCCAACATTTAACCAGCTCGTACGCAAGGGAAGGGAAAAGGTGACCTACAAATCATCTGCACCTGCGCTGCAAAAGGGTCTTAACACCATTCGCAACCGTCAGACAGATCTTGCCTCCCCTCAAAAACGAGGCGTTTGTACTTCAGTTAGAACGCTGACACCAAAGAAGCCTAACTCAGCACTTAGAAAGGTTGCCCGTGTTAGACTGTCGAATGGTATTGAGGTCACAGCGTACATTCCCGGCGAAGGGCACAACCTGCAGGAGCACTCCGTGGTAATGATCAGAGGCGGACGTGTCAAGGATCTGCCCGGAACCCGTTACCACATTGTCCGCGGTACGTTGGACACACAGGGTGTTGCAAACCGCAGGCAGGGACGCAGCAAGTATGGCGCAAAGCGTCCAAAGGCATGAAAGTAGTAGCAATCTCGTGACGCAAAACCATTATGGTTTTGCCCTGAGAGTTTATATATAAATCTAAATGTATTTTATATAATCCTCGGGGCAAGCTTTACGGAAGATGATGACACTTTCGAGTACCGTTGAAATCATTTTATAATGAAGGAGGGAAGGTAAGTGCCCAGAAGAGGATTTGTTCCAAAAAGGGATGTACTTCCTGACCCACTGTACAATTCCAAGCTAGTAACAAAGCTTGTCAACAGCATTATGTATGACGGCAAAAAGGGAGTTGCACAGAAGGTTGTCTACGGCGCATTTGAGCTTATAAAGGAAAAGACAGGCAAGGATCCCCTCGAAGTTTTTGAGCAGGCTCTCGAAAACATCATGCCTGTTTTGGAAGTCAAGGCACGCCGTGTCGGTGGTTCTACCTATCAGGTACCCATCGAGGTAAGGCCTGAGCGCCGCCAGACTTTAGGTCTTCGCTGGCTGACACTGTATGCTCGTCAGAGAAGTGAAAAGACCATGAAAGAAAGATTGGCCAACGAAATTATGGATGCAACCAATAACCTTGGCAACTCCGTCAAGAAGCGTGAAGATACGCACCGTATGGCCGAAGCCAACAAAGCCTTTGCCCACTATCGCTGGTAATATTAAATTCATTTTACCGGCATCATATAAGGCTTTGGCGGTAATATGATTTATAGAAATGTTGCCCTGCGCGATTGTGTTTGGATTTTCCGCGGCATAAAACCGCGGTTAAACCATGTATGTTGAAATCCGGATTTTCCGGGATAAACTCGACATATGGCAGATAAAGATACTGCATTGCCGCAGCAACAAATGTTTATAATTTTGAATAACCGTTAAATAAGATCAAACACTAATGGCTAATGCAGTATCACGGCAACGTCCATGTTGCTGAATTGTAGCAGCATGACGGTTGCTATTAGCTTGGCACGCCTGAAAGGAGAAATCGGATGCCCAGGGAATACCCATTGGATCTAACCAGAAACATAGGAATAATGGCCCATATAGATGCGGGAAAAACAACGACCACAGAGAGGATTCTTTTCTATACCGGAAAGAATTATAAGTTGGGGGAAACACATGAAGGTACCGCAACTATGGACTGGATGGAACAGGAGCAGGAGCGGGGAATAACCATCACTTCTGCTGCCACCACTTGTTTTTGGAATGGTCATAGAATCAATATAATCGATACCCCCGGACATGTGGACTTCACTGTTGAAGTAGAAAGATCGCTGCGTGTTCTTGACGGAGCGGTAACGGTCTTTTGTGCAAAAGGGGGCGTAGAGCCACAGTCCGAGACTGTGTGGCGACAGGCGGATCACTACGGTGTTCCGAGGATGGCCTTTGTCAATAAAATGGACATTATGGGCGCTGACTTTTTCAATGTTGTGAACATGATGCACGAAAGGCTTCATGCAAATGCGGTTCCCGTTCAGATTCCCATAGGGAAAGAGGACGGATTTAAAGGTGTTATTGACCTGATCAGCCGCAAGGCTTATATAACCTACGACAACCTTGGCAAGGATATCCGAGAGGAAGAGATTCCTGAAGATATGAAGGCCGAGGCAGAAGAGTGGCGCGAGAAGCTGGTTGAAGCTGTATCCGAACTTGATGAAGAGCTTACCGACAAGTATTTGATGGGTGAAGAAATCACAGCATCCGAGATCAAGAAGGTAATACGCAAAGCAACCATTGAAAACAAGTTTGTTGCCGTCCTCTGCGGCACAGCATACCGCAACAAAGGTGTCCAAAACCTTTTGGATGCCATAATAGACTATATGCCTTCCCCGACAGATGTTCCCGATATACGCGGTGTAAATCCCAAGACCGAGGAAGAGGACAGCCGACCCTCGGATGACAATGCGCCGTTTTCCGCTCTGGCCTTTAAGGTAGCAACAGATCCGTTTGTCGGAAGACTCTGCTTTATGCGTGTCTACTCCGGATCGATATCCGCGGGATCGAGCGTATATAACTCAACAAAGGGTAATAGGGAGCGTTTCGGACGTCTGTTGAGGATGCATGCAAATCACCGGGAAGATGTGGAAACAGTATATGCCGGTGAGATTGTCGCAGTTGTCGGATTGAAAAACACCACCACAGGTGACACACTCTGTGACGAAAAGAACCCAATCATACTAGAGTCCATGGAGTTCCCGGAGCCTGTTATACGAGTCGCTATCGAGCCTAAGACCAAAGCCGGTCAAGAAAAGATGTCGATAGCCCTCGCAAAACTGTCCGAGGAGGATCCCACTTTCAGAGCCTATACCGACGAGGAGACAGGTCAAACGATCATTGCAGGGATGGGAGAGCTTCATCTTGAGATAATCGTTGACAGGCTTCTTCGAGAGTTTAAGGTTGAGGCCAATGTCGGCAGACCGCAGGTCGCTTACAAGGAGACGATCAGGAAGCAAGCCGATGTTGACCACAAATATGCCAGACAGTCCGGCGGTAAAGGTCAGTATGGACATGTTAAGATACTTGTTGAACCAAATGAGTCCGGAAAGGGCTATGAGTTTATCAACAAGATCGTCGGCGGAGCTATACCCAAGGAGTATATCCCGGCAATCGATCAGGGTATACAGGGTGCAATGCAAGCAGGTGTATTAGCAGGCTACAACGTAGTAGATGTTAAGGTTACACTGTATGATGGATCGTATCATGAAGTGGACTCGTCGGAAATGGCTTTTAAAATTGCTGCGTCAATGGCATTTAAGGAGGCCTGTAAGAAGGCCGATCCTGTTTTGCTCGAACCTATTATGCGTGTTGTTGTAACAGTACCCGAAACCTACATGGGTGACGTAATAGGCGATCTCAATTCAAGGCGTGGACAGATAAACGGCATGACTGCTCTGCCCGGAGCCCAAAAAATCGAAGCATCGGTCCCCCTAAGCGAGATGTTTGGGTACGCGACGGATCTTCGTTCAAGAACTCAGGGAAGAGGTCAGTATTCCATGGAGCCAAGTCACTATGTGGAACTTCCCAAAAGTATTCAAGAAAAAATTGTAACAAGTCGCGGAATTTAGTGGCTGATTACACGGCAAAACCGTGCATTAAGGCTCTTTTTTAAGCAAATACCTATTGCAAATTCCTCATGTTTCCTGTACAATATTTGCATGCCCGAATGATATGAATGTTAATTGGTATAAGGAGGTTTACCAATCATGGCAAAACAAAAGTTTGAAAGAACTAAACCCCACATAAATATCGGAACCATTGGCCACGTTGACCATGGCAAGACTACCCTCACAGCGGCAATTACCAAAGTCCTTGGTTTCAGTGGACAGGCTTCGTTTATGGCATATGACGCCATCGACAAGGCTCCGGAAGAGAAGGCACGTGGAATCACAATCAACACATCACACGTTGAGTATGAGACCGAAAATCGTCACTATGCTCACGTTGACTGCCCCGGCCACGCCGACTATGTTAAAAACATGATCACCGGCGCAGCTCAGATGGACGGAGCTATTCTCGTCGTCTCCGCAGCCGACGGCCCAATGCCTCAGACCCGTGAGCACATCCTGCTTGCTCGTCAGGTTGATGTTCCTTATATAGTTGTATTCATGAACAAAGTAGACCAGGTGGATGACGAAGAGCTTCTTGAGCTGGTTGAGATGGAAGTTCGTGATCTTCTCAACGAATATGACTTTCCAGGCGATGACATTCCGATAATCAAGGGATCTGCGCTTGTTGCTCTTGAGAGCAATGCTACCGATATGAGTGCTCCTGAGTACAAACCGATCGTTGACCTCATGGCTGCTGTTGACGAATATATTCCTACTCCGGAACGTAAGGCTGACCTTCCATTCCTGATGCCGGTTGAAGACGTGTTCTCCATCACCGGACGTGGAACTGTCTCAACAGGAAGAGTTGAGCGTGGTACCATTAGGATGTCCGACGAGGTTGAAATCGTTGGTCTTATGGAAGCTCCCCGCAAAACCGTTGTTACCGGTATTGAGATGTTCCGTAAGCTCCTTGATTATGCCGAGGCTGGCGACAACATCGGAACTCTGCTTCGCGGTGTAGGTAAAGACGAGATCGAGCGCGGTCAAGTTCTTGCAAAACCCGGCTCCATCAAACCTATGACCAAGTTCCGCGGTCAGGTTTACGTTCTGACAAAGGAAGAGGGCGGACGTCACACTCCATTCTTCTCTAACTATCGTCCTCAGTTCTACTTCCGTACAACAGACGTCACCGGCGTCATTCAGCTGCCTGAAGGCGTTGAAATGTGCATGCCTGGCGACAACGTCGAGATGGATGTTGAGCTGATCACACCCATCGCTATTGAAGAGGGACTTCGTTTCGCTATTCGTGAAGGCGGACGTACAGTTGGTTCCGGCGTTGTTATCGATGTAAAATAGTTGCTTTTGAGCAGCTTTAAGTGTAAACACAAATTAGCATAGCACGAACTTATAACAGGGTGTTTCATTGATGCGGTAGTCACCGCAGGAAACGCCCTGTTTTGGTTTTTTCCTGCTTATACAGCGGTAAGTCGTAAAATCAATTGCCCAAACACGGCAAAAAGAAGTTTCTCTAGTTGGAACCTCTGATAATGCTTTAAGTACTAAACCAATACATATTGGAGAGTATGGCAAAGCAAAATCCCCAAGTTATGGGATGAACGAAAGCAGCATGTCTATACAGTGCATGCGGCATTTTTGTTTTCAGTTACATGGTAAAATGCTGCAGAGCATTTCCGTTATCTGTACATATCCTTCCACTGAAGGAACGGGGTATTCCTGCATTTTTTAAAAAATCGGCCGGTCGGGATAGAAAAATGATTAAAAACAGACTTTGTTTATGAAAGTCACTTTACCTGTGTAATAAAATGACAAGACTTTTATATACTGACGCAAATCGCTTATTGACGCAAATTCGACGTCGTGCTAAAATACACCAAAACAAGCTAATAATGCCAACATATTCGCGTTCAGTAAAGGAATGAAGCAAATAAACAGCACCTGAGAAGTAATGGGGGTGTTAACGATGAATAAGACAGAAGAATTTTATGAATCTTTTGAAAAAGATTTTACGTTGTGGGCTAAAAAAACAGATGATATAAGGGCTGCTTTTGTCGTGGGGTCAAGATCCCGTGTCGATCATCCTGCGGATGAATGGTCCGATCTGGATATCATTTTATATGCCCGTAACAGTAATTATTATTTGAACAATACTGATTGGTTAAAAGACTTGGGTAATATCTGGGTTACATTTGCTTATCAGACTTCGGGAGGAGAGCCTGAGAGGCTTACATTGTTTGAAGGCGGATACCAGGTTGATATTGTTTTTCTGCCATGCCAGGATCTTTACTCCCTAGTTAAGGACAGAAGAACCCCGGACAATTTTTACAGGGGAGTCAGGGTGTTGGTGGACAAGGATAATGTAAGCAGCTTTATTGTGCCGGTGAGCTTTGCACCTGCGTCATCGATGCCTGTTGACGAGGGAGCTTTTAACCAGGTTGTCAATATGTTCTTCTTTGCTGCCGTTTACATAGCCAAACAGATTGTTCGGGGTGAGTTGTGGACAGCTAAAACAAGGGAGAACGAACTAAGACAGTTACTGCTTCAAATGTTAGAATGGCATGCAAAGGCATTGCACAGTGATGATTATGATGTATGGCATTCAGGGCGGTTTCTTCATGAATGGGCCAATGAAGATATATTAAGGGAACTTAAAAGCATTTTTTCGGGATATGGTAAGAAAGACAGCCTGAGAGGACTTCTGGCTTCGATTAGCTTGTTTCGCAGGATTGCGGTTGAAACAGCCGATAAGTTCGGGCTGAAATATCCAGTAGACACCGATAAACATATTACCGGATGGATTATGAAAAGCACAGGGTGTGTTCTGAAGGATTAAGTCTGTACTAAGTGACTTAAGTCGGAATGATCAAAAGATGATCCAGCCCTATGCGCAGAAACTCGAATAGCAAGGCAATAAAAACACTGCAGATAAGCACTGGCTAATTACCATATGGTCGCTTAAAACGGGGTTCAGTAAGATTTTGTAAGGCAATTAAAATTGCAATTTATATCCTGCTTTTACATCAGTGCTGAGTTGTAAAATTAAATGAAACACTAATGGAGAAAATAGATAGGCCCACGAGAGCTTCTCTGTTATAATGTTAGTTCCTACAACAAACAGCAACGGAGAAGCTTCATGAGCCAAGTCTATTGCATACAGAACTCGCATAAAAGGTAAACACCTAAGATTGGAAGAGCGTGAAGAGTTAGAAGCGATAGTAACTAAGAACAATTACTTGCCTAAGAAATCAAGGCTGAGCCATCGGGAAATAGCAGAACGAATGGGAGTAAGCCCAGCCACAATAAGCAGGGAGCCGAGAGCGTGGGAAGGTAATCCTAAGGTAGATTGCCAATGGCGTGAAGTGGTTAGCTATTCAGCCTTTACAGCCCAAGATGTGACTATGATGCGATAGGCCAGTGCACAAAGGGGCTGAGCTACAAATTGGTACAGAGCTATGAGTGAGCAGATAAAATTGAGCACTGTATTATAGAGATGGCAAGGTCTCTCCTTATGCGAGCATGAGGGGCAACGTAAGGACGACCCTGCCTATCAAAGAACGCCCATATCTATGGGAGAGGCTCTAGAATTATATAGGACCGTGAGTTAGTGCTCACTGGAACACAAAAGGACTGACCTCGAAAAGGCGAGAGGTCAAAACGCAAGTACACCCGAGTAACCCGCTTGAATACGGGCTGTAGACGCCAAGCGCATAGATGAGCGCCCACCAGAGGCGAATGACCGCAGTGAGCTCGTGTCACTGGGCCATGGATTGCGTTGAACTGCAGCGTCGCGGAAAAGGCAGGGCATGCTATGCGTGTAGTGGCTGAGAGGCTATCTAGTGAGACACTGCGGTCTAAGTTGCGTAGCCCATCACAACAAGCAGTGGTAAAACTGACTTGACACAGGCTAGTTGGAAAAAGATCGGGTGCTGAGCGATTTCGAAAGATGTTTCAAACTATGACAGTTGATAATGGCTGTGCAGTTTTTAGATTGGCGCAGGCTCGAACGGTCCTGCATAAGCAAGGTGTTATGCGACGCACCCGAATGGACTGCTGTGGCCCATATCGCTGCAGGGGAAAGCCGGTACCAATGAGCACGGCAAATGGCCACATACGACGATTTATGCCAAGGGATGTGCGATTGCTGACATCCGGTATCAAAAGCAAGAGTACAGAGCCGAGAATGGCCGTCATGATTACCCATCTGATAAGGTTGCCTGTAGCAAGTTGTGAAATGCGCTTACGGAGGTTGTTAAAGAACGAACTAAGGAAGGGTTCATAGCGAAAGCCTCTCCCGTTCCGCCCAGACCCAAACCGCCAGATGACAAGTGAAAACTGCAAGCATACTCTAGATGGAGATTTGACAGAGCTAAAGTGGTTCACTTTAACGGGACAATTGGCGGCCTGCGGTTACATCAGTTAAATGTAGGTTTGTCAAACAGATTGGAGAGTCATCATTTCACCGGAACTGAATAGGCGAAATATAGCCGAGAGGGCGCATAGGGATCGAATTAGATCTGCGCTGATAAACAGCAAGCTGGTGTGCGAAGCCTTGATAAGAGTAGAAGGAATGTCCGGCGTAACAAGAGGATTGCTGATCTATCGCGATGTACTTCGCTCGACCTTTCCGTTATGACGAGGCGTGTATGGGCGGACTAGTTGATGCAGGATGTCCATTTGGGCTGCAGTAGCATCAAAAAGTGTGGGGCGGTCCTTCATAGATTTAGAGCATCTACTTGTAAATTCGGGACCATTATCGGTTTGAAACGCATTCGATATCAAATCCGAATTTTTTGAAGAATGCCACTGCGTTCTTCCGTACCACGAGGACGCAGGACTATGTAGAGTTCTCTGACGTAAAGCCTCGAGGTCACGTACAGCGGGCATCCTCTTCGGTCGCTGTGGATTGAGCAATATCTTTCACCTATGGTTGGCAATGCAGGATGAAGGGACGAGACGTGCACGTCGATCTGGACGCGTTGATCCCGGAGCCACTGCATCTGGCTGCCATTGGTCTGTCGGAAGCATACAGGTCGTCTTTTTCGTTCACTGTCTGTGAATAGGCGAAGCCGCTCCCATGACTCGGTAGAGCGCTTCCTAGTGGACGTGTGTAACCGGATTTAGCTCCGCTAAGCCGCATGCCAGGCCGTCTGGCATCCCCAGCTTTGGATTTCAATGCGCCTTCACGTCGCGGATCAGCTTAAGCTCCGCCTAACTGTGTGAGCTCTCGGATGCCCGTGTGGTCTGCGTGATCTGCAGGCAAGTGAGTCCAGTGTGCCATCGTAACGATTCAGCAGACGTAGATATACGGCCGTGCCTTGTTGTACTTTCGGATGCCTCTGATACACCAGTACTTCAGCGCACCGGTAATTAGGGATTGCCGGTACGTCATGTCTTGTGCTATCCTATTCATGCAGGAATAGGCACGTCCTTATCGGTGAAATTTGTTGTCGTAACATAATTCTACCTTATGTGCCTCATTCCTGCTATTATTTTTTCCCCTCACTGTCCAATATGTACTTGTAACCCTACAGCGTCCTGCTTTTACATCAGTTAAAACTGTTGACAAAATCAAGACTATATATTATACTTTAATATCGTTGGACATCAGATTCGGTGTTACATAGGGGTATAGCTCAGCTGGTAGAGCAGCGGTCTCCAAAACCGCGTGCCGAGGGTTCGACTCCTTCTACCCCTGCCATTATGGCCCGGTAGTTCAGTTGGTTAGAACGCTAGCCTGTCACGCTAGAGGCCGAGGGTTCGAGTCCCTTCCGGGTCGCCAATTGCTGCTATAGCTCAGGAGGCAGAGCGCGTCCTTGGTAAGGACGAGGTCTCCAGTTCGAATCTGGATAGCAGCTCCATAAAAAACCCAGTAACCGTTGGTTAGGTTACTGGGTTTTGCTTATGGTGCACAATATGTGGTATGTGGACGCAAGGTGCCCGCGAAAACCAAGCATGAGGTAAAAAACTACTACATCTTACATATGAAGGATGTTGACTCAATATCTTCAGCGTGGTATAATGCTTAAAAATATTTATATAAAATTTATTATATAATTTAGTCTTAAGCTAGTATGTCCGGACAATATACTTAGTATAGAATCCATTATTACTTAAATGAATAAGATGGTAACAGACATGATTTAATGCCGGACAAAATAAAAAGGAGAGAAAACCATGGGTATAACGATAATAACCGACTCTACTGCGGAGATCCTCCCTGCTGAAGCCAAGTCGCGCAACCTTGTGGTATTACCGATAAAGACAGTATTTGAGGATGGGGTATATCGTGATGGCGTCGATTTGATGCCGGAAGAATTCTACGAGAAGCAGGCATCTGCAAAGACACTTCCCAGCACGACTCAACCTTCACCCTTTGAATTTGAAGAGCTTTTTAGCGAAGCTGTAAACAGAGGGGACTCTGTTATAGCACTCTTGATTGCCGGAACGCTCTCGGGTACAGTTCAGAGTGCCAACATGGCAAAGAGCAACATCGAAGGTGAAATCTATGTGATAGACAGCGAATGTACTACTGTAAGCCTTCGATTGCTTGTGGAGCATGCACTTGAGTTAAGGGAAAAGGGGTGCAGCGCTGTTGAAATCGTAACAGCCGTTGAAAAAGCTAAGAAGCGTATTAAATTGTTTGCATATGTGGATACACTTGAGTACTTAAAAAAGGGCGGACGTATTTCAAAGACTGCAGCTTTTGCAGGATCCCTGTTGGATGTAAAGCCACTTATATATCTTAGAGATGGGGAATTGGGCGTAAAATCCAAAGTGCGCGGTTTGAAAAATGCGCAGAAAGAGGTTATAAGACTGGCTCAGGAAGACGGGATAGACACTGAAATGCCGGTGGCTTTAGGATATTCAGGTAGTCGCGAGACATTTGAGCAATTCAACGAACTGGCAGTAAATACTATTGGCAAAATCGACTCTGTCAGTGCTATAGGCAGTGTAATTGGAGCTCATGTAGGACCAGGAGCGGGAGCGATAGCATACTTCAAAAAAGAAGAATAAACATTGGTAATTAACAAACTTACACGGGATTTCACCTGAAATTCGTAAAATTAAAAAGAGAGTTAGGACGGTTCTTTTGTCTTGGAGTCGACTCCGTGACAAAAGAACCGTCCTCTATATAATTTGCATTTAAAAACATAATTCGATATAATACTGTAAATTGATAAAGCTCATGGAAGTGGGTGAGAAATATGATACGCGTAGCAGTAATTGATGATGAAAAACATCACAGGAGAGTAATCAATCGCTATATCGAACAACTGCAGCTTGATATTAAAGAAAAAATCGATGTATATGAGTTTGACAGCGGTGAAGCTCTGCTAAAGTCGCTGGACAAAGGCTATCACATCATTTTTCTTGATCAGAAGATGCCCGGGTTGAGCGGGTTTGAGACCGCTGAGAAGATTCGAAGTTCGGACAAATCAGTGATCATAATTTTTGTTACAGCGATTGAAGAGCTGTGGGAAGACGGTTATGGGGTCCAGGCATTTTACTACCTGACAAAGCCAATAGATGAGCGCAAATTTTCCAGTGTATTCAAACGAGCTGTAGCAAAAATACAAGAAGAGCGAAGACCGGTTACAATTCAGACGATGAGCGGTCTTTTTGTTTTGATATCATGGATATCCTTTATATGAAAAAGAACCAACGCTATACCGATCTATATTACTTTGAAAGGGAAAGTGGCTCTATCAAGGTAGAAAAAATTCGCAACTCGATCAAAGCTGTTGCAAGCCAATTTGA
The DNA here is from genome assembly GCA_050950785.1 of Eubacteriales bacterium. Classification (GTDB taxonomy): domain Bacteria; phylum Bacillota; class Clostridia; order Oscillospirales; family JAAYOS01; genus JAAYOS01. The sequence goes on along the minus strand of JBMNIG010000024.1, from coordinate 59,781 downwards.
AAGTCTTGATTTCGTGCGTCCGCATGTGTCGTATTTGGTAAATCCCTTACACATCAGGCGTATAACGGAAAGCAATAGAGATAAATACTTAGAACTTGTGACAGGCGAAAAGATATATATATCAAGGGACAGGGTAAACTCTGTATTTGAAATTGTTATGAGAAGCCTTGACAAGAGGACATATGTCGTACTACCGTAGAATATTTTAGGATCGTGCAAGACTGGGGTTTTGTTATGAATAATGAAGATTTGATTGTAACTATAACAAAGATTCTAACTGTTGGAGCTGACGCATATATAGTTTTTGACTATTTTGACGCATTCTACAGACGTAAGGTCGGACAGCTTAAGTTCTACATAGGTGTACTGTCCTATATGGCACTAATGATGCTTGTAAGCTACATATCGGTATCAAATGTCCATTTTGTTATAGCAGTTATTATGATAGTATCTTTAGGTTTGTTGCTCTACAGGGGAGGAGTTCGCTCGATCATTATTAGCTGTGCAATTTATTTGCTATTAATGCTTGCAAGCGAAGCAATCGTATACTTCTCGGTGAATCTTTTGACCACAGTTTCAATAAAAGAGCAGCAAGAAACAATCGCATATAATATACCATTTTTGGTCTACGCAAAGATTGTTCAGTTTGTGATCTTCAAAAGCATACAACAAATGAAGCAGGCAAGTCAGAGTCGCCTTATGACAAAGGATTTTATGGCTTTGATATCAATTTCATTTATATCTTTGTACACAATCCTGCTACTATTGGCAAAAGATGATCTTGGCAACAAATATGTCGACATATCTAACTTTCTAATAAGCATTGGGTTGCTTGTAGCAAATTTGATCATTTTCAGCCTTTTCCTCAAATCCACAAAGTACGCAAAAATCGAGATGGAGCAGTCGCTGATTTTACAGAATATTGAGACTTCAGAGAAGAGATATGAGGAAGTTATTGCCATACAGAATCAAATACGCAACATGTGGCACGATATAAACAACCATATATCTGCCGTTAAGGGTATGATTGCTCTTAACGACGAAGAGGCTGAAAGGTATATTGGCGAGCTTGAGCAAAAGATGCGTGAATACGCTTCCCACACTGCATTTGGCAACTCGGTTCTAGACACGGTCATCTACTCAAAGACAGCAAAGGCCAAAGAACTTGGAATTGAAATAAGTTCAAGTCTTGATATGGATAAAAATATAAATATCGACCCGATCGATCTATGCACCATCTTCTCGAACGCTTTGGACAATGCCATCGAAGCATGCGAGGAAATTAAAGAAGGAAAAAGGTTCATATACATAAAAGCTGTCCAAAGAGAAGGGATACTTTATATCAAAATAATCAACAGCTCACTCCAGCGTGTGAAGAAGGGTGATGGGTTTCCGACAACAAAAAAGCAAAAGGAATTACACGGCATAGGATTGAAAAGTATACAAAATGCTGTTGATAGTTATGCGGGGAACTTACGTGCTGAGTATGAGGACGGCATATTCGAATTGAGTATTATTTTGAATACAAAGTAATATTACCGACAATAGATGGTAAAATATGGAAGCCAAGTTACGAACTTTGACACTATTTCGACGAAGTTTGCATTTCCTATGTACAAACTTTTACGAATATGATAAATAAATAACAGTATTCGTTCAATCCCTATATTACTGCATAGGAAAGGATGGTAATAGTGAAAAAGAACATTAAGATCCTGTCAGCGCTATCAACGGTTCTATTCACCGCAACTGCAGTTTTAGCAGTTTGGCCATGTCTGTTAATTTATAACCAGCCTAAAGCACCGGAAGGCTTAAAGAAGTTCAGGAAATTCTAATGTTTTTTCGACGCATTTCTGTTAGTTTAACAACCAGGATGATATCCGCCGGGGTAGTAAAAGAAGAAGATCGTGACGTCTATCAGTACAGTATAGAAGTTGTCACAGCCTTAATTGTCAATATCGTGTCGACTTTTATATTATTTGTGGTATTTGGCAGGTTGTTGGAAGGTATAATATTCTTTGCGGTCTTTTCTCCGCTGAGGACCTACTCCGGCGGGTATCATGCGTCGACACATCTAAAGTGTTATCTGTTGTCGATGGCAATGATGCTAATTGTTATCTTTTGTCTGAGCATTATCTCTGAATCGGCTTATTATATGATATCTGCTGTGCTTGGTCTATTCTCTACATTGATTATTTTCATGTTTTCCCCGGTTGAAGATAAGAACAGACCCCTTGATGAGAAGGAAGTAAAGGTTTATCGTAAGATTAGTTTGAGGGTGCTTGCAGTGGAAGGCTTAGCGTTGATTTTACTGCTCATATCCCATATGGAGTTTTACGCTTTGGTTGTTTCGCTAGGTCTTGCTGTAACAGCAGTATCCGTAATCGTAGCTAAGTTGAACCAGCTTATAAGGCAAAGAGCTGGTTTTGAAATATAGAAAACTGCTATTACCTTTAGGGAAGAGTTCAATGATAAATGTTGCCGTAGTTGACCATTTAGAGTCTCGTAGGGCAGCTTTGGTCAGTATACTGAGGGAATTTGAAAGAGAAAACGATAATAAAATTGAGGTTTTCGAGTTCAGTTCAAGTTCTGAGATCCTCAATTCAATGGGTATCGGCTTTGGTCTTGCGCTTATCGAACATGATGCAACAAGCAGCTATAACGGTTTGGGAATTGCAGATCAAATACGTATATTGAGCCGGGAAACATTGATCGTTTTTCTTTCATCCAAAGCTGATCAATGGGAAGACGGATTTAAAGTTTCAGCATTTAACTATCTGGTTAGGCCTGTGTCGAAAGCAAAACTGAAGTTGGTTCTAGCGGAAGCACTTCAGAGAATAAACGAAATAAGAAAGACAGTGCTCATAACCACTGACAAGAGTTTTATTGCGCTGCCTAGCCAGGATATAATCTGCTTTTGCAAATGCGGGAATCGTCAGACTTACGTTTACTATTTCAAATCAGGTAAAATGATCAATGCGAAAATCAGAGCCGACCTTTCTGCAATTGAGGAACAGTTACTGCCATTGGGATTTGTTAGATCACAAGGCAATTGTATAGCAAATCCAATACATGTTCGCAAAGTGTGGGTTGAGGCTAACAAAACATGTGTTAAAACATCTCTTGGGGAAGAGATTGTTATAATGCAACGCACAATGGGGATGTGCTTATTGCGCAACAAAAAACTGTAATTCTCTGCAGCCAGGCCTTGCCGGACTCCTCCTAACCGGCAGGGCGATTTTTTTGAGTCAATGGACACTCCCCATGACTAAAGTCAGAGGATTTCATCCCACTGACTAAAGCCGCTGACTGAAGTCACGGGCTTTCGGCTAGAGTTTGATGTAAACCGATTTTTGACGTGAAAGTATATAAAAAGTTCCAAAGGATCTTGTCGACCCTTTGGAACTTGGTGGGACACGGGTATAGGTAACAGGGACAAGGAACTGTCCTCATGTTCCAACCAACTGGAAAGGAACCTGTCACCGCGTTAACACTCGTGGATCATTAAGGAACAAAACAACTAGAAATAAGTCATAGAGAACGGATCTTTCGGAACAAGAGAGTGTTCGAAAGTGCAAGCAGTATTACCGCGGATGCAGGAACCGAAATAATAACTGCTATAGCAGCATTTATGAGTGAGACTCGAGCTTTTATCAGCACATCTAATAGGGCTGTTGCCACTTCTGCCCGAAGGAAGTACACATCGCCTATAAATGTCTTGGACAGATAAAGCAGAACATATGTTAAAGCACCCAATATGCCGGCCACGATGTTGCGTAGTATGTTAAAGTTGGTTGTTTTTTTGGTTAAAGAGATACTGCCGCAGACAAAACCCATCATGAACTTATTAATAAATGTTATTGGAGCCTCCGAGACATAGGCGGGGTTTACCAGGTCGAAAAACATCGAGCCAATGCCAGCCGCCAAACCACCTTTGAGTCCACCAAGAAGGAAGCCGGAGAGAAGGCAGAACGCATTTCCGAGATGTATTCTGGTAAGACCAAGGATAGATGGGATGGGAAAACTGATCTGGGAAGCGACAAATACGAGTGCCGACATAAAGCCAACGCCGATTATATCATACATTGTTAGTTTGCGCCTACGCATGAAGAATCCTCCTTTTCGAATCTTTTTAATATTATAAGGTAGTATGGTAATTGTCAAGCGCTCGACCTCGATAAAAATGGAAAGGTTCTCAATTGTTGCAAAATATCAAAAAATAATGCCTAAGTTTGCTTTCTATGATATAATGGAGCAGTAAAACTCCATCGGGAGTAGTTCGGAGGAGATTTATGGACAAAAAGTTACTAATCGTCGAAGATGAAAAGTCTATTATTGATATATTGAGTTTTAATCTTAGGCGAGAGGGTTACGAGACGATAGAGGCAATGGACGGAGAGACAGGTCTTGCCCTTGCCAAATCTGACAATCCGGATTTGATTTTGCTTGATGTGATGCTTCCAAAACTTGATGGATTCGAGGTGTGCAGGAAGCTTCGAGAGCAAGGTGCTACAACGCCTGTAATAATGCTTACCGCACGGGAAGAGGAGTCGGACAAAATACTTGGATTGGAAATCGGCGCTGACGACTACATAACAAAGCCATTCTCAATGCGGGAGCTGTTAGCCCGTATAAAGGCAAATATCCGGCGTAGCAAAATGGAGGAGAGCGCTGCCGGATCTTTGAGGGAGGGTGACCAGATCGTTGCAGGTGATTTGCGAATCGATTTAGGACGCCTTGAGGTTTTGAAAAACGAGAAGCCTTTAGACCTGACACAGCGGGAGTTTGAACTTATAAGGTTTCTTGCCTCATCACCAAACAAGGTGTTCAGCAGAGAGGAACTGATGGAAAAGGTTTGGAACTACGAATTCTATGGAGACATACGAACAGTAGACGTGACGATTCGCAGACTTCGCGAAAAGGTTGAAGATGATCCGGCAAATCCTCGCTACATAATAACAAGGCGCGGTGCAGGTTATATGTTCACGGAGGCTTGATGCATGTTCCGAAGTCTATATCTGAAGCTTGTATTGATCATGTCACTACTGATGCTCTCTATTATGGCTGTTGTGGGAACATTCCTGATTAGTAATGTAGCAGTGTACCATTTGGACGAATTCTCCGATCAAATGGCAACAATGTTCAAAAACGAGGAATTTGTTTCAAGATTGCGGATAGCCGTAAGTGAGGGCGCTGATAGTTTGCGCGAAGTTTTGGAGACATACAGCGGCAATCTTGGAATTGACCCCAATAACAGAAACTTTTATATCCTGGACGCAAAATCCGGTTTGCGCCTAATTGGATCCGACGGCGAAAACGAAAATGCCCTCGATCTTACCCCAAATATACTAGCGGCTATGAACGGCAAAATAGGCGACAACAGATCGATAACAGCTTCTTATATTGACATAGCCATACCCATTTCATCCAGTGCGGATAGTGAACCGGAATATATCATTTATATTCGTGATCTCAAGCAGCGGCAACAGGAGCTGACAACACAGCTTTTTACCATTATTCTTGAAGCGCTGCTTTTTGGTTTGGTCATATCCATCCTGCTTAGCTTTTTGCTATCGAAAACCATGACGACACCTATTGAGGGCTTGACTCGCCTTGCAGGTGACATAGCACAAGGAGAATTTTCAAAAAGAATAGAGGTGCACTCCAGTGACGAGATCGGAGTGTTGTCCGAAACTTTTAACGATATGGCGGAAAAGCTTCAGACGACTCTTGAAACAGTTGAAAATGAAAGGAACAAGCTAAACACACTGTTTCTAAGAATGACGGATGGTGTTTGCGCGTTTGATAGAAGCGGTGCTATGATTCAGATGAATACGGCCGCCATCGAACTTATTGGTAGAGAGATCGACACAGATATACACTATGATGACCTCTTTGGCATGATACTTCCGCTAAAGGACGCGCTATCCATTAAACCTCCCGACTTTTTTGAAACAAATTACAGCACATCGGAGCGTTCGCTTGAATTATTCATCGCCCCCTTCGGAGAAAATGATCGGGAAGGCGGAGTCATGGTGGTCATACACGACATTACCGAACAGACGAAGTTGGAAAATGTACGACGTGAATTCGTAGCAAACGTCTCCCATGAGCTGCGTACCCCTTTGACCAACGTCAAAAGCTATACTGAGACACTACTTGAAAATGACGACATTGACCGCGAAACACAGCGAAACTTTTTAGGTGTTATAATGAAGGAAAGCGACCGCATGACGCGTATCGTATCCGACCTTCTTACTTTGTCGCGGTTTGACTATGGAAGTGACGGTCTAAAAATCCATCGAGTGCAAACTGTCAAGTTGATCGAAAGGGTCTACCAGGCCATGTATTTGGATGCAATGAAGCATAAACATATCATGACTATGGAGCTGGTGGGTCAGTTACCCGATGTGTATTGCGATAGCGACCGTATTGAGCAGGTCCTAACGAATATTTTGTCAAATGCCATAAAGTACACACCGGACGGTGGCGAAATTTCTATAAAAGCATGGTCAGAGGATGACACGGTTTTGATTTGTGTAAAAGACAGCGGTGTTGGGATTCCGGAGAGGGATCTTGAGAGGCTGTTTGAGCGCTTTTACAGGGTTGACAAGGCACGCTCGCGTGAGGCGGGAGGAAGCGGACTTGGGCTTTCCATCGCAAAGGAAATCATTGAGCGTCACGGCGGAAAGATATTTGTTGAAAGCAGGTACGGGGAGGGCACATCGGTTACAGTACACCTTCCTATTGGAGGGGAAGAAAAGTGATGGGGCGCTTCAAAGAAACTGCCAAAACGATCATTATTATTTTACTGCTGATTAGCGCGTTGTGGCTTACAGTAATGACATGGGTATATGAGCCGTCGATCCTTCCTGTGAAATTTTACGAGAAGGCCGGCAAGCTGCTGTCCTTTATCGGGATCGATATACCCGGGGCTGTAACTATTGAAACAAGGCGTGTCCACGATTTGCGGGAAGCCGCAAGCCCTGTTAGATGTGCTATAACGCTAAATGAAGGCAGATATGGCGCCGAATACGACAACACGCTTGTGACTCAGGTTGTAGACAGAACAAAGCGCCTGATCGGTGAGGCGATAGGTTCTGCATCAGAACCAACTGAGATATCCGTTAACGAGTGGCGCGCCGCACTAGGGCGAACCGGCATTTATTATGATTATTTTGAAGACATTCCTCTGTCTGCAATTGCACTCTGGCAGAACTTTGAACCGTCGCCGCATATCACTGGCAGTGCACGACATTTGATACTTTCGGTGGACGACGACGTTGTTGGATTTTACTTTACTGCCGGTGAAAACAGAAAATATCTTTATTCCAAAACAGCCGTAAACCCCTCAGACATAGCAGAGGTTTTGACAGGCTATAGTCCAAATGGATGCGTTTTTGCTTTCGAAAATGAAAAATTGGCTCCAAAGCCTATGGACGAGCTATTTTTGTTTAAGAGACCGCCCATTAGAGTGGCGTCTGCTTCCAGGCTATCACATGAGAATATTGACTTCAACGAACTGTTGAAAACCTTTGGAATGAGTCTAAGCTCCAACAGATACACCCAGAGCCGGGACAATACAGTTGTTGCCGTTGATGGGCCACGGACCCTTACCCTGTCCGAAAAAGGGGATTTGGTATACTCTGATACCGAAGAAGGCCAAACCGAAGGGTATGTGATATATGTATCAAAATCCTCCGAAGCCGAGATAATTGAAAATATTAGGCTTCTCTCCGAGCAAACTGCCGGTTTGCGATGTGGGGATGCTTCTTTAAGGCTTTCGCGGTTTGAGTATGACAAAGACAAAAATGAGTATACTGTCGGATTTGATTATTTTCTTGACGGTGTTCCTGTCTTCTTGTCCAACTCGTCTGATGCGGCAACTTTTCGCATAAGGGGAGGAGTACTCGTATATGCTCATGTACAGCTCCGTTCCTTTGTACTTGAGGATGAAACATTCCGGCCTCTGCCCTTGGAAACAGCGATAGTGCTTGCCGGAGAAGGGGCGGATAGCGGTTTGTGCTACGCTGAGAAAGACGGTGATAGCACTGGACGGTTGGAAATCAAATGGTTTAGCAAGTAGTGCAATGCATTTTACTTTTGAAGGCTGATATTTCATGACGCTTTTGTAGAATGCTTTACAGTGAAGGGAATGGGTTCTGTGGATTGGCCAAAAGTTAAGACAATACTGATCTTTTTTCTGCTAATGATCAATCTGCTGATTGGAGCCCTCTTTGTTTCTCGCAAAATGGAGGATGCCCGAATAGAGCGTGAGATGATCGAAAATGTGGTATCAGGCTTGGACAACTTGGGTGTGACGATCAGCATAGGCATTTTTGAAACTGAGACAGCTCCCCTATATATGCTCGAAGTTGAAAGGGACACAGATCTGGAGATATCCGCATTTTCCACCCTCCTGGACTCACCGGTTATGGAGGAACTGGGAGGCGGTAATTTGATGTTGACATCGGGTGACAGCTGGGCGCGCCTTTCAGGAGATGGCCTATTTGATGTGTTTCTTAGTGGTAAGGACAGGGTCAAGGTTATCAAACCAGGCTTTGAGGGAGCCAATGAGGTGTTCAAGCAGATGGGCATTGACATTTCCGGTGATCACCTTAGCGCATCGGAAACCCAGGATGGTGTCGTTGTAAAAGGCATACAGATCCTTAACGGCAGAAAGATATTCAACCGCAACTATGAAATAAGCTTTGCCTCGGGAGAGCTTGAATCCATGCGAGGAGGCCGGATCCTGGGGAATCCGCTTGTGTGCGATGCGACACCTTCCGTTTCTTTGGCTTCTGCGGTATTTGCTTTTGCTGATAAAATGATAAAAAACGGTACACCTTGCCGCGAAATAACGGGAGCTACTCTGGGATATTATGCTGAAAGCTCGGCACCCGGGTTTACAAGGATCACTCCTGCCTGGGAGATAGTCTCCGACCTGGGCACGTATTATGTCGACGCAATTTCTTTAGAACCTGTTAGCCAACGAAGTTTACCAAGATAGTCTATAAGCTGACAAATAAGTCATAATAGTCGAATTTATCAAATTTTTCAGGAAAAATCTGCAGAAAGCCCTTCTAAAATAATACAATCGAAAATATTGATTGATTTTGGTTTCTTATATGCTATAATTTAACAGCCGGATTATATTAATTCGTTTTTATTCATGAGTTGTTTAGTTCCTGTTTTAATGGGGAATTATATAAACAAAGCCGGTATAAAATATGTTCTTCAACGCTAAAATGCACAAGATAGGAAATATATTTTAATTATTTTGTGTTTTGTAAGACAGTTATATTTAGTCGTAAATGCTCGGAATTTCTTAAACCGCCGACGGCGGCAGGATGAATTGTACCGTATGCGCTCAATGCGCAAGTAATAACTGAATTTGGAAGGTGCTGTTGTGATTAAGTACGTCATTCGGGGTGGAAAGCCACTCAACGGTGAAGTGACAGTTAGTGGAGCGAAAAATGCGGCTCTGGGGGTCATTGCATCCTCCGCTCTTGTCGGAGGGGTGACTCGGATTGAAAATATTCCTAAAATTATAGATGTAACACTGATGCTTGAAATCCTTCGTGAGCTTGGTGCCAAGGTACGATTGGTAAACGGCTCAACTGTCGAAATCGATGCAACATCAGTTGTCAATACAAGCGCTTCATATGAGGCGATGAGAAAAATTCGCGGGTCCTACTATTTGATTGGCGCACTGCTCGGACGCTTTGGTCACGCTGTCGTGGCCATGCCTGGTGGTTGCGACTTGGGAGTAAGACCTATCGACCAGCATATCAAGGGCTTTGAGGCTCTGGGGGCGGAGGTTGAGGTAAAAAGTGGTTTTGTCCATGCCACGGCCCGGGAAGGCCGGCTCAAAGGAGCACATGTCTATTTTGACGTCAACACAGTTGGGGCAACCATCAATGTAATGATAGCTGCATCCCTCGCGGACGGACTTACGGTCATTGAAAACGCAGCAAAGGAGCCCCATGTCGTAGATACAGCGAACTTCCTAAATTCAATGGGTGCCAACATAACCGGCGCCGGTACCGATGTAATTAAAATACGTGGTGTTGAATCGCTACATGGCGGCACATATAGCATTATTCCGGATCAGATCGAGGCCGGAACGTATATTGCTGCAACCGCAGCCACGGGCGGCAGGATCCTCATAAAGAATGTAATTCCCAAGCACCTTGAGTGCATTACCGCGAAATTTAGTGAAATCGGCCTGGAGTTTGAGGAATATGATGATGCCCTGTTAGTTGCTCGAACAAACAAACTGCAAAAGACTAATGTAAAAACTCTGCCCTATCCCGGGTTTCCTACAGATATGCAGCCACAGATCACAACGGCGCTCTGTCTGGCTGAAGGCACATCTGTTATTACAGAGGGGATCTACGACAACAGGTTTAAGTATGTAGACGAACTAAAGCGCATGGGAGCCAAGGTACAGGTGGACGGCAAAGTAGCTGTCGTAGAAGGAATCGAATGCTTTTCGGGTGCACCTCTTTGTGCATGTGATTTGCGTGCCGGCGCTGCCCTTGTGATAGCCGGACTTGCCGCGAAGGGCACAACAGAAATCAGAGGTGTGCATCACATTGAGCGTGGTTATGAGAACATGGTCGAGAAAGTACGTGGCCTTGGGGGAGATATCCTCAGCGTGGATGTGCCTGATTCCGAAGAGCTCAGCGATGTAGGGTGAATAAGTCACCGCAAAGGCAAAATACAACGGAGGATTGATGTGTCGTTTTTTTGTACGATTGCCAGCGGATCGAAGGGCAATGCAGCCATTCTTTCCTACGGCTCAACAAATTTACTGATAGATGCGGGCATATCATGCAGGAGGCTTACCGAAGAACTAAAAAAATTTGATATCAAGCTCTCTGATTTGTCGGCAGTTATAGTAACCCATGAGCACAGTGACCATATAAAGGGAATCAAAACGCTTTATCATCGGACTGCCATACCGATTTACATGTCTGTTGGTACAGCGTGCAGCGTAGAAGCTTCCCATCCCTTTATACATAAAGCGGCCGGAGTTTTTTATGCCGGCGACCAGTTTGAAATAGGTGAGATAGGAGTTGAGACGTTTTCCACACCTCATGACGCCGCGGACAGTGTGGGATTTAGGTTTTACGCAGGCCATAGTACTTTGGGATATGCAACAGACCTTGGGCATATCACGCCTGAGATAAAAGGCAAACTGATGGGCACGGAATGTCTTTTTATTGAGTCAAACCACGATTTATTCTCTCTATTACAGGGTCCTTATCCCGAATTTCTAAAGCGGCGCATTTTGGGAAGGCGCGGGCACCTATCCAACGACGACTGTGCCGACCTTGTTGCAGACGCAGTGCGTCACGGTGCGCGGAGGATAACGCTATGCCATCTTAGCGATCAGAACAACACCCCGGAACTTGCAGTGAAAGCTACAATGGGTGTGCTTGAAGCTCTTGATATTTCGAAATCAAACCATCCGGTCGTAGATGTAGCGCCACCCAACTCGATTGGAACACCTTATTTTTTTGAAAAATAGAAGCGGCTTTATGCCTGCTTAAAATTTTGCTAAGCTTACAGGCAGGAAGTGACCGCATGTTGAATATTCAGCTTATATGTGTTGGAAAAATGAAAGAACGTCACTATACAGCGGCCGCTGAGGAGTATATTAAGAGGCTCGGTGCATATTGTCGGATCTCTATAACAGAGGTGGCGGAGACACCACTGGGAAAAACTCCGTCAGAGGCAGAGATTTCCGCAGCTCTGACTCAAGAGTATCGGAGAATGAAATTGCCTTCCCGGGCCGCAATCATTGCGTTATGTATTGAGGGCGAAAAGACCGATTCTGAGGCATTTTCTGAAAAGATAGCTGGTTATACTTCACAGGGAGTGTCGCATCTAGTTTTCATTATTGGCGGGTCAAATGGCCTGTCCACCGAGCTGAAACGCCGCGCTGATATGAGACTCTCCATGTCCGACATGACGTTTCCGCATCATTTGGCGCGTGTTATGCTGCTTGAGCAGCTATACCGCGCCTTTACGATATTGCAGGGTGGTAAATATCACAAATGATACCGGTATGTATCGTTTTGCTTTTTTTGAATATATTACGTTAACATGAGGGTGGATAAATGGTAGCGGTTATTACTAGAGTAAAGAGTGCATCGGTTGAGGTTGATGGTAAGTGCACTGCCAGAATAAGTGATGGATTGTTAGTGCTTTTAGGAGTCTCTGAAACTGATACGGAGGATGAAGCAGCGTATCTTGCGGGCAAAGTGATCGGGCTTCGCATTTTCCAGGATGAAAACGGAAAGATGGGCAAGTCGGTGGATGATATCGCAGGCAGTATTGTCGTGGTCCCAAACTTCACTTTGATCGCTGACTGCCGCAAAGGTCGCAGACCTGACTTTACAGCAGCAGCAAGTCCTGATAAAGCAAATGAGCTTTACGAAAAATTTGTGGAGATTTGCCGCTCCGGAGGAAGGGACGTCCAGACCGGTGTGTTCGGAGGAGATATGGCTGTGGTGTCCCACAACGATGGACCGGTTACTATAGTCATGGACACCGAAGTTATGAGAAACAATCGGAAATAATAATAAAGTTAAGACGTATGAAGGAATATACTGTCACAGTATAATTGAGTATCAAGGTGGATTGCATGAATATTGAAACACTAATTGTAGGCCATTTACGAACCAACTGTTATGTTGTTTATAACGAATCGGGCGGTGCCGCGGTGATAGATCCGGGTGCAGATGCAGATAAAATTTGCAAATTTCTCAATGAGAAATCACTTGAGCTGAAATATATTTTTCTGACCCATGGGCATTTTGATCACATTATGGCAGTTCCTGAGCTAAAGGACATTACAGGAGCTAAAGTGGTGATTGCCGAAGGTGATGCAGAAGCTTTGAGGCAGGCTGACAGGTCGCTGGCGAACCTGGTCAATATGAATCAGTTACCGATTGAGCCTGACTTTCTCGCAACGGATGGTAGCTGCTATGAGATAGGTGACATGAGATTTACCTATCTGCTGACACCCGGTCATACACCGGGATCTGCTGTAATAATATGTGGCAATGCGATGTTTAGTGGTGACACACTTTTTGAGGACGACTGTGGGCGCTGCGATCTGCCTGGAGGGGATTACAGTGAAATGCTTCGTTCACTGAGAAAGCTGTATGCTCTTGTGGGCGATTACGACGTCTACCCGGGTCATGACGTGAAAACTACTCTGTCCAGAGAACGGTCACACAATGTAAACATGCTAGAAGCCATCAGGAGTACCGAGGGATGAAACTGTACCTTATTGGCCACAACCATCGGTACTCGATCGAACAGGCTGTAGTGGCGTTTTTGAATAGGAAGGCTACTCTCTGCGAGGATATCCGACCCGATGAAACCGGGGACAGACTTATCTCTTCCCTGTCATACGGCCGTAAATATGTGACGGCAACCGCTGAGCTTGTGCTTGACGGGAAAAGATATAGAAAAACTGCCCGTGCGCAAATTGAAGGAGTTTTCTCTGAAAATGAACGCATAAGGCGGGAACAGCATACCCTGAAACTATCTGTCTTCAAAGCCGTTCGACAGGCTACCGGAGCGGAGTTTCCCTGGGGATCTTTAACGGGAGTGCGTCCCACCAAGCTGATTTTGCGGATGTTGGAAAGTGGCCAAACACATGCTTCCACGAAGAGGGAGCTTGTCGATAGATACCATCTTTCTCCCAAACGGGCAAAACTTGCTGTGGAGGCGGCGTCACACGGACTTGAAGTCAAACGTAAGCTAAGTGATAAGGATATATCCATTTATGTGGGTATACCTTTTTGTCCATCCCGCTGTGCTTACTGCTCTTTTGTGAGCAGTGAGACTGGCAAATCCGGGCACCTCATTGAACCTTATCTCGAAACGCTGTCCAAGGAGATAAGGCAGAGAGGTATGCTGGTAAAAGAACTTGGTCTAAAAGTCGCATCGGTATATATAGGGGGTGGCACTCCCACCTCACTTAGTGCATCACAACTTGAGAGATTGATGAATGAGATCGCTCAAGCATTTGATCTAAACGATATATATGAATATACTGTGGAAGCAGGTCGACCCGACACTATAACACCAGAAAAGTTGCGAGTCATCCGTTCAAACGGAGCGGGACGTATAAGCATAAATCCACAATCTATGTCTGAGGATGTCCTTCGGGTAAACAGGCGTCCCCATACACCGGAGGATGTGTTGCGCGCATTTGAACAAGCCAGAGAATGCGGTTTCAACTGTATCAACATGGATACGATAGCCGGATTGCCTGGCGACAGCGTTGAAGGTTTCAAGTCCACGCTACTCCAATTGGGAGCATTGCGACCGGAGAATCTGACGGTGCACACACTTGCATTGAAGCGGGGTTCCGATCTTGTGGACAGCGCAACATTGGAAAATAGATCCTCAGATACTATGGTAATGCTGGACTTTGCTATGAAATTTTTGTATAATAGCGGATATCAGCCATACTACCTCTATAGACAGAAATACATGATGGCCTCCCTCGAAAATACCGGTTGGACGCTACCGGGCTGGGAGAGTATATATAATATCTGCATAATGGAGGAGTTCCAGACGATAATCTCGGTAGGGGCAGGTGGAGTCACAAAGTTAGTAAGTAACGACGGGAAAAGAATTCTCAGAGTTGCAAATAACAAATTCCCAACCGAGTATATAAAGTCCGGCGAGAAGATCGACTCCGATGATCAGAAAATTCGCTCATTTTACAGATAGAGGAGATTAGCACATGGCCTACCTATTAGATGATATAAATCGTCGTGTACTTGAGGAGCCTGAAGCGTTTGTAAGGGAATGTGATGCGGTGTATGAAGGCAACGTTAGCCGTGCTGCAGAAGTCATTTTGAGCAATATGGACCGCAGCAGGATCGTACTGCTATCCGGTCCCTCTGGTTCCGGCAAGACAACAACTGCCAAGAATATTGAATTGGCGTTGGAGGAGAAGGGGATCATCACACATACGATTTCCCTTGACAACTACTTTCGTGACGTCGATCCCGAAACAGCACCCAGAGACGAAAACGGAGACTATGACTTTGAGTCCCCGGATTGTCTTGACATTCCACTTTTAGCACAGCATTTTCTCGACCTTGACATGGGACGGGAGGTGCTGATTCCGAAGTTTGAGTTCAAAAATCAAAAAAGGAATCCCGACAGGGCCGTTCCTTTGCAACTAAACAAAAATGAAATAGCAATATTTGAAGGAATACATGCACTTAATGAAAAGCTGACATTGCATGGCGAAGGCCGATATGCAACTAAGGTTTATATATCAGCACGCTCAAACGTTGAACATAACGGACGGGTCGTGTTTAAGGGAACGTGGATGCGGATCACCCGAAGGGCTATTCGTGACAAGCAGTTCCGAGGCGCAAGTGCTGCCGACACTTTCAGAATGTGGGACAATGTACGACGTGGGGAGAAAAAGTATATCTCGCCTTTCAAAAACACGGCAGACATCATTTTTGATACCTCACTGCCCTATGAGGTACCCGCACTCAAGAGGATGGCAGCGGAGCTATTCGTCGAGGATATCGATCCCAAGACACCTCGCATTCAGGAAATAAGAGAGCTTGAAAAGGCATTTGACCTGTTTGAGGAGCTCGACGAGAGTTTCGTTCCTCCTACATCACTGCTTAGGGAATTCATGGGCGGAGGAATTCATAGTTATTAAACCAAGAGGGCTGCAACTTTGTAAGGAGGTTAGGATTCCATGGAAGAAAAGCTTAAAAACTTACTGCGCGCTGTAAAGACAACTGCCGTAGCAGCCGGTCATGCTGCCGGTCGTGCCGCAGAGGCAACCAGCAAAAAGGCCGGAGAGGTTGTGGAGCAAACCAAGCTAAGCCTTCGCATCATCGACCTTGAAGGTGGGATCAACGATCACTACCGGGAAATAGGCAGACTGGTCTACGCTTCTAAGGACGAGACGGTAATTGAGACCTCTACTATTGAAGAACAGATTCTTAAAATCGATGAAAAGCGAGAAGAGATCGATCAGCTCCGCAGCAAGATCGAATCCCTGAAACGCTCCCGCAAATGCCCAAATCCCGACTGCGGCAAGCGCTGCAACAGAGACGACAAGTTCTGCCCTGCTTGCGGAGCAGTACTTGAGTAGAGAGTAAGTCGGTACATCCCCCCATCAACAAGTGTTCACTAGTACTACGGGGGGAATTACAGAGAGAGCCGCTGCACTTTTTCAGCGGATAGCTGACTCCCGGGGAAGGCTATTTCTCCGGGATATTTTGATAATGCGCAGGAATGGGGAAATCTAAATGCCTGTCCTTTTTGAAAATGTGACCGTTGTTTCAAAGGATGTAGATATTCCAGGTGGAGTTGATAAGCCAAATATCGGAGAAATAAGGGTTATTGACGACGCCTTTGTTCTTGTCGAGGATGAGAAAATCTCCTATGTTGGCAAGGAACCACCGCAGGATTTCAAAGGTGAGTCGATAGACGGTAGACGAAAAGTCCTTATGCCCGGTCTGATAAATGCCCATACCCACCTGCCGATGACGGCATTCAGAGGTTTTGCTGATGATCATGATCTTCAGACATGGCTCAATTCATATATTTTTTCCGGCGGAGGACAAATTGACCGCTGATACAGCTGCGGTTTTCACTGACCTGGCAATTGCCGAAATGATAGCATCCGGCACTACCTCACTTTCAGACATGTATTTTTTCTCTGACGTAATTGCGTCACGTGTTGCAGCGGCGGGTATAAAGGCAAATATCTCGCGGGCTATTACATCCTTCGAGGAGGACTACGATCTGGATTCAGACCGTAGGGCAAAGGAACTTTTTCAGCTGGTTGAGGACTGGCACGGCTTTGATAACGGAAGGATTTGCATTGAAGCTGCGATACATGCAGAGTATACGTCCCATCCAAAGGTGTGGGTGGCTTTGTCGGAGTATGCTGCTAAGCAGGGTATGCGGATGCAAGTACATCTCTCAGAGACGAAATCGGAACATGAAAAAATGTGTTGAAAAATACGGAATGACACCGACCGCAATTCTTGATCGGTACGGAGTGTTTGATGTGCCTACCAGTGCCGCACACTGTGTCTGGGTTGATCAAAACGATATTGAGATACTTTCGCAAAAGGACGTGTCGGCTGTTCACAATCCTGTAAGCAATATGAAGCTTGCATCGGGCATCGCCCCGGTGACCGAGATGCTCACGGCAGGTATCAACATCGCTTTGGGAACTGACGGAGTATCATCAAACAATTCTTTTGATATGTTTGAAGAGGTAAAAATGGCCTCTTTGGTCGCAAAGGTTCGTACGCTGGATCCCAACCGTTGTAAAGGCCTCTCAGGCTTTGAAGATGGCGACCTCCGGAGGTGCGAACGCCCAGGGCCGCGGCGCCGAGTGCGGCATAATAAGGGAAGGCATGGACGCAGATCTTATACTTATTGACTTTGATAGACCACACCTTATTCCATCACACGACATCGTATCCAATCTCGTATATTCGGCAAGAGGCAGCGATGTTATTATGAATATGGTGCGAGGCAGGATAATATATAAAGATAGGGAGTTTCTTACCATCGATCTGGAAAGGGCCAAGAGAGAGGCGGAGAGAGCTGCAAGCATTTTCAGATAACTTTGAGGCGGTAAGGTTGTGAACTTATGAGAAGAAAACAAAATTTCCTGCAGGGTGCGGCGGTTTTGGCTGCGGCGGTTGCTATAGTTAAGGTTATCGGGTTTATAGGCAAAATACCCCTGGTCAATATTTTGGGCGGCCACGGTTTAGGACATTACAATATTGCATACAGTATATACAGCGTAATGCTCACAATATCAACTGCCGGGCTTCCCGTAGCCGTTTCAAAAATGGTTGCGGAAGCAAATGCACTTGGCAGAGCCCGCGAAGTACGAAAAATACTTCGTGTGGCCATGTCCATCTTTCTGTTGATCGGAGCGGTGTTTTCGATAGGGGCATTTGTATTTGCCGGCGAGGTTGCCGGTTTGATGGCATCGAAAGGCTCCACCTCTTACCATCCGGGCAATAGCACCCGCGATCTTTTTTATGACGGTAATGTCGTCTTTGCGGGGATATTACCAAGGCCTTTCGAATATGTATCCTACCGGCTTGTCCCAGATCATTGAGGCACTTGGAAAGGTGATTTTGGGGATATATTTCTCAATGTATCTGGCTGCCCGAGGCTATACCCCTGATGTTGTAGCTGCCGGTTCGGTGCTCGGTATGACAGTGGGCACCGTTATAGCTATGCTTTTCTTGATCTTGCGAAAAGCTTTTGATCGAAATCCTCCGACGGGCACCGCAACCTCAACGCCGTACAAGCAAGAGACATTGCCAAGAGCATTCTTGCGATTGCGATACCAATAACCATTGGATCGGGTGCTCTGGCGCTTACAAACTTTACTGACTCAGCTTTAGTAATGCGAAGGCTACAGTTTGCTGCCGGATTTACTGAAGAAGAATGCCACGTGGTTATACGGAGCATACGGAATCGCTCAAACCATGTTCAACTTCCCGTCCTCCTTTATTGTCCCGTTTGCGGTTTCCGTTGTACCTGCCGTGGCAGCGGCTATGTCGCGAGGAGACCGGCGTTCGGCAAGCAGGACTATTGAAACGGCATTCCGTGTAACATCGGTACTCGCGCTTCCGGCAGCGGCCGGACTCTCGGTACTGGCTTGGCCGATTATGAATTTGCTTTTCCAGCGCAGCCCGGATGAGGTCAGAGCCGCCACCACCCCGTTGACAATACTTGCAATTGCTGTATCTTTTTAATTGTATTGTTTTATTGAGCAATGCCGTTCTGCAAAGCTTAGGTAAGGTCCGCTTGCCTGTATATACCATGCTTGCAGGATCAGTAGTGAAAATCGTTGCAAATTGGTACTTGGTCGGAATTCCTGAGTTGAATATCAATGGCGCCTCCTATAGGCACTTGTCTGTGTCACTTTACCATTATGGTACTCAATCTAATTTTGATTTCTCGCGAAGTAAAACCTGCCCCCAACATTATGAGGATGTTTGGCCGGCCGCTTATCGCTACAGTTATTATGGCCGCCGCAGCTTGGGCTATAAACGGGCTTTTGGCGCTTTATGTTTCGACGAAGATCGCTGTATTAGGTGCAATTGCAGCTGCAATGGTTATATACCTGATTCTTATTATTTTGCTACGTGCGGTCACTAAAGAGGACCTAATGATGCTTCCAAAGGGAGAAAAGATAGCAAATTTACTTCGAATTCGTTAAATGCCGTAAATTCTTGATGTTTTTTATAAAAAATACTTGCATAAGGAATCATAATATGGTAGATTTTGTTTACAAAGAAAATTACGTCTTTGAAGATTTGGTGAAGCTGGTCGAAATACTACGTTTGAACTGTCCCTGGGACAGGGAACAAACTCACCAGTCGATTCGCAGAAATCTGTTGGAAGAAGCGTATGAAGCTGCCGAGGCCATAGACATGGAAGATACCGAGCTTCTTAGAGAGGAACTTGGTGATGTCTTACTGCAAGTTGTTTTTCATGCTCAGATGGAACGTGAAAAGGGGAGGTTCGATATTGACTCGGTGTGCACAGGCGTATGCAAGAAGCTGATTGAACGCCACCCTCACATCTTTGGGGATGTAGATGCGAGCACAGCGCCGGAGGTTCTCGAAAAGTGGGATGAAATAAAGCGCAAACAAAAGGGACAAGCTACACATACAGAGGCTATACAGTCAGTTGCAAGGAGTTTGCCCTCACTATGGCGCGCAGATAAAACACTCGAGAAGGCGGAAAAGTCAGGTCTTTTGCCGAGTGTTGACAGAAAAACCAGGCGCAACAGCTTTGAAGCGTTGCTAGAAGACGTTGATTCAACTAACAAAGGCAGATTTTCAAGCGCTGAGTTCGGCGAATACGCTATCGGAGAGTTATTACTATTTGTAGTAGAATTGGCACGTAGCATGCAGGTTGATCCCGAACGGGCGTTGGAGAAAGCATGCGACCGTTTTGTACGACACTTCTCTTTTGTGGAGAATAAGGTCGCAGAAATCACATCATCAGGCCAATTAGGTCAAAGCGACCTTGAAAACCTGTGGCGGGAAGCTAAATCGGAAGAGTCGTAGATTTGATTTGTAAATCATTATTCAGGAGGATAATTATGAATAAGACAGATTTTGTAAACGCAGTTGCAGAAAAAGCTAATCTTTCAAAGAAGGATGCGGAAAAGGCCCTCAACGCTGTTCTCGATGTCATAAAGGAAACCCTTGCTGAAGGAGAGAAGATCCAGCTTGTTGGTTTTGGATCTTTTGAGGTTAGAGACCGCGCGGCCCGCATCGGCCATAATCCCAGGACTAAAGAAGTCATTGAGATCCCAGCAACTCGCCTGCCAGTGTTCAAACCCGGTAAAGCGCTCAAGAGTGCCGTTGAAGGCAAATAGTTCAAGCAAAAGACGAAAACGGGTCAAGGACAGCTCGTGGTGCGAGTTGTGCTTGGCTTGTTTTTTTACAGGAGCAAGATATGAGACTTGATAAATATCTTAAGGTCTCGCGGCTAATAAAAAGGCGTACCGTGGCAAATGAGGCATGTGACAACGGCAGGGTAATGGTCAACGGTGTGCAAGCCAGGGCATCACGCGAGGTCAAGATAGGTGATATTATTGAAATACAGTTTGGCCAAAAGACCGTCAAGGTTGAGGTACTAACTGTCAGCGAACATGTTTCAAAGGCGGAAGCACCAGCCATGTATAGGGAACTTAGATGACCTTAGTTTTTCTGATCTGTCTACAATACGTAGGAAATGTACTAATAGGAACTCTCTTCACATATAATTGTACAGGCATGGATTTGTCCTAATAAGAACAAATCATCCGGTATAAGCCGGGAGGAGGGTCTTTCTATGGCATATGAACAGGTCAAAAATACTGAGATGCCGCACAATATCATTTTGGAGAGTCGCGAACGCTTGAGCGTCTCTGGGGTTGAAGATGTTGAGAGCTTCGATGATGAGTCGATAATAATCTACACTTCAAGAGGTACACTCACAGTCCGGGGAAACGATATGCGTATTGAAAAGCTCAGTGTCGATCTTGGTGAGCTTACTGTGGAAGGGAACATCAGCGCTCTTGAGTACGAAGACGAAATCCGAAGAAGCGAAGGCTTCTGGCGCCGTCTGTTTGGCTAACTATGGATCTTTCACTCGCCCGTCAAACTGTAGAATTTATACTGTCAGCCGTTCTCGGAGCGGGACTTGGTTTTGCGTATGACATCGTACGACTGATTCGCGGGAATACAAAGGCAGGTGTTATACTGTCGGTGGCAGATTTTTTGTATTGGATTTTTGCCGCTGCAGTGGTTTTCTGGTTTGCCATGACCGTTCAGGACGGGGAGTTACGCATATTTTCAGCCCTTGGTGCGATGATCGGAGCGGTAATATATTTCCTTGTACTTAGTAGGCTTGTCTTAGCTGTTGGATTTGCCGTGACTGGGTTTTTAAGAAGAATTTTAAGGATGATTTTCACTCCTTTGAAAAAAGCAGGGCGCGGAACTGCTAAATTTATAAAAAAGGTTGCTGAAAAGAGAAAAAAGCACTTCCAATCTGCTAAAAAAAAGTGTATTATAGCATTGAGGAAGCGTCGGTTTTTACGCCGTGCCTGGGAAGATTCGCAGGGAGGACGGGGAAATGAAACGCAGGAAGAAAAGGCTTTTGCCGAAGATCGTAATAGCAGGTCTCGCGGTATACTTCGCGATAAATCTCCTGCACCTGCAAATGGACATAAACGAGGCTCAGCGAGAGGTGGAAGATCTTCGCGTAAAGGTTGAGCGGCAGAAACGTGAAAATGCAAGGCTCAAGGAGATTTCCGAAGTTTCACTTGATGAGGAACTAATAGCACAAGCCGCCCGTTCTGAGCTTGGCCTGGTTTCTCCGGGTGAGCGCATTTTTGTGGACATTAGCAACTGACAGTTCCAAATTAACGATAACCAGCCAAGGAGGAACAAAACTGTTATATGGAGCTCGATATAGGGACCATACTTGAGGGGAAAGTAACTGGTATAACTAAATACGGCGCGTTTGTTTCGCTGCCGGAAGGGAAGTCCGGAATGGTTCACATTTCGGAAATCGCTCATGCGTATGTAAGTGACATACGCCAGCATCTGACCGAAGGACAGCAGGTCAGAGTTAAAATCATTGGTATTGACGAAAGCGGCCGAATAAATCTTTCAATAAAGAAGACCTCGGTTCCTCCGCCGCCGCAGCCTGTAGCGACAGCGGTTAGACAATCTGCTTCGGATGCTGACAGTTTTGAGGAGCGGCTGTCTAAATTTATGCAGGAATCAAAGAGCATTATATCCAGCTCGAAGCTCTATAGCGAAAAAAGAACCCGTCGCCGTGCAAGGTAGAATGCACGGGACGGCTTAGTGAGCAAATGGGGGAGGGGTGTAGGCAATAGCCTTCAATTCCTCCCTATATTAGTTTATGTTAGTTTCCCATATTAATTAGTGTGGACAAAAAAATGACGCCCATCGGGCGTCCGTCCTCAATGGAAAACCGGTAACGGCACCATGAAGCACATAAAAATGGGTTGTGGGATAAGAAAAAGATATTGGATAAGCTGTAAAGAGATAATAACATATAAAAAAGTAATTGTAAATAGCGAAAAAAGGGACTTTTTGATAGGTTTTGTCGTATAGTAATAATTATTTTTCGAAGTGAGCTGAAAATTAGACCGAAAAGCGGGAGGAACATATGCTCATAAAGAATGTTAGAATAATTACGTGTACAGAAAATGCCGGAAAAAGCGGTGCCATTGCAGGAGCTAAAGAGAACACAGGCCCCGGTGAAATTGAAAAGGGTTGGATACTTTCTGAGGACGGAATCATTCTTGAGCTTGGCGACATGGACTCACTACCAAGCTATAGCGGGGAATCAATAGATGCCTCCGGATGCACAGTAATTCCCGGCCTTATAGATGCCCACTGCCATATAGGTTTGCAGGGCGAGGATCTCACCACAAATGGTCAAAGCCTATCAGTTGATGGTGACCTGGTTACACCGCAACTTCGAGCCATCGATGCTATAGATCCACTGGATCCTCACTTTGCTAAGGCACTAGCCGCTGGTATAACAACTGTTGTCACAGGACCAAGTAGCTCAAATCTTATTGGTGGTCGATTTGTAGCCTTGCATACAAGTGGTCGCAGAGTGGACAAAATGGTTGTTCAGGACAATGTCAGCATAAAATTTACCCTGGGAGATCATCCAAAACAGGTCTTAGAAGAAGGGTATAAAACACCGATGAATAGAATGGCTGAAGCCGCTTTGTTGCGGGAATACCTCTTTAAAGCCAATGAATATGCCCTAAAGAAGGATGCAGCAGTCAGAGACGACGATGCAGAAGACCCCCTGTTCGATATTAAGCTCGAGGCGCTGATGCCTGTTGTTAAGAAGGAGATGAAGGTCTACTTTCATGCCGGAAGCCTCAATGACGTCTACACGGCGATTCGCATAGCAACGGAGTTTGACCTTGATTACACCCTTTTGTGTACAGATGATATAAATCTTGAGGCTGAGTCACTTGCATCCGAGAGGATAACGGTCATAACCTGCCCCAAACCAATAAACGGGTACACCCCTGAATCGGAAAGTATCAAATTTGAGGGATTGGACCGTCTTGCAAAAGCGGGAGTACGTATGGCGATCTCCACCGGACATCCTTCAGTCCCGATCAGCTACCTTCCATACTGTGCAGCACAAGGGATAAAATGTGGCATGGACAAAGATTATGCTTTACGCTCCGTGACGATACACGCAGCGCAATCCGCCGGGATCGAAGAGCGGGTTGGGTCAATAGAACCGGGAAAGAGATGTGACCTTGTTGTATTTGAATCGAATCCTTTTGATATGGATAGCCGTATCAGGATGGTTATAATTGACGGAGAAATAGTTTTTTGCCCTTAAATGAGCAAATCCAGTGGATTTTCGTGAAATCAGGGCAGATGACGTTTCCACTTCCTATCATAATAGCGGGCTTCCATACGTTGTCAATATGAGTTGTCATGCTACTCGACATGCCGAATGACATTGCAATGAATAACATATAAACACCAAATAACACTAATAATGATAAGGTCTGTTACCACAGGCCTTTTTAATTTTTAATAAATTATAGAGGAATAATGAACAAAGTGTAAAACCTTTTTTGGCGTGTGGACAATAAAAGTTGCTTATGCTAAGATGAAGCTGGTGGAAAAAATACTATAATTACATGATTTGGGAGCTTGATAAATGCAATATAAGAAGAAAAATACACTTATTTATTTCGGTATAGTGATACTTATCATATTCTTTGTAAACATGCTCGTAAAGCCAATGCTTAGAGATATAACAATAGAAGAGATACCCTATTCACAGTTTATGAGAATGCTCGGAGAAGGGAAAATCGACAAAGCCGACATATACCAGGACAGCATCATATTTTCAACAAAGCCCGATGAAAACGGAAAGGTTTCCTATTACTCCATCGCTTATATGAAGGACAATGTGCTAGCAGACCGCCTTTTTGAAGAGGGTGTTGAATTCACTCCTATCATTGAGAAGGAGTCCTTCATTGATATCATACTTAGCTGGGTAATCCCACTGGTCGGAATGGCTGTTCTCTGGATGTTTGTTATGAGGATAATGTCAAGCAAGATCGGTGGATCGGGCGGGGCAATGTCCTTTGGCAAAAATACGGCGAAAGTATACGTTGAGGCGCAAACAGGCAAGTCCTTCCGCGATGTCGCAGGGCAGGATGAGGCTAAGGAAAGTCTACAGGAGCTTGTGGATTTTCTGAGAAATCCAGGTAAGTACACAGAAATTGGCGCTAAGCTTCCGAAGGGGGCACTTCTTGTTGGCCCTCCGGGAACAGGAAAGACTCTGCTTGCAAAAGCAGTTGCAGGGGAGGCAGGGGTACCCTTCTTCTCAATCACAGGCTCCGATTTTGTAGAGATGTTTGTCGGCGTTGGTGCCGCAAGGGTTCGTGACTTGTTTAAGCAGGCCATGAGTAAAGCGCCGTGTATTGTTTTTATAGATGAAATAGACGCTATAGGCAAATCGAGGCAATCAGGACAGTTTGGGGGCAATGACGAGCGTGAGCAGACATTGAACCAGCTGCTCTCCGAGATGGACGGTTTTGACACTTCAAAGGGAGTCATAATACTTGCTGCCACAAATCGACCCGAGGTTCTTGATAAAGCACTTCTAAGAGCTGGACGCTTTGATCGCAGGATCATTGTCGACAAGCCTGACCTTGCGGGACGGGAGGAGATCCTCAAGGTACATGCAAGGGAGGTCAGGATAAGCGGGGATGTCGACATGAAGGAGATAGCTCGCTCAACCTCAGGACTTTCAGGCGCAGACCTTGCAAACATCGTAAATGAAGCAGCGATCAATGCAGTTAGAAACGGTCGCAAAATCGTTGTGCAAAATGATTTGCTTTTCGCAGTTGATTTAATATTGGCAGGAGCCGAAAAGAAGAGCTCAGTACTATCGGACAAGGAAAAGCGCATCGTTGCATACCACGAAGTTGGCCACGCCCTTGTGTCTATCAAAAATTCTAACCCGCAGCCTGTGCAGAAGATCACTATAGTCCCGCGGACTATGGGAGCATTAGGCTTTACTATGAACACACCTCAAGAGGATCGCTACCTGCTTCTTAAGGATGAGGCACTTGACCAAATTCGAGTACTGCTTGCAGGTAGATCAGCGGAAGAAATCAAGTTTCATACAGTCTCAAGCGGTGCTGCTAACGACATAGAGCGCGCTACTAAGCTTGCCCGTGCTATGGTCACTCGCTACGGCATGAGTGAACATTTTGATCTGATGGCGCTGTCAACTGTGGCAAACCCGTACCTTAGCGAAGATGCAACTTTGCAGTGCTCACAGGAATGCGCTGCCAAGGCAGACGCGGAAGTACTTGATATAATTCGGGGATGCCACGAAGATGCAAAGCGCATTTTGCTCGAAAATGAACGGCTGCTGGATATCTTGGCTTCTGCACTGCTCGAACATGAAACCCTCAATGGGGAAGAGTTTATGAAGATCATCGAGGATTATGACAAATCCAGATATAAACTCCCGCCTGCAGAACAGATGCAGCCTTCTGAGGATATGTAGCAAATCTATTTTCTACAAATCAATATAATTGAATAGGGGGAATCCATGTGGACAAAGTTGCCGATTTGCTTGTTCGCTTCCGAAAAGCTATATTGATAGCATTTATTGCCGCGGCTGCTCTTAGTGCGCTGCTGGCACTGGGTGTTGAGGTAAACTATGACCTCACACAATATCTTCCGCAGGATTCCAACACCGCAGAGGCGATGGACAGGCTGGAAAAGGAATTTGGATATCCCGAAATCGGGACAGTGATGGTACGGGATATCTCTATTCCCAATGCACTTGCGATCAAAAAGGAAATTGAGAGCATTGATGGTGTTTCACTGGTGATATGGCTTGATGACGTTGCTGATATCACCCAACCAATTGAATTTTTGGACTCTGAAACCACAGAGAGTTATTACAAGGGCAGCAATGCCCTTTTTCAGGTTACATATTTTGAAAACGGCTACTCTCCACTGACTACGGATGCCATAGACAACATACGCGCTATGTTGACAGAAAGAGTCGGTGAAGAGAAGTTTGCAGTGGGTGGCCCCCAGGTAGCCTCAAAGGCTTTGGCTGAGACTACAGAGAGGGAAGTACTGTCTATTTCAATTGTAGCTGTTATCATCATCTTAGTCATCCTTTTGCTTTTGACCGATTCATGGCTTGCACCCTTTCTATATCTGGGTGTGATTGGCGCTGCAGTTGTCATCAATATGGGTACTAATATTTTCATTGGGGAGATTTCAAATGTCACCCAATCGACTCAGGCAATGCTTCAGCTTGCCATATCCATGGATTACTCGATTTTCCTGTTTGAGAGATTTTCACTAGAGCGAGAAAATGGTGCAACGGTCACAGAGGCGGTAAAGACGGCGATCAAGAAGTCTGTTTCGGCAATCTCTGGGAGCAGTCTGACGACTATTGCCGGCTTTTTGGCTCTGTGGTTTATGGACTACGGGATCGGATTCGACCTGGGTCGCGTATTAGTAAAGGGAATCATTATAAGCCTATTTAGTATAATGACACTACTGCCTGTACTTATTCTCTTTACGGCACCACTTTTGGAGAAGCTGCGCCACCGATCACTTATGCCCAGCTTGAATGGATTTGCCAAGATCGTACTAAAGGGGAAGTACCTGTTTATAGTTTTGTGTATTCTGATCATGGTGCCTTCATTTTTAGCACAGCGAAGCAATGATTTCCTTTATGGTGAAGCTGGCATAAACCAGGAGGGCTCTGAGATCTATGAAGAAGAGCAGGAAATCACAGAGGTCTTTGGGGAGCAGAATCAGGCAGTACTCTTAGTGCCAAAGGGCAAGGTTGTATCTGAGGTGGCACTTGCTAAAGAGCTTCAGGGAAAGGACTACATAAAGTCTGTGCAGAGCATCTCCAGCTTTGCAGATCCGGGAATCCCCCGCGAATTTCTTCCCGGTAGGTTGACAGACAATTTTGTCTCCGATGACTATGCACGAATGGTATTGATGCTGAGTGTCCCTACTGAGAGCGATGAGACATTTGAGGCTATGGAGGATATGGAAAAAACCATATCTGAACACTTCGAGGAGTATTATCTTGCTGGCAACTCAACAGCAATATACGATATAAAGCAGGTTGTTGAAACCGACTATGAAACTGTAAATACGATTTCTATAGTTGCGGTAATGTTCATTATATTAGTCGTATTTCGCTCGCTGTCTCTACCGCTTATCCTCACATTTGTTATAGAGATCTCCATATGGATGAACATGTCCATACCATATTTCGCAGGAAACACCATGTCCTTTGTCGGCTATATGATCGTGAGCTCTGTACAATTAGGTGCAACGATCGATTATGCGATCCTACTTGCCGATCGCTATCTTGAATATCGAGAAATCCTTCCAAAGCGCGATGCAGTATTGGAGGCTATATCCACCTCAGGAGGATCGATCCTTACATCTTTTCTCATTCTGGGAACCGCGGGACTGTCATTGGGTATAGTCAGTCAAACTGCGGCTATCAGCGAATTGGGAACCCTCATAGGCAGAGGAGCGTTCATGAGTGGTATTATGGTATTGATCCTCTTACCACAGCTTTTGGTCATACTTGATCCATTGATTCTAAAGACAACGCTCCGCGGCAAAAAGAAAGCCGACTAAATTGTTGTTTCTTGAAAATCGTTCGTGCAGGCAATAGTTAAGCTTTACGGGAGGGGCTTTTGATGGTATTTAATAAAAGCAGACGATTTACCATTTTAACAGTTGTACTTGTCTTTATATGCAGTATGTCCCTGCAAGCATTAGCAAATGATCATTCGCAGGTCGGAAGCATTCAGGAAACGGTATACGGTGTATTTCATGAATCGGGAGAAAAGAGCGTATATACTGTGTACAAAATGAGAGTGGACAGTCCGGGAGAATTCACTATTTATGGAGACTTCAAATCAGGCAGATGCCTTACCGAAGACATAGAATTCCACCTTCATGAACAAGGCGTAACTTTGGTATTCCCGAAGGCATACGATTCGTTCTATTTTCAGCTTGAAAATAATGAGGGGCTCCCCGGTACTCATTCCCACGTCGTACTCCCGTTTTTTGTAAGAGAATATATAGAGCTTGATGGTCAGGCAATATATATGACCGGTGGGGAATCAGGTCATGTCAAGATCGTAGTAGAAGTAGAATCGAATGAAGAAGCGGATCAGTTCTTCCGTAATAACTTTGTTGCGCAGGTACAGATCCCAATTGATACAAATGTCTTTAAGAACATAAAGACGGATCTGCCTGGTGTTCTTATCGGCAGCACTTATACGTACTCAGGCATGGTACTCCCTGGTCAGAGCACGACATTTGTTATTGAAGGAGACGTCGAATCATTTAAACTTGATGGTATCAATATTACTATGATGAAATACAATATGTCGGCGATGATAGAAGAGTTTGGGATAACGGAAGGCATAGGTGAGATGGAAAGGGGCGCCGGAGAGTTGGCAGATGGTACCAGACAGCTGGCCGAGGGTCTGGAGAAGCTTTCCGATGGTATAAGTGGAGTAAGTGATGGCACAAACACGTTAAAGAACTCTGCAAAGCAGTTTTCTGACGGAGTGGATGGATACGGTGCAGGATTTGACGAACTTTCGAAGGGCGGAACCGTATTGTCGCAATCACTTGTGGAGTATGCGGATGGCATAAGTCAGCTTGACGCTCAGGGAGCCGAGCTATTAAAGGGATTTGAGCAATTGAAACTGGGACTAAGCAGCCTTATGGATGGGGGTCAAGTAAATGTTCTTGCAGAAGGGCTGCAGTCTCTGGCAAGTGCAATTGAGCAAAGCCCAACGATGTCGACGCAGGAAAAACAGCAGATCCTTGCAGCAGTCAATGAGATGGTTTCATCACTTGCCCAACAAGACTATACTGAAATATCAAATCAACTTGAGATGTATGGTCAGGGGCTTAGGAGATATGTTGAAGGGGTTTCAGTGCTTTCAGCGAGTGCCAGTGCACTTTCAGACGGAACATCGAAGTATGTAAAAGGTGTTCAAGCACTCAAGGACAGTTTTGTTCAAATCTCAGCAGGTGCCCAAGGACTTTTCGGTGGTATAGCTTCACTTTCGGACGGTCTTGAAAACATATCGACACAGCTGTCGGATATGCCTGGAAAAGTAAATGAGCTTGCCGATGGCCAACATGAGTTATATGAAGGGTTCAAAAGCTTTAGTGGCGCACTTTTAGAATATGTGGATGATAATGAGGGAGAACAGGCTGTGTCTATAAATTCTCCCAAAAACAACGTGGATCAAGTTCAGATCATTCTGCGCACTAAAGCAATCGAGCCTGAAAGACCTGTAAAAGAAAAGCCCCAGAGCTCCATGACTCAGACGATTATTGATCGTTTCCTGAATCTGTTTCGATGAGGGCTATTTTGACTGAGGCCATTGCAACCTCAATTCTCTTAGCCTAAACGAATATACAAGCAAAAAACAGGAGGATCAAATCCTCCTGTTTTATAGCTAATTGATAGTTTATAAATAACGTTATAAAATACGATTGCCGGGATATCGTAGAGTTATAATAATTGAAACTATTCTGTCTCGATCAGACCATAACCGCCATCATTTCTGCGATAGACTACCGCAAAGGAGTCTTCATTTGTCTGATCCTTAAATACAAAGAACTCATGACCCAGCATATTCATTTGCAGTATGGCTTCCTCCGGGGTAATGGGCTTAATGGCAAAACGTTTTGTCCGGACTATGTTGTAAGTTTCCTCCTCCACATCCTGGTGTCCATTCACGCCAGTGCTGGTTGCACGATCAAAAGCGCCTTTACGCAACCTTTTTTCAAGCCTTGTCTTGTTCTTGTGGATTTGTCTGACAAGAACCTCGACCCCCAGGTCAATACACGCATAAAAGTCATGGGTCGTCTGACGTGTGCGGAAAATCATGGACCCGTGGTGGATCGTAATTTCTACTGTCTCCCTACCGCGTTCGGTTGAAAAAACAATGTGTGCGTTTGAGTCTTTTTTGAAGTAGCGGTCAAGTTTACTGATTTTCTTTCTTGCGTACTCCATCAGGTCTTCGGAAACTTCTACCTTTTTGGCATTGAATGTAAACTTCATAGAGACCTCCGTTCTTACCGCGCTCGCCAAGTGACCATGCGCGGGTGCCGCATTAACGGCCGCGGCACAGCCGATTTTGCTCTGCCGTGCATTCTCTTCTGCCATCTTTATTATATCATTTTTCTCGGTATATTACCATACCTTGCCGCAAAATTGCTAGATTTATATAAATAACTTATTGAACTAAACACAGAAATCTGATTTAATATATTTAAGTTAAAGAAGCAAAAATCCGACCAAAAGTTACACAAAATAAATATCCCATCGGATAGCAGAACGGGAGGAAATCATGCTTGAATTTGAGCTGAAGCATGACTATGTGGAGTATCAAGGATATTACTCGAAGGCGGAAAAGCCTTTGGGAGCGATCGCTGTGCTGCATGGCATTGGTGAGCACTTTGGCCGCTATTCAAAATTTGCCGACTATATAGCGCAGAGAGGTTATTCGGTCTACGGAATAGACCTGCCTGGGCATGGGAAGTCACCCGGTATACGGGGTCAAATAGGGAAACGGGATGAATTTTACGGTCTCGTAGACACCTTATTAAACTATATCAGACAAGAGGAGCCGGGAGTCCCCAGATATCTTATGGGACATTCCATGGGTGGGAACCTAGCTCTTTCATACCGCCTCGCCCGTGAAAAAGAAGAAGTACGCGGTTATATTATAACCTCACCGTGGATACGTCTTGTAAACATGCCCACCGCGATTGCGTACTTCATATCAATAGTAGCTTCCGTAATTACACCAAATTTGTTGCTCAACAACAGAGTTAAATCAGACAAACATTTCGACCCATCAGAGCTTGTCCCGCCGGGATCTGTACCCGACAAACTATGCCACCCGTTCATAACACCGGGCACTGCTGCCGGATGTTTCAAATGGGCAAAGCTTATACTAAAAAATGCCGATATCAAGCGCGGGCCGGTATTGCTGATGCATGGCACAAAGGATGGCATATGCAGCATAGAGGGAAGTCGAGCTTTTGCTGAGGCCGCAGGGAAGCTGTGCACATACCGCGAATGGGAAGGCCTGCGCCATGATTTGCATAACGAAGTATGCTGGCAAGACATCGCTAATGAAATTCTTGTTTGGCTAGAGACACAGCGGCTTAGCCGATAGCGCGCAGTAAAATGTAGCGCTTAATATCAGTCGTTTGTGTTCCAACCCTTCAACGATGAGCGGCGTATCGCTCCGAAAACTTTACTTTTGATATCGGGATATTCCTTTGACCAGATTTTCTAAGAGCTGCTTTATCTCTTGACGCTTTGTGTGCCCGTTTGCAGGGCATGTGCTCTCCAGAACCGGGAGCTTGAGCTCTTGTGCCGAATTATGCAGCATTTTCTCCTCAACATAGAGCATTGGCCTTATGATCGTAACATCCTTGCGATCAAGATAAGTAACCGGCTGAAAACACGAGATCCTTCCCTCAAAGATAAGTGACATCATAAAAGTCTCAATGGGCATCATCAAAGTGGTGCCCCAGTGCTACTTTTAATGACAAACCCAAGCGAGAGAGCTGCATTGTTCACCCCTCCTCTGCGTAACTTCGCACAAAGAGAGCAGGGGTTCGTTCTTCATTTCTGACATCGAATACGATTTTCTTGATATTGGTTGGAACCCACTGTATATTCCACATCGAGGGAGCGGCAAAACTCTTCAACGGCGCTGAAGTCCGTATTTTCCTGAATCAATATCAAGGGTAACTGCTTTAAGCTCATAAGGATTAGGATAAAAACGCCGCATTTGTGCAAGCGACCAGAGAAGTGATAGGGAATCCTTACCTGCAGATAACCCCTACCGCAATACGATCCCCGGGTTGTATCATGTTAAAATCGTCAACGCATCTGCGCACTCGGCTTAAAAGACGCTGCATAAAAGTGCTCCTTGTCCTGCAAAAATTTTGAAATTGGTTTGTAGTAAACGCGAGTAAAACGGAGGATATGAAAGGAATAGGGAGGACCCGGCTATCTAAATTAAAATATTTGCATTTTGGGTGTTGACAACAACGGGTTGATATGGTATAAAAGTTAAGGTCTTGTTTTTTCTACGTTGAATATGATAATGGAAGAAGCAAATAAGGTCAACATTTTACAGAGATTTGGTTCAAAATGTTAAACTTTAGACTATAATTATTAACCGATATTGGAACGGAGGAAGTATATGTCCACCTACATGGCAAAAAAAGAGACCATGGAACGCAAATGGTACATCCTGGATGCGGCAGACAAACCACTCGGAAGAACCGCTGCATTGGCTGCCCATATTCTCAGGGGCAAGCACAGGCCTGATTTCACACCCCATGTTGATTGCGGGGATTTTGTGATCATCATCAATTCCGACAAGGCCGTACTTACCGGCAACAAGCTCAACAACAAGAAGTACTATCGTCATTCCGGCTGGGTTGGAGGCTTGAAAGAGGTCAAATACAGCACTCTTATGGAGAAACGCTCCAACTTCGCAATGGAGCTTGCCGTTAAAGGCATGCTTCCAAAGAACTCTTTGGGCGCACTGGCCCTCAAGCGCTTGCGCGTCTATAAGGACGAAGAACACAAACATGCCGCTCAGAAACCTGAGCTTTGGGCACAGGACTAAGGAGGTAAAGAAGGATGTATACACCGAAAAAGCCTTATTTCTATGGCACCGGCCGCAGAAAGTCCTCAGTGGCCAGAGTTCACGTTTATCCGAATGGAAGCGGTCAAATAACCATCAACAATCGTGACATCGACGATTACTTTGGGCTTGATACCCTCAAGCTGATCGTACGTCAGCCCCTGGTTACTACCGAAACCATTGGCAAGGTTGACATCGTAACTACCGTTACCGGTGGTGGAGTGACCGGACAGGCCGGCGCAATTCGCCACGGTATTGCTCGCGCGCTTATCAAGCTCGACGAAAATTTTCGTCCTGCTCTCAAAAAGGCAGGTTTCCTGACAAGAGACCCAAGGATGAAGGAGCGCAAAAAGTACGGTCTCAAGGGTGCTCGTCGCGCGCCTCAATTCTCCAAGAGATAATATTTATTGCTTATTTACACTCGAGATTGTTCAAGCTTTCAAAGTTTGTTTTCGAGTTTACAAGACCGTCATTGGTTAACACCTATGGCGGTTTTTTGTATGACAAATTCGTTTCGATAGTTTTCCACTCAACAAAAGCTCTTATTGATTGGTGTTTGGTAGTATGATAAAATTACCATGCATTTAGGAAGTGAATTAAACCCAAAAAGGTCGGGAAAGGTAAAAATAAGGTGCTCATCAATATGGGAAGATGCATTAAAATAACTGATACCAAGATAGTGGCTCCACTGTTTGCAGGGATGGAAGATACTCTTGTATGGTCATGCCTTCAAGGGGTCATGGGTAACATATATGCAGACTCAACCGAAAACCCGGAATCTGTGGCCGCCATTCTAGGGGGTTTTTCCTTCTTGGTCGGAAAACCAAACGCCGATATTATCATGTTTAAGCCGGATGATTACAAGTGGGATTACATTATCATGGTTCCTCAAAACGATGAATGGGCAGACCCGATAGAAAAACATTATCAGGATAAGGCGAGAAAAGTGACAAGATATGCCTTCAAAAAGGATCCGGACGTATTTGATAAGGATAGGCTTCAATCTGTTGTAGACTCTCTTTCTCCGGAATACTCGATTCAGTTGATTGACGAGGAACTGTATAACAAGTGCAAAGAGATTTCTTGGTGCTACGATTGGGTAGCCCAATATGAAGATTATGAAACGTATAAAAGACTTGGATTGGGTGTTGTTATATTTAAAGATGGTGAGCCGGTTGCAGGTGCATCCTCCTACTCGTCCTTTATCGGTGGCATTGAAATTCAAATCGATACTAAAAAAGAGTATCGGAGGAAAGGGCTTGCATACATCAGTGGAGCGAAACTGATATTGGAGTGTCTCAACAGAGGCCTATACCCAGGTTGGGATGCACATAATAAAGAATCTGCAGCTTTGGCGAAAAAGCTCGGTTACAGGTTTGACCGTGAGTATATTGTGTATGAGATATCGGATTATTAGATATACAGAAGAAATGAGGAAAGTTATGTCGAACAAAATGGTTCTTATATTGGATTTTGGCGGGCAATACAATCAATTGATCGCAAGGCGAGTCCGTGAGAGTGGTGTATACTGCGAAGTCCACTCTTACAGGATGCCTATAGAGGATATAAAAAAGAAAGAGCCAATAGGTATAATCCTAAGTGGTGGTCCCAATAGCGTTTATGAAGATAATGCGCCACGACCCGACAATCAACTCTTCAATCTGGGAGTTCCGGTGCTTGGCATCTGTTATGGCATGCAGGTTATGGCACACGTCCTTGGCGGAGATGTAAAGGCAGCGGAGGTCCACGAATACGGTTCCACCAAAGTCAATTATGATAATTCATCTCCACTGTTTAGAGGTATGAACGGCCAGGGAACAGTCTATATGAGCCATGCGGATTTTGTGGCTGAAATACCTAAAGGGTTCAAAGCGATAGCATCGAGTGAAGAGTGCCCTATTGCTGCTATGGAACACAGAGAGAAGAAGATGTATGGAATCCAATTCCATGCGGAGGTTGAGCACTCGGAGAACGGAACAGAGATTCTGAGGAATTTCCTATATGAGGTCTGTGAGGCTGATGGAAGCTGGTCTATGCACAACTATGCTCAGCAGGCTATTGAAGAAATCAGGGAGACAGTAGGCAGTGGAAAGGCCTTGCTTGGACTATCGGGCGGAGTTGACAGTTCGGTATGTGCCCAACTTCTTAAGACTGCTATTGGGAAGCAGTTGATATGCATTTTTGTAGATCATGGATTGATGAGAAAAAATGAGGGCGATGAGGTTGAGGATGTCTTTGGAAGAGGGGACATTCAGTTTATACGTGTAAACGCCGAAGATCGTTTTCTGAGCAGACTTTCCGGAGTGACCGACCCCGAGGAAAAACGAAAAATAATCGGCGAGGAGTTTATACGGGTTTTTGAGGAGGAAGCCTCGAAAATAGGAGAGGTGGACTTTCTTGTGCAAGGAACTATCTATCCCGATGTTATTGAATCCGGAGTAGGAGAAGCAGCCGTTATTAAGAGTCATCACAATGTGGGTGGTCTTCCCGATGTCATAAACTTCAAGGAGATAATTGAACCGCTGCGCTTACTCTTTAAGGACGAAGTCCGGGATCTTGGCAGAGAGCTAGGACTGCCTGAAAAGCTCGTTAAGCGTCAGCCGTTTCCGGGTCCTGGCCTTGCAGTACGCATCATAGGTGAGATTACCAAGGACAAGCTCGAAATATTGCGTGACGCCGATGCGATATTTCGCGAGGAGTTGGTCAATGCCGGACTCGATGACAGCATAGGCCAGTATTTTGCTGTTCTCACGAACATGAGGTCGGTAGGGGTTATGGGGGATGCCCGAACTTACGACTATACAGTAGCACTTCGAGCTGTGACGACCACTGATTATATGACTGCCGAATGGGCGAGAATCCCCTATGATGTGCTTGCATTGGTTTCTAAACGGATAGTAAACGAAGTAAGCCATGTCAACAGAGTCGTCTACGATATAACAGCAAAGCCACCGGCGACTATCGAGTGGGAATGATATAATAATATACCCGATAAGGTACTTGTTTCATGAAAACAACGATTGTACCTTATCGGGTATTAAATTTTGGATCAAAATTTTACTTTATATAATGATTAGTTCGGGAATTATGCAAATTCGCGTGTTCACATATTTTTTGAGACTTCATAAAATCTCAGAAGGATTTTGTCGGTTAAACGTACGGCTGAGCGCTGTCAAAATCATCTTAAAGTGAAAAACACCTATTGACATACATGCATTAGTTGCATTATAATAATTAATGCAAAGGGGGCATAACATATGATTTTTCACTTTGACTTTAACAGCAATACTCCTCTGTATATACAACTACGAAATCAAGTGGTGATAGGAATAGCAGAGGGTAAATTGCTACCCGGAGATCGCTTGCCAACTATCAGAGCGTTGGCAGAAGAGAGCGGTATAAATATGATGACTGTCAGTAAGGCCTACCAGTTGTTAAAACAGGAAGGATACATCAACACAGATCGTCGAACTGGTGCTGTTATAGCATCTAGAAAAACAGAACTATCGATTCCGCAAGAAACTATTGAAGCATTGAGACTGCATATATCCGAGCTGAGATTAGCCGGAATGGGTCAAAATGATGTTATTAGCTTGTGTAAGAAGCTATATGAGGAGGGACAGCGATGATTTTTACAGTAATATTGTGGGCCAGCATCATTTGGATTGCTCCGCTTCTCTATTTCATGCTCGTAAACGAAGCAAAATTCAAGAAGAATATCGTAGTAGGTGTCACTTTGCCATATGATGCCCGGGAAGATGAACAGGTGCAGGAAAGCCTTAAGCGTTTCAAGAAGCAGCAGCTGTGGATATGTATATTTCTCCTCGTTATAGCAGTTCCATGTCTCTTTGCCAGGGGAATCACCATTACTATGACGTTATGGTGCATTTGGGTTGATCTTTGCATTATACTCCCTTATGTCCCATATGTGATATGCAACAAGGCTTTGAAAAAGCTTAAGTTGGAAAAAGGCTGGAAGCAGACTGAAAATAAGAGTATTAGGGTAGATACTGCTGCGATTCCACCAAACAAGTGGCTATCTCCCTGGGCTTTTCTCCCGGCAGTGCTTTTATGCTTACTTCCGTTGATTTGGGATCAAAGTTACTGGATACTATATGTTACATTTGCTATTTGTCCTGCAGTCTTTTGGTTATGCTATCGCTATCTTTACCGTAACAAATCGGAGTCAGTTGATAAAAATGTTGAACTATCACGGGTTTTGACCCAAGTGCGTCGACATAATTGGGGGAAAATGTGGCTTATATGTGCCTACAGTTTTTCTGCCTTTGGTTTAGGGATGCTCCTTACACGTAATTACCCATTATGGAATATAATCATGGTAATTGCGGTTGGTTTTGTTATTACTGTAGCTGCAATCAGAGTTGAAATGAATACACGGAAAGTGCAGGAGAAATTGACCGCACAAAGCGGTAAGGATTGGTACGTTGATGACGACGACAAATGGATCGGTGGAGTAATATATTACAATCCCAACGACAGTCGCTTGATCATAAATAATCGTGTCGGTACAAATTCAAGCATAAATGTTGCTAAAACATCCGGAAAGATAATCACGGGTTTGCTGGTTCTATTGCTACTTGCTTTGCCATTTACAGGGGCTTTACTCGAGAGCATTGGAGGAAGGCAGATAGGGATTGTGCTTACCGATACCCATATAGTTTCCACGTACGGCAGCTCAGAATATTCTGTGCCATATGAAGAAATCACAGAAGTCAAGCTTCTTGAAGAACTGCCGGAGAATATGATTCGCACATTTGGTACAGCGATGGAAAACCTGCTAAAGGGCAACTTCTCGGCTAAGGGGATTGCCAAAATGAAGGTCTGTCTCGATCCGAATCATTCGCCATTTATATTGATAAAAACGGAAAGCAATCAATACTACCTATTTGGTTCACGTGATGACGAATTGACAAACAAAATATACCAGCAACTAGAGACGAAGCTAAATCAGTAGAAATAGACTACTTTTAGACCAGACACGGAGATGGGGCCAGACACAAGAACGGTTCTGTGTTTGGATCCGTGTAACATAAGTTATTTCGCTTCGTGCACATCAACAAAGAGACGCTCTGCCTAATGGGCAGAGCGTTTTTTGTTGAGAGCATAACGAGATTAGGGTAGAAAAATCGGACAACAGAACCGTCCAGATATCTTTGCCTATGTCTTAAACTTGGCGCAAGCTCCAAGACAGAAA
The DNA here is from genome assembly GCA_050950785.1 of Eubacteriales bacterium. Classification (GTDB taxonomy): domain Bacteria; phylum Bacillota; class Clostridia; order Oscillospirales; family JAAYOS01; genus JAAYOS01. The sequence continues at coordinate 21,211 of JBMNIG010000024.1, read as the reverse complement.
AACCGTCCCCTTGTCTGACTGCGTAGTGCAGTTTGTAGAAGTGTATGGCAGAATACAATGCCGGGTTTGGATAAATATACAATAATGTGAATATTAGCAGCTTTGTGTTGATTTATATTCCATTATAATGTAATATACTGAATAATTATACATACCATAATAACATAATGCATAATTACATCCACTTTACACTGGTATCTATGCAAAAGGATGCAATTTTATTCAAAGGGGTTGAAAATAGTGAAAAAGGTATTTGTTGACGGAAGAGCTGGCACAACGGGCTTGCGTATTTACGAAAGGCTTGCCGATCGAAGCGATCTGAAATTGTTGTGGCTTTCGGATGTAGAGCGAAAGGACACTTCTGCAAGAAAAGAAATGCTCAACACAGCCGATATTTCTGTTTTGTGTTTGCCGGATGAAGCTGCCCGTGAGGCCTTGTCACTTATTGAAAACCCTGAAGTTACAGTAATGGACGCGTCTACAGCGCATCGAACACAGAAAGGTTGGACCTACGGCTTTCCGGAATTGTCAGATGAGCATGAGAACGAGATCATCAACTCACAACGCATAGCAGTTCCGGGATGTCATGCAACGGGTTTTATTGCGCTTGTTTATCCACTCATTAAGGAATCTATCATATCAAAAGATACGCTTTTGACCTGCCACTCGCTAACAGGCTACAGCGGAGGTGGAAAGAGGATGATTGCTCATTATGAAGAAAAGCCTGATGAGTTGTTGAAAGCTCCTCGTGAGTATGCACTGGGTCAAAGGCACAAGCACTTGCCGGAAATGAAAGCAATGACGGGGATTACATATGACCCTATATTTTGTCCTATTGTTTCGAACTTTTATAGCGGTATGTTGGTTACGGTATCCCTCTTCGCACAGCAGCTTAGTGCCGGGAAAACGATTGATGATGTACGACGAGTACTGCAGGAGAAATACAATGATCCATTAGTAAGATATTATGAAAGCATAGACGAAAATGGTTATGTGTCGGCTGCAGGACTTGAGGGTAAGGACTCCATGCAAATTACGGTATGCGGCAATGAACAGCGTATTCTTTTGATGGCACGCTATGACAACTTGGGTAAAGGATCTGCTGGAGCCGCGATTGAGTGCCTGAACATCAAGCTTGGTCTCGACAAAACAACAGGATTGGATTTATAAGGAGAAAAACAATGCAAGTGATAAACGGTGGTGTTTGTGCCGCTAAAGGTTTTATGGCAAACGGAGTTCACTGCGGCATACGGAAAAACAAAAGCAAAAAGGACTTGGCTTTAATATACAGCAGTGCAGTGGCAAACGCAGCGGCAGTATATACGACAAATCTGGTAAAGGCAGCGCCATTGGTGGTAACCAAAGAAAATTTGACTGATGGAAAAGCCCAGGCGATTATTTGTAATAGCGGGAACGCCAATGCTTGCACTACAAATGGTATGGATGTTGCTGCCGAAATGTGCAAATTGGTGGCTGAGCAGTTGAACATCAGTACAAGGGATGTTGTTGTGGCTTCCACCGGGGTGATTGGACAGGAGCTGCCAATCGATCCAATTGCCAATAGTTTGCCCGCATTGGCTCAGGGACTGGGTGATTACAGCAGTAAAGCGGCAGAAGCAATTATGACAACCGATACAAAACTCAAAGAGTTTGCAGTTTCCTTTGAAATCAACGGCGTAGAATGCAGAGTCGGCGGAATCGCAAAAGGAAGTGGAATGATACACCCTAATATGGCAACGATGCTTGCTTTTATAACAACCGATTGTGCCATATCTTCGGAAATGCTTCAAGCTGCACTTTCAAACGACGTTAGCTCGACCTTCAACATGATTAGTGTTGATGGAGATACATCCACAAATGATTTGGTTGTTATATTGGCTAACGGTGAAGCAAAAAACACACCGATTGTCTCCTATGGAACAGCCTTTGATTCATTTATGAAAGCGCTAAACAAAGTGACTGTACATTTGAGTCGCGCCATCGCACGCGATGGAGAAGGTGCGACTAAGCTGCTGACATGCAGAGCAAATGGTGCAGAGTCTGAGGAGGTGGCTAGAAAAGTAGCAAAGTCGGTGATATCTTCCTCGTTGGTAAAGACGGCAATGTTTGGGGCTGATGCAAACTGGGGACGTTTGCTATGTGCCATCGGTTACAGCGGAGAGTCGATAGATATAAGCAAGGTTGACGTTAGGCTTTCCTCCTCTAAGGGCAGTATCCTGGTGTGCAAAGGCGGTATAGGTGTGGAGTTTCCGGAGGACACCGCTAAAGAGATCCTGCAGGAAGAAGAGGTCGAGGTGCTGATCGACCTGAACAGCGGAACAGCTCATGCCATCGCTTGGGGATGCGACCTGACTTATGAGTATGTAAGAATAAACGGCAGCTACCGCACATGAATAAGGAGGAGACCATGCAAATATCAAATGCGCAGCGCGCATCAATTTTAGTAAGTGCTTTGCCGTACATTCAAAATTACTATGGCAAGATCATAGTTATCAAATATGGCGGCAGTGCCATGATCAATGAGCAGCTTAAAGACTCGGTAATGCGTGATATCGTTCTTTTATCTTTAATAGGAGTAAAAGTTGTTCTCGTGCACGGCGGAGGCCCTGAGATCACCGAGATGCTAAGACTGGTAGGAAAAGAGAGTAAGTTCATCGATGGCCTACGGGTTACCGATAAAGAAACCGTCGAAATCGTGCAGATGGTGCTGTCCGGCAAAATCAACAAAAGCCTGGTCAACCTGATCCAAAACAAAGACGGCAAAGCCATCGGACTTTCCGGTGTTGACGGGCATATGATAATGGCACGTATGAAGGATGAGAGGCTGGGCTATGTCGGTGAGATCATCCAAACTAATACGGAGCCGATTTTAGATGTGATCGAAAAAGGATATATTCCGGTTATCTCCACGATCGGCTGCGACAATCAGGGGAATGTATATAACATCAATGCCGACACTGCCGCCGCGGAGCTTGCTGCCAGCCTGGGTGCTGAAAGTCTGTTTTTGATGACCGATATATGCGGGATCCTTCGAGACAAGGATGATCCGTCTACATTGATATCAAAAATTACATATAAACAGGCTTTCGCATTAAAGGAAGAAGGGATAATCTCAGGCGGCATGATCCCCAAAGTGGACTGCTGTATCTCCGCGCTTGATGGAGGAGTAAAGAAAGCTTTTATCATTGATGGTCGTATCCCCCATGCGCTTTTGATCGAAACCTTGACCGATGAAGGTATTGGAACCATGTTTCAAAGTGAGGAGTAGGATATGGGACAGATCATGAAGCTGGATAAGACATATATTGCAAATACATACTCCCGTTTTCCCATTGAAATTGTTAGCGGGAAGGGTTCAATTGTTACGGATAGCGAAGGCAAGCAATATATTGACCTTGGAACGGGGATCGGTGTCAACACTTTTGGTTTCGCCGATGAGGCATGGCAGAAGGCCGTTATATCTCAGATGCAAAAATATCAGCACACATCGAATCTTTATTATACAGAGCCAAGTGCGGTCTTGGCTGAGATGCTATGCTTGCGAACGGGAATGAGAAAAGTGTTCTTTTCTAATTCGGGCGCAGAGGCTAACGAGTGTGCGATAAAAGCAGCCCGAAAATATGCCTGCGAAAAGAAGGGACCCGAATACTACAATATTATTACGCTAAGAAACAGTTTTCACGGAAGGACCATTACCACGCTTGCGGCAACGGGTCAGGACTCCTTTCATAAGGATTTTCAGCCTTTAACACAGGGGTTTTTACATGCCGAGCACAACAACATTGAATCAATAAAGCAATTGGTTGAAAGAAACAAGGTTGCGGCAATACTTTTTGAGGTCGTACTGGGCGAAGGGGGCGTAATTCCATTGGAGCCGGAATTTGTAAAGGGGATGGCTAAAATCGCCGCTGATTACGACATCTTACTTATTGCCGATGAGGTCCAAGTGGGTAACGGGCGAACAGGTGAGCTATACGGTTATATGCATTATGGAATTATGCCTGACATTGTCACAACCGCAAAGGGGCTAGGGGGAGGACTGCCAATTGGAGCTACGTTGTTTAGTGCTAAAACAGCCGATGTTTTTACACCCGGTACCCACGGGTCCACCTTTGGCGGCAATCCCTTGAGCTGTGCTGCTGCCATAAGTGTCCTATCCCGAATAGATACAAAACTGCTCAAGGAGGTTAAGGAAAAGTCAGATCATATCTTTGCAACTCTTGTTGGTGCCAAAGGGATAAAGAGCGTTAACGGTTTGGGCTTGATTATTGGTATTGAAACTGCAAAAGACTCGAAAGCCGTTATTCAAGAGTGCATAAAGAGAGGTGTGCTTCCATTGAGTGCTAAAGACAAGGTGAGACTATTACCAGCGTTGAACATCCCTCAGAAGGAGCTGGATCAGGCGATAGAAATAATCAAAGATGTATGTGGGGAGGATTGAGCCATGTCATTTGTCGGAAGAGACTTTTTAAAGCTGCTGGACTATACACCTTCCGAACTACAGGAACTGCTTGCTTTGTCAACGCAGCTAAAGGCCGAAAAGAAAAATGGGATTTTGCACGAAGTTAAAAAAGGTAAGAACATCGCGTTGATTTTTGAAAAAACAAGCACACGTACCCGATGCAGCTTTGAAGTTGCGGCCTATGATTTAGGAATGGGTGTGACATACCTGGATACCATTGGTTCACAGATAGGTGCAAAAGAAAGCATAGCCGATACGGCTCGGGTGCTTTCCGGATTATATGAAGGGATAGGATACCGCGGATATTCTCAGCAGCGAGTGGAAGTGCTTGCTAAATATGCCTCCGTTCCCGTATGGAATGGGTTGACCGACAAATTTCATCCCACACAGGTACTGGCGGATCTTTTGACTATAAAAGAACATTTTGGTGGGATAAAAGGTATCCATCTTGTTTATTTGGGTGATGCCCGCTACAACATGGGCAACTCCCTTATGATAGGTTGCGCAATGATGGGTATGCATTTTACTGCTTGTGCTCCCCAAAAATATTACCCCGATTCAGAACTGGTTGAGCAATGCCGCAAAATAGCAAGCCAAACCGGCGCAACTATCAGCTTTTGTGAAGATCCAAATGAGGCTGTCGTAGGAGCAGAGGTTATCTATACGGATGTTTGGGTATCCATGGGAGAACCTCAATCGGTTTGGGAAGAGCGGGTGCGAGAGCTTTCGCCCTACCAAGTAAACAAGCAACTGATGGATAATGCCGGTCCACGGGCTGTATTTATGCATTGCCTGCCCTCGTTCCATGATCTTAAGACTGATATCGGCAGGGAGATGGGGAAGAGATTCAACCGGTCCTGTATGGAGGTAACAAACGAGGTGTTCGAAAGCCCGCAATCGTTGGTTTTTCCACAGTCGGAAAATCGCATGCATACCATCAAAGCGATAATGTACGCCACACTTGAGTAGATTGAAGCAGCAGAAAATTCGTATCAAGTGTGATCAAACGATGGTGGCAAAAAGGGAATTGCTTTCCCGAATATTCATATTCATTTGACCGAGAATCACCGTCTAATAATCCAAAATTCATAAAATGTCTAAATAGTCTTGAAATCCAATACCAAAAAAGTGTATGATTAACACATGGTTATTTGGAGTGACAGAGTATTGATCGAAGGACGGCTCACTGAAGCCACGATTAGCGTTGAAGGTAGCACCATAAAAGATGTTACGCCGGGCAAGTGCCCAAAAGGTACGACGTTAGACTTTTCCGGTTATCGAGTTATACCCGGTTTGATCGACACGCATATCCACGGCTGCGCTGGTGCTGATACTATGGACGCTACATACGATGCTCTTAATACCATGTCTAAGTATCTTGCATCACATGGGGTAACATCATTTTTACCTACAACAGTCACTGCCTCCGAGGACTGCATAAGAAGCGCGCTTGCAAATGTAGCTGAGACAATAAAGAGTGGCTGTGAAGGTGCCAAAATACTAGGAAGCTACGTAGAAGGCCCGTTCTTAACGTCAGAATACAGAGGGGCCCATCAGGGTGAGTATCTACAAGATATTTCGATTGAACTGATTGAGAGGATCTTAGTGGGTAGCAGGGGAACTGTCCTGAACATTGCTGTTGCACCGGAACAACCTCAGGCTTTAGAAGCTATCAGATATCTGTGCTCAATGGACATCAATGTATCATTGGGACATTCGTCAGCCGACTATGAGCAGACAATGCATGCCATCAAGGCAGGCGCAAAGCGCATTGTCCACATTTACAACGGTATGGCACCCATGCACCATCGAGAGCCGGGGCTGCTGGGAGCAGCTCTATTGTCTAGTGCTTACGCTGAAATCATCTGTGACGGATATCACATTGCACCTCCTGCTGTGGAGGTTGCATTGCGTTGCAAAGGACCTGATAAGATCGTATTGGTTTCCGATTGTATGCGTGCCGGTGGGCTACCCGATGGAATTTATACACTTGGTAGTTCGCCGGTAGAGGTGAAAAGCGGTATCGCACGCCTGATGGATGGAGGAACACTTGCAGGAAGCACTTTATCTCTCGACGTGGCACTTGCAAAGTATATAGAGATGACTGGAGAACCATTTGAAAGAGCCGTGCTTGCAGTTACTGAAAATCCTGCACGATCACTTGGCGTTTATCACAAAATTGGGAGTATAGAACCAGGTAAATGCGCTGACATTATAGCTCTTGACAACTGTTACAAACCCGTTTTTGTAATGGTTGATGGGGATATAAAATTGGATTGATGAATACGTGCAGGACATCGCATAGGTACGCAAAATGCTTCCAAGGTTAAAAAAATTGTTTTTAGAATCGAGGAAGTAATAATAAATTAAAGCGAAGGAGAAAGACAAATGGCAAAATTCACATGTAACTTTATCTCGTATACACTGCTTAGGGCAGTGGACATCACAGTGGTAGTACCATCGCCTACGACACCGGAGGCTATGGGTATGGGACTTGAGCCCGGAAGTAAGCCAAGTCATAAGCCAAAAACAAAGTACCCGGTCCTTTATCTGCTTCATGGTATGGCGAATAACCATGCAACATGGACCGGCTACACAAATGTCGAGTTTTATGCAGAGGAACGCAACATTGCGGTAGTAATGATATCAGGTGAAAACAAGTCTTATGTAAATCACCCGTCAGGTGATCGGTTCTTTGATTTCTTATCGAAGGAAGTACCTGAGTTTGTTTGTGGAATGTTTCCAATATCCGACCGACCTGAGGACACATATATTGCAGGCCTTTCCATGGGCGGTTATGGAACATTGGTACATGCCCTCAACAATCCGGAACGATTTGCCGCACTGGGCGCCTTTTCTGCGGCAGTTAGCCTTAATCCTGCGGCATTGGCAAATATCGGTGATACCAAAGCTGAAGATACTAACGAGGTGGCAGAAAGTGTCACATCGGGTAAAATAAATCCCCAGTATGATCCAAGTTCGCTTGCCGAAAGCATATATAAAGAAGGACGGAAGTTCCCGAAGATTTACCTTGCCTGTGGTGCAAAGGACTTCCTTTACAACGCCAATCAAGAATTTCGTGATAAACTGACGGAATACGGCGCGGATGTCACATGGTTTGAGACTCCAAATCATGGACATGAATGGCGATTCTGGGACTTGGTAGTAGAGAAGTTTTTGGATTGGATCCCCCGCACGGATGAATATGCAAAGGGCGGAGCGAAACGACAAATTTAGTTTACATATGGCAGACAGAGGAACAGTTCTCCTGTCTGCCAAAGCATACATAAGAACATCGGGCATGGACTTCAGTTGAAGTCCATGCCCGAAAAATTGAAGCATTGTGATTGAAGTAGAATCAATTGCTTTGCTTTTTACATTGTGAGATCAGCGGTTGTTGTAACGATCGAGTGCAGCTTGTTGAATTGCGATTGCGTCCTCAATCCTCAATGCTTTGAGCATATTGACAAAATCGTCATATTCGTCAAGGGATTTGCTGCCGATTATAAACGGAACGATCGATTCGCTCAAAAGTGTATCTATGTCGCCCATGATTGCGGCATATTCCTGACTCTCCTCAGTGGAGATCGACATCATTGAGGGAAGTGTCCGCTTATCCTGATAGTTGGCATCCCAAATGTTCGGAGCTGCAAGGGCTTGTGGATACATGTTGGGGAGAAGCTCGCGCTCCCAATCATATAGCATAACCTGGTTTGGACTCATAGCGTAGCGATTCATTGCATTGAAAGCTGCCAAGCCATCCGGGTTATTATAAACTAGTTCGGTATATTCGGGTTTGCCTTCGTCGTTGAAGACAAAGCTCTTGTTCTCAATGCCGTAACTTCCGAGGATCCCGCCTTCTTCGGTAAAGAGATAGTCAAACCATCTAACAAGAGTGACAGGGTCATGGCACTGAGTTGTAATCGATGCAATATTACCTTGGAAGCGGTCGACCTGAATGTATGTCTCAAGTCCGATCTCTCTAATATCGCCTTCGTTGAATACAGGGCAGGGAATAGCCACCAAGTCATATGTTGGGTCTCCTGCGGCAAGCATCAAGTTGGTCTGCATAAAGTTATACGCAACATTCCATACTCCAACCTTTCCGGTAAGAGTATATTCCGTATCGTATGAGCGTGAGCCTGCTACAACATAGAATTCCTTTTCAAATAGACCCTCGTCATACCATTTTTTCATCAATGCAAGATATTCCTTGAACTCAGGTTCGATAGGACCAAATTTAACGACCCCATCCACATGGTAGAAACTTACACCTAATCCCCATGCCTGAGAGAAAAGCTGGAACAATCCCGTGTTGTTAATGGTGATAGGGACTTCTGCGCCTTTTTCATCGCGGAATTTTACAAGCATGTCGTGATAGTCATCCATAGTAACTGGGGCTTCAAGCCCGAGATCATTAAGCCAGTCGGCACGGGTGACCGGACCCATCCATGATGGCTGCAGAGTCTTTTTTATACCAAAGAGGCCCGGCATACGACCGGAGTCGGTGACAGTACCCTTCACTAAGTCTTCAGCACTGCGCACATTATTATAGTTTGGCGCGTAGCGGTCTACCAGATCGGTGACATCAATAATGATTTCATCATCTATGTACTTATCCAGTCCACCGATGTACATATTTACATAGTTCTGGAAGCAATCGGGAAAATCTTGTGATGAAACAATAAGGTTGAATTGTGTAGCGGTATCAGCTGCGGGCGGATGCTGCCAGTTGATATGTACGTTGGTCAGCTCTTCTAATTTTTGATATGCGTCGCTGCCGTTTGCGTCTTCAATACCAGCCGAGCTATCAAAAGCCATTGACCAAATATCGAATTCTACTCTATCTGATACGAGAGGTAGCTTGACCTCACCTGGTTGCGGAGCATCATCAGGATCTTCGCTGGGTCCATCTGACGCTGTGACAGGTTTCTGAGAATCCGAAGGATCTGGCGTAGTTTTCTCGTCTTGAGCGCAACCTGCCGCAATTGAAAGAACAATTGCAAGCATTAGCAGAAATGGTAATAATTTTTTCATACTATCCTCCTATAAAAACTAATAAATTATGTTGTCCATAATGTGTTAATAAATTATGAACAACACTGTAATAAATATACCAGTAATATTTATTACATACAATCTGTAAAATAGCAAAAAACGTTACACTTGAATTGTGCGACTTGCATAAAACGTTCTACTATATTGCATTTTATGTAAAACAGAACCGCCTCGGGTTATTGAGGCGGTTACAACACTCGGTTTTTATTCTTCATTCAATTCTGATTGAGTAATCTCATCAGTAGTATGGAACGCATTGATGACATCAGAAGCCGACAGCGGATAATCAGATGTGTTCCAACGGAAACCTCTTTCTGTCATCTGATCATCAGTGCAGAGCAAGTATTCATAACTTGACGTGGTGATATCACTAGCAACATCCACATGATACCATCCATCTTCTGTGGATACAAGGTTCCAGCAGTGATCAAGACCGTCTAAGCGTCCCCGGACGACATAACAGTCTATATCAAAAAAATCACACATTGCCTTAAATGCCAGGGCATATCCTTCGCTTGTGGCACTTTTGTTAATGATCGCACCGTATGCAGTAGATTCCAAACCCGATACATCCAGATCTTCGGATTCGGTATCAACAGACGAAATTACGACTGAATTTTCCTTTAGAAGGTCTTCAATAGCTTTGAACTTACTTTTATCTGTTGGTAAGTTTATATCTGAAAATAGGTTTGATATCTGCTTGACCAGTTCGCGAGACATTTCTCGAAGTCTTGCTTGGGATTCAGGATAATCAAACGATATCTCCAATATCCTCTGCCAGCCCGAGCCTGCTTCCGTTTCTGCGTCAGGATAGAGTCTCATTGTGAAATTTGGTGCAGCAGCAGTAGTGAGAGGGTTGTTGTCATAGTAGGATTGCAGTATATCCCCGACATTATACTGATCGGTATAATACCAAGGGATATCAACTGTCAGCAGGTCTTCGTAACCTGAATAAGCATCTATCAGAAGATCTCGAAAGGCTTTTACACTATCCACCTTTTTTATAGCTGCGATCTCTTCGGCTGTCTTCCGATATGTAATTGTAAGAGTTATCTCGTGGTAGGATAGGATCCTCACGCTTTTGTAGGATACATACTCTACCGCGAATACACCCAAGGGTTCATATTTCATTGTTTGGGTTATTGCTGTTTCTGTGTCGGTGTCGACGTCCCCGGTGTAGTTATAGAGACGGATAGTACCTACTTCAATGCCCTCTTCTATCAATCGCAGGATATTATTTTTCAGCTCCTGAAATGTTTCGGCACGCATCTCATTACCCTCGATCTCTTCAAGTCTGTTTTCCAGATGAGGTGTGATGACCATGTAGTCCCGGGACAAAAGCAGATTGCATCCCCCTGACATAATAAGCGTAGCAGTCAGGGTAGCTATAATGGCCAGCGATAATTTTCTCCTATTCACGCTATCCTCCGTCTGTTATAGGTTGGCTAGAACTGTTTATCATGGTGCGCCCTAAAGCCGTCTCCCAACACTTCCTGTGCGTCTGAAATAATGACGAAAGAGGAAGGGTCCACCTCGCGGACAATTCGCTTAAGCTGTGCGATTTGACGCATTTTGATAGCGGTCAAAATGACTTTAGTGGCTCTTCCGGAATACGCGCCCTCCCCCTCAAGAAAGGTAACACCCCGTTCCAGCTCAGTATCTATTCTTCTAAAAACTTCCTGGGGATATTGTGTGATAATGTAGGCAACTTTGGCGTTATCGAAGCCGTAAAGTATCTTGTCTAAAGTAATAGAACAAATATATAGTGAAATCAGGGCATATAAAGCATAGTTAAAATGGCCAAAAGTGATGGCGGCAGCAGTGACTACAATGAAGTCGACTCCTAGTACCAGTCGACCCATTGAAAGATAGGGAAACTTTAATCTTAACAGTCTGCCCACGATGTCACTACCGCCGGTAGTCGCTCCTCTGGTAAACAGCAGTCCAAGCCCAACACCTATCAAAATTCCACCGTATATACCGGCTAAAAGTGAATCGGCTGTATATTGGTAGATGTCTGAAAAAAGATCTATCATGATCGAGGACAGGAACGTACCGAATAGTGACTTGATCAAAAAGGGTTTACCTTCGAATTTCCATCCGGCCAAAAATAGAGGTATATTCAAAATAATTATCAGGACGCCGATTGGAATGGATGGAATAATATGATTTATGATCATGGCAATACCGGAGACTCCACCCGGTGCGATATTATTTGGTTCCAGGAATATAGCAAGTCCGAGCGCGAAGAGCGCACTGCCCAAAATAATGATCAAAGTGTCGAGCAGATATACGCGGATCTTAGTATTGGCCATAGTTTACATGCCCCATTTCAGTCGCTGCCATTCTTGATTCGTGTTTTATTATATCTCAATATTGATTTGAGTTTCTCCTATATCTTCCGGCTTCAGGAATGATCCGGCAGCTGGTATTTTTCGTGTTCTATAGCGCGATTGGTTTACAATACCGGCCTCTTCCACCGACATTACTTTCTCAACACGGTGCTTTGATTTAACCGACATTACGGATACACCGATGGTAGTTCTTGTTGCTTTAGGAGTCAAGGAAGCGGTATTAAACAGTAGCACACGCGTATCGCTTGAGAATAGAGCAAGCTCCCCATCTTCCTTCATATGGCGGATCGCAACGACGGGTGATCTGTCTGAGAAAGCTTTAGTGAGTCGCTTTCTGTTGGATTTAGTCTGGTAGGTGTTGATATTGACCTTTGCCACCTTGCCATTTTCAAAGAAGAAAAGGACATATCCGGTGTAATCGCCCGGCAGGCACATATAGACCACAGACTCGTCTTCATCCATACCAAGCTTGGCTGGTAAGTAGTCGCCTAGCACGGATGCCTTGGAATCTTCGAACTCATAGAGCCAGCACTTATATGCCTGTTGCTTGTTGGTAAAGAATATAACCTCGTCGGCGTTGGATGCTTCGGCACTCTGTGAGAGCTCGTCGTTTTCCTTGAATCTCTGCTCGCCGCCCATGCGGAGAGAGAGCGGGGTGATCTTCTTGAAATAGCCCTCTTTTGAGAGGAAGACGTTAACAGGATAATCGTCGATCTCCTCTTCTGCTTGAGGCGGGGAGAGATCATAATCGTATACTATGCCTGTTCGCCTTGGTGCGCCGTACTTTTTAGATACTGCTTCAAGCTCGCTTATTATGATGTCCATAACCTTATCACGGCTTCTCAGAACATCTTCAAGTGAAGCAATTTCTTCTTGAAGGCTTTCTGTTTCGGCAACCCGGCGGAGTATATATTGTTTGTTTATGTTGCGAAGTTTGATCTCAGCGATGTACTCGGCTTGCTCCTTGTCGATTTGGAAGCCGATCATCAGGTTGGGTATGACCTCATCCTCTTCTTCGGTTTCCCGGATGATCTTTATGGCGCGGTCGATGTCGAGCAGGATTTTGCTAAGTCCTTTGAGGAGATGGAGCTTGTTGCGCTTTTGCTCCAAATCATAATATATCCTTCTCCTCACGCATTCGTAGCGCCAGGCGGTCCACTCATCAAGGATTTCAGCGATACCCATCTGCCGCGGAGTACCAGCCACAAGCAAATTGAAGTTGCAGGCAAAGGAGTCCATCAAAGGAGTTTGCCTAAAAAGATTCTGCATTACCTTTTCAGGGTCGGCGCCGCGCTTGAGGTTGATCGTTAATTTTAAGCCTTTGAGGTCGGTCTCATCCCGCATGTCAGCAATTTCACGGATACCGCCGGACTTGATAAGATCGGCAACCTTATCCATGATCGCCTCAATAGTTGTTGTATATGGTATCTCGTAAATTTCGATCAGGTTTTCTTTTTTTACATAGCGCCAGCGGGCCCGTACGCGGAACGAACCTTTCCCTGTACGGTATATTTCCTCCAAAGCCGCTCTATCATAAAGTATTTCGCCTCCGGTTGAAAAGTCGGGTGCAGGGAGGGTTGCAAACAGGTCGCAGTTTGGATCTTTTATATATGCAATCGTTGTGTTACAAACCTCAGTGAGATTAAAACCGCAAATATTTGATGCCATACCGACAGCGATCCCCTGATTTGCGGATACAAGCAGATTTGGAAAAGTGGTGGGGAGCAGTACCGGTTCTTTTGTGGTCGAATCGTAGTTGTCGACAAAATCAACACAGTTGGAGTCTATATCACGGAAAATCTCGTGACATATGGGAGAAAGCTTTACTTCGGTGTACCTCGAAGCCGCATATGCCATGTCACGGGAGTAAAATTTTCCGAAGTTTCCCTTGGAATCGACAAATGGGACCAATAGTGCCTCATGTCCGCGGCTGAGCCGGACAAGTGTCTCATATATTGCTGAATCGCCATGAGGATTTAGCTTCATGCACTGTCCAACCACGTTTGCGGATTTTGTACGGTTTCCGGTAAGCAAGCCCATTTTGTACATGGTATAAAGCAGCTTCCGGTGAGATGGTTTGAATCCGTCGATCTCCGGGATAGCTCTAGACATAATTACACTCATGGCGTAGGGCATGAAGTTTATTTCCAATGTACGGGTAATGGGCTGCTGCACTACCGGCGCTGGACTATAATCTTTATTATTCTTACTTTTTTTAGCCATTAACAGCACCCTTTATTCCTAAATTATAAAAACTCTTTGTATTTGGCCTAAAAAGAGCATGTCTCTGTGGCCGTATATGTTTATTTGATGATAAAATTTGACTCAACTTACATCTGCAAAGTCGATATATTTGTGACCTTCCTCCGCTATAAACTCCTTGCGCCCGGCCAGATTGTCGCCAAGCAGGAGGTCAAAGACTTGTGAGGTCTTCTCTGCATCCTCGGGCATAACCTTTATCAGTCTGCGGGTTTCAGGGTTCATGGTTGTCAGCCACATCATATCTGCTTCGTTTTCGCCAAGTCCCTTTGAGCGGTTGATTGAGATTTTAGCGTTTCCAAGCTTTGCTACGATCTCGTCTCTTTCCCTGTCGTTGTATGCAAAATAAGACTTGCCTTTGCAGATTATTTCGTATAGTGGACTCTCTGCTATATATACATAACCTTCACGTATAAGGGTAGGAGTTAAGCGATAAAGCATTGCCAGTATCAGGGTGCGGATCTGAAATCCGTCGACATCAGCGTCGGTACAGATGATTATTTTGGACCAGCGTAAGGCCGAGAGATCAAAGTTGGACAGGTCTTTGCTTTTCTTATGATTTACCTCAACACCACAGCCGAGGACCTTTACAAGGTCGGTTATTATATCACTCTTAAAGATTCTCGGAAGATCGGCCTTTAGGCAGTTGAGAATTTTGCCGCGGACGGGCATAATGGCCTGAAATTCGGCATCTCTGCCCATTTTGACAGAACCTAAAGCGGAATCGCCCTCAACGATGTAAAGCTCACGGCGTTCCGGGTCGCGTGAGCGGCAGTCAACAAACTTCTGTACGCGGTTGGAGATGTCAATGCCGCCGGAAAGCTTCCTTTTTATGTTTAAGCGTGTCTTTTCAGCAGTTTCGCGGCTGCGTTTGTTGATGAGAATTTGCTCCGCGATTTTCTCGGCTTCAGTTGGATTTTCAATAAAATATACCTGAAGCTGTTCCTTTAGAAAGTCAGTCATTGCCTCCTGAATAAACTTGTTGTTTATTGCTTTTTTAGTCTGGTTTTCGTAGGAGGTGATCGTTGAAAAGTTGTTTGATATAAATACTAGAGAGTCCTGAATATCACCAAATGTGACTTTAGACTCATCCTTATTATATTTTCCGTTCTGACGCAGATATCTGTCCAATGCGAACACAAAAGCGCTTTTCACTGCTTTTTCCGGTGAGCCACCGTACTCAAGGAATGATGAGTTATGGTAGTGCTCAATAATGCTATTTCTGTTTGTGAATAGGAAAGCACAGGATATTTTCAGTTTGTACTCGGGCTTGTCCTCACGATCGCGGCCCTTTCTCTCGCAGTAAATAAAACGGGGGTCTGTGAGGGTGTCTTTGCCCGCCAACTCAACGATGTAGTCTGAAATACCGTTTTCGTAAAAGTAAGTTGTTTCCTCAAACTTACCGTCCTTTTGGCGTCGATAAACAAATTTGACCTTGGAGTTTACAACAGCCTGACGTTTTAGTACATCATGAAAATAAGCTTCAGGGATCTTAATGTCGGTGAACACTTCAAGGTCGGGTTTCCAGCGAATAAGGGAACCGGTACGCCGTCCCTTGAATATCTCCTGACCCATTTCACCTACGATTTCGCCCTTTTCAAAATGGAGAGTGTACTTCTTACCGTCGCGCCATACGGTGACATCCATATATTCGGAGGAGTATTGTGTTGCGCAGGAACCAAGTCCGTTAAGACCAAGTGAGAACTCGTAGTTTGCATCTTGATGATATTTTCCGCCGGCATAAAGCTCGCAAAAGACAAGTTCCCAGTTGTAGCGGTTTTCAACAGGATTCCAGTCAACTGGACAGCCCCGGCCAAAGTCCTCAACTTCAAGAGAGTCATCGGCATAGTGAGTAACAATGATCGTATCACCAAAACCACTTCTGGCCTCGTCTATAGCGTTGGACAATATTTCAAAAAAAGCGTGCTGACAGCCATCTATGCCGTCGGATCCAAATATAACACCGGGGCGCTTCCGCACGCGGTCCGGGCCCTTAAGTGATGATATCGATTCGTTGCCGTATTGTTTAACATTCCTTCTTCCGGAAGCCAATTTTGTGTGCCTCCAATCCATGTATTATATAAGCATAGTTCTATGAGATTATACCATAGGTTACTAACTCTAGCAAACATTTGTTTGTTGTAGGTGAAACCTGTATTTGTATAAAATATACTTCGCCGGCGCCTTTGGCGATTTTTGCAAACATTTTCTGAGGCTTTATCAGTTGTACAGATTTCACGCGTAAAAGCGATTTCCAGCAGTGATCTTTTTTCCAGTGCTGCTTTTCTTTTAGTGGCACAAATATGCCCCCTCTCAGTATTACAATGGTTTTGTTATTTCCATTGTCCACTCAAAGGGAGCACATCACATAGCGTAGTGCTCTGATATTTTATTATTCCCAATACGGACAAGCTATTGGACTACTACAATAATAGGTAATCCATCTTTCCTTTCTTAATATTAATAATCAATTTCCACTGTTTTATCGAGATATTTTTTATAAAAGTGTCTTTCGGAGTTATTATAGTTTTGCGCAATATATTCGATTCCTTTATAATAAACGGACGCTTGTCTTACAATTGAACCATCAGGATAATAATCGAAACAATAAGAAAGATGATTCCACTTTTTTATAGAAAATTTGAATCTTACAAACGGAGTATCTTTTTTTATATTCCCATATGTTACCATGCAAGTCAATACATGGGGAACATTTTCTTGTTTTTGTACATATTTTTTGTGAAGACATAATGAAAAGGCCACCCAAATAAAGGGTGGACTGAAATCACAATGACATTTCTAACCGTCAAATCGAGGGCCAGTGGGACAAGGAACCTGTCCCACTGGCCCGGCAGAGTATTGTGACAATATTATTCAAAAAGACCGGTGGCTTTTTTCATGGCTGCCATAATTTCAATTTGCTGCGGGCAGCGGTCTTCACAAGAAGCACACTCAATGCAGTCTGAAGCCTTGCCGCCTCGAGAGGAGACGAAGCCATAGCTTCTCTTTGAACCATCCAGATTATCAAAGAGAGTGTAGTTGTTTAGCGTATCGATTATTCCAGGTATGTTGATGTTCTGAGGACAGTCATCAACACAGTAACGGCACGAGGTGCAAGGAATTGTCGGTATGCTCCTTAGTGCTTCAACGACCTTATCGATTGTCTTTTGCTCAGAATCCGTCAACGGTTCAAACTTGCTCATATAGCCGGTGTTGTCAAGGACTTGCTCAGTGTTGCTCATTCCGCTGAGAACAGTAACTACACCTTCAAGGGAAGCGCAGTAGCGAACGGCCCAAGAGGGTACCGATGCATTGGGATTTGCAGCTTCGAATATTTCTCTTATTTCCGGCGACATTGAAGCAAGGGAGCCACCCTTGACAGGTTCCATAATAATGATGGGCTTATTGTGTTTTCTTGCCACTTCATAGCACCTGCGGGACTGGATCTTACTATCTTCCCAGTCCGCGTAGTTTATCTGAAGCTGCACAAATTCGCACTCAGGGTGTTTTGTAAGTATTTCATCCAGGCGCTCGGGGGAGTCGTGGAAAGAAAATCCGATGTGCCGGGCGCGACCGTCGGCCTTGAGACTTTTCATGTAGTCCCAACCGCCAAGCTCTTCGGTAACATCGATCCTGTCACCACTGAGGTTATGTAGAAGATAAAAGTCGATATAGTCCACACCAAGGCGCTCAAGGGATTCCTGAAAACGCTTCTCATAGTCTTCGGCGCTATTTACCGCCCATAGGGGCATTTTTGTTGCAATCTGAAATGCGTCCCGTGGATGCCTCTTTACCAAAGCTTCTCGAAGAGTGACTTCGGAATCGTTATAGACATAGGCAGTATCAAAGTAAGTAAATCCCCTGTCTAGGAAAATATCCACCATTTCTTTGACTTGCTCCAGATCCATCTCTCCCGAATCTGTTCTTGGCAAACGCATCGCCCCGAACCCAAGTTTGGGAATGTCATACAATGTGCTCAATTTAGCCATTATTGTCTCCTTCTCCTTATATAAATATATAAATTCTTTTAATCAATTTTATTATGATGTACGAGTTATGTCAAGAAAAATCACATTGACACCCAAAACGCCAACAAGGGTAAATGTTATAGGTAAATTATTGCCCTGCAGTCAGACATTGATTGTACTGCTAACTGCAGGGCAGAAATTATTAAGGTTATGGACTTGATTTATCCGGCAGTTACACGGACCCATAGATCTTCATAGTAAGCTATGCTTTCACCTAAGTCAGCAAATACCTCACTGCTGTCAAGTACTTCCTGCGGAGGATACTGAACAGGGTCGTTTTTGATTTCGTCGGGCAACGATTCATAGACCTCACGCTGAGGAGTTGAATAGTTTATGAAGTCGCGGTTCTTTGCGGCGATATCGGTGCGGCACATAAAGTCTATAAATTTCATCGCAGCTTCCTTGTTCGGAGAACCTTCGAGAATGCACATCGCATCGAACCAGAGGTTGGATCCTTCCTTAGGAACGGCATAGGCCAAATCCGGATTGCCATAATCGGGATCCATGCAGGTGATGGCATCTCCCGAGTATACAACGGCCATCGCAGCCTCGCCCGCTATCATTTTGTCCTTGACTTCATCCGCGGTATATGCCAAAACGAGAGGCCTCTGCTCTATGAGCTTTTGCTCAGCTTCTTTCAGTTGTTCAAGGTCGGTGCTATTGAGAGAATAGCCAAGCATTTTAAGGGTAATACCTATGGAGTCGCGAACCGAGTCCATCATAAATATTTTGCGGGAGTATTTTTCATTCCATAGGATAGTCCAACTGTCAACGGGATCGTCCACCATTTTGGTGTTATATAAAATTCCAACCGTTCCCCACATGTATGGGACAGAATACTTATTATCGGGATCATATTCGAGACCTTTGAATTCTTCATCTATCAAATGATAGTTTTCAAGCTCCGACACATCTATTTCAGCGAGCAATCCCTCATCAGCCATGCGCTTTATCATGTAGTCGGAAGGAATCACTACGTCATAAGTCGAGGCGCCGGTAGTCTTGATCTTGGTGTACATGCTCTCATTTGTCTCAAAGGTGTCGTAAATCACATCGATTCCGGTCTCTTCCTCGAAAAGGGAGATGACCTCCTCATCAATATAGTCGCCCCAATTGTAAACCTTAAGCACGGGCTTACCCTGATTTGATCCTGAGCAGCCTCCAAAAGCGAAGAGGATTGCAACCATAGTCGCAATGAGGAAAACCGACAGTACTTTTTTCAACTCTAGCATTTCTCCTTTCATAACTACTATCGCATTGGTCGCAGCGATCTGTTTGATGTATGACGGTCGTGTTTTAGCGCGTCTTTTGTTGAACGAATATTGACTATGATAAGCAACAGAAGCACTACAACAAACATAATTGAGCTTAGAGCGTTGATTTCCGGCTTGATTCCACGGCGAACCATGGAGTAAATGGTTATGGAAAGTGTATTGACCCCGGCACCGGTAGTAAAGAAGGAGATAACAAAGTCGTCAATGGACAGAGTAAAGGCGAGTATAGCGCCAGTCACTACACCGGGCATGATTTCAGGGATGACTACTTTCCATATTGCCTGCAGCGGTGAACAACCAAGGTCCAAAGCAGCCTCATAAGCATATCTGTTCATCTGCTTTAGTTTTGGCATGACGGATAAAATCACATAAGGAATATTAAATGTGATATGTGAGAGTAAAAGTGATACTCTACCCAGAGGAATTCCAATAAACAGGTATAATATCAAAAGCGAAACACCGGTGACGATATCTGCGCTGAGTACGGGTAGGTAACTGATATTCATAAACAAGTTCTGCGCACCCCTGCGCATACTGTTTATGCCTATTGCGGCGGCAGTTCCAATAACTGTAGCAATTATGGCGGCGAGGACGGCAATCAACAGGGTGTTGAACAGCGACTGCATGATTTCGTTGTTTTGAAGCAGTGACTCATACCACTTGAGTGAAAATCCACCCCAAGTACCCCGGGATTTCGATTCGTTGAATGAGAATACGATCAATACAACGATAGGTGCATATAGGAACAGAAAAATCAAAGCAGAGTAAGTGCCCTTGCAAATTTTCAAAAAGCGCCTCACAGCAACACACCTCCCGCCGATTTGTCCTTTTCATAGCTGTTCATAAAGCCGGCAGCTACGAGTATCATTATCATAAGTATTACCGACATTGCCGAGCCAAAGCCCCAGTCCCCAACAGACTTGAACTGCTTTTCGATTAGGTCACCGATTTGCGCATTCTGGCCTCCGCCAAGAAGCTTGGAGATTATAAATGTGGTGACCGCCGGCATGAAAGTCATTGTGATACCGCTTGTCACCCCTGGAAGGCTTAGGGGTAATATGACCCGTGCAAAAGTTTTGATGAAGTCTGCGCCTAAATCACCTGCAGCCTCAATAAGACTTTTGTCGATTTTTATGAGCACATTGTATATGGGCAAAATCATAAATGGAAGAAAGTTATAGACATTACCAAATATGACAGCGCCCTCGGTGTACATTATATTGATTGTGGGAAGACCCATGGAGGTCAGCAGCGTGTTAATAACGCCTGTGTTTTCAAGGAGCGTCATCCAGGCGTATGTACGCAGTAGAAAGTTCATCCACATAGGTAGCACAAACAGAAAAGATACAATGTTGCGTACACTCGGACGCATTCTGGAAAGTATAAATGCCATAGGATATCCAATGATCAGGCATATGATAGTTGAAATCAGGGCAATTCTGATAGAGCGCAGCAGTACCTGCATATAAACAGGCTCTTTGAAATTAAAAAATTTAGTAAAGTGATCAAGAGTAAAGCTAAAGCCCTGATTTCCCTGATAGAACAGACTATAAAAGAATATGAGCAGTATGGGTGCAAGTATGAAAATAATCGCGTAGACCCCATAGGGCAGTGCAAGAAAAGATATTCGTCTTGATCTTCTCATCTATTCCGCCTCCCCTGCTTCGGGCGGGATTCCCCCTTCCGAAGATTTGTGCATGATATGGATATCTTCCGGAGTTATTGTCATACCGACTTCAGTTCCGGGTACCTGAGCATCGGTGGAATGTATCATCC